>CAMNRM010000051.1 GCA_946553025.1 uncultured Clostridium sp.
AGGAAAGCACACCGCAGTCGCTCTTTCCGCCAATGCCCCGGCAGTTGCCGTAATCATCGCAGGTGGGCGCACCGATAAAAGCAATATCAATCCGGGTTTCTCCGCTTTCGATTGCCCGGACACGCCCGCCGTGAGAGCGCATAATGGCAAGACCTTTTAGCTTCCCTTCGGAAATCGCCTGCCCGATCTTTCCCCTCACCCCGGACGACTGGATGCTGGTAATGGTTCCGTCCTCGATATAGGGAACAATCGGATCGTGCGCCTTTCCCAGGGAGCTTGCACAGATCGTAATGTCCTTAATTCCCATCCGGTGAACCTCTTCCATAACCATATTGACCACATAGTCGCCCTCGCGGAAGTGATGATGAAAGCCTAAAGTCATGCCATCCTTAATCCCGCATTTCACCAGCGCATCATGAATCGTTTCCACCAGCTTATTGTCGGTATTTTTTACCACACAGGTCGTCATAGGGCCGTCTTTTTTATAAGTATAGCCGTCCCGGTAGTGATTGCCCTGAAATACCTCTTTCCCGGTAATCCTTAAAATCTCTTCTGGTATATCTCTTCCCACAGCATTAATCATCTTATAAGTCCCCCTTATATACACCGGATGCCTTCGCCAGTTCAATCGTCCGCTTTGCCCCGTCATAGAACGCAATATCAATCATCTTGCCGTCAACCGTAAATACACCGATTCCCTGTGCCTTCTTGGTATCGATCTCCCGCACCACCTTTTCCGCAAAGATAATATCCTTCGGACTTGGGGTAAAGATTTCGTGGACAATGTTAATCTGTCTTGGATTGATAATGGATTTCCCGTCAAAACCCATCAGATGGATGGTTTCCACATCTTTTCTAAAGCCTTCCATATCATCCAGATTAGTATACACCGTATCAAAGCACTGTACGCCCGCAGCCCTTGCCGCGATAATCATATTCTGCCTTGCCCCCATCAGCTCCAGCCCGGTTCCCGTGATATGGGTCTGCAGATCCTTCGTGTAATCGCCGCCGGAAAGCGCGATGCCAAAAAGCCTTTCCGAAGATTCACAGATATCCAGTGCCCGCATCACCCCTCTGGCAGACTCAATCGCCGCCATAATAAGCGTCCGGCCTTCGGGAATATCAAATTCCCTTTCTGCGGCAATCACTGCCTCTTCCACGATCTTTACATCCTCTGCCTTCTCGGTCTTGGGAATGCGGATGGCATCACAGCCGCCGGCAACCGAACAGCGGATATCTTCCTGCCAGTACGGGCTGTCCAGACCGTTAATCCGAACCACGCGCTCACAGCCCCGGTAGTCAATCTCCTTTAATGCATGGTAGAGAGAAAACCTCGCTGCATCCTTCTGGTTTTCCGCCACGGCATCCTCCAGATCCAGCATAATGGAATCCGGCTTGTAGATATAAGGGTCTTTAATCAGCCCAGGCTTTTGGGCATTTAAAAACATCATGGTACGTCTTAGGCGTTTTTTATTTTCATTCCTCATTGAATCGCACCTCCCCACGGAAGCTGTTCCAACTGGCAGGCGGAGCGGAAAACCGCCCCCTCCACCCGCGCCTTAATGGTGCAGTCCAATGCTCCCTTGTCCACCATCGTCAGCTTTACATTGTCAATTTCCAGTCTTTTTAAAGTATCCATCACTACGGTTTTAATCTGGTTTCCGTACTGGTGAATTACCGCGCTTTCCAGATAAAATTCAATCTTTCCTACCCCCGGCTCCACCGTCACCTGACAGTCACTCGATTCCAGGGTTCCCGCTATCGCTGGTCTTGTGATTTCCATAATTTCCTCCGTTCTGTTTACACTTCACTGCCCAGACCGACACAGATGAAAGCTGTTCTTTTCACCCTGCCCCTTACTTGCTGTGCATATTGCAATAAGCTAACTTTTTTCTTATAAGCCCTTCCGGTTTTTATTATAATTAATCAGACAGCCTGCCTTGACAATCGCCCGCTCATCCTTCGTCATCTCCGCCACATACAGCTTTAATTCCTTTACAGTTCTATCCTTAATGTTCCCATCTTTTATGATATAAGCCCGGATATCCTTTAAATCCCCGTCCAGTGCTTCCCTGATGCCGGGAACGTAGATATAATCGCCCACTTCAAAATCCAATTCATCCGTTGTCTGGAAAGGAATCATGCCCCAGTTCATCACATTCGAGCGGTAGCGCTTGGTTGCATATTCTCTGGTGATATTGGCCAGACCGCCGATCACTCTCTGGCAGCTCGCCGCCTGCTCTCTGGCTGAACCGTCGCCCGGCTTATTGGCATAAATCATGCTTCCAATCTCGGTTTCTGCCGCCTGAACCTTTTCCTGCCCCGGAATGGTACGAATCGCAGCAAAAACATCTTCCAATTCCGGCGCAAGAGCCAGCACATCTTCACCATTTACCCTTGCCTTTTCCAGCTTATCGACCTCTTTACTTCTTCCCACATACTCCGGATCTCTTCTGGATAAGGTAAACTCTGCCAGTCCTAAAGGATTTGAACGGAAGGAAGAGGTTTCGCCGGAAGGAATCAGTTCATCGGTGGTGGTCACTTCATCTAAAATCTTGGAACATACTTTTAATAAAATATTGTCGGTCAGCGGGCTCATCTGCGGCCAGTCCTTGATGTTCGGGCCGTAAACCAGATCCTTTTCTCCTTCGCCCTGTCCAAAGCCCTGATAAACACGGCGGTCATAGACGGTCTTGTCAAAGTTATATTCAGGAACATCGCCCCAGACGTCATACTGCTCGGCAGAGGTTAAAATACCGCCGTTTGCCGCCGTGGCTGCGATGGAACGGGCATCCATTAATGCAACCGCTGACATCTGCCCATTGCCCGGCTTGGAGCCTTCACGGTTGGGGAAGTTTCGGGTGGTGTGGCGGATGCTTAAGCCATTATGGCAGGGCGTATCCCCTGCGCCGAAGCACGGTCCGCAGAACGCTGTACGGATAATTGCACCGGCCTCCATTAAATCGGCAATCACACCCTTTCTGGTCAGGTCGATAAATACCGGCTGAGAAGATGGATAAACCGCCAGGGAGAACTCTCCGGCACCGCAGCTTCTTCCCTTTAACATATGAGCAGCTTCGATCACGTTCGTATAATTGCCGCCTGCACAGCCTGCGATAATTCCCTGCTGTACCTGAAGCTTCCCGTTCACAATCTTATCCATCAGCGTAAACGGTGCCCGTCCGCCGCTGACTTTCTCGGCTTCCTTTTCCACACTCCGCAAGATATCTTCCAGATTGCTGTTTAATTCGTCGATTTCGTAAGTATTGCTCGGATGGAAGGGCAGGGCAATCATTGGTTTTACCGTGCTTAAATCTACATAGACACAGCCGTCATAGTAAGCAACCTCTGCCGGATTCAACTCCCGGTAATCCCCTTCTCTTCCATGGAGTGCCAGAAAACTCTTCGTATCTTCATCCGTTTGCCAAATCGAAGATAAACAGGTGGTTTCGGTAGTCATTACATCAATGCCGTTTCTAAAATCCGTGGACATGGAAGCAATACCCGGCCCTACAAATTCCATCACTTTATTCTTTACATAGCCCTTCTTAAAGACTGCACCGATAATCGCCAGGGCAATATCCTGCGGACCTACGCCGGGATTTGGCTTTCCGTCCAGGTAAATGACAACTGCGCCGGGATAAGCTACATCGTAGGTATCTTCTAAAAGCTGCTTCACCAGCTCTCCGCCGCCCTCGCCGATAGCCATGGTTCCCAGAGCACCGTAGCGGGTGTGGGAATCCGAACCCAGAATCATCCTGCCGCAGCCTGCGTGCATTTCCCGCATATACTGGTGAATTACCGCAATATGAGGAGGAACATAAATTCCGCCGTACTTCTTCGCCGCAGACAGACCAAACATATGGTCATCTTCGTTAATGGTTCCGCCGACCGCACACAGGGAATTATGGCAGTTGGTCAGGACATAGGGAATCGGAAATTTCTCCATCCCGGAAGCCTTCGCCGTCTGGACAATGCCCACAAAGGTGATATCATGGGAAGCCATCGCATCGAATTTCAGCTTTAAATGAGCCATATCCCCGGATGTATTGTGGGCTTCCATAATCGAGTAGGCCATCGTCCCCTTTACGGCATCTTCCTTTACTGCTGCTTTACCTGTCAGTGCCTCCACCTTCGCCGCCTCAGCTTCCGGGACAACCTCTTTTCCATGAACCAGATAAACCCCGCCGTCATATAACTTTACCATTGCTCTTCCTCCTTAAATATGATGTTGTTTTTCAAACCCTTTATCTCTGTAAGTCCACTATACACCAGATGAGTGTATAATACAAATACTATATATATTATAAATCTCATTGATTTTTCCTATGGATAAAGGGTGGATTTTCCGCCCAGGCAAACCGGCGATTTCTCCTCTATATCGCCAGACTATACTTCCTATAAGGATTTTTCTATTTGACGGGGATTTTCTTATTGTTTATACTGGCTACAGCAGGCAAATCCCAAAAAAGAGTTTTGCCAGACCCCTAAATCAAAAATTCTGTGCATTACCTACTGTTGGTCTGAGAGCAAAACTCTTTGTCTTTCCGGATTCCGAATATTCACTTTACAATCTCTCCGCTTTTCCTTATAATCAAAACAAAGCACCCGTTCCGCATTCCCCAGCAAAAGGAGAACCTATGACCAGCCGCGAACTTCTCTATGTGAAAACCATTGCCGATGAAAAGAGCATCTCCCAGGCCGCAAAAAAGCTGTTTATCGCCCAGCCCTCCTTAAGCCAGTCTTTACAGCGGATTGAAGAGCAGCTTGGCACGCAGTTATTTAACCGGAGCATTGGCGGGCTGACCTTAACCTATGCCGGGGAGCGCTATTATCATATTGCCTGTCAGATTTTAAAGATTTATCATGACTTTGAAACCGAGATCAGCGATATTAACAACTTAAAAACCGGCCGTATTCATATGGGGATTACCAATCATCTGGGAACCATTGTCCTGCCGAAAATTCTGCCCGTCTTTAAGCAGAAATGTCCCGCCATAGAACTTCATATTTTTGAAGGCGATACCCAGATGCAGGAAGAAAAACTCCTCTCCGGCGAGCTGGATTTTGCCATTCTCCACGCCCCAAAACACAATGCCCAGCCTGCATTGCTCTACGAACTTTTAACCAATGATCCCTTTGTTATTGCCATTGCCAAAAACCACCCGCTCATTGAAAAAGCCCAAAAAAAAGAGGGTTATCCCTACCCTGTTCTGGATGTAAAGCTGTTAAAAAATGAGCCGTTGATTATGCTTCATAAACAGCAGCGCATCCGCCACGTAACGGATGCTATCCTGGCAAAAGCAAAAATCAGCCCTCCGACTGCTCTCACGCTGAAAAATTATGAAACCGCGCAGAGCCTCGCCGGTAAAGGTCTGGGCATTACCTTCCTGCCCCGGGATTATGCAGATATTACCTCTATGGAATGTCCACCGGCGCTGCTTTCCATTGACGAAAAATACAGCCCCGGGTGGAATATGTGCATTACTACATTAAAAAACGGTTTTTTATCCAAAGCCGATCAATACTTTTTATCACTGGTTAGGGAGTATTATGCGAACTGAAGTCTTGGCTTTTTGACTAAAAACAACAAAAATGTTATACTCTTGTCAAGGAAAGGTGGTGCCTTTATGTCATTATGTATCTATACTTCTGCACAGGATGTACCCGGCTATTTAGGTCGAGTAATCAATTATAATGATTTATATTTTGATGGTCAAGTTTTAGAAGATACCATACTAATCAGGAAAGTGTTGGCTGCCGTGGATAAAGCAGAATATGTATCCTCCACAATGATATTAGGTCGGGACAGGGACTTAGGCGCATTAAATAAAAGTTGTTTGAGTACAGGCTGTAAGACATTATTAAATATCATATTGTCACCATCAAAATGTTTTGACGTGATAGAATGTGGAGTTAATGTATTACAATTATTACCTTTAATAACAACTGGCCACGTTTTATGGAGGGAACCTGCCCTGCCAAGGGTAATTATCCAGGATTGTGATATTAAATATAAAGATATTGTTTATCACAATTTTATTGATTTTCTTGATAAAGCAGAGGAGGGATAGCGTGGATATAAATACTATATTTAATGGTATCAATATCAAAGTAAAGTTCAATAAAGGGGTAACTTATCTTAGAGGCTATTCCGGCATGGGTAAAACTTTGCTATTATCTGCTGTAGAATTATATTGCAGGAATCAGGGCATCAGCTGTTATTTATGTGACTATCATGCTCAAGATTTAAACACAGAGCAGATTTATGCAGCCTGTTCGGGTGTGCAGGTATTATTGTTAGATAATGCTGATTTATATTTAACTCCTGATTTATTAAAAAAGTTAAAGAATGCAAATTATATAATTATCAGTATGAAAAATCTTTTTGGATTTGATTTATTTTCGTCTACATCTTGTTTGATTCATTATGAAAATAAACAGCTTACTTTGGAGGAGTTTTAATGGCAATAGAATTAGTTTTTGAGGATAACAAGAAAACGCCCAGTTCCATTCTATTAAAAAGTTCAAGTTATGGACAACATATCCATTTTTCAGGTGGTGTAAACAATTTATTAAATACGGCCTTAGAACTTAGAGGTACTGAAAATATTATTTATGCTTTTTATGATTTAGTACCTAATAATTCAAGAACTGTTAATCGATATAATCGTTGGATAGAGGATATTTTAATAAACAAAACTTTGTACTATAACATTTATTTAGTTCCTATAGTATGCATTGAATTTTATATTTGTGAATTTCTTTTACAAAATAATTTAATTGCATTGCCAAAAGATGAAATCCTGGCATTGGAGGCAATGATACCAAATTTTAACTATTCTTCTGTACCAATAAAATTTAAAACCTGGGAGTATACGGCTAATTCTATTGAGCATTTATTCAAACATCTTATACAACAGCATTATTTACCTTGTATACATAATAAATTTGAATATGAAGATGATGACAATACAATAAGAAAATCACCAAGTTTGTATGGTCTGTTTTATGAAAAAGATTGCACCTGTGATTTACGCTATTGTCGTTTTAAGAGTCGTATGACTATTCAGTATAAATCAGAAAAGCTTTACTTTCTTTTACCCGTATTTTTTATTAAAAATATCCGATATGCTCCAGTTTCAGATGATACAGTTTTTCCTTATCACATGATAACTATTACAGAATTAGTAAAAGAGCGACAACATTTTTATAATGAACTATGTGAGGGGCTTGGTGCAGCAAAAATATCTATACATATCATGGATTGGAAGGTTTAAGATTTTGATATTTCTCAAATACTATTAAACTCTCAAAATTATTTATGCTACTAAACCCTTTATGAAAAACACTGGCACTACCTTTACCCACAACTTTTTCTTATTCTAAATGCAAGTATATACTTCAAAATCCCCCAGCAAAAGGAGAAATCATGACCAGCCGCGAACTTCTCTATGTGAAAACCATTGCTGATGAAAAGAGCATCTCCCAGGCCGCAAAAAAGCTGTTTATCGCCCAGCCCTCCGACTGCCCTCACACTGAAAAATTATGAAACCGCGCAGAGCCTTGCCGGTAAAGGTCTGGGCATTACCTTCCTGCCCCGGGATTATGCAGATATTACCTCTATGGAATGTCCACCGGCGCTGCTTTCCATTGACGAAAAATACAGCCCCGGGTGGAATATGTGTATTACTACATTAAAAAACGGTTTTTTATCCAAAGCCGATCAATACTTTTTATCGCTGGTCAGGGAGTATTATGCGGACTGAAGCCTTGGCTTTTTTATAATTTTTTTTCTGAAAAAGACAGAAAAGGTAAATCAACTGCGAACTATATGTTCAGCGAATAAGTCAATGTCGGATCATGTTTGTTGCCATGTTTCCGTTTGCCTTGCCGTTCTAGCAATAATATTGTTTCTTAAAACCAGTTTTACTGTCTGCCCACTAGACTCCGAATACTCCAGTGCTTCAAGAAAATAGTTTTCCAGGACTTTCAATTTCCAATCGGTCATCTATCAGTCCAAAGCAGCAAAGGCTCTCGCACGGGTGATTCAGGAGGTTGTGGGCATTTTATCCAAGAACTGCCTTACAGTTCTTTTTATAAAACGCGATTCCATATTTAAGAATATTCTCCATGCCGTCCCTGCGGAGTACTGCATCATACTGTCGGGTTTCAATCTGCGCCAGCGCTTCTTCACAGCCTTTTTCCAGATTACCCTCCTCTGCATATTTAATTTCGATGACAACTCCGGTTCGATCCTGTGTTTTTATCAAGATATCGCTGTAACCCTCGCCGGATTCTGCATTAGACTCAATCTCCCAGTTATTCTGATACTGTAAAAGCCCAAGTAAAAGGCCGTGAAAAAAATTTTCCTTCATTTCTTTTTTTACTGCCGTATCCCGAATGCTGATGGATTTCCACAGGTATCCCCTAAGCATTTCTTCTACTTCCAATACATTTCCGCCTGGAAATGCCTCACAGAAGCGCTTTAGTTTCCCTGCGTCCGCCCTGGTTTCTCCCCTAAACCACTCCTGGATCTGCTTCACAAACAGCTCCCGGATTTCCCGGTTTGGAATAGCCAGTTCCCACTGATCTCCGGCTCTCCTTCCCCTCTGGGTCAGATACCCGGCAGTAAATAACACGCTCCACAAATTATCAATGGATGCATCCAGTTCGCTGTAAGTCAGTTCCTGATTTATCGGCTTTACAATTGATTCCCCGGCAATTAAACGCTCGATCTCACTTCTGGTCTGCCGATCCGCCTTCCCAATAAACCGGCGTATCATCTCATTTCCGCTGGTATTGGCCCAGTAATTTTCCGGTTTTGCATCCCTGTCCTTAAGCAGCGCCTGAGTGTATTTCATTACGTCCCAGGGACAGTAAACCGATGTGCCGCTGAACATATAGCCGTCATACCAGTCCCGCATCGTTTCAAGCGCCTCCTCTAACCCGAAATCCCTTAATAATTTTTCCACCTCACGGTCAGTAAATCCAAAAGCCGTATGAAAATAAGAATCTGTAATGGTCATCACATTCAAATTATTCAGGCCGGTAAAAATACTCTCCCTGGAAATTCTCAGGCATCCAGTGAGCACCGCAAAATAGAGGTATTCGTTCGTTTTTAATGCATTGCCGAACAGACTGCGAAGCAGGGAAACCATCTCTCCATAATATCCCGCCTGGAATGCCTTATCCAGGGGCACATCATACTCGTCAATCAGAAGAATCACCTTGCTGTCATAATGCCTGGATAAAAGCCGCGAAAGTATCTTTAAACTGGTCAGCAGAACATCTTTTTCCATCGTAAACCGGCCTTTTTCGTTCACATGAACCAATGCCCGATACATATTCTTTTCATCATTGGTTAATTTATCGCTTTTCTCCAAAAATGAAAACCTCATAGCCTCCATTCCGATCACCGGTCGCAGGGCAGTACATGCTTCCTGATAGGTTGGCCCATCCAAACTTTTCAGCGATATGGACACCACCGGAAAACTTCCCATATACTTCTCACATAATTCTTTTTCCCGGGATATTTCCAATCCCTCAAATAATGTCTGGTCACTGCCAATCTCAAAAAAGGCTTTTAACATACTCATATTCAGTGACTTGCCAAAACGGCGGGGACGGGTAAATAAATTCACCTTTCCCCAGTTATTTAACAGTTCGGCAATAAACATGGTTTTATCAATATAGTAAAAGTTTTCTTTAAAAAATTCTTCAAAGCTTTCGATACCAACAGGCAATTTTTTTTTCATAGCACGCACTCCTTTATCGTTCTTGCCGCCTTTTTACGTTTTCGTCTGCCTTCTATACTTCTCCTCCATCTTCCTTTGATTATTCTTCCCTCTATTATAAGAAAAAGCTGGGAGAATAACAAGAACAAATCATTCACGTCCAACTTCCATCCTGTCTGTTTGTTAATGTCCACATATTCACAATAACATCTGCTTCTAAATCTGCTCCGCTAATTGAGAAAACCGCTTTGCCAATTCCGATTTTAAGATAAATTCATCAATAAACGCATTTTTTAAATACCAGGAAAACCGTACATCTTCGGTACCGCTCATTAAAATCAGGCGGATTTGAGGATTGAGCTTGCGCACGATTTCGCACAGCTCCACCCCGTTCATACAGGGCATGGAATAGTCCGTTAAGATTAAGTCACAGGAATCAAGCGTCTGTACCGATGCAAAGCCCAAGAGGAAGCGCCAGAATAATGTTAATGATAAAACCAACCACCTGAATCGGGATTAAGATGTGCCACAGTTCATTGACATCCATCCCCAGCACCGTGGCCGCCCGTGCAACCGGACCGCCCCAGGGCAGAAGTAGGAATCACCGCCAGAACGACAATCGGCGACATCTTGCCCTTTAAAAGCAAAATGACGATCAATGCAATCATAATAAACCCGACCAGTGCAGCCATATGTAGTACCTCCTCCGTAAATGTTTGATGGTTCTACATTAACATCCTGCACTTAATATTCCGTGACCGTATTCTTACAGTTGGTTAAGATAGCAAAAAATTTTACTTCTCTCATTCCCTTATCCATTTCCTGTTATGATTTCCTTAAAACAAAAACAGATTAAAAAAGCGGCACTATCCCATAAAAAACCACCCCCAGCACTGCCGCGCTGGTAATAACCCTGGGTACCGACCATTTCCTTTTCACCAGCAGATACAGCATCATCAGCCCAATCCCCACCGAGGAGGGCGAAACCTTTCCCTGAACCATATAATTTTCCATGCTCAAGGTCAGGATAACGCTAAAAATCATGGCAATGCAGATGGGCTTTACCCACGCCATCACCGCCTGCATCGCCTCGCTTTTACGAAACTTTTCAAAGAACACGGCGGCTGCCAGTGTAAGGGTAAACGCCGGCATCAGTACCCCGGCTACCGCTGCAATGCCGCCGGGAAAACCCGCCGCCTGTGTCCCCGCAAAAGTAGCACAGTTAATCCCCAAAGGCCCCGGCGTCATCTCTGCGATGGCAACCAGATTCGTCATATCTTCCGCACTCATCCACTGGTGTGCCTGCATCTCTTCCAAAATCAGCGGAACCATGGACATTCCGCCGAAGCTGGTAAATCCGATTTTAATAAAGGATAAAAATAATTCCAGATAAACCATGCAGCCTCCTTCCTGACACTAACGCAAAACCCGCCGCAGCACAAGCGCCGCAGCCACTCCGAGAACCACCAGAAGGACATTGCTGACACCGGCAAACCAGGAAAGCAGAAACGCTCCCCCGCAAATCAGGATTCCCTTTTTCTTTGCCAATGCATCCCTGCCCAGTGAAAAAG
This sequence comes from uncultured Clostridium sp., assembly GCA_946553025.1. GTDB lineage: Bacteria > Bacillota > Clostridia > Lachnospirales > Lachnospiraceae > Caccovicinus. Next base: position 11,309 of record CAMNRM010000051.1, read on the forward strand.
CAGCGCTGCCGATAATGGGAACCACGGCTGCCTGTATTCCCCGCAGAGCGCCGTGACACCAGTAATTGGTTTTCAGTACATTGTAAAAGCAAGTCACCACGGATAAAATAAGAACTGCCGGACAGATAATCCCCAGGACAGCACAAAGCCCTCCCCAAAACCCTCCGACATGATAGCCAAACAGCATACTGATATTGGTAATCATAATTCCTGGAATGGACTTCCCCACAGCCACCATTTCCAGCAGTTCATCTTTCGTTATCCACTGCCGCCGATCTACAAACTCCTGCTCCATCTGCGCTAAGATGCTCCATCCCCCGCCGAAGGTAAAGCAGCCGATTTTAAAGAAAAAGGCAAACAGCATCAGCCCGTTTTTTATCTTTTCTTTCTTCATCACATTCACCCTTTTCTTTCACTTTACCATCCCTGGCTTTGGTTGTAAACTATATTCTTGCTTATAGGGTGTATAGATGTAAAGCTATACACGCCATTCAAAATCTTTTGTATTTCTGCCATGAGGAAGTAAAGTAAAAAACAGGACAATAAAGAAAAAATATGTTATGATAGCTGATGATTGACGAAATAAAAAATGAATAAGAAAAGGAATAGGGAAAACAGGATAAACATAAAAATAAGGAGATGGGATATTATGGAAATTATTGGAAATCAGGTGGTTCTTAGGTCGATGAATGACCAAGATAAAGATTTGCTTCTGGATTTATGTCAGGATTTGGCAGGTACAAAGGTAACCGGCGGCTACACCTCCCCCAGATCCCCCATGCGTCCGATACGTGTATTTTATTCTCTGCAAAATTCAGCCACCCATCTGCCCTGCATTATCGCAGATAAGAAAAACCCGCAAAACGGCTGGGGAATAATTATTCTTTCCCATATGGATTTTGACCGCAAAACGGCAGAGATTTATATTAAGCTGATAACCCCTGCCCGGGGGAAAGGCTATGCCCAGGATGCCATAAATACCCTTGTTGTTTATGCATTTCAGGAACTTGGTCTGAAGCATCTGTACGCAAATATTCAGGAACACAATACCGCTTCTCAAAAATTATGTGAGAAATGCGGGTTTAAACAAGAATGCCTGCAGCAAAGCCGGGCTGACCGCTATGGAAATCATCGGAATATTTATGTTTATGGGATTAGCAGTAGTGTATAATTAAATTACACAGCAAAGGATACTAATAAAAGACATAGCAAACATGCTGTCTGCCATGCCTCTTATTAACCATTTCGTCAAATTTTTGCTTTAAATAACCTTCTTATTTTCTATCAATAATCTGCTCCGCAATCTTTGCTCCCATATGATAAGTGGACAAAACGGTTTTTCCTTCTTCCCAAATATCTCTGGTTGCTGCCCCATCCTGGAGAACCTGTTTTACTGCCTGCTCAATCCTACAGGCTTCTTCCTCCAGCCCAAAACTATAGCGAAGCATTAAAGCTCCTGCCATAATCATTCCTACAGGGTTTACGACCTGCTTTCCAATAACAGACTCATCCGGGTAATGAAGCTGATTAGGTGTGTAAATTCCCCGGCCATCCTGATTTACTTCAGCCGACGCATATAGATAAGGAGTTCCTGTCATCTGCGTCCCTTCATCCGAAATAATATCTCCAAAAAGATTTGAAGTGACAATGACATCAAAATTCTGCGGCGATTCTAATATCCGCATAGCGGCGTTATCAATATAGAAATGATCCAATGCAATATTCGGATATTCTGCTGCTGTTTCTTTTATGGTCTGACGCCAAAGCCGTGAACTTTCCAGCACATTGGATTTATCCAGGCTGCTCACCTTTTTCTTCCTTTTTTGCGCCATGGTAAAGGCAATTCTGGCTGTCTGTGCCACAATTTTTTCATTATAATACTCATATTCATAAGCTTCCAGCCCATCTGTTCCCTGTGAGCGTATCTTATCCGAACATAATACACCGCCTACAATATCCCGCACAAAGACAATATCCAGCCCTTTTTCTAATATTCTTTCTTTCAGCGGAGAAAAAGACCACAGAGAAGGATAAACATTTACCGGACGAATATTTGTTGTCACTTCCATCCCCCGGCGCAGACCCATTAAAGCCGCTTCCGGTCGTTTATCCAAGGGAAGGGACTGATACTTTTTTAATCCGGTATTGCCAAATAAAACAGCAGGCACGCCCCGGCAGATAGCTAAAGATTCAGGCGGCAGCGGATCAAAACATTCTTCAATACTTTCTCCGCAGGCTGCCACCGGATAAAGCTTAAGTTTATGCCCAAATTTACGGCATACCGTATCCAGTACATGAATCGCTGCTTCCATCATTTCCGGGCCTACGCCATCCCCCTTAATTACTGCCGCTTCCAGTATTTTTCCTCCACTCACTTTATACCCCTTTCATCAAATGTTCAGGTTTATGATGTTTGACTTCAGCAAGAAAACCCATTCCACACAGGAGCCCCAGTATAAACCTTCGCCTTTTCTTCACCCCTTAACACACGAATTGCCCCGGCTGCCAGCGCCTCCATTTCAAATTCCCCTGCCATCACTTCCAACGGCGCAATAAAGGAGAGCATATCCCTCAAATAATCAACCACATATTGGTCGTGGGAAATCCCTCCCGTCAGGATAATGGCGTCCACTTTCCCCTTTAATACTGCCGCCATTGCCCCTGCCGTTTTGCCGATTTCATAGATCATGGCATCATAAATCCGCTTGGCATAGGCGTCCCCATTTCGGATCATTTCTCCCACTTCCCTGGCATCGGAAGTTCCCAGATGATCCACCAGCCCGCCGGTTTTCGTCACCTTATCCCGCATTTCTTTTTCTGTAAATTTCCCGGAATAGCACATGGCAATCACATCCTTTACCGGAAGCTGACCGCAGCGTGTAGGTGCCATGGGGCCATCTCCATTCGCAATATCATTGGAGTCTATCATTTTCCCGTGATGATGGGCGGTTACGGAAATTCCGCCGCCGATATGACAGATAATCAAGTTCAGTTCTTCATACTTTTTCCCCACCTGCGCCCCGTAGCGAATGCCGATTTCCTTCTGGTTTAAGGCATGAATCCTGCTCTCCCGGTAAATCCCTTTCAACCCGGTTACTCTTGCCACATCGCAAAACTCATCCACATCCGGCGGATTCACCACAAAAGCCTGACCGCCGTATTCCTTAGAAAATGCCGCCGCAAGCTGTGCCCCCAAAGTAGCCGGATGCTTTACCGTATACCCTTCTCTGGCGTGTTCTAAAAGCATTTCCCCGATTTCATATACGCCGCCCTCCACATTCACCAATCCGCCGCCCCGTGCAGAAAAAGCATCTATTCCTTCAAGGCTCTGTCCGGCCTTTTTCAGTTCTTCTACTATGGTTTCCCTGCGGTAATCAAACTGATCCCGAATTTCTTTAAACTCTTTCAGCTTATTGGCATCATGGGAAACATTTTTAGAAAATACGGCTTTATCATTTTCAAACATGGCAATTTTCGTTGATGTTGAACCTGGATTAATCGCAAATACTTTATAGGTTTTCATGATTGTTTTCTCCTTTTTTACTTTTTTGAAAAGGCACAGCAAGATAACATTGCCATGCCTTTCCAAAATCATTTATTTTGCAGAATTTTTTGATTTTTAGGTTATATTTTTTTCTTTATATTAGTGGAACATCGGATACAGCAGCCCAATCCAGATAACCATCAGCGCCCCTCCGATACGGGTGGAGATAGAAGCGAAAGCTAATAGATTCATCCGGTTTGCCGCAGACAGAACTGCCAGGTCGCCGGAGCCGCCGATATTGCAGCAGCAAAGTCCTGCTGTAACGCCTGCTTCGTAAGACCACAGCCCGGAAATCCGCCCAAAAAGCATAGCTCCGATAAACGCACCCAACACCGCCATAATAATAACCACAAAAGAACCAATACTGAAGAACTCCGCCAGTGTCGCAAATTTCAGCGAATTAATACCGATACCTGCAATCAGCATAGGAAGCAGGGATTTTAACGCAAAATTCATGGAATACACACAGTTATCGCCAATCTTGTCCGGGATAATCCCTGTACATTTAATCATAATGCCAAAAATAATCGTCCAGGCCAGACCAGGGATTACACTTAGTCCCGGAAGCTGCCCGAAAATATTTCCAAGCAGGTAAAGGCAGAAACTCATAAAGATACCGGAGCCAAGGGCAATATAATCCGCAGATGTTGCCGGGCGCTTTTCGCCTTCTGTATCCACAGAGGCTCCCTTTGCCCGCAGAATATCCCCGCCGCCGTTTAAGCCTTTCATCTTTTCTGTAACCGCGCCGCCCACTGCCGCCATAACTACGGCAAGCACATTGGCAATCGATGCATAACAGAGAAACTGTCCCGCCATAGGTGTCATATCTGTACCGGACAAGCTGCTGTACAGCGCCGGAAGTGTGGTCATCGCACCGCCGGAACCGCCGGACATACAGGGTGCACCGATATTAAATAATGCTTCCGGCACACCAAACCCGGTCACTAATCCCGCCAGCATACAAAATCCCAGGGCAAAAAGCTGGCTTCCCAAAATCGTCGGCAGATACCTTGCCGTCGCTCCCAAAAGCACTTTCCGATCCATAACCAGAATAGAACCTACAAGCAGCATGGCAATATACGCATCCTGGAAGCCGCCGGACATCAGCACCTTCGTTCCATTGACCAGTTCCTGGGGCACCAGTCCAATAAAATTCATAAAGGAAGCACCTAACAGGGGCAAAAGACACGCGCCGCCCAGATAGTTATTGACAATGGGAATGGTATTGCCCAGCCAGAAAAAAATTCCTCCCACAGCCATTAAAAACGCAATGGTCATAATAAAGCTGGTGGCTACATAGCTTCCCGCATCATTCGAGTAAATCTTTACGGTAGGCATAAAACCAAGATACACCGATGCCATAACAATAGCGAAAAAAACTACAAAATACTTTGCCGATAAACCGCAGACTTTAAAATTTATTTTCTTTTCCATGTGTAATCCCCCTAATTTTTCCCGACCAGAGCCGCCAGGACAATGGACATATACTTGTCATCTGCACTTGCCGCCCGCGACACCAAAAGCACCGGAACCCGGGCTCCTAAGACTACACCTCCGGTCCGTCCGCCTCCAATTACGGTAATGGTCTTTGCTGCAATATTGCCGCTGACCAAATCGGGAACGACTAAAAGATCCGCATCCCCTGCCACCGGGCTTTCATACCCTTTAATAGAAGCAGCATCCGGGTCCATCGCCAAGTCGTAGCTTATCGGCCCTTCGATAATGCACCCTTCCACCCCTTCAGCCTTAATTTCTGCTGCTTCTACCGTTTCTTTCATCTTGGGATTTACCTTCTCCACCGCCGCCAGAACAGCCACCTTCGGCTGTTCAACACCCAGGGCGTGAAACGCACTTACTGCATTGGCAATCGCTGCTTTTTTCTGTTCCTTGGTAGGATAGGTCAGAAGTGCCGGGTCAGTAATGGCAAATACTTTATGGTAATGGGGGCTTTCCATAAATCCCACCAGACTCATGGTATCGCTCTTTCGGATTCCATGCTCTTTATTCACCAGAACCTTCATCAGCGCCCCAGTTTCCGTTTTGCCCTTCATAATGCAGTCCACTTCGCCTGCCCGCGCCATATCCGCCGCTTTCTGGATACTTTCGATGGGATCTTTTACGTCAATAATCGTCATATCTTCTGCATGGACGCCAAGCTTGTCCAAAATCTCACGAATGGCAGGCTCATCCCCAATCAAGACCGGCTCCACCATGCCGTCCTTCCAGGCGTGGCAGACAGCCTCTAATGTATGCTCATCCTGGGCCGGTGTTACTGCCACACGGCGCTTTACCGGCATGGCACGCAGCCTGTCCTTTAACTGCTCAAAATTTTTAATTATCATGTTTTCCTCACTTCCTGGGATCGGTCACTACCCCGGCAATCGCCGTAGCCGCCGCTAAAGTAGGGCTGGACAGATAGCTTAACGTTTTTTTCGTCCCCTGCCTTCCGATAAAGTTCCGGTTAGCCGTTAAAAGAATCCTTTCATCATCCGTCATTAAGCCATAGGGCATACCGCAGCACAGACCGCAGCATGGATGGGAAATCACTGCCCCCGCTTCAATAAAGGTTTTGATGTACCCCCGCTCAATCGCCTGCTTAAATACGGTATTCGTCGCCGGGACAACCACAAAGCGCAGCCCCTTTGCCACGGTTTTCCCTTTTACAATTTCCGCCGCTGCTTCCAGATCTTCAATGCTTCCATTCGTACAGCTTCCCAGGTAAACCTCGTCAATCTTTGTCCCAATCACTTCGCTGATGGGATGAACATTATCCACGCCCTGGGGACAGGATAACTGCGGCTCCAACTGGCTTACATCATAGGTCAGCACCTTTTCATAATGGGCTTCTTCATCCACGCAAACCCAGTCAATCTCTTCCAGGGGCATACCGTAATACTCCGCCGTTTTTTCATCGGCTTCAAACAATCCGCATTTTGCACCGGCTTCCAGCGCCATATTTGCCACCGTAAACCGCTGTTCCATACTCATTTCATGGGCTGCCGGACCGGTAAATTCCAGCGACTTATACTGACCGCCGTCGGCTTTAATATCCCCCAGAATTTTTAAGATCACATCCTTCGACATCACTTTATCGGAAAGATGCCCGTTTAGCACAATCTTGATGGCATCAGGCACTTTAAACCATAATTCTCCGGTAATCAGCGCTGCCGCCATCTCTGCCGTGCCGATGCCGGTACAGAAATTTCCTGCCCCGCCATACGTCGTTGTATGGCTGTCCGTTGCCGTGGCAATTTCTCCCGGCCTCGCGTACTTTGCTTCATGCATAATGGTGTGGCAGATTCCCTCACCGATGTGTAATTTTTTTATCCCATATCTCCTGGCCAGTTCTAACCCGGCATCATAGTGATTAGCATCATTTTTCGCCACCGCAGTAGGCATACAGTGATCCCACACAATCGTTACTTTGTCCGGATCATCGATTTTTTCCGCACCGATTTTATTCATGGTATCGACCAGATAGGTGGTGTAAATATCATGAATCATAAACATATCCGGTTTTGTAATCACAATATCCCCCGGCTGCACATGCTCTTTTCCCGCATTTTTCTTCAGCAGTTTTTCCACCATAGTATAGCCTTTTTTCCTGCACTGTTCGATAGTCAATGGCTTTATTTCGGTTTTTACAAGCCCCTGGGCGATCCGTTTTTTTGTATCCTCAATCAAGCCTCCATTGGCTACAATATTAAACAGGTTTTCCGGGATTGCTCCTACCGAAAAACTCTTTCCGTTCACGCTTACGGTCTGGGCCTCTACGTCCACTGTGACAATATCCCCGCCGTCGCACACGTCCTGGATTTCGTCACACTGCAGCAGCAGGATTCCGCTGTTAAACGCATTGCGGAAAAAAATCCTGGCAAAACTTTTTGCAATAATGCAGCGCACCCCATTATAAGAAAGAACTGTTGCCGCCTGCTCACGGCTGGAACCGCAGCCGAAATTGCTGCCGGCTACCAGAATATCCCCTGCCTGTACGGTAGAACCAAACTCCGGTTTGAGCAGTTCAAAGGCATATTTTTTCATTTCATCAATTGTCGGAATCGTGCCGCGCTTTCCTGGGATAATGGTATCCGTGTCAATATCATCTCCAAATTTCCAGATTCTTCCGCTGAATAATTTATCCATCCTGATCCTCCCTTACATCCGGCTGCTGACGGCGGCTGCCATCACCGTTTCTGTCGAAGCGCAGTAAACTTTCGCGTCTTCACATCCCATAGCTCCTGCAAAGGTATAAAGTCCTGTGGTTACCAGACATTCCTTTGGTCCCATGGCACCTGCCCCCTGTACGATTACACTGTGATCCCCGGCAGCACTGATCTGTGCCCCAAAATCAATAAACTTTGTCAGAATGCCTTCTTCCATCGCCTGGATATAGTCCCGGCTGGTTGCCGGGCACACGGTCAGACGAAATCCCCGGGCCAATGTTTTTCCGTCAATCAGCGCAGCGGCCTTCCTCAGTTCCTCTATGGTTCCCCCGGTGTACCCTCCAATCTGTCCGGCCTGCAGCTTCATCCCGGACACATTTCCTCGTTTCTCTATCCCGGCTTTTTTCTGTACCGTGCGGTTTTCGCACGGCATCATCACCATCGGCTCCACACCGGATAAATCAAAGCCAAAAGCATCTCCTGGCTTTTCCTCGATCACCGAAGCCGTAAAAGCCCCGGTCATACAGGCCATGCTGCAGAGCACATCCCGCTGATGCTGATCCAAGGTCGGGCAATAAAACGCCAGCGCCTTTCTTTCCACATCCCTTTTTTCCTTTAACAGTGCCAGCGCCGCATCCATAATGCTTACTCCGAGATTTAGTGTACCTTCCAGGCTTATATTCACCGTTTCCGGGACAACGATGCTGTAACGCCCGGTTTCTGTTACCCGTGCCAGCTCGGGAATGCTGACATTAATGCCTAATGCGCCCCTGGCCCCGAAAATACTTCCATGGGCACCGCCGCCGACAATGATCTGGCCCGGTTTTACCAGTTCATCAGCCATATACTGGTATCCGGTTCCCTTAGCCTGGATGTAGGTACAGCCATATTTTTCTGCAAACAACAGATTTTTCCGCAAAACGGCTGCCGCCTCCGGACGCCCCGTGGGTACATCGTGGTCATAAATCACCAGAACTTTTTCCGGGAAAGCTACTGTGGAGATGTCCTCCACAGCAGCATGAGATACCCCGTCATTTATCACGATATAATCCGGCTCCACCGTTACCACTGTCCCTGCATTTCCTCCCAATATCGCTTCTACGAATGTACTCATATCAATTCTCCTTATCGATTTGCTGTAAAAATTCAACAGGGTACGAGGATTACTGGGCAAGGGCTTTATACTTTGCGTATCTTGCCTTCGCTTCCTTCTCCGTCCTCTCAAACAGGGCGTCTGCCTCCTGGGGGAAGGTTCTTTCCAGTGCGGAGAAACGTACTTCTCCCCGCAAAAACTCGCGGAAATCTCCCGCAGGTTCTTTTGAATCCAGAATAAACGGATTCTTTCCTTCTGCTGCAAGTTCCGGGTTATGGCGGTATAACTGCCAGTATCCCACATCCACCGCACGCTTAATTTCACCCTGCACATCTCCCATGCCGCAGCGCAGACCATGGCTGATGCATGGAGCATAGGCGATAATCAGCGACGGGCCGTCATAGCTTTCTGCCTCGGTAATGGCTTTTAAGAATTGTGCAGGATTAGCGCCCATGGCTACCTGTGCCACATATACATCCCCGTAACTCATCGCCATCATGCCCAAATCTTTCTTCTTATTTCTCTTGCCTGCCGCAGCAAACTGTGCCACTGCGCCGGTAGGCGTAGCTTTGGAAGCCTGTCCGCCGGTATTGGAATAAATTTCTGTATCAAAGACCATAACATTGACATTGGCCCCGGATGCCAGCACATGATCCAGACCGCCGTAACCGATATCGTAAGCCCATCCGTCACCGCCGAAGAACCATACTGATTTCTTGGTCAGATGATCCAGATTGGCTTTGATTTCTTCTACCGTTTCCTTTTCTTCTTCCGAAGGGGTATACTTCATTATTCTTTCCTTCAGCACTTCACCGGTAAGTTTTGACTGCTCGGTATCGTTCATCCCTGCCAGCCAGTTCTCTGCTGCTTCTTTTAATGCCCCGTCACTGGTCTTTTCAGCCAATGTGCTTACAAACATCGCCAGTTTGCTTCTCTGCTGCTCTACCGAAAGCCAGATACCCATGCCGTACTCGGCATTATTCTCAAATAAAGATCCGCCCACTGCCGGCCCCTGGCCCTTATAATTCGTGGTATAAGGGAAGGACGGGAAACTGGTCGCCCAAACCTGGGAGCATCCTGTTGCCGTAGCCACATACATCCGGTCACCGAAAAGCTGGGTAATCAGCTTCGCATACGGTGTTTCCCCACAGCCTGGACAAGCACCTGGGAATTCCAGCAATGGCTGTTCAAACTGGCTTCCCTTTACGCTGGATGTACCCACCGGGTTTTTCTTGGGAGAAAGGGCAATCGCATACTCCCAGTTCGCCGCCTCATCCCGGTGCTGATCAAGAGGCTTCATGGTAATGGCTTTTTCTTTCGCCGGGCATACGCTGGCACAGCTTCCGCATCCGGTACAATCCAGGACAGAGGTCTGTATCCGGTACTGATAGCCTTCCATACCTTTTCCCTTTGCCAAAACCGTGGTAAATCCTCCCGGTGCTTTTGCCGCTTCTTCTTCGGTGGCAAGGAAAGGCCGGATACATGCATGGGGGCAGACATAGGAACACATATTGCACTGGATACACTTCTCGCTGTCCCAAACCGGAACCTTAACGGCAATCCCTCTCTTTTCATATTTCGATGTCCCCTGAGGCATGGTTCCATCCGGCAGATCAATAAACTCGCTGACCGGGATAAAATCTCCCTTCATGGCATTTACCGGAATCTGAATATTGCGAATCCACTTTGGCAAAGACTCATCTGTAGTTATCGGATCATCCTCCAGATCCGCCCATCTTTGTGGAACTTCCACCTCTTCCACCAGTTCTGCGCCCTTATCTACTGCTGCGTAGTTCATATTGACCACCTTATCTCCCTTTTTTCCATAGGATTTTAAGATAGCTGCCTTCATATACTGAACCGCTTCTTCAATGGGAATAATCCCGGTAATCTTAAAAAATGCTGCCTGTAAAATGGTATTCGTCCTGCTTCCCAGACCCAGTTCTGCTGCGATTGCCGTAGAGTCAATAGTATACAGATGAATCTTCTTTCGGGCCGCTGCCTTTTTAAATGCTGTGGTCAGGTGCTTTTCCAGCTCCTCGCCCTTCCAGTCACAGGTAATCAGTACATTCGCGCCCTCTCTGGCATCCGCCAGGATATCGTACCGATCCAGATAAGACTTGTTATGGCAGGCGATAAAATCCGCATGGTTGACCAGATAAGTCGAACGGATAGGCGCTTTGCCAAAACGCAGATGGGAACGGGTAACACCGCCGGACTTCTTGCCGTCATATTCAAAATACGCCTGCACATTCAGGTCCGTATGATCGCCGATAATCTTAATCGTGTTCTTATTGGCCCCTACCGTGCCGTCCGAGCCCAGCCCCCAGAACTTACAGCTAATCGTTCCTTCAGGAACCGTATTCACCTCCGGCCCTACTTCCAGAGAAAGGTGGGTTACATCATCATTAATTCCGATGGTGTAATGGCTGCGGGATTTATCCGCTTTCATATTGTCATACTGGGCAATCACCTGCGCGGGAGTATAATCCTTGCTGGCCAGTCCATAGCGGCAGGCAAGGACTTCAATATCCCTGTCGGACTCCAAAATTACAGAGCAGACATCTTCATACAACGGTTCACCCACGGCCCCCGGTTCCTTCGTCCGGTCATTCACCGTAATCTTTTTCACCGATTCCGGAAGCTGCTCTAAGAAATATTTTGCAGAAAACGGACGGTACAGATGGACATCGATATAGCCAACTTTTTCTCCTTTTTCCAGAAGATAGTCCACCGTTTCACGGACACAGCCGCTGGAAGAACCCATAACCACGATAACATGCTCGGCATCGGGTGCTCCGTAATAATTAAAGGGCCGATAATCACGCCCGGTAATGGCATTGATCTTATCCATATATTCCGCAACAATTTCCGGCAGGTTATCATAATATGTATTGCAGGCTTCACGGCTCTGGAAATAGGTATCCGAATACTGCCCGGTCGTGCGCAGAACGGGATGCTCCGGGTTTAATGCATTGGCACGGAACTTATCAAGCTCTTCCCAATCTACCAGATTTTTCAAATCCTCATAATCCAGACAGTCCACCTTCTGGATTTCATGGGATGTGCGGAAACCGTCAAAGAAATGTAAAAACGGAACATGGCCCTTAATAGCTGCAAGATGGGAAACTGCGCCAAGATCCATAGCTTCCTGCACGCTGGAAGATGCCATCATGGCAAATCCGGTCTGACGGCAGGCCAGAACATCCGACTGTTCAGCAGAAATAGAAATCGCGTGGGTTGCTACATTTCTGGATGCCACATGGATGACTCCCGGCTTTAACTGTCCGGCAATCCGGTACATGGTGGGAATCATCAGCATTAATCCCTGGGATGCCGTATAGGAAGATGCCAGTACGCCGCCGTCCAATGCACCGTGCATCGCCGATACCGCGCCGCACTCGGACTGCATCTCCACCAGCCTTACCTGCTGCCCGAAAATATTTTTCATCCCGCCTGCCGACCACTTATCTACCAGTTCTGCCATCGGTGATGACGGAGTAATCGGATAAATCGCTGCCACTTCGGTAAATGCATAAGAAGCATACGCTGCTGCTTCATTGCCATCCATTGCCCTTCTTACTTTATTGCTCATGCTCATATTCTCCTGCCTTTCTTTACATTCCTTGGACGGAAAGACTTTTCTTCCCCAAAAGTCTTATGGTTTACATGTTTTATTAATTTTGTATCAGTTTAACGTATTAGTAAAACGTTTATCCTTACGAATATGTTAATTTAACGTTTTACTTTTGTCAAGGTTTTTTTGTGAATTTGCTTTTTTCTGTCGTTTTTTACATTTACTCATTATCTTTTTTATGCATTTTTCACATATTTCTTTCGTCCTTTTATCTTGACAAAGTAGTTTTTGCTCTTGTAAGATTAAGTTTAGTAAAACAAAAACAAAGCAATTTGGGATTTTCCCCCAGAAATGAGGATAATATATGGCTACAATTAAAGATGTTGCGAAGGCAGCCGGTGTTTCTGTAACCACCGTATCGATTATTATTAATGGAAAAGCAGAGGAACGAAAAATTTCAGAGGCCACACGTGACCGGGTACTGGAAACCATGCGTGAACTAGGCTATCAGCCAAATTTAAGTGCCCGCCGGCTCCGCAACCAGGACAGCAAAAAACCGGTAATTGCCTTTTTCTGGCCCATCGATTACCGCACAACTATCCTGGCTTCTTTTTTGAACGCACTGCAGCTTGAAATTAAAGCATTGGATTTTGACTGTGAACTTGTTATTCAGACCTATGAAAACGATCATCTGAGCCAATATGGTTCATTAATCTTAAAAAATGAATACAGCGGCATTATTGTGGGTGCCTGTTCTTATGATGATCTGGACTACCTGGAGAAACTTTCCCCGTTAATGCCCCTGGTTTTGATTAACCGGACTTCTGAACATTTTTCTACGGTAGGCGTAGACAACCACGAAGTCGGTTTTTTGGCCGCCAGACAATTTCGTCAAAAGGGATACACAGAAGCCGTTGTATTTGCTTCCGAACATTCCTATGTAGCTACCGGACAGCGTACACAGGCATTTCTCTATGCCTGTTCCCAGGCAGGAATCAATGTTATGGCAGAGCATATTTTTAAAATCCCAAACACAATCAGCGGAGGATGCCTGGCTGCCGAACAATACTGCCGGCTTTCCGATCCTCCAAAGATTATTTTTTGTGATTCCGATACCATTGCCATCGGAGCATTAAACACCTTCCACCGATTTGGCTATCGCTTCCCTGACGATGTGGAGCTGCTGACCATTGCCATGCTGGAACCAGATTATGCCCAGCATACCAATCCGCCGCTAAGCGTTATTGAAATGCCGAACCATGAAATCGGAAAACAGATTATTGACCTTCTTTATGAAAAAATCACTAATCATAGTCTGGAACCTACCCATATTACACTCCCGGCAACGTTAATTCTGCGGGACAGTTTTTGTGGGAACCCAAACCTGTAGCAGATATTTTCTGTTCGCCAATATCTTTTGTCCGCCACCCATGCAATCTGCCCTTTGCTCTGTTCTGGAGAACGCCGTAATTTTTTTATGGCGTTTTTTCTTTTTTCCTATTGACAACTCTGTTTTTTTATATTATGATTACTGTATCCTTTTAGTTTAACGTTTTACTTTAGATGGTTTAACGTTGTATTTATCCTTTTGTAAAATCAGAAGCCTTCACCTTCCCTTGAAGGTTCCCGATTTTAATACCACTTACGAAAGGACGTGATTTTTTGTTTTGGAGCAAAAAACCAAAGCCCCATGAAGGCATCGGTGCCGGTGCTGCTGATTTTGCAGGTGCTGGTATTCCCTTAAAGTTTAACAGTGTTGAATTTCGTGACGGACAGCAGTCCTTGTTTGCCACACGGATGACGACAGCAGATATGATTCCTCTCTTAACCCGCATGGATCAGGTAGGGTATGACAGCATGGAAATGTGGGGAGGCGCAACCTTTGATGTTGCTGTGCGGTTCTTAAAAGAAGATCCCTGGGATCGTGTACGCGAATTTAAGAAATATATGAAGCACACACCGCTGAAGATGGTGCTCCGGGCACAGAATCTGGTGGGCTATAAAGCTTATCCCGATGATATTGTAGAAAAGTTTGTAGAAAAGGCAACAACAGCGGGCATTGATATTTTTCTTATTTTTGATGCCCTGCAGGATCTGCGCAACTGTGAATCTGCATTCCGTGCAGTAAAAAAAGCCGGAAAGAAAATAGAAGGTTCTGTCCAGTACAATGTCAGTCCCTTCCACACCACAGAGGTATTTGTACAGAATGCCTTAGAACAGGAAAAAATGGGGGTTTCCCTGATGCATGTGGAGGATATGGCTGGATTAATGACCCCGCAGGCCGCCTATGAATTGATTTCTGCCTTAAAGAAGGCATTAAAAATCCCTGTTCATCTGCACTGCCACTGTACCGGAGGCATGGCGGAAATGGCTTATTGGGAAGCTATCCGCGCCGGAGTAGACGGGCTGGATGTCTGTGTTTCTTCCATGTCCATGGGCCCGGCTCATCCCCCTATTGAAAGCTTTGTCACGGCATTAAAAGGAACCAGCCGCGACCCGAAAATTGACGTGGGACAGTTTAAATCCATTAATGATGATTTTATGAAACTGCGGAAAAAATACGCGGATTTTGAAACAAAACTTGTGGGCGTAGATGTGGGATGCTTACAGCACCAGGTTCCCGGAGGTATGCTCTCCAACCTGGAAAGCCAGCTCACTGCCATGAAGCTCTATGACCGGCTCCCGGAGGTTTTGGAGGAAGTCACAAGAGTTCGGGCAGATATGGGCTATCCTCCTCTGGCCACACCTTCCAGCCAAATGTGCGGCGCACAGGCAACCACAAATGTATTAACGGGAAACCGCTATGCTATGGTAAGCAAGGAATTGAAAGAATACTGCCGCGGAATGTACGGAAAACCCCCCGGCCCGATCGCACCTGAACTGCTGGAAAAGGCTCTGAATGGAGAATCCCCCGCTTTCCCGCGCCCCGGAGATATGCTGGCACCCGGTTTTGAAACCACCAGGGCAGAGATTGGCGCATTGGCACAGACAGATGAAGATGTTTTAACTTATGCTCTGTTCCCCAATTATGCGCCGGATTTCCTTCGCACTAAATACCAGATTCAGTAGCCACATAGCACAGCACCAAATTAATCCGTGAAAAGCATAGATTACAAAGAGAAATTTGATAGAAAAATGAAAGGAGGAGTTTGATGAAACAGTCAGATGAAGATAAATTAAAACGTTCTCTGGAAATTTTACAGGAATTAAAAGAAGCCCGCGGAGGAAGTCTTTTAGACTCCCACCGGGTAATGGGCAATGACCCTAACCTGATTAATATGTTCTTACAGCAATATGTAAACTGCAACAAAAAAGATATCTCCATTCCCAAAAAATACCGGGAACTGATTGTTATGGCTGTGGGAATGGCCACAGGAACCGAAACAACCATGAAAGTCCATGCAAAAATTGCCCTGGATAACGGCGCTGCCATCGACGAAATTTTTGAAGTAATCCGCATCATTTTCTTTACCTGCGGCGTTACCAAACTATTGCCCGCTTTAGAAACACTGGGAGATTTATTTGAAGCGATAGACGTACCAGAATAATTATTAGACAAAAACACTTTCCTCTGTAGAAAAATGTATTGCCGATAGAAAAACCGTCCTGCCTTGACGGTTTTTCTTAAATTCCGGCACCCCTCCTTTGAAATACCTCGGCTTCTTGTCCACTTCCGCTTTCCGTTTCCTCATACTGGTAGTCTTTCATTTCTCTCTTTATCTGAATACTATATCCCACCCACTTTCTCCTATGCATTACCTACAAAATCCTGTGATTTTGCATTATTATTGCATAAATCGAGCATCATAATAGAAAGCTGCAGCATTAGCCGAACATTAGGATCATCAAGTGAAAGGCCAAGCCGCTCTTCTAGTTTTTTTATCCGATAGATTACCGTATTCCTGTGCAGGAACAAATCTTTTGCAACAGCGGTCACGTTTCTCTCATGTTTGAGAAGGCAGCGCAGCAGCTGGAGGTCATTGGTCGTATGTTTGTTATCATATTTTTTTATCTCTTTAAGTTGTTTGCAGTACAGTTTATCTAGCGGAACTTGTTTTTCGCAGATACACAAAATATGGTAGGCAAAGTAATCCCTGTACTGATACACCATTTTCGATGGATTCAGTAAATTTCCAATACTGGCAGCGGCTGATGCCTGTAGATAAGCCTGACGAAATTCGGATAAATGATTAAATGGATTACTTTGACCGCAGTAAGCGCTGTTCTCTTTTAATAATGACTCAAGCCAAATATTTTGATTTTGCTTTTTTTCATTGATTTCCGAATGTCGAGTCAGTTTTTCCAAAACAATAATCTCCTGATTAACTGTAAAGACATTGGTAAAAAGCGGAACGCTTTGCAGACAATTGATAACATACTGAGCATATGGATAGAAATACCGTTTGAATTTAATGCAGCAGATGCAGTAGGAATCCTGCGGCTTCCAGTTTAATAAACTGGATTTATTCTCAAACTCATCTGGCGGCAGATCATCTTCTATCAATTCTTTAAATATACAGGAATCCCGATTATCGGACACCCCTTTTGCAGAATAATGGAGATGAAGCAATTCCTGTATGGCATTGACCAAAATTTTCATTCTATACATCGTTTCTGGTGTAGGATCTGAAGATAAGCCATATAAACAGATGGTATGCGCATGCAGGGTATTTTCTCCAAAGACCTTTATAATTTTTGTACATCCAATATAATTGGGAGGATAGTGATATCCAATTTCCCGAAAACTTTCAGCTGCCTGCAGATAATTGTTTTCGATTAATCCTTTTATCATATGTCTGGAGAAGTAGCCGTCGCGGATTGTTTTTTCGACATCTGGATGGGAAGCGTGTATATGTTTGGTACATGCCAGAACTTTCAGCGTTTTGCTCATAATAATAATTGGATCATGAAAGTAAGACTCACTGATATCTAATAGCGACTGAAGATCTGAACCGGCTGCTACCTCAAGATTTAGCGCAGATTTCCAAGATGAAACCATATTTTTATAGTTTGTAAGACGATTGATTACGTCTGCCATATCGGAAGAATCAGCCAGCGCAATCACCGCACAAGGAAACTCCTTGAAACGCGCAAAAAATTCATTTCCGGCAGGGCAAATAATGGTAACTTTTTGGCTGAATTGGTTAAAAAACGAAAAGTCTGCGGATAAAGAAATATACAGTTGGTTTGCTTTTGGGGTTTTATCCAACGAAAATGTTAGTATGGAAATATCTTCATAGATATAATCTTCATCGATAAGCTTTGTACATTTTGGATGATATAACGATAATATTTGCAATATGTTATAGTGTATAATACACATTTTATTCCTCCTAAAATATTGTGCTGTTTGCACTAATTTTATAAATTTTAACATAAAAACTTGGAACTGTCTACGATGATTTTTACTAAAATTACACCTATAATTTAAGATAGTCGACGAGAAAGCACAAGAAGCTTCTGCATTTTACCATTCAATTAAAACATAAAAATGAGGAGGAACGAGATGAATCAACAGGCAGATTCAACTGCTTTGCATCCAGAAAGAACTTTTACGAGAACAAAGTTATTGATGATGGCAATTGGCACTTTCGTAGGATCAGGTCTGGTATCCCTGACAGGACCTGCAGCCGCGGCTACCGGATATTCGGTTTGGCTAGCATATGTCCTTGCAGTCGTTGTAGGCTTTTTATCCATGCTGCCGCTTGTATATATCAGCAGTATTATGAATTTTAACGGCGGTGTTTATACGGTTGCAACAACCTTTATGGGACATAGATTTGGAGGTGCCTTTGTATTGCTCCAGGTCTTAAACGCACTGATTTTATCGATTTTGGGAACAGCTTTCGGAGGCTACGTAAACAGTGTGTTTCCAAGCATTGACGCCAGACTATGCGGTGTAGTAATCATTATTTTGTTTTGGGCAGTACATTGCATCGGCATTAATTTTATGGCGGGGGTACAGAAATATACAACATTTATTCTGATTGCTGCATTAGCAGTATTCAGCGTTGTATCCTTTACCCACCTGAATCCGGATACATTTAATTTCGGCGGAACGGAGTTTTTTGCCGGCGGAAGCAAAGGCATCTTTGCGGCAGTAGCGATGTTGGTGTTTTCCTGCCAAAACTATGATAACAATGTACTGGCATTTGGACGTTACACCATTGAACCAAAGAAAAATATGCCGTGGGGCATTTTGGCAACCTTTGTTTCCTTAATCTTCATCTATGGCATTGTGACCATCGCACAGGTAGGCGCAATAGATCTTGCGGCGCTTTCAGGAAAGCCGCTTACAGATATTAGCAGAGCCATTTTGCCAACAAGCGCATTTGTCGCCTTTATCATTCTGGGACCGATTTTATGTCTGGTATCTACCGTAAGCGGCGCATTGGCTTCTTTCACAATCGGACTAGAAAAAGCAAGTGAAGACGGATGGCTTCCAAAAAATTTAAGCGTGAGAGGAAGCCGCGATACCTGCTGGAAGATTATTACAATTCTATGCGGAATTTGCCTGATTCCGATTATTATGGGCGTAAATATCGGAATTCTTTCCAGTATCACGACTTTGATAAACTGTGTATTCCAGATTCCACTGTTGCTTTCTTACTGGAAGCTGCCGGATTCATTCCCTGAGCAGTTTGTCGATAGTTCTCTGAAGGTAAAGAAGAGCAGCTACAGAGCATCCATTATCGTTGCGCTGGCTGCCAGATTGTTCCTGACTTATTGCTGCTTCAGAACTTTGACATTACAGGTGGCAATAGGCGCAGTTATTGTAGTAACAGCATGTTTTGCTTTCTCTTACTTCCGCTACAAGAGCGGAAAGCCGCAGGTTGCAGACAGTTATTTCTTTGATTAATTATTGTGATGAGGTGAATTATGAATAAGTTTGTAAAAGTTGTACATGGCTCTGATCCAATTCAAAATGCTTATGACGCAATTTCAGCGGTTTGTAAAGAGCCGGTGGAAGGGAAAACAGTATTGCTGAAAGTAAATACCGGATTTAAAGGAGAGGCCAGAACAGGTTTATGCACAAGCCCGGAAGTTGTAGAGGGGCTAATTCGCTTTTTTCAAGAGAAGAAAGCAAAGAAAATTACGGTAGGCGACAGCTCCATTGTTGGTGTTGACAGTATGGAAGCATTGGAGGCAGCAGGCATTAAGGCTGCATGTGACAAGTATCCGGAAGTCATCTGCGCTGACCTCAACGGATATGATCCGATTGAAAAGAAAATCCCTGCCGGAACCATGGTAAATAGTGTCATTTTTTCATCGGCAATGTATGATAACGATATCGTTGTCAGTGTTCCTGTCATTAAGACACATATGTATGCAGGTGTTACTTTAAGTATTAAAAATATGAAAGGTACGATGTACAAAAGAGAAAAAACAAAGCTGCACCGCATAAAAAAAGAATTGCCAGAGAATGCTGAAGGCAGAGTTTTAGATTACGGTCTTTGGGATATTACCAACGTATGCTATCCGAATTACGCTGTCATAGATGGTACGGTTTGTATGGAAGGATTTGGTCCAAGCGGCGGCGATCCTGTAAATCTGGATGTGGTGTTAGCCAGCCAAGAACCTGTTGCCGCAGATATGATTGCATTGAAACTCATGGAAATCCCGTTGGGCGATATTGGTCATTTGAAGTTGATTGCAAAGGCGCGTGAAGTAAGCTATGATTCCATAGACGTAGAACCGGCCGATTATGAAAAGTAGCGGCGGAAATTCAAAACCGCAGGAGAAGCCAGACTGGGACTTTCCTGTGATGAACTGGTAATGGAAGACGAAAGTGCCTGCAGTGCATGTCACGCATCACTGATACAGTTTCTGCGTTATCACACCCATGAATTTTCGGGTGGACCAAAGACTTATACTATTTTTGCCGGAAAGGATATTAAACAGGAGGATATCGAAAAAGCTGAAAATCCTTGCCTCGTAGGAAACTGTACAGCAAAATTCAGAGATCTGGCACCATTCTGTAAAGGCTGCCCGCCAATTCCATCTGAAATCACAAAGACATTAAAAGGGGAAAGCGGTCTGGAAATCACATATTTGGGGCACTCATGCTTCACCATTCATTCAAAGGAGTATACATTGCTGCTTGATCCCTTCCTCAGCGGCAATCCAAACGCAGCTATATCTGCAGAAGAAGTTGAAGCGTCACACATTCTGGTATCTCACGCGCATGGCGATCATATCGGCGATACCGACGCAATCGCGCAGCGCTGCAACAGTGTGGTATTCTGTACGCCGGAAGTTGGCACACTTCTTTCGGAAACGATAAAGATGGAGCAGGGACAGCCAGGCGGAAATATTCGCACTGACTTCGGAAACATTAAGTTCGTAACAGCAGCCCATGGAAGCGGCGTACCGGGCGGTGTCGCATGTGGATTTGTAATTACTATTGAAGAAAAGAAAATCTACTTTGCAGGCGATACGCAGCTGATAAAGGATATGGAACTGCTGCAGGATGAAAAAATTGACATTGCAATGCTTCCGATTGGAGATAGGTTTACAATGGGACCTGATGACGCAATTAAAGCAGCAAAAATGATAAATCCAACAATGGTAATTCCTATGCATTACAATACAATGCCGGCGATAATACAAGACCCTGTACAGTTTAAAGAAAAATTGAAACATACAACAGGAATCGAGGCAACGATTCTTTCTGTGGGAGAAAAACTGTCATTATAATTGTTTACAATAATTCCCCAACTATCTATAACAGTCGGGGAATTATTTCATTACTTATTGATTTAATTTACTGACATATTTAGGCTTATCTGCTTCTGGAACTTTTAATGCCGCCATCGCCTGCTCCGCAGATAACTTTAATGTTTCCATTAAATTTTCTATCGATCTTAGAGTACCTTCTTCACGTTCACGCTTAATTCCTATCGCAATTCCTCTTTCTTCCACACCTTTACTTAAATTACACACTTCCTGCACCTCACTCTCTAATGTCTTTGTCATCTTAATTTCAAAATCATCCTGGAGTATTTTCTTCTTTTCTTCGGGTTCCTTTTCTGAAGAAAGTAGTACATCTAATAGTTTCAATATTCCCTTATAATTATCATTTTCAGAAGTTCCTAAACAAATCATAACTACCGTAATCAAATCATAATTTGCCTTCTTTTCTTTAACCTCTCCAATCGAATTTTCTTCCTTAATCATATATTTAGAAATTGTATTCTTACGGTATTCTGGCGGGTTAGCACAAATCCAAATCGAGCAGACTTTGTGAATCTTCTCATAATGGGAATCCGTAAATTCCACCCCATATTGTGAGGAAATCATCCTACTGGCATAATAAATCCCCCGTTTAATTAATGGATAACCAGGATAAAAATCATTTTGTGACTCCACGTTAATAATTAATTTTATACTTTCCTTTCTATCAGGAACCATCGCACCAAAACGGATATCATAGGTAATTGTGCCTTCGTTAATCGTGCTGTCCTCTGTTTTATCCCCTCTAATCTGTTCACCGCTGCAATCTGCCCCTTCATCTGGATTCACTGCAATTTTGGTAATCTGCGGCTCCCCTTCAATGTATTTTTCTGCAATCTCATCTACATTAAAATCCTGGTATTCTTCCAGGCAGCTTTTCATGATCCATGCCAGGATAATTTTATTTGCAAGAAGTCGTTTACAGGCGGCATCATAAGCTGCATTCTCTCCAGCAGCCTCTATATTTCTTGCAAGTATCGTTTTCACTTCTGCTCCCATCTGTGGTATAGCTTCCTCCCGTCTGCTTATTTACCCTTATCTTATCATAGATTCCATAAATAATCTATCATTTTCATCTCAAAATACAAATATCCACAATCTTACTTTATTCTTGTTCTGTCCGATTCCTCTATTTATTACATTCCGCTTCTTAACTCTTCTTTTCCTTCCCATCTTATTACCTTTAGAGTCAAAAGTTTTTCGATGGGGATGAAAAACAGGTCCGTTACCTTTCCCGTGTTTATTTTGTGGGGACAAAAACTTTACCAGCCCCTGCTGTTTGTCCTCATTAATGATGACGGGAAGCAGGTAATCCTGATAAGTACAGACCTGACCATGTTCGCTGAGGATACCCCTACAACAAATAGACGCTATACCCCTTGCTGGGGGCATAGCGCCGTTTGTTGTCAGCAGCCCGTTCTGCGTGTAATTCCTTATAAACTAACCTAATCCTTAATTTTAAAAACTTAATGATATTCAATAAACTGTTGAATTCCACTATAATAATCATCTTTCAATTCTTGTTTTGCAAAATCATCTGCCTTTAATTCAAAATTAGCGTGCTTTACTACCGTTTTATTTAACATTATAATTTTTTTCCCTTGAGATTCCTGCAAATAAAAATCAAGAACCACTTCATATCCTTGTTCTGGAAGTACAGTACTAAAATGTCCATTATTATCAACCAATTCCATAAAATCACAGGTCATGTCAAGGCTTGCCCCTGTAGAACCATCGTAGTAATGCCCCTGAATAATACCGTTCAAATGACTGTCAATTCTAATAGCTGGATATCCCAGACCCAAAGGCATATATTCATCAGGCCATTCAATATATTTCGGCCAATAGTCTGCCAGAGCATAAACGCCGACATAAGAAACAGGCTGTACCGCCCCTGCTTCATTTCCATTGATAGTTACTGGTTGAGTTTGAACCAATCCATTAACAATCCATGCACCATTAGCATCCACAATATAATTATCTGGAGTCGCTGTATTGAGCAGGCAATAACCATCGCTGTTAAAATAATAACATTCAGCTATTCCATCACTATTTCCATCAATCCACTCCCAGCCATTAACTGGCCAGCTGCCGTCCCCACGATCATACCACCATCCATTTTCATTTGATTTCCATTCCCCTGCTATTGCCATTATTGATGCAGAAGCAGAAATCATCATTGTTGCTATCAATAACCTGCATCTTTTCATTAGATTAATCCTCCTTAATAACCTTTAGTATGAATCTAAATCCTGTTGTATCATTTATTTATTCCATAATATAACATAAATATGTCAATATTACAATTCATCTTCAAAAATTTCGTATTTGTTGCTGTTCACTCATTTACAGCAATGGACAACAACGGGCAAAATTCCAGTTCATAGGTTTCATCCGTCTGAATTTCCATCTCTGCTTTCGCAGTACCTGAATCTTCACATTCTCTTTATCCATTGTTCTGGGCGGTATAATAACAAATCCATCGACATTTTTCGCCATCAAACTTTCAATTGCCATATAAAAATATTGGATATCATCATTCGTGTAGCACTAGAAAACGGTATAGCCCTGCTGAAACGCATAAGCTGCCGTTTCTTCCGCTAACTGATGATAAAAAGCACTCTGCTCATCCGGTACAATCATTCCTAAAATCTTTACTTTTTTCGACTTTATAAAATCAATGCCCGATTCCATCTGAAATTGCAGTTCTTTTTCCACATGCAGGATATGTTCTTTTGTATCTTCGGCAATCCTGAAGGGACGTCCATTCAGAACCAGTGAAGCTGTGCTTGGTTACACTCCTGCTGCCTTTGCAATATCTTTTACCTTTACTTTCACTTTATTCTCTCCTTCAGTAGTAAATATTAGTAAATTATTTGATACAACATTTTATCTATTTTTGTCAATACATAAAAATATAGTGCGAATCTTTTGTGATATTGCCGCAATCGCAGGCCCCACAATCGTTGCTGGGTCAGTGCTTCCATATTGGCTTCGGTAAGCGATAATATTTACCGGAATCAGCTGCAAGGAAGAAATTAGTGAAAGAATAGTGGAAATTAATGAAAAAATAGTGTAAATTAATGAAAGAATAGTGTAAAAATAGTGGAATTCTTTTTCCTGCTGAGGTATAATCAATATAGAATCATCCAACAACTTTTGCCATTTTTGAGAGGAGAAATAAGCGTTGATCAAAGTAACATTGACAAACAATATGCTGAAACTAATATCCGCCATTGACCAAAACAGGTTTTCGCTGAGTAATGTCCATATTCCTGCTTTGACGGCAAACAAACTCAGGAAAAATTCAAAAAAGAAAAGTTCCTACGCCTCCACCAAAATCGAAGGAAATCCATTGACAGAAAAACAAGTGAATGACGTAATTGACAGCGACCCTCACCGACATTTTCTAAAACCCGAACAGGAAGTCAGGAATTATTTTCTGGCTTTAAATCTGCTAGAAAAGAAAGCAAAGAAAAAAGTCCCATTTTCTGAAGAATTAATCCTGGAAGTACAGGCTCTTGTAGAAAAGGGGGCTTCAAAAGAAAAAATCGGTTTGCGGGGTGCCATGCCGCCGGGATTTTTATTTGCTGTATATGATTCGGTAAATGGCAGCGCAGAATACATCCCCCCGGAATATATCGATATTCCTGAATTGTTAAAGGAATTAGTAAACTATGTCAACACAACGGATGATCACCCGCTTATTGTAGCTGCCGTGGTTCATTACCAGATAGTCACCATCCATCCATTTGAAGACGGCAACGGCAGGACTGCCCGGTTATTATCAGGATATATTTTAGACAGCGGCGGATATGGCTTTAACGGGATTGGTTCGTTAGAAGAATACTTTGCTTATGACGCAGAAGAATATTACCGTTCCCTGCAGATGGGCCTTCCGGTATTGTATTATTCCGGAAGGAAGAATCCTCCACACCCGGAAATCTGGGTTGAATATTTTTTGCGCATGGTTCATTTATATTCATCCAAAGTGTGTGAACTGTCCAAAGAATCCGGAGAAAACGACTTGTATGCAGGACTTTCCTACCTGAACACAAAAGAAAAAGAATTATTGCTGTTTTTGCTCCAAAACCATCTTTACGAATTTACCCCAACTAAAGTCAGCAAAATGATTGGTGTAACTAATAAAACCGTTATTAACCGGTGCGTAAAACTCTCATCCAACGGCTTCCTCGTGCCAATAATTGTGAAAGAAAGAATCCGTTCTTATCAAGTCAGTGATTTTGCAAAATCCTATTCAAAAAATATTGTTCAATTCGTTTCCGTGTATGCCGCCGAATAAGCGGCATGCACAGGACATAAACTTTTACCTAAGCCATCAAAGTTCCAGCTGCCTCAGTTCTTGATTCGCTGTTTCGTACAAATAGACCTTGTTCGACAGGATTTCTGACGGATCGAAAACTTTATTCATCTGCTTGAGCCGCATAAGTATATTTCGCGGTCGTATCGTGCCTTTTTTATGAAGTCTGGCTTCACTGGTGCCCGTGAAAGCTATATAATAATCATCTCCGAAAAGCTCTGCTATACGCTTCATCACTCCGGGATAAAACATGGCAATTGCGCCGTTTATCTGCACTGTCGTTGTCACAATCGGCACTGCAAGCGGTGAAAGTGAAGTTATACTACTGTTCAATGCCATAAACGCACCTCTGCAATAAGGCGGATTGTCTAACTCCATCGGATTTAAGTACATACGCGGCGGTGCCATGATATACGTATTGCTCATCGCATTCTCCCACACTTCCTCTTCATCTATCCCCCATGCCTGCATTAAGGATTTAGGTACCTTAACAGACAATACATCATGCCTTTTGCCATCATTTTCATCACTTACAAGAATATAAAGAACCAGCACCATATCGCCGATGTGCCTGTAAATATGGTCTTTCAATTCATATCGGTGGTCTTTGTAATTCAGCGGACGGATGAAAAGCTTGTCTTTTAACGGATCATACTCATTTTTTTCAATCAGATCCATAATTCCCAGTTCCATGAATTTTTTGCTGGTGTTGAACGAAGAAAGAATCTCTTCCCACACAGCTGCCCAGCTGCCTTTTTCATACATCTTATACAACTGCCCACAGTCAAATCTGCATATCTGTTCTCTCTTGCCCTTATATTGATACAGGATAATATAATCGCCAATGAGCACATCCGATTCCGTTTTGTGATACTTGATGTTTGTTTCACGTATAATAGAAA
>CAMNRM010000052.1 GCA_946553025.1 uncultured Clostridium sp.
TCATTACTATTTGTGCCGCCAACTGAAAGGCGGCGGAATGGAGATTATTATGAAATTTCTTTCCAATCAAAAACTTGCAACCCGCATCAGTATCATCACCACCATCATCACCCTGACCGGAATGTTATTGCTCTGGCTTATTGTATCTAATAGTATTGCTTCCATTGTAAAAAACGATATCACCAACCAGATGACCGACGCCGTGGAATCCAGGGCCGCCATTATCAATGACTATGTAACCTCCGCCGAGGAATACATGTCTGCCTTTGCCTTAGGAAGCGAGGTGCACGACCTTTTGCTGCATCCGAACGATCCCGCTCTTTTGGAAAGGGTACAGCGCTATACCGAAGATTTTGCCGCGATCAAGGGCATTTTTGAGGGACTTTACATAGCAACCCCGGATACCTATGTGCTGACGCACACCTCGCCAACGGCTATCGGCATAACCACCCGCACCGGAGAATCCCTGAAAACCTTCCAGAACACCATCCTGGCAAGCCAGCACCTGACCAATCTTGGCATTATGAAGTCGCCGGGAACAGGAAGTATGATTCTTTCCATGTATTATCCCATCTTCGAGGCAGACCAGTGCATCGGCTATGTGGGTGCCGGTGTCTATGCCAGCCAGCTTATGGATGTTCTTCTGGGGCTGGAAATAAAGGGGCTGCCCAACAGCGAATATGCCTTTTTAAATGCAGAAAACGGAATATACCTCTACCATGAGGATGAAGAATTACTAAACACCGAAACCACGGACCAGGGCTACCTGGAAATCCTTAACCAAATCAAAAACGACGGCAGCACCCAGGCAAATACCTATACATATCGGGACGAACAGGGAATAAACCAGTTAGTTGTCTATAAATATTTAAAAGACCGCGGATGGGTTTTTATGGTTCGGGACAATGCCTCGGAGGTTTATCACGCAGTTATGCTGGTTCGCATTATCGCCGGTGCATTATGTGCCGCCGTCGCTGCTGCCATCATCCTTATCACATTGGTTATTCTTTACCGGCAGGGCAAGGAACTGATGGTTGTGGAACATGCCATCCATCATCTCGGCAATCTGGATCTGTCTGCCGACCGGGAACTTGAGGACTTTTACGGACGCATGGATGAAATCGGTCTGATTGCCCAGACGGTACACGATGTCTGTGACTGCCTGCGCAAAACCATTGACGATATCGGACGGATACTGGGCGAGATGGCTGACGGCAATATCGCTGTCGATGTAACCCAAAATGAATCTTATTACATTGGCGACTGCCGAACCTTATCCCAAAGCCTGACCACCATACGCGCAAAGCTGACCAAGGTTATGCGCGATATTTCCCAGGTTGCCAACCAGGTAGATTCCGGGGCCTATCAGGTATCCGCCGGACTTCAGACCCTTTCTCAGGGTACGATGGAACAGTCCATATCCATCGACGGCTTAGTATCTCACGTAACCGAACTCAGTTCCCGGATTAAGGACAGCTCCACGCGCTGCAACCATGCCAGCGAACTGGTCGATAAGGCCAACGGCTTTGCTGCCGAGGCAGATACCAGGATGACCGAGTTAATTGAATCCACAAAGAAAATTGACCAGTCCTCCGCAAAGATTGTCAGCATTATCAAAACTATTGAGGATATCGCCTTCCAGACCAATATCTTAGCGCTCAATGCCTCCATCGAAGCCGCCCGTGCCGGAAGCGCCGGAAAGGGATTCTCCGTTGTCGCCGAGGAAGTCAGCAACCTTGCTGCCAAATCCAGCGAAGCGGCACAGGATACCGGCGTGCTGATTGGTCACTCCATGCAGGATATCCAGGCCGAAACCGAATCCACCAACCATGCGATTTCCGCAGTGCAGACCATTAACGAATGTATCCAGTCCATCAAAACGCTGACCGACGAAATTGCCCGTGCCAGCGCCCACCAGTCCGAGATGATTACCTCTGTCGAGGAAGGCATTAAAGATATTTCCCGGGTAGTACAGGCAAACTCCGCCGCAGCCGAAGAAAGCGCCGCTGTATCCAAAGAACTCTCCAACCAGGCCAACACCCTAAATAGTTTAATCGGTCAGTTCCGTATCCGGTAATATGTTTGATATCACTTATGCCAAAAATCTATACCCATCCGGGCACTCGTGGATGCAAATCCTTTCAGGATGGGCGGACTTCGTCCGATAAGGTATCCTTTTTAAGAGAAGAAACAGCCCCGGTACAAACGCCAGGGCTGTTCCTGCCTTCAAGGGTGTAACACAGATAAACCCAAATATCCTATTTTCAAATCTTCTTCTGCTGCTTTCCCTATTTTTCCTCTGGCTCCGGGATAACGTCTACAAATTTCGTCCGGTTCATCAGCGGATGTTCCAGCATAATCGCCCCCGGCACCGGACACTGCTGAACACAGGCACCGCAGTACCAGCATTCGCCGGGCCATACGACAATCGGATGCTCTCCCTTTTCGGTGCTGGGAAGCAGCACGTCGCTGTGGCATGTCTAATTGACTTTCCTGAAAAACATAAAAAAGGAACAGCAAAACTACTGTTCCCAAAACATCATATTAGTGATTCTACAAGATGATATACGTCCGTAAATGGATTTACGCCAATGCTAAAGGGCAGGTTGGCATTGTTATAAATCTGATATTGCTCTACCTTCTTGGCATTTTTAATTGCTGTACTGGTATGTTCTATTAGCTGTGCACATACATCATTCGATTTCTCATAATCCGGCAAATGAACTGTCAGCATGGCTTTCACTGCCGGATAATCCTTGAGAAATCGGGTTGTATATTGAAAATGAAGAAGATACCAAAACTCAAAGCAGGGATTGGAAATAGCAATTTGGATTCCCTTTGCCTCAGCCATTTTTCTTGCTCTGGCAAGCTGCCCATCTTTCGCTGTTACAGGATCTGGATTTCTATAATTCACATCTCCATCCGCAACTACCCACACCGCATCCCCGCCATCAACAGAAATTTGATTTTTATTCTGATATTCGACAGCTTTCCGAATTAAACGAATATAATCCGTTTCCCCTGCGCTGGTACGGCTGCCCACCACACGAATATCAACATTGGTCTGGCGCGTCCGAAAATGCTCAAAATACTTGGGTTCCGTCTTTGAGCCTTCAGTTACAATTAAAATAACCGGCTTAATTTTTCTGCGCCGCCCGCCGCGCTTTTCTATTTTTCCTCGTGTCATCCTACAATTTTCCCCCTTTAATCAAAGGAATTGCCCCATATCTCCCAATCAAATATCCGTTTTCAATCTTGGCATCCTTTCGCACAGAAAAATCATAAAGGGAGAAAAGATCCGTCGATGAAGTTTGTTCATCCTTCTCTGTAAACCAGATTTGATCCCTGCGCAATAATTCTAAATCCAGAAGATTCGTGTTATGCGAAGTAAAAATCAACTGTGCACCATTTGCATTATATTCTGCACTGTTAAATAATGATACTAAATGTTTCGTTAAAAGCGGATGCAGGTGCGCATCAATCTCATCAGCAACCAAAAGAGTTCCCTGATCCAAAGCCTTTTTGATAACACCAATCAGCCGAAAATAGCTGTTGGTTCCATCAGATTCCTCGGACATAGGCAATGCATACGAAACAGCATTACCATTTTCATCTTGAATGATGTGGACAGCGTCAATATTGTTATAATGCCCGTTTCCTTTTTGCAAAGCAAGTAAAGGTTCTGCCTCCCTTATCAAAAGCGAATGAATACCAAAATCTGCAATGCGAAGCATGGATGCAATAACACTGCGGTAAGTATCATCCTTTAACTGTTCTGCCTCTAATCCATATGCATCTGCAACTGAATTTTTTGTAACAATCCGGCAGGATGCAAACCACTCGAAAACAGGAATCACTTTAGAATAACTCCAGTTCGATGCCACAGACAAATAAAGTTTATTGGCAGAAGTGCGTTCTTTAAGTGTAGTTTGTTCATCGATATCTATCATAAAACGAAATAATTTTGTGTTTGTGCGTTCAAAGATCAATGCCGGCCTGCCATTAGGATAGTAATACAAATATTCTTCCACAACTTCCTTATCTGTTACGGAAAAACCATAGGCATATCGTACACCTTTAACCGTAAAAATAACCTCAAAACTGCTGGGCTGTACAGGTGTTATCTTATCAAATTTAAAAGGAGAACGATCAATCGACTTATGGAGCTGCTGATTATGGGAAGTCAGCACATAATTTACCATAAACCAGAATGCATTCAGCACATTGGATTTGCCGGAAGCATTCGCACCGTAGATAACCGCAGATTTTAAATAATTTTTATTTGTATCAGAAATCAAGTATTCAGAGTGCTCACTGTCTTTACCGGCAAGCATGGACAGTACAATCTTATCTTTAATCGACAGATAGTTTTCTACACTAAACTGAATCAGCATCTCTTACACCTCCAAACAACAGTTTATGAACATTATATCCTTATTTGTGTAAAAAAGCAATGAAAAGCCATAAAAACCAAAAGCCCCCCGATTTCTCGGAAGGCCCTGGTTTTCATGGCTGCTGGTAGCTCTTAATCTTTGTTTTGGTCTTTCGTTCCCGGCTTCTGCTCTGCTTTGTCGGCCCCACATCCGAAAAGCTTTGCTTCCTCCGGTATTTAAGGATGATTAACTCAGCCTAATCAGCTTACTGCTCATGTTTACTGCAAATTTCTGCAATACAGCAATTACCTTACATTAAAATCCCTTGATTAATTCAGGATTCTTGGTTTCGAAGCGTCCGGTGAAGAACCGCAGAACTGCCGGCTCGTATACCCACTTCAAGCCGCTGATATCATGTCTTCTCTGATACAGCTGGATGATAGCTTCAGCTACATAATCCATATGAGCGTAGGTGTAAACTCTTCTCGGAATGGTCAGACGGATGGTTTCCAGCTTCGGTACATGGTTCTCGCCCGTTACGTTGTCGCGTCCAGCGGAGATAATACCACGCTCCATGGTTCTTACGCCGGAGAACTCATAAACTGCTGCTGCAAGTGCCTGTGCCGGGAAGTCCTCTTCCTGATCTAAGTGGTCAAGGAATGCACGAGCATCTACGAAGATTGCATGACCGCCGTAAGGTTTGATCATCGGAACGCCTGCTGCGTCGAGCTTCTCGCCCAGATAACGAACCTGATTTACACGGTAGCTGATGTAATCCCAATCCATGGACTCTCTTAAACCGATAGCCATAGCTTCCATATCTCTTCCTGCTAAGCCGCCGTAGGAAGGCATACCTTCAAACTGTACAACCATTCCGGTTGCGCGGATATACAGATCTTCGTCGTTCATACATAAGAAACCACCGATATTGGTCAAGCAGTCTTTCTTACCGGACATCGTACAGCCATCGCCGTAGGAGAACATCTCATGAACGATTTCTTTGATGGTCTTGTCCTCGTAGCCTTTTTCTCTGGTCTTGATGAAGTATGCGTTCTCAACACATCTGGTAGCATCATACATAACCTTAATGCCGTGCTTATGTGCTAATTCGGAAACAGCCTTAATGTTAGCCATGGAAACCGGCTGGCCGCCTGCTAAGTTTACGGTAACTGCAAGGCAGATATACGGAATCTTATCTCCGCCTACTTCGTCGATCAGAGCCTGGAACTTATTCAGGTCAACATTGCCCTTGAAGTCCATCTCGTAGCTTGGATCATGTGCTTCGTCGATGATAACATCGCGGAAGGTAGCGCCGTTGCGCTCCTGATGGAAACGGGTGGTGGTGAAGTACATATTGCCTGGTACATAATCGCCTGGCTTAATGGTCAGTGTGGACAGAATGTTCTCTGCACCGCGGCCCTGATGGGTAGGTACCACATACTTAAAGCCGA
Organism: uncultured Clostridium sp.; assembly: GCA_946553025.1. Taxonomy (GTDB): domain Bacteria; phylum Bacillota; class Clostridia; order Lachnospirales; family Lachnospiraceae; genus Caccovicinus. The sequence goes on from CAMNRM010000052.1 coordinate 5,825, forward strand.
ACAGTTCACGTACAGTTTCCTGTAAGTGGTAGAAGTTTCTGGAGCCTGCATAAGCTTCGTCACCAAGCATTAAACCTGCCCACTGTCTGTCGCTCATTGCATTTGTTCCAGAGTCGGTTAATAAGTCGATGTAGCACTCTTCGGACTTGATTAAGAAGGTGTTGTAACCGCCGGCCTTAACCGCAGCTTTTCTTGCTTCTTTGTCCAGGTTGCCCATGTGCTCTACCATTTTAATCTTAAAAGGCTCCGGTGCAAAATTCATCTTTTCCATATAGTTTTCCTCCTAATATAATTTATATAGTTTTTTTGATAGCTTGATTAATGGATTAATCGATACATAGTAATTATTTCTAAAAAAATCTATCTGCTTCTTACTTCTTCTTCATGTAATTGGCCTCGTAATCCTTCAGCGCATTTAACGCCTGGCTGGCCAGAGGAAGAATAGCAAACATATTGAAGATGGTCATTAAACCAACGCCTAAGTCACCCAGATCCCATACAAAGGTGTATGCTGCAAGTCCGCCGATAAACAGCATGACCAGACAGAAAACCTTATAACCCGTCTGTGCAGCCCAGGTATCTCCGAATACATAAGCAACGTTTGGACGTGCATAGTAGAGAATACCAATAAAGGTTGAAAAGCTGAACAGGAACAGGATTACTGCGATAAATACAACGCCGAAGTAACCTAAGTGATGATTCATGGCTGCCTGTAACAGATCCATTCCTTCCAGTCCGCCGATAACGGAATCAGGAGCCAGAAGCATCAGGAATGCGGAACAGCTACAAATAACCAGAGTATCAATAAATACGCCCAATGACTGAATCAGGCCCTGCTTTGCCGGATGAACAACGTCCGCCGAAGCTGCCGCACAGGGGGCAGAACCGCTACCTGCTTCGTTGGAGAACAGTCCGCGCTTAACGCCGTTCATAACCACTGCTCCAAGTCCGCCGCCTGCTACCTGCTTTAAGCCAAATGCCTGTGAGAAAATATTTCCAAGCACTGAAGGCATTAAGGTAATGTTTTTAAGAATGATAAAGATGGTAATGGCAAAATAAGCAACTGCCATAACCGGAACCACTCGGTCAAGTACCTTTACGGTTGCATTCTTGCGCAGAACGATAACTGCGGACAGGGCAACTAATACGACCGTTGTGGCAATCTGCGGGATGTTAAACGCATTCTTCATGGATGTGGTAACGGAGTTTGCCACTACCTGGCTGATACCGGCCCAGCAAAGCAGTCCTGATAAGGCAAACAAAACGCCCAGAAGTCTGAACTTACAGCCGCGGCTGTAATGGGACTCTTTATCATCGGAAACATAAGCTGCTTCACTGTCTACATCCTTTACGTAAACATCTTCACGCTTAATCTTGGTAATCATGCGCATACGATCCATAAAGTAGGCCGGACCTCCGCGGTAACCGCCGTATAACGGGTCCTTCTCTTTATAAATCTGTGCCAGCGTGGATTCAACAAATGCGGTAGAGGAACCGATTAATGCGGTAATCCACATCCAGAATACAGCTCCTGCGCCTCCGACCGATACCGCTGCAACTACACCGGCTAAGTTCCCCATACCAACGCGGGTAGCCGTAGCAACGATCAGCGCCTGTACACCGGAAATTGAATCCTTGTCTTTTTCCTTGCTCTCGTCTTTTTCCAGCGTCACCCGTATCATCTCGGGAAAGAGCCGGAACGGTAAAAACTTGGTTTTCACGGTGAAGTAAATACCAACAGGTATCAGAACCAATACCAGAAGGGATAAACCAAACTGTGTTTCGCCGTTAGAAAATTCCAGGACTACCAAGTCGCCCCACAATAAATTGTTTACTGATGTCACAAGCTTGACAAATGCCTGCGCTATCCAGTTAAAAACATTCATACGCCTCCTCCATATCGACATTTTCTTTAGCTACACCCTTGAGTTTTCAGCCTCGTCGCGACCTCAGCTTTTTTCTGACACATGGCGCGTAATGCGTGATGCATCATGTTTGTATCTCTATAATACCATATATTTCACAAAAGTCAAGCGTTTTTTTATTTTTTTTTAACAGATTTTACAACTTTTTATTTTTTCCAATTTTTAGTTCAAAAACAGTTTGCAAAAAAAGGCCGAAAAAATACATGTAACTGGATTGTAATTCCTGAGAAAGTATAGTAAAATAGGGAAGATTTCAAAGGTTAGTACAAACTGACACTGTATCGCACATAAAATACAGCATAAGTTTTTTTGTTAAATGACACTTTTTGTTAAAATCCACAAAGAAGAGGAGCCAAATTCTATGGCAGAAAAAATTGTAAAACTGACACTCAGCGATCAGATATACAACATATTGCAGAAAGATATTATTGACGGGGTTATTCCTTTAGGAGGCAAGCTGACCAACCGTGAGCTCCAGGAGCGCTTCCAGGTTTCTTCCACCCCTGTCCGCGATGCTATCCATAAGTTATTTCAAAACGGCTTAGTCGAGGATGTGACAAAGACCGGGGCGCAGATTATCAGCTTTGACCCGGATTATTCCAAAGAAGTAAACGAATTTATCTCGGCCCTGGCCTGCGAAGCGATGCTGATGACCGCACAGATTGCCGACCAGGAACAAATTGCGAAGGAACTTTACCGCTATCAGAACGAAATGATTAAGGCGGAGGACAGCAACCTCTATTTTGAGGCCGATGTCAATTATCACAACTGTTTTTTTGAACACTGCGGAAACCGCTTTTTAAAAGAAACCTACGAACGGTACGACTTGATCCGTATTTTATTAACCCGCTATGCGATCCGCACACCGGAAGAGAAAACGGCAACCATCCGCCAGCACCAGGCCATCACGGAAGCCTACGTATCCGGCAGCCATGAACTGGCCAAAAAGCTGATTAACAAGCATTACCGCTATGGTATCTGGCAGATTAATGATTATTTTTCACGGCAGTGAGTTATTTTATACCCTGAAGCTTTATTCCTTCACTGCACAAAAGCAGCATGGCTTCATCTTCCGCCGAATCCCCCACGGCAGCCGCCTGTTTCGGGGATATGCCGATTTCCCGGCAGATGATTTCCACGCCGTTTTCCTTGCTGGCCCCTGCCGGGATAACCTGCATACAATTATTCTCGCAAAGAAAACGAACGCTTCCTTTCCATGTTTCGGGAAGAACACCCTGAAGGAAGCTTTCTTCTGCCCTCTCCCACCCGCAGTCCTCCCGGCGGCATAAGGTTATTTTGTAGAGTTTTCCCTTATTTCTGTAGGCATACAGGCGGCAATGCAGGCTTTTACTCTGCTCTTTCACCGCAGAAAGCACGGCTTCGTCAAGCGGATAAAGGATTTCCCGGTATTCCTGGTGCAGGGCTTTTTTCTGCCGGATTTTATTACAGGGCACTTGTTCATCCTCACCTCCGGCTTCCTTCCACAAAAGATGGGCACCCCCGGCAAAAATCCCGCCGTCAAACAGTTCCCATACCTCCGGGCACCTTTTTTTTGCCTCCGGCACAGGAAGGCTTGTGGCAAAAAATAACCGGGTTCCCATCGTTTTCAGCGCCTTAAGGCTTGCCGCGGTCAGCGGATCGATCTCCCTTTCTCCCTCCTGCAGCAAAGTCCCGTCGATATCCAGAAAAACCGCCGGGAAATACCGGGGAATACGAAACAGAGGATACTTTCCAAACAGCAGGGTATTTACCCAGTCCCCGCGCCCGCCGTAGGCCAGATAGCAGGAACAAGCCTTTTGCCTGCACACAGGAGAAGGAAAGGAAAAATTCTCCTGAAACCAGTTTCCCGGCATACGTCCGCTGATATTGCAGGTCTGCATCTTACCGTTTCCCTCGATAAAAAGACGATTTTGGCAGTTTTTACGTTTTGCCGGGACGGCGCTTAACTCACGGATAAAAAAGGGATCAATCGCGGAAAATGCCTGCACTTCTTCTCTGGTATAAGCCCGTTTCAGACCGTCCATCACATTGATCCAGAGGTAAATTTCATCCGGTAAGCAGCGGCGAAGTTCACCGATCAGAGAAAGGTTTTCCGGCACGCCCACTGCCCCGGCACACAGGGCAATCCCTTCCTCTGCCGCTTCCCGGCATTTCTTGGCAAAATGCTCAGGAGAAACCATCTCCGGATGATAGGTCGCCCAAAGGCGCAGTTTCTCTTTCCTTCCTCCGGCTTCTTTCCACAGCTTCCCCGCCTGCTCCATGGAAAAGCTGAAATTTGTCTGGACGCCCACAGCTTCTGCCTGTTTAAGCCGGCTGAGAAAGGCAAGTCCCTCCCAGTACCACGGATGAATCAGGGCTTCGCCGTAAGGAACCACCATCAGCGCAAATCTGCCCAATTCCTCTGCCCGCTCTTCCAGACTTTTACAAAATTTCATCCAATCCTGTCTGTCTTTCTCCATTTCCCGCCCGGAAGTCGGATGCTTGGCAAAAGGACAGTAGGAGCAGGAATAATTACAGCTTTTTAAACTGCCCCGGTAAAGAATCATCTTACTGTCCATGGCACGCCTCCCACTCTATCATCCTCTGTCTTACCTGCCGGGAAATCATCTGCGGGCCAAGATAATCCGACAGACCCAGTCCCATCTCAGAAAGCGCCAGGAAAGAATCCCGAACCAGCCAGCCTTTATCGATCCATTCCCCCAGAAACGGAAAATCCACATCTGCCCTGCTTTGAAACCGCCGGTGATATTCTTCCTCATCTAGCCCCGGATAAATCAAAAGATGGCGGATAAGATAGCGCCTCTTTATCTCGTCTTCCGAAAGCAGAATCCCATGGTTTACCTTCGTATAATCTTTAGCCGCGATAAATTGCTGAAGCTGAAAAAGACTGTCTTTGGGGGTAATGGCATAGGGTGTGCAGAAATGAAGGTTTCCCAGATAACTCCTCCCGCCGCAGCCCAAAGCCAGGGATGTCCCAAAACCGCAGTCCGAAAATTCCCGCAAAGTCCCTTTTTCATCCTTTACCCGCACAAACCGGCGCATGGAATCCTGGCGAAAACCAGAAGATCTTAAAAAGGCAGAGGCTTCCCTGTACTGTTCATAAGCTTTCTGCGGTTCCAGAACCAGCCCGCACTGTATTTGCTTTTCCAGCCCGGCACCATGTTTAACATAAAGCGGGTAGAGAAATATCTCGTCCGGGGAAAACTCCAGGGCTTCTTTTAATGAACACAGAAGCGAATCCTTCGTCTGCCCGGGAATCCCATAGATAAAATCAATATTTACACAGGCAAAACCCTCCTCCATTAAAAGTTCTAAAGCCTTACGGGCTTTTTGGGCACTGTGCTGCCGGATGAGGGTTTTCAGTTCCGCATCAGAAAAACTCTGAATCCCCATACTGACACGGGTAACTCCCGCCTGTTTTAACCGCTGAAGCTTTTCCCTGCTTGTCTGGTTGGGTGCCGTTTCTATAACCATTTCTTGGATTCCCTGAAAATGCGGTGATTTTTTCAGCATCTCAAAAAACCTATCCATCTGGCTTTCATTGAGAAGCAAAGGCGTTCCTCCCCCAATGGTCAGCGAAGAAAATGAACATGAATCGGGAAGAATGGAAACATACTGTTCCACCTGGCGTTCTACCGCCAAAAGATACTTGTCCATAACTTCTGCGGACTGGCCCGTCACCGAAAACAGGTTGCAGTAACCGCATTTCGTCTGACAAAAAGGGACGTGCAGGTACAAACCGTGCCCCGGGCCGGCAAGACGCCGAAAATAATCTTTAAGCGGGAGTGAAGGCAGGGGACGGTAAGCCGTTTTATGGGGATAACTGTACATATACTGGACATAAGGGTTGAACATAAAAGCCTCCTGGATGTAAGAATAGTTAGAAAACAGGGCCATAATTCATCGTCGCCTTCTGAACTATGGCCCTGCAAAGCAAAGGAATTTCAAAATGCCTGCTAAAGCAAAATCGTTCCCCTACAGCTTTTTAATACACCAAATCGCTCTCTAAAGTCAGGATCTGCAGTGCCGGGAACTGATAGGCCATTCCGATAATATACATCGTGTAAGTTACCCCGTTCATCAGATTGACATTGGAAGAATCCATATAGGCAATGCGGGTATTATTACATTCTGCATAGGTATCGGCCATAATCACAGCATTATTGTTCGTGCAGGGCAGAGCCTCCGATACAAAGGCCCGGTAGCCTCCCTGGCCGACCGAATAATAACCGGAAGCATCCAACTGCCCCAGACGCGATACAACACGCCCATAGCCAGAAAGGAAAATATCCACCGGGCCGCTGTTTGGCGATAAGTTTACGGCACGCACACAGGCTGCACCGCGGCTGCTGCAGGGCGTATCCGTCAGCGTAAACGCGGTAATTCCCGAACCGTCATTAATGATGGATACGGTATAGGCATTTTGGCCGGAAAAGCGGATATTTCGCCGAAACAGGGTCTGGCCGGTCTGAGCATCTTCAATCGTCACCAGCGTATTTCCCCCGTTTTCCAGATAATAGGGCGTGGAGTTTCCATACTGCAGGTTATTGATAACTGTGCGGTTTCCCAGTCTTACATGTACAGCCGGCTGGTTCACTGCAGCATGAAGAAAACGCACATTCGCATAATTGCCTGAAGAACCGGAACCGCAGTTCACACAGCCGATCTGCCCCGGGATAATGACAACCGGACGATTGCTGCCTCCACCCGAACCTCCTGGATTTCCTGGCGGCGGCCCCCAGGAGGGCGTATCCGGGGATATCGGGGCAAAGCCCGGGGAATTATCACCTGCGGGCGGCGGTCCCCAGGAGGGCGTATCCGGGGATATCGGAGCATAGCCCGGGGAATTATCATCTCCTGGCGGCGGTCCCCAGGAGGGCGTATCCGGAGATATCGGGGCATAGCCTGGATCTGAGCCGCCTGCTGCGGGCTCTGCATCCTGTGAGGCTTCGGTCATCTGTACCTGTTCATTACTGCCTGAAACAGGGCGAAAAGGCATCCATCCGTTTTCATTGATATACATACGTTTTCCTTTCTGTTTGATTGCTTCTGCAAACGGTATACTATATCATACGTAAAATCTGACGGATGGTGTAAACAATTGCTTAATCGGTGATCAATTTTCACAGGAAAAAATGCTTATAGGGAACCGTATTGACATAAGGATGATTAATTCCGTGGAACTGACAGCCGTCCTCGCCGTAGCAGGTTCCATGATCCGAGCAGCAGATAACCAGGGCTTCCTTCCTCTGGCTCTTCCATCCCGCAAACAGGCGTCCAAGTTCCCGATCCACATAGCGCAGGGCTGCCGCATGGCTCTGGAGGTTGTCATGAGAAACGCCGTCGGCATAAAAATAATTCGGATAATGGATGGCATCCACATTAAGGTACAAAAAGATCCGCTGATCCTTATCTGCCGCCGAAATTTTTTTCAGCAGAAAATCCACCTGGTTTTTAGTACTTTCTTTGACCGGACAGGCAAAGGACGGATTCCAGTAGCTTTTCTTAAAATAACCGGGAAATACCTTCCCAATCGGAGAACGCTTGTCAAAAAAAGCCACGCCGCCCACGCACCAGGTATCGTACCCGTCCGCCGCCAGCCCTTCCATAATCGTGCTTCCCGAAAAACCGTAGGCACCTTCAGGCACCTTATTTCCCAGACCAATCTGCCTTGGAAAAAATAAGAGTTCGCGGTCGGCAACGTTCTTTGCATCGTAGCGGCAGGGCATAAATCCGGCAAACATCGCATGGTGTGAAGGGTAGGTAAAATTCCCCGGGGCCTGACATTTCTCCCAGGGGCCGTACTGATTTAAGACCGGGGTTGTTCCTGCTTTTTCTTCCTGAACAGCCACATCATAGCGCAGCGTATCCAGACAGATAAATAAAATATCTTTTTTCCCCACAACTTCACGCATATCCACGGACGGCTTTTCTTTGGGATGGGAAGGCCGAAAAAGGCCGACGGGAACATCCTCAGCCGCCCTTGCCCCTGTAGGGTTATTTTTATTATTTACATCATCATTGCGCATTTCTTTCCTGTCTTCCATGACGGTTATTTCCTCCTTATCCGTATAGTTCGGAAAGCATCATCCTGGCCTGATGGCGGTAAATCCGGTTTTCATGGTAAATATCCTGATAAATTAAATCTCCCTGCCCGTTCATCTCGATAATTCTCGGGCGAAGGCTTCCTTTTTCCAGAAGAATATCTATCCCCGCAGTTTTAAGCCCCGGGTACAGGCGCACGGACTCCACGGCCAGGGATTCTGCGGCATACAGGACGGAAGGGGGAAGCTGCAGTTCGGAGGCTAAAAGAGGATGGTTGTTTAAATGCAGGTTGGTAATCGGTCCCTTCGAGAGCCTGGCCAGGCAGAAATCCATCTGCCCGTCCTGAACCACAACCCGCAGATCATAGGTAAAGCCTTTGTGTTCGGCTTTCGCATACCAACGCTCAACCACACAGTCCATCGCTAAAAGCTGATTTAAAAAAACCAAAATATCCCTGCGTTCTTCCAGACGCCGCATCTTTTTTGTATTCATCAGACAATTTTCCTGCGGATTCCAGAGTGCGCAGGTATAGAGAACCATCTTCCCGGTTTTTGGGCAGACCCGAAACGCCGTAACGCCCAAAGCTCCCGACCCGTAATTCGGCTTGATAAATACCTGGCCGATCCGCCGTTCCTCCATCACCGAAAGAAGAACTTCCAGCGTATCTGCCGCCGGGAGTTCTTCGGTCACGGATAACCCGGAAAAAGCAAGCTTTTGCTTACAGGCACGTTTATCTAACAGACAAAGGATTGCCTCCGGATGATTAAAAAAAGAATAACCAAACGCTTTCCCTATAGTATCCAACCGTTCCAGATTCTTCCGGTACTCCCCGGCCAATGCCGGAAATACATCCAGCGCAGCACTCTCCCACAGCGGCGGGTCGATCTTAATGATCCCATTTCCTCCATGTTCGTCAAGCCAGTTCTTCCAAAACGCTTGGTTCCACGTCTTCCAGTCGATAAAGAGAAGCGAAAGCCCCTCACGCCTGGCCGCATCTTCCAGAAAAATCTTTCGCTTTGTCCCCGAACAGCCCAAAAGAGCCGCCCACTTCTCTCCTGCCTTTTCCATCACGCCGTCCATCACTCGGTCAGCATGGCATTCATCCAGACCTCACCGTGGTAGACTTCCTGTTCATTCTGCTCCGAAAGATCCAGATCCACCCCCGGCAGTTCGCGTTCCATCCTCTTCATCATCGCATCGGAAAGATAATGATAGTGAAGATCCAGCTTTTCTATCTGCGGATAATGCGGAAGTTTTTCCAGAAGCAGTTCGGCCCCCTTATCGGTCAATGTACCGCAGGACAAATCCAGGGTGTTTAGCTGTGCCATAAACTTGCTCTCCAAAACCACCGCTGTCAGTTCATCCTGGATTTCGCTGTCTGCAATTCCCAGATATTCCAGTTTCGGAAAATCAGCTTCTTCAAGAAATGCCCTAATGGTATTTTCATCCCCTTCAAAACCGTAGTTATCAATGCCGATATACAGAAGAAGCTTCTTTAAATTCGGCAGCTTGGCTTTTTTAATCTCTTCGATAACACTGTCCGGAAGCCCTCCGCAGATAATCGTTAAAGCTTCCAGGTTTTCATGGCAGATCTCTCCAAGGACAAGTTCTGAACTTCCCTTAATGGTAAGTTCCTTAAGCTGGGGCATGGCTTTCCAGATCCTGCTGTAATTCCCCTGGATAATCCAGGATACCTCGCACTCTTCATAGTCCATATCGCCCACAAACAGCTTTTCAATATGAGAAAACTTCTCCGGTGCATCTGCAATCGCATCCAAAAGCGCCTGGCACCCGTCGTCCCAGGCATCCCCCCAGCACCCGATAATGACTTCATTCAGCGCGGGAAATTCCGGGTCGTCCAGGATCTGCCTAACCATATCCTCCGGCGTAACCCCTTCTTCATACTGTTCGTAGCTGATTTCATACTTCTTTGCCTTTTCCATGAAAAAATCCTCCTGTTTTTCTTTTTTATTTTGGTTTTTTATTTTCTAATGTCGTTATTTCTAATATCTTTATTTTCTGTCACGCTTTCTATCGATCGGCTCCGATACAAATTGCCAGAAAATATACCCTGGGAATCCCTGCTTTTAAAAGTGCACGGGTGCAGGCTTCCGCAGTGCTTCCTGTCGTGTAGATATCATCCACCAGAATCACCGAAGACAGATGTTTGGGACATCTTTCCTGCCTTACCTCGAATGCCTGTTCAAGATTTTTCAGACGCTGTCCCGGGGTAAGTTCTTTCTGGGGCGCTGTCTTTTTGCTTCGCAGCAGTACATCCGCACAGAGAGGAATTCCCGTAAGTTTAGAAAGGCGAACGGCCAGTTCCTCTGCCTGGTTAAACCCTCGCTGTTTCCGGCGCTGGGGATGCACCGGCACGGGAATCAGCGCCTCACCGTTCATCCGACGTATTTTATCCCCCAGTTTATCGGCCATCTCCTGACTGTAAAAATCCAGGTATTCTCTTTTGTTCTTATATTTAATCTGCACCATGGATTTTGCAGAAACTTCATTATAGTTAAACAATGCGGCTCCACGGATAAAGCTTTTCGGATGGCGGACACAGTTTAAGCAGTACTCTTCTTCCCCGCCGATTAATTCCTTGCCGCATTTTAAGCACAGTTCTCCCTTTACATCGCTTAATTTTCCCCTGCATCCGGAACAAATCAGTTCTCCTGCCGGGACAACGATCTCCTGGCACACCGGACATCTGCGGGGAAATAAAAGGCCGGCTGCCTGCTCCCTTAACTGCTTCATCCATTCCCTGCCCCGTTCTTTTCCCGGATACGCAGGTTCTTTTCCATACATTTCTTTTTTCAAATACCCTTCTCTTCTCCAATCCATAGTCTAAATCGGCTCTCCCATAGCCGCCAGTTCTAAAATCCTCTTCTTTAAACCGGAATACCTTCTCTGTTCTAATGTATTGCTGACCATGCTCTGGAATCCGGAGGGGAGTCCGACCAGGCAGACGCAGGTCTTTGCCCGGGTCACTGCCGTGTAGATTAAGTTTCTGGTCATCAGCATCCTTGGGCCTGTATAAACGGGGATAACCACAGCCGGATACTCGCTTCCCTGGGATTTATGGATGGTAATCGCATAGGCCAGTTCGAGTTCCTCCAACTGTTTAAAGCTGTAGTTCACCATCTTCCCCTCGTCAAATTCCACCGAAACCATCTCGGCAAATGTATTGATCTCCCGGATAACCCCGATATCCCCGTTAAATACCCCCATACCTTTTTCCGTAGAAACCCCGTAGCGGCTGCGCACTTCCCATTCCATCTGGTAATTGTTTTTTATCTGCATCACCTTATCGCCAACCCGGTAGATGGTCTGCCCGTACTCCCTCTCGGCTTTCTCCGGCGAGGGCGGATTTAAAAAATTCTGTAAAATCACATTCAGCCTTTCCACCCCCAGGGCACCTTTTCGCATCGGCGTCATCACCTGGATATCGAACGGATGTGCCTTGACATAGGCCGGCAGTTTTTTCTGTACCAGGGTCAGGATGGCGCTGATGATGGCGTCGGGCATTTCCCGGCGGATAAATAAAAAATCCCGGCTGCGCTTGGTTAAATCCACGGCTTCCCCGTGATGAATCCGGTGGGCATTCATCACAATATCGCTCTCTGCCGCCTGGCGGAAAATCCTGGTCAGCTTCACCATGGGAAACGCCTGGCTTTCAATCATATCCCGCAGCACATTTCCCGGGCCCACACTGGGAAGCTGGTTTACATCGCCCACCAAAATCAGCCTTGTTCCCACCGTAATTGCCCGAAGCAGAGAATGAATCAGATGAATATCCACCATGGACATCTCATCGACAATGACCACATCCCCGTCCAGAGGATTTTCCTCATTCCGCTCAAAATGCATCCCCGCCATCGATGCATTATCCCTGTCGGCCACACCTCCGCTCAGCTCCAGAAGACGATGAATCGTCCTTGCCTCATAACCGGTAGCTTCGGTCATGCGCTTTGCCGCCCGCCCCGTAGGCGCAGCTAAAAGAATCGTCATCCCCTCCTGTTCAAAGAAGTGAATAATCGCATTAATGGTCGTTGTCTTTCCTGTACCCGGCCCTCCGGTGATAATTAAAAGCCCGCAGTTCACCGCCTGGAAAACAGCCTCCTCCTGCAAAACATCCAGCCGGATATCTTCTTCCTCCTGAATTTTTTCCAGACGTTTTTTTATCTGTGCGTGTGGAATATCTCCGCGGATATTTAAGTCGTGCAGCATCCTTGCGGTGTTTAATTCCAGATAATAGTACTGCGCCGCGTAGATAACCCTGGTTTTCTTCTCCCCCTCCGAACTTTCTATCTCTTTAACGATAATCTTCCGGTCAATCTGCATATCCGTCAGATGTTTTTCCATCAGGGAAATATCCACGCCCAGAAGCTGTGCCCCCTGGGAGAATAATTCCTCCTCCGGCAAAAACGTATGACCATTTCCCACGGCCTGGAGAAGGGTGTATAAAAGACCGCATTTGATCCGGAAATCGGAATCGGTAAATATCCCCACACGTTTTGCCAGTTCGTCGGCCATCTTAAAACCCACACCCGGGATATCCTCCGCCAGCTTGTAGGGATTTTCACGGATAATCCCGTAAAGACGCATTCCGTATTCCTGGTAAATTTTTACAGCCAGATGAAGAGAAACCCCGTATTCCTGCAAAAACATCATGGCCTGGCGCATCTCCTTCTTTTCCTGAACCTGACTGCTGATAGCCATAGCCATCTTTTCGCTGATGCCTTTAACCTCCGAAAGACGCTCCGGCTCCTCCTCCATAATCCGGAACGTATCTGCCTTAAATTTCTTTACAATCCTTGCCGCCAGTGCCGGCCCGATGCCCTTAATCGCCCCCGAACCCAGATAGCGCTGCATGGAAAGCGTATCCTCCGGCGTCTTCACCGCATAGCTCTCCACCTGAAGCTGCTGCCCGTAAACCGGATGTTCGGTCATCGTCCCGCAGGCTTCAATCATCTCCCCCTCGCTGATATAGTGAAAGGTTCCAACGGCAATGATTTCTTTTCCTTCTGCGTTAAGGCTCAGCACGGTATAGCCGTTTTCTTCATTTTTAAACTTAATCCGCTCTACAAATCCTTTTACTGTTTCCATCCTGTTCATTAACCCGTCTTCTGCCAGAAAAACAAAGCATCTGCAGTTTCCCCCATACAGAAAAAGCAAAGGAAAATCCGCCCTGTAGTTTTACAGATATTCCCTTGCTTTCTTTTCCTGGCTTCGTTTCTTATCTTCTTGAAAATTCCTGTTTGCTGCCGCCGTGGGCAAATTCGATAAACTTCCCGGTTCCGATAGCCACTGCCGTTAAAGGGTCCTCCGCAATCATCGTGGCAATTCCTGTCTTTTCTGCAATCAGCGTATCCAGACCGCTTAACAGGGCACCGCCCCCGGTCAGCACGATTCCCCGGTCAAAGATATCCGCGGCAAGCTCCGGCGGCGTTCTCTCCAGCACATTGTGCACGGCATCGACAATCTGCATGGCAGGTTCCTTTAAGGCTTCTAAGGTTTCATCAGAGGTAACGACAATGGTCTTGGGAAGCCCGGTCACTAAATTTCTTCCCCTGACTTCCATGGTCAGAACCTCCGAACGGCGGGAAGCCGCACCGATATTAATCTTAATCTCTTCTGCCGTGCGTTCGCCGATTAAGAGGTTATGTTTCTTTCGCATATAGCGCACCAGGGATTCGTCAAAATCATCCCCCGCCGTCTTAATAGAAGCGCTGACCACCGTTCCTCCTAAGGAAATCACCGCAATATCCGCCGTCCCTCCGCCGATATCGACGATCATATTTCCGCAGGCTTTGGAGATATCGATTCCTGCCCCGATAGCTGCGGCTACCGGCTCCTCGATAATCGTAACCGAACGCGCCCCGGCCTCATAGGTCGCATCCTCCACGGCCTTTCGCTCTACCTCCGTCGCGCCGCTGGGAATACAGACGCTGATCCTTGGCTTGCGAAGCGTCTTCTTCCCGACCGCTTTATCAATAAAATACTTCATCATCTTCTCCGTCACGGTATAATCCGAAATCACCCCCTGGCGCAGAGGGCGGACGGCTACAATATTCCCGGGGGTGCGGCCAATCATCAGGCGGGCGGCTTCGCCGATAGCCATAATCCGACTGGTATCCCGATCAATCGCCACCACCGACGGTTCCTTTAACACTACGCCTTTTCCCCGGATATAGACCAGGATACTGGCTGTACCTAAATCAATTCCAATGTCATTGGACATCATTGTAAACATAATTCTTTCTTCCTCCTGTCCGGCTAACTTTCTCGGCAGTTATCTCGTTGCTGTTCACATGTCCGCAGCAACGTTATCTCTTCTATCCTTCTATTTTTCCCAGGAAATGTACCTATAAACCGTAACGACACAGGATTCCTGTATACTTCCATAAAAGTTAAGGCAAAAACAGAGCCTTTCGACACTTTTTATTATATACGAACTTCCCATCTTTTCCAATGGTTTTTTATATTTTTATTTTCTTTATATTTTTTTAAGGTAAAGTACATAATTTGGTCACAATTTCCCGTTATACTGAATACAGTCATCCGAAAGGGTGACGGGCCTTTGTTTCAAGTTCACACTTGAAATCACAAAGCTTTTTCATACTCATACCGGATGGTGAATAACCATCCGGCCCCCCTTAGCATTTTCTTATTTTATTATATACCTACCATTCCTAAAAAACCGTCAGTTTTTACTGGCGGTTTTCCTGTATTTTCTCACGATTCCCTTTTTTATTTTCCTTTTTAATAAGAATTTCTTTAGGAATTTTATAAATTTTACAGTTTGCCGCCACATTTAGGACACATTTATCCCCTATACTATAAACAGTTACTCGAAAGGGTAACCGCTTAAAAAGCTTTTTCATACTCATACCGGATGGCGGACAGCCATCCGGCCCCCCTAAACATTTTCTTATTTTATACCTACCATTCCCAAAAACGCACCGGATTTGACCGGTGCGTTTTTATTCTTATTCTTCATTTTTATTCATCCCAGTTATGGTAAACCGCCTGCACATCATCGTCGGCATCGAGCAGATCCAGGGTACGGGTAAGCTTTTTAATATCCTCCTCGTCGGATAATTCCACCCAGGTCTGCGGAATCATCGTAATATCCGCCTCCAGCATGGGAATTCCCTCTTTTTCCAGGGTTTCTCTCACCTGGCTGAAGCTGTCCGGATCGGTGTAAACCTCATAGCTGTCCTCTTCCTCGGCAAAATCCTCTGCACCGGCGTCTAAGGCAAGCATCATCAAATCGTCCGCGTCCATATCGCACTCTTCTTTATCAATAATGATCTGACCTTTCTTGTCAAACATATAGGAAACGCTTCCTGGGGTTCCGACATTTCCGCCGCCCTTGGTAAATGCACTTCTTACGTTTGCTGCTGTACGGTTCTTATTGTCCGTCAGCGTATCCACAATAATGGCCACGCCGCTCGGGCCGTAGCCCTCATAGGTGAGCACCTCATAATTCACCGAATTGGCATCCCCGGCCGCCTTTTTAATACCGCGGTCAATCGTATCGTTGGGCATGTTGTTGGCCTTGGCCTTGGCGATAACATCGCGCAGCTTGCTGTTATTTGCCGGATCAGCGCCGCCTTCCTTCACGGCTACGGCAATCTCACGGCCGATTACGGTAAAGATTTTTCCCTTGGCTGCATCGTTTTTCTCTTTTTTGTGCTTAATGTTTGCAAATTTAGAATGTCCTGACATACGCTCTAATCTCCTTTTTCTCTTCAACTCTATTTTTATCCGGTTCCTGAACCCAAATGTTAGCTAACCGGCACCGGAAATCTCGGTATTTAAGTTCTTTAACCACTTCTTCTGGCGATACCTCCAGTATCCCAAAACCATCTTATACACTTCCTCCAGCATTACCAGCGCATAGACCTGGCAAATCGTAAGCTTCCATACAAGCCCGCCTAAAAAGGCCAGAGGAACCCCGATACACCACACGCCGCTGGTATCCAAAAACAGGCACATCTTCGTATCCCCGCCGCTTCGCAAAACCCCGACCACGTTGACATAGTTAAACATCTTCGCTGGCATGTAGAGGGCAAAAATCAGGATCAGGCGGTTGACGTCCGCCGCCACCTGCGGAGTAATCGAATAGCAGGCAATCACCAGCCCGCGGCCCAGGACAATCACCACGGCCCCGGCCACAGTGACCAGAAACTGAAGGATGAAAAAATACGTCGCATATTTTTCTGCCCGCTTTAATTTTCCGGCCCCCATCTCATTGCCCAAGATAACGGCGGTAGCCGCACTTAAGCCCTGGAAGAGCACCACCACGATATCCTGGATCGTCGTGGCAATGGTGATGGCTGCCACTGCGTCATCGCCCATGCGCCCGTAGGCCAAAGAATACATCGTCGTTCCCAGGCCCCACATAAATTCATTTAAGATGACCGGGCTAGCTGTACGGATAAACTGGTAAATAAATGCCCGGGAATAGCCCACCATTTCCGAAAACCTTGCCGCCACCGGTGAGCGTTTCAGATAAATTACCGATACCAGCACCAGCATTTCCAAAACCCGGGCAATCAGTGTGGCAAGTGCCGCGCCCACAACGCCAAGCCCCAGGCCGAAAATCCCCACGCTTGTCCCAAAAAGTTCAGCCGTCCGCGAAGGAAAGATAAAAAAGAAATTCAGGATAATATTCGTCACAATCGCCATGCAGCTGGTCAGCACCGGAAGCTTTACCTCACCCACGGCGCGAAGCATGGATACATAGACATTCGTCACAGCGGTAAAGGGATAGCTGAATACGGCAACCACCAGATAGGAAGCCCCCAGACGGATGCTTGCGCTGCTCTCGGTAAATATCCCCATAACCCCTTCCGGAAAGAAGAACCCGGCTCCGCTGAAAAAAAGCGCCCCGCCAAGGGCAATCATCAGCGATAACCCCAGAACCCGGCGGATATTTTTCACATCCATATTTCCCCAGTACTGTGCAGCTAATATCCCTCCGCCGCTGACAACCCCAAACACCAGAAGACTAAAGACAAAAAAATACTTGTTCGCCAGACCTACGGCGGCAATCGCCGTGGCCCCTAAGGTTCCGATCATCATGGTATCCGCCAGGTTGACAATGGTATTTAACATCCCCTGCATAGCTACCGGACAGGCAATCTTCAGTGCCTTTCCCAAAAACGTCCGATCCCGCAGCATATCCTTTGTATCCTGTAAAATCATGGTCATGATAAGTGTTTACTGCTCCTTTTCTTTGTCCATTTCCTTTGGCCCGCTCTTTCTCAAAGGTGATACGCGGACGGACTGGATCATCTTGTTTTTTACTTTTAAAATCCGAAACTCATAGTCTGCAAACTCCACCCGCAGAGATTCGCCGTCCTTGGGAATCCGGTTTAAGCGGGAGATCAGGAAGCCGTTTAAGGTATCATACATATCCAGATCCTCTTCTTCAAAGGCGATTTCCAATGCCCCCTCCACCTCTTTTAACGGGGTAAGTCCCTCAAAGACAAAGCTTCCGTCCGGATTTTTAATAATAAATTCTTCTTCCTCGTCATACTCGTCCATAATATTCCCGACAATCTCTTCCAGGATATCTTCCATGGTCACGATACCCGCTGTTTGTCCATATTCATCCACCACGATTTCCATATGGATCTTTTCCGCCTGCATCTCCTTAAACAATGTATCTAAGTTTCTTGTTTCTGGAATAAAGTGGGCATCCCGCAGAAGTCCCGGGATCTCCCCAAGTTCCCTTGCACGGTTTTCTTCCTTTTCCGCAAACAGCAGGGCGTCTTTCATATGTAGCAGGCCGATAATATCGTCCATATCTTCTTCATAGACCGGATAGCGGGAATTCACCCCTTCTTTTAAGATAAATTCTACGGCATCCCCCAGGAGCATGTGGCTGTCCATCGCGGCAATGTTCTTGCGGTGCGTCATAATATCATGGGCTTCTTTATCGTTTAACTGGAAAATATTGGTAATCATCTCCGCCTCGTCGGCCTCCACGACACCCTGTTCATGGCCCTCATTGACCATAGACATAATATCCTCCTCGGTCACATTCTCCCCGCTGCTGTTCATCTCAATCCGTGCAAGTGCCAGGACAATGCGGCAAAGACCGTTAATTAAGACAATCAGCGGCAGAAAAATCCTGGTAATCAGGGCAATCAGCGGAAGCAGACGAT
Organism: uncultured Clostridium sp.; assembly: GCA_946553025.1. Classification (GTDB taxonomy): domain Bacteria; phylum Bacillota; class Clostridia; order Lachnospirales; family Lachnospiraceae; genus Caccovicinus. The sequence continues at coordinate 23,973 of CAMNRM010000052.1, forward strand.
AGCCCCAGCTTTCAGGATTTCTTGCCGCACAGCGCTTGGGAATAATCACGCCAAAGCTGATCATCAGGACAAGGAGGACAAGGGCAATCCCCGCCAGCAAAAGCACCCGCCTTATCTGCTCCGGACTCTGCAGCCAGAGCTGGTTTCCCGCCAGAATCTTTTCCAGATAAAACCGGAAAGCCGAAAGAATAAACGCCCCGGTAATCATCCCGGTTAAATGCGTAATAATCTGAATCGCATTGACAAAGCGGGTGGGCCGGTTTACCACCCGAAGAAGACGGGCAGCCCTCTGGTTTCCGGCCTCCATCTCCTGCTCTAGCTTTACCGTATTCACATTTTGTATCGCTGCGCCAAAACCGTACAGACAGGCTTCCAGCACAATAAAGCCAATAAATAAGAATAAACTCATTGGCGAATAACCATCCTCCATGTATCTTTTACTTCTCCTTTTCGTTTGTTTTCCATCATAGCATTTCCTTTTCCATTCGTCAAGGTTTGTCTATGTACCTATCTCAAGACTTACCATTAACGCAGCATTTACCCGCTCTAACAGGCCGTCATCAATATGACAGATTTTTTCCTTCAAACGCATCTTGTCAATCGTTCTTAACTGTTCCAGAAGGATTACCGAATCCTTAATCATATCACACCTTCGGGTATCCAGTTCTACATGGGTAGGAAGTTTTGCCTTATTCATTTTAGAAGTTATCGCCGCACAGATAACGGTGGGGCTGTGCCGGTTTCCCACATCATTCTGGATAATCAGCACAGGCCGTATTCCGCCCTGTTCGGAGCCAACCACGGGCCTTAAATCGGCATAAAACACATCGCCTCGTCGAATTGTCACGGTATTCACTCTCCATTATCATTATTTTAACTCTAGCATTCCCGATTTTTTTAAACTTATACCTTGTAAATGATATGTGGAGAGATTGGGATTTTTTCGTGACAATTCAAACCAAAGCCCCGGTTTTATGCATTTTTTGTGCATCAGAGGAAGTCCGTATACAGATCTTCAAAATAATCTTTCTTCCCGACAGCCTTTCCCTGGAAATAATATATCCGGGGAATCCTCTTTCCTAAATTGCAGAGGATTTCATAGTGGAAGCCGCCGCCTGCCCGCGCCAGGTCCTCAACAAGGATCTCCTCACCCCCGTCCCGGCCAATCAGTGTCACCGCATCCCCTTTTTTCGCCTCACCGATATGGCTGACGTCCACCATCATCTGATCCATACAGACACGACCTAAGATCGGTGCCCGTTTTCCGCAGATTAAGACCTCGCCTTTTCCGGAAAGATTTCTTGGATAGCCGTCCCCGTAACCCACGGGGATGGTTGCAATGGTTTTTCTTTCATCCGCCCGGTAAGTTCCCCCGTAGCTCACCTCATCCCCCGGTTCAATGGTTTTCATCCAGGTAATATAGCTTTTCAGCGTCAGGGCGGGACGAAGCCTTACCTGCTCCTTTTTTACTTCGTCGGACGGATACAGACCGTACATGGCAATCCCCGCCCGCGCCCAGGTCAGTTCTGTTCCCAGGCGGTCAATAATTCCCGCACTGTTTGCACAGTGCTTTACCGGGATATCCACCCCCCGTTCTTTTAAAAGTTCCAGGAAATGCAAAAACCTCTCGATCTGCTTTTCTGTTTTTGCTTTATCGGCTTCATCCGCCGTGGCAAAATGGGTAAAAATCCCCTCAAGAACGATCGAGGGAAGCCCTGCCATCTCCTGCACCATATCTGCTGACGCTTCATCCGGTTTCATTCCAATCCGGCTCATCCCCGTATCGACAGCCAGATGCAGGGCAGCTTTTTTCCCCGCCTTTGCCGCTTCCCGAAAAAAGCCTTCCATCTCCTCCCGGCTAAACATCACCGGACGGATTTCCTGCGCAATCAGTTCCCCGTACCAGCTTTCATGCACCGGACCCAAAATCAGTATCGGCTTTTCTATCTTATGACGGCGAAGAAGCAGAGCCTCCTGTGCCGTAGCCACGGCATAACCCGCCGCAAACGGGTCAATCGCCCGGGCAACCGGCACTGCGCCGTGCCCGTAGCCGTCGGCCTTTACCACACCGATAAGCTGGGTTTTCAAAGGAAGGTTCTTCTTCATCTCCTGCATGTTTTCCCGGATCGCGTCCAAATCCACCTCGGCGTAAACCCGGTGATATTCCTGTAATTTTCTTTCTTTATCCATGTCTGTGCACTTCGTCCTCCTGCTTAAACAATCTCCCGGCATAGTCCGCCAGTTCCCCTGCCAGCATCCCGTAGCTTCCGTTTTCCTTCCGGTACTCGTCCCCGGCAAGACCGTGGAGGTAAACGCCAAGGATGGTTCCCTCCATCTCGTCCATTCCCTGGGCCAGCAGCGCCGCGATCATCCCGGTAAGGACATCGCCGGAACCCGCCTTTGCCATGGCACTGTTTCCGCTGGTATTGATATACATTCTTCCGTCCCGCAGGGCAACTGCCGTGGCAGCATCCTTGAGCACACAGGTGATCCCGTAATGGGCGGCATACTCGGCGGCTGTCCCGGGCACATCCTGCTGAATCTCGCTTATGGACTTTCCGGTGAGCCTGGCCATCTCGCCAAGATGCGGGGTGATAATAATATTTTCCGTAAAATACCCGCACATATAGGGATGCGCGGCAATCATATTTAATGCGTCGGCGTCCACGACAATCGGCGTGCAGGCAATGGTCAGCACCATCTCCGTCAGGGCCTCCACATAGGCCGCCTTTCCCAGTCCCGGCCCCAGAACCACAACATCTGCCCATTCGCAGTTTTCCTCGAGCATGGGACGGAAATTTTCCGGATTTTCATGGAACTGCTCCCCGCTGTAGGTTTCCAGGATGGCTTCGGCAAGCCTGGCCTGCAAAAATTCCCGGTTTTCCTCCACGGTCAGGATCTTTACCAGCCCTGCACCCGCACGGTAGGCCGCCAGTGCAGAAAGATAGGCGGCCCCGCCCATATTCTTTGACCCGGCAACGATAAGCACCTTTCCAAAGCTTCCCTTATTGGCATAGGCCGGGCGCAGGGGAATCCTTTCCTTATCCTCCGGCCCATAGGTAAATGCATAGTTTTCCTTTCCTCTGTCTGCCCCTTTTTCATTATCCCAAAAAGAAAGCGGAGGAAAACCAATATCGGCCACAATCACCTGCCCGCTGTAGTCCTTTCCCGGATAGAGCACAGTTCCCAGTTTTTCCCATCCAAAGGTTACGGTAACATCTGCCTTTAGCGCTGCGCCTAAAATCTGTCCGCTCTCAGCAGAAATCCCGGAGGGAAGATCCACAGCCACGGTAAGCCTGGGTTTTGCCCTTTTTAACATCGTGAAAAAATCCAGAAACTCTTTCTCCACCGGACGGGACAGTCCCACGCCAAAGACGGCATCCACCAGCACGTCGCAGCTTCCGGGAATAAACTCCTGAAAGGAAATCATGCTGATGCCAAGATTTTCTGCAATCGCAGCCTGACGTTTAAACTCCTCGCTTCCCTTTTCCCGGTTTCCGATATAAACCACCATCGCCGGATACCCGGCCAGATGCAGAAGGCGTGCCACAGCTACACCGTCAGCCCCATTATTCCCGCAGCCGCAGGCACACCAGATTTTTTCGGTCTTTTCTGTCCGCTTTTTCACCTCCTCGGCCACGGCCAGCGCGGCCCTCTCCATCAGCACCATGGAGGGAATCCCGATTTCCATAATCGTTCTGCGGTCAATTTCCTTCATCTGCTTTCCTGTAAGTAATGCTCTCATCTTCCACCCGCCCTTTCCTGAAAAAAGCCGGCAACAGTTCCTTGTCTGCTTGCCGGCTTTCTCTGTCCGTTTCTAAGATTCTTTTTGTTCTCTCTCTTTCTGATCCTGCATATTGCAAACCCGGTAGGAAAGCCGCATCAGGCTTTCGGAGAGATGGACATTTTCCACGACAACATCATCGGGAACGACAAGATCGGTGTGGGCAAAATTCCAAATCGCCTTCACCCCGGCCTTCACCAGACGGTCGGCAATCTCCGGAGCCTTGGTTTTTGGGATCGTTAATGCGGCAATCTGCACCTCATTTTCCACAATAAAATTCTCCAGATCCTCCACACCCCGTATCTCAATACCACGCACCACCAGTCCGATTAAACGGGGATTAATATCGAACATTCCCTTAATCATAAATCCCCTTTTTTCAAAATTCGCATAGTTGGCAATGGCCTGACCCAGATTTCCCGCCCCGATAATAATAATATTATGCTGGCGGTCAATTCCCAGGATTTTTGCAATTTCCGTGTACAGATACTTTACATTATATCCATATCCCTGCTGCCCAAAGCCGCCGAAATTATTCAAATCCTGGCGGATCTGCGAAGCGGTTACTTTCATCCGGGTACTTAAATCATTGGAAGAAATCCGCTCTACTCCGTCTTCCAGCAGTTCTCCCAGATACCGATAATACCGGGGCAGCCTGGAAATTACAGCTTTAGAAATTTCTTTATGCTCCACGCATTTCACTCCTTTTTTTCATGTGTACGGATAAGCTTTCCCCTGCACACGCACACACGATTATTCTTTTTCCTGACTTATTTCCTCTGTATTCTATTATAGGTGTATGTGAAATCATTGTCAAACGAATTTTCATCTCTTGCAAAAAAATAGCGTCTATATTATACTAATATTGCTATTTCTATGGGTATTTCCTATACAATATTCTGTATCCATAGCACCCACGGATGAACAGGAGGATTTTCATGATTTTATCATGCAGTAATATAAGTAAAGCGTTTGGAAGTGAAGTGATTTTAGAAAACATCTCCTTCCATATCGAAGAACACGAAAAAGCTGCCGTTGTCGGCATTAACGGTGCCGGAAAAACCACACTGTTAAAAATCATTATCGGAGAACTTCCCGCCGATTCCGGGAATGTCATTATCGCCAGGGGAAAAACCATCGGCTATCTTGCCCAGCACCAGGATTTAGAGAGCAGCCGGACGATTTACGAAGAAGTTTTGGAAATCAAGCGGCCGCTTATCCAGATGGAAGAACGCATTCGCCATCTCGAAAAAGAGATGAAGCACGTCCAGGGCGATGCGCTTGAATCCATGTTTTCCGAATACAGCCGCTTAAATCATCAGTTTGAATTAGAAAACGGCTACGCCTACCAGAGCGAGGTTATCGGGGTATTAAAGGGTCTGGGATTTGGCGAAGATGAGTTTGAAAAGAAGGTCAACACCCTCTCCGGAGGTCAGAAAACCAGGGTTTCTTTAGGGCGTCTTCTTCTGTCCAACCCGGATATCATCCTGCTTGACGAGCCGACAAACCATCTGGATATGGAGTCCATCGCCTGGCTGGAAAACTACCTGCTCAACTATAAAGGAAGTGTAATTATCGTTGCCCATGACCGCTTTTTTCTTAACCGCGTAGTAAAAAAAGTCATTGAACTGGATCGCGGACACAGCCAGGTTTACCTGGGCAATTACGACGCCTACAGCCAGAAACGCGCCATGCTCCGCCAGGCACAGATGAAGGCTTATCTTAACCAGCAGCAGGAAATTAAACACCAGCAGGAAGTCATCGCCAAACTAAAATCATTTAACCGGGAAAAGTCCATAAAGAGGGCGGAAAGCCGGGAAAAAATGCTTGCAAAAATAGAAGTTTTGGACAAGCCCACCGAGGTTAATGATGCTATGCACATCATCCTTGAACCGCGGACAGAGAGCGGAAACGATGTGCTTTCCATCCGCAATTTATCCAAATCTTTTGGCCCGCTGAAGCTTTTTTCTCACGTCGATATGGAGATTAAACGCGGGGAACGGGTTGCCATTATCGGCAATAACGGCACGGGAAAATCTACGCTGTTAAAAATTATTATGGACAGACTTCCCGCCGATACCGGCCAAATCCGTCCCGGGACAAAGGTTCATGTGGGCTACTACGACCAGGAACAGCAGGTTCTCCACCAGGAAAAAACCATCTTTGATGAAATCCAGGACGAGTATCCGGACATGGACAATACCCGTGTGCGCAGTGTCCTTGCCGCCTTTTTATTTACCGGGGATGATGTATTTAAGCAGATTTCCGAGTTAAGCGGCGGCGAGCGCGGAAGGGTTTCCCTGGCAAAGCTCATGCTCTCCGAGGCTAATTTTCTGATTCTCGACGAGCCGACAAACCACCTGGATATTACCTCAAAAGAAATCTTAGAGGACACTTTAAATCACTATACTGGAACCGTCCTCTATGTTTCCCACGACCGGTATTTTATCAATAAAACCGCTACAAGAATCCTGGAATTAACCGGCCAGACCTTTATCCAGTACCTGGGAAATTACGACTATTATCTGGAAAAAAAAGAAGAACTGACCAGGGTTTTTACCGGGCAGGAAATCACCGGAGCCGATAAAATACCCGGCAAAGTTTCTGATCCCCTTGCCGGACTGACGGTGAAAAATATCGTCGGTTTTACGGGAACGGAAAAGGAAGAAACCGCTGCATCAGAAAACAAAGGCAGGGTGGACTGGAAGGCCCAAAAGGAGGAACAGGCAAGGCTTCGCAAGCGTCAGAATGACTTAAAGAAAACCGAAGATGCCATCCACCGCCTGGAAGTCCGGGACGGGGAAATCGATGAACTTTTAACCCGGCCGGAGATTTACACCGACGTGGCAAAGCTTGTGGAATTAAACCAGGAAAAAGAAAAACTCACACAGGAACTTGAAGAACTTTATGCGGTCTGGGAAGAACTTGCGGAGGAAGAATGAAAAAAGCCCCTTAAACCTAAAGAAAGGAAGCAAAAATCATGGAACGATGCAAACGCCCCCTCGCCATTCTCTGTCTGGTTCTTATGGGCATCCTGATTCTTGGTGCCCTGGTTCTGGCCGTTATCGGAACCGAAGACGCCCTGCGCCTTTTAATGGCCGACTTATTCTGCCTGATGGTGGTTCCCGCAGTCTTTTATGGCTATCTGCTGGTGCTGAAATTTAAGAAAAAAAGCGATGACGAGCGGAAGGATTGAAGTATGTTTGAATTTTTATTTGTTTTTGATATAAATACTTATAAGTTTATCTAATAAATAGTCAGGTAATTAGTATAAATATTTTCTTTACTTATGGAAGATTTTGTTGTAAATTAATAGAGGAGTGCTTAAACACCCGTTTCCGAAGAAAATATAAGAGGAACGGGCTGCTGTCTGCACAGGTGCTCCATGCAGTAAAAGAACAGGGGATAATCCCAAAGGAGGAATACTTATGGTTAGAGCTATCGTAGGCGCCAACTGGGGTGACGAGGGCAAAGGAAAAATTACGGACATGCTGGCAAAAGAATCGGATATTATTATCCGCTTCCAGGGCGGAAGCAATGCCGGGCATACGATTATTAATAATTACGGCAAGTTTGCCCTTCATCTTCTGCCTTCCGGTGTATTTTACCAGCACACCACCAGTATTATCGGAAACGGAGTGGCACTGAACATTCCCTACTTAATTAATGAAATCAACACTCTGATCGAGCGCGGTGTTCCCAAGCCAAAGATTCTGGTTTCCGACCGTGCGCAGATTATGATGCCTTATCATGTGCTGTTTGATACCTGTGAGGAGGCACGGCTTGCCGGAAAATCTTTCGGCTCCACCAAATCAGGCATTGCTCCTTTCTATTCGGATAAATTTGCAAAAATCGGTATCCAGGTCAGCGAGCTTTTTGATGAAGAGGTAATCCGGGAAAAGATTCAGAGAGTTTGCGACCTTAAAAATGTGCTCCTGGAACATTTATACCACCAGCCATTGTTAAATCCGGACGAACTTCTGGAAACCTGTCATCAGTACAGAGATATGATTGCTCCTTATGTCTGTGATGTATCGGCCTACCTTCAGGATGCATTAAAGGAAGGAAAAACCATCTTATTGGAAGGCCAGCTCGGATCGCTAAAAGATCCGGATCACGGCATTTACCCGATGGTTACTTCTTCGTCCACATTAGCGGCCTACGGCGCTATCGGCGCAGGTATTCCGCCCTATGAGATTAAGGATATTATAACCGTTGTTAAGGCTTACTCCAGCGCCGTAGGTGCAGGTGCCTTTGTCAGTGAGATTTTCGGCGATGAAGCCGACGAACTGCGCCGCAGAGGCGGAGATGGCGGAGAGTTCGGCGCTACCACCGGCCGTCCGCGGAGAATGGGATGGTTTGACGCCGTTGCCACCCGCTACGGCTGCCGGATTCAGGGCGCGACCGAAGTTGCCTTTACCGTCCTTGATGTACTGGGCTATCTGGATGAACTTCCGGTATGCGTGGGCTATGAGATTGACGGCAAGGTTACAAAGGATTTCCCGACCACCGTTAAACTGGCCAAGGCAAAACCGGTTTACACCACGCTTCCCGGCTGGAAATGCGATATCCGCGGGATTAAAAACTATGAAGAACTGCCGGAGAACTGCCGCAAATATATTGAATTTATCGAAAAAGAAATCCAGGTTCCGATTACTATGGTATCGAACGGGCCGGGAAGAGATGATATTATTCACCGGGTAAGCAGGTAAAAATTAACGGATTTTCTGTAAAGCAGGCTATTACGTGAACAGTAACGTTATTTCCTGTAAGACAGAGAAAAAAGAGGTATTCAGCAAACCACTGCCGAACACCTCCTTTTTTTCCTGTCTTTTTATCCTATTCCTGGGTTTAGATTTCTCTCCCGGGATTCGTTTTCCGTTTTCAGGCTCCGACGGAATTAGAATTCTACACGAAAATCTCCGCCTTCATCCCCAAAACCTCTTTATTCTCCTCGAGTAAGGGGTTTACCACCTCTTCTAAAAACTCTTCCACCTGTTTTGGCGCACGGCCCACGTATTTTATCGGGTCCATGGTCTTTTGCAGTTCTTCTAAGGTCAGGTTAAAGGCCGGATCGGCGGCAATCAGTTCCAGAAGATTATTCTCCTGTCCGTTCACCTTGACATTTTTCCCGGCTTCCATGGAAAGGGTGCGGATTTTTTCGTGGAGTTCCTGGCGATCTCCTCCGGCTTTTACGGCATCCATCATAATATTTTCCGTCGCCATAAAGGGAAGTTCCGCCAGCATGTGCTTTTCAATCACCTTGGGATAAACCACCAGCCCGTCCACAACATTCATATATAAATCCAGGATTCCGTCCACCGCTAAAAAGCCCTCCGGCACGGAAAGCCGCTTATTCGCCGAATCGTCCAGCGTCCGCTCAAACCACTGGGTGGAGGCAACCAGCATGGGGTTCATCACATCCGCCATCACATAGTTTGCCAGGGAAGCAATACGTTCGCTGCGCATAGGATTTCGCTTATAGGCCATCGCCGAGGAACCAATCTGGTTTTTCTCAAACGGCTCTTCCACCTCTTTTAAATGCTGAAGCAGGCGGACGTCATTGGAAAACTTATGTGCGCTCTGGGCAATTCCTGCCAGAACCGAGAGCACGCGGCTGTCAATCTTGCGGGAATAGGTCTGCCCGGATACGGCGTAGCAGCCGGAAAAGCCCATCTTCTCGGCAATCCTCTGGTCAGCCCTGCGGCATTTTTCATGATCATTATCAAACAATTCCAAAAAGCTTGCCTGTGTTCCGGTCGTTCCCTTAGAACCCAAAAGCTTCATCGAGGACAGAACATGTTCCAAATCTTCCAAATCCAGAGTCAAATCCATCAGCCAGAGTGTCGCCCGCTTTCCCACGGTCGTCGGCTGCGCCGGCTGGAAATGGGTGAAGGCCAACGTCGGCTGATTCTTATAGCTGTCGGCAAACTTTGCCAGTTCTGCAATAACATTCAGCAGCTTTTTCTTTACCAGCAAAAGTGCTTCCGTCATAAGAATAATATCCGTATTATCTCCCACATAGCAGGAGGTTGCCCCCAGATGGATAATCCCCTTGGCCTTGGGACACTGCACACCGTAGGCGTACACATGGGACATCACATCGTGGCGGACCAGGCGCTCACGCTCCTTCGCCACATCATAATTAATATCCTCTGCATGTGCCTTTAATTCCTCGATCTGCTCGTCCGTAATCGGAAGCCCCAGTTCCTTTTCGGTTTCTGCCAGGGCAATCCACAGCTTTCTCCAGGTCTTAAACTTCTTATCCGGGGAAAAAATATACTGCATCTCCCGGCTGGCATAGCGCTCAGACAGGGGACTTACGTATCTGTCGTTCATAAAATCCTCCTGAAATCTTAAAAATCTTAACTCTTTTTATTCAATCCCCAGACGGCGGAATACTTCCTGGTAAGCGTCCTCGACATTCCCCAAATCGCGGCGGAAACGATCTTTATCCAGCTTCTCATGGGTATCCTTATCCCACAAACGGCAGGTATCCGGTGAAACCTCGTCCGCCAGAATAATCTGACCATGGTAACGGCCAAACTCAATCTTAAAGTCAATGAGTTCAATATTCAGGGAGGCAAAGTACTCCTGCATAACCTCATTCACCAGGAAAGCATACTTGGTGATCGCCTCAATCTCCTCCTCGGTCGCCAGCCCTAAAGCCAGAGCATAGTACTTATTAATGAAGGGATCGCCTAACTCATCATTCTTATAGCTGAATTCCAGGGTCGGCTGGATAAACTTCACACCCTCTTCCATGCCCATCTTCTTTGCAAAGCTTCCCGCCGAAAAATTGCGGACAATCACTTCTAGCGGAACAATCTCCACCTTCTTTACCGCAGTATCCCGGTCGCTTAATTCTTCAACCAAATGCGTAGGAACACCCTTGGCTTCTAATTTTTTAAAGATATGATTCGTCATCCGGTTATTAATCGCACCCTTTCCGACAATCGTACCCTTCTTTAAACCGTTAAATGCTGTAGCATCATCCTTATAAGAAACAATTAATACATCCAGATCTTCCGTGGTATAGACCTTCTTTGCCTTACCTTCGTACAATAATTCTTTCTTCTCCATCGTTTTTCCCTGTCCTTTCCTACATTGTTGGATTTATCTTCTTGATTATTTTTTCTGTGATGCTACAAATTATAATGCAAAGCACAGCTAATTACAAGTGCTTTATCTATTAATTTATCTTATAAACCGGAAACTAAACCGGAAACTGGTAATGTTCACAGTAATTCGTAATCTTCACGGTAACAGGAAATCCTGCTTCCTCTACTCGCCTTCCAAAACCCGCCCTTTCTTTTCCTGAAAAAATACAATCCTTCCGTCCTGCACCCGCACCTCCACGCCGAAAATCTCCCCCGACCAGTCTTCTTTCTGCATTTTCTGAGTGTTTTTGCTGTTCTGGCTGTTCTGGCTGTTCTGGCTGTCCGGGTCGTTTTGTGTTTCCTGACTTTCCTGAACAATATCGGACTGTTCAAAGGAAGCTGTCCCCATTCTTAAAAAAAGCACCCAGCTTACCGCCAGCATAAACACGCCCAGACCAGCCCAAAGAAAAAAGGATGCCATCTCCGCCCAGGCCGGTTTCCATCGGTCGAGATTAGGTGCAGTTCTTCCCTTCAGGGCACGCGAAAGATATCGTTTTCTCTGTTTTTTTACCCGCTTTATCCAATTTTTTCGACGAATTTCTTTTTTCAGTTTTTCAGCCTGGTTTATCCTAACATTCATCCATTATCAGTCCTCTATTGACTGTCTGTGTTTTTTGATTCGCTGCTATGGAAAAGGCAATTTTATATTTCCATATTTTTACAATTATTGTAGCATGGTTTAGAAAAAATTTCAAGAATTTTTAAAAATAAATGAAAGACAAGTAAATGAAAAACAAGATTAAATAAAGGCAGTCCTTTCACAAATCCTTGTTTACCAGCTTTATACTTGTGAGTTAAAAGTTTTCAACAAAAAGAATAGCCCTTTTGTATGGATTT
>CAMNRM010000053.1 GCA_946553025.1 uncultured Clostridium sp.
TTTTTTTTCAGAAATGCCCTTGAAAATATAAATGCCATTCGTTTTTAATTCCTTATATCCCTTTAGCCGTAAACTCTTGTAAAAATTATTTCTTGTCAGACTCTGCCGTTCAGCACTTTCACAATACTTTGCATACCTATCAAAAAGCTTTGTCCGTTCAATCCTGCTGCCATCATCCGGCGAACATTCCTCCATCAAGAACGCCTGCACTGTATCACTGTCACACCGCAACTGCGCCACGGCCTTTTCCGAATCAGCAGAAGTTACAATAATTTCATGCTCATACATCCGTTCTACCGCCCGGACACATAATTGAGTGAAATAATCAATCTCCTGCATAAGTTCATCCATCAAATTAGGGTTTTTATTGTCCGGCACTCTGTTCATGGTAAGAACCAAAAGCCGCCTATAAAATCCATTGGTCTTTTCATTCTTCACAAGCGGCAATTCATTTGTGGAGAAAATCAGCTTTGCATAAGACTTGAAAGAAATTGCATCACGCCCCTTTTGCTCCGCTCGCAATGTGTCCTCCCCCAATACCTTTTTAATAACTGCCGTGTCCTCCAGTGCGGATATTTCCAAATCGGCGCAACTGTTCATCAGCTTACCCATAAGCCCAAAACTGGCGAACCGCTGTTGTAATTCATTCAGCCCGATATTTGACAGATTCCGGCTCCCAACGGATGCTTCTATCAGCCTTATAAATGTGCTTTTTCCGCTGCCGCCCTCTCCAAGCAGGACAAGAAATTTCTGCTGCCCCACATCCTTTGTATACGTATATCCTGCAAACTGTAAAGCCATTTCCCGATTGTCCGGCTCCGGGCAGATAAAATTTAAAAATTCCTCTGTGCGCTTTCCCTGATATACCGCATCCGGCTTGTACTCATGGGGTATCTGATTGATAGCTTTATATTTTGGGCTGTGTGGCAGCAGGCGTTTTTCTTTGCAATCGTACATCCCATTTTCAAAACATATCCAGTGTGCCGGATAGTGGTTCAATTCCTCGAAAGATACTTCTAGGGATATATCACAAAGGAAACGGTCATATATCCTTTTCAGTGTGGTACTTTTAATGAACTGCGGATATATCAGCTTGCTAATCATTGTTTTCAGCCTTGCGCCGCTTACATCAGCTTTAAAATAGCCGCCGTCATAAATATAGACCGTACCGCCGCACACAAATAAATCCTGCTGCCCTTTTATGTATTTAAAGATAGCTTCATCAAATACGCCTGTCGGAACGCCTTTATTATTCACAAGATGAAACTGCGACAAGTCCGGCGTGTTTCCCTCTGCCTTTTTTTCTGTAACGGCTCTGTCCTGCTGCAAAAGGCTCTCAAACTCTGCCTTGCTGTGTCCTGCTGCAAAGTAATCTGATATGTCAGCTTTGGGAATGTCCGGCACTGGAATAATTACCTTTGCACTTTTCGCTATGCCCCGCAGGTCACTCTGAATAGTATTTGCCACACGCCGCCCCGGTTCGTCATTGTCGGCCAGTACGTAGACAACCGCCCCTTTGCAAAGCTGCGCCATATCTACCGACCAATCATTTACGCCCCCATAGGAAAACGCCGTATATCCTTGTTTTGCCAGCGTATCAGCGTCTTTTTCACCCTCCGGGATAAATATAGGCTTGCCCTCTGAAGCTGCTTTATTTACGGCTTGTACACCGTCAGGCGCATAGATAGCGCATAACTCTTTCCGTGTACGCCCTCCCAGTCCATAAGTGAAGCGTTCATTTTCCAATATGCCATATATCATTTTCTTTCCATGCATCCGCACTTTAGAAAAAGCATAGCTGCCATTAATGGAATCGTAATGATAAACAGCTTCAATCTTCCTTTTTTCCCGGCTCTCAACATAGGCTTGCCAACTGTTTCCGGCCCGCCTTTTTTGAAAGAATAAATCTGATTTTTTCAATCCTGCTGCCGAAAGCACATTATCAATATCACATCCTGCATGACAGTGTATAAGGGTAGAATCATTCCCCTTTGTGACCGCAAGGGAAGCCTGTTTATCATCATGTGCCGGACACTGGCACTGTGCCTTGTCCTGCTGCCGCTTTTTCACCTGAAAATGATTCAGTATTTCATCATAAGTCACAATTTCACCCCGATTCTGTCAATAGATTTCATAACGCTTTCCATCCCGCTTTATTCTCCTGCAATCACATCCATATACCGCCGAATTTTATCAACCTTATTTACTTTGCGGTTTCCTATCCGGCATACTGCGTTTGCATCTTCCGCTATCTTCCTTGCCGTTGGCAGACCGACACCAAGCATGAAAGCAAGTTCCTTGTCAGATACTGCTATGCGCTTTTCTAAAACTGCAACATCAAAACTCTCTGCGCTTGTTTTTCTCATACTTTGTCACACTCCTATAATTTTTTTGTGCTTACATTGCATTTTGTCCTTACTTGTGATATTATAATAACACAAGTTACTACCCATTATAACCTACAGTATATTTCTAAATTTTTAAAAAGAAAGGATTTTTATACCCATGAAATTATATAGTTTTGCAAAAGGGTTTAAACGGGCAAGAAAAGAATCGGGATATACCCAGGAATCTTTTGTCAAAAATTTTTTAGATGAGCAACAACATGAGCTTACTTCATTAAAAACTGTGCAAAATTGGGAACAAAATCTCACAATTCCTGAGTTTAGAACAATAGAAAAACTATGTGATTTTTTTAACTGTGATATTGATTATTTATTTTACAGAATTGACCAAAAAACACATGATATTAAATATATACATGAATATACTGGATTATCAGAAAGAGCTATAGAACAACTTCATGGACTTTATCATTCTGGTAGTCCTAATTTGAAAAATAATATTGTTTCGCTCAATCATCTAATCGAAAAAAATATTTTTTCTGTGTCATTATTAGGAGATATCACAAAATATATATTCAAATATTGTGATTATGAAAAGGGAAAAAAGCTTTATGAAGAGGAACAGCAAAAAGCGCCAAAAGTATCTAATGATAACATCTTAGAAGCAATCAAAATTATGGACGAATATAAACCACTTATTACTAGCAAAAAGTTGTCAGAACTTACTGAAAAAAAAGAAGTTGCGCTTTGGCGTATGACAAACAGATTTTCTGATATTGTTACCCAAATTACTCAATCTTTATTTTTGGAATCTCAAAATAGAAAGGACACTTAGTTTCCTTAAGGCATTGAGCGCCCCTCTCCCTCTGTACCTTTTTCTGTACCTTTTCAAAGTACAAAGACAAACAACAACAAATCAAGGCTCCTGCTGAAATTCCCAGGAACCTTGATTTTTAGATATATATAGGCAATGTCAAACAAAGACAACTCCAACATCACACTAATTTTCATTGAGTGCTAGTAATTTTATAAAAATTTTATGGAGTGCTCCTTCTGCGTTACTGTTTACACATTCAAAGCAACCTTTCTGCACCCTTTTTTACCCTTTTTTTTATGGGTGATTTGTGTTATATTAGAGGTAGAAAAAAAGCCAAGATAAACATAATAAAAATAAATAGCATGGACAAGAAAGGAAGTATATACAATGAGCAACCAAGAAATTGCAAAAAATATGATTGACCTTCTGCCAGAAGATAAACTGGTTTTCATCATTAACATATTGGAAAACATCGGAAAAATATCCGGTACAGATATTTACCCGGAATTCTCGCCGAATAAAGAAACACTGGACGCCATGGACGAAGTTGAAGAAATGATAGCAACCGACAGAGGGCAGCATTTCCAGGGGAGTGCCGAAGCATTTACTGCTCTTCTGCTTTCGGAGGACTGATAATGCTAAACTTAAATGCCTCTACCGCCTATAAAAAAGATTTAAAACTATGCAAAAAGCGAGGATATGACCTAAATTTGCTAAACACGGTTATCAATACTCTTCTTATTCCTGCATCCCTGCCCGTAAAAAACCGTGACCATAATTTATCCGGCAGCTATACAGGGAAAAGGGAGTGTCACATTACTCCGGACTGACTGCTGATTTATCGTATTACGGATAAGGAACTATACCTTGTGCGAACAGGAACACACGCCGACTTATTCAATTTATAATCTTAAACATAATGAAAGGAGCATTGCCATGACCGAAGCTTTATTACAGCCTAATTTTTACACCGAAGAGGACTACTACAACCTGCCGGAAAATGTCCGGGCGGAATTGATTGACGGGCAGTTTTACTACATGTCAGCCCCCAGCAGGTTACACCAGAAAATCCTGAATTTCTTAAACACAGAAATCAATATCTACATCCGCTCCAAAAACGGCCCCTGCGAAGTCTACCCGGCACCTTTTGCGGTGAAACTGTTTGGCGATGATGATAAAACCATCGTAGAACCGGATATCAGCGTTATCTGCGATCCGGGCAAGCTTACCGATCGCGGCTGCACCGGGGCACCGGACTGGATTATTGAAATTATCTCTCCCAGTACTTCCAGCTATGACTATGTCAATAAGCTTAAGCTTTATGCCGATGCCGGGGTAAAAGAATACTGGATTATCGACCCGCGCACCAGCAAAGTTTTTGTGTATCTTCTGGGCGAAGATGCGTTTGATATCAACTCCTACAGCTTTCGGGACAAAATCAAAGTAAATATTTATGAAGATTTATGGATTAGTCTTGAGGAATTTTCCTGAAAGATATGTTCAAATACACTCCGGGCTGGCTTTATTTAAGCATGATTTATTATTTTTCGATTCTTTTTATTCAACGTTAAGAAAGGAAACTTATGGTTGCGCTATCCATTGACGATTTAAAATCTTTTACCCAAAAACTCTTCCTGGGGACGGATTTTGATGATTTTTTATTAACCGAAGCAAAGATTGTTACCTTTAACACCTTTACCATTGACGGGCACATCCGCCGGGGTTTTTATACGGAAGAGGAGGCCGGGGAACTTAAGCTGCAGGAATGTTCCTTCTGGAAAACCATCCGCCCGATTTGCTTTTCTCTGATTAAGGGTAAACGTCTGCCGGGAAGCTTCCACATCAGTCTGCAGGCGAATCATCAGCAAACGGAGGATTTTTTAACCTCCAGACAAATCCCTGCGGTTTCCGGTGAACAAATCAAGGGGCTTTACCTGCACATCCGCTATGACGACGGGAAACTTTTCTGTATCACGGGAAGCTCCCTGGCGATTTTTACGATGGACAAAACCTTAGATCGGGAATGGGATGCCTGGGTGGAGGAATTTCTTAAAAAAGCCGAAATTACGGCTGTTTTGGAATAAATTTCGAAATATAAGCATCAGCGGCACAGCAAAATCCAGTTTTTTGCTGTGCCGCCTTTTGTTCGGGATAACGGAGAAAAGCCGATTACTGTTCACGTAGTTCTGCCATCAATCCGGGAAGTATTCCTGATATAATTCAAACAAATTGGTCGTTGTTGTATTTTCCTGGGTAACACAGCTTACATCCTGCCATATCCGGCCGGAAACCGTAACCAGGTTATCTTCCAGAAAAGCATCATAGTATTCATGGAAGGCGCTGTCCTTGCGAAGAAGCATCATCTCTTCTTTTCGTGCAAGGGTAGCCTCCTGATCGTAGGGATTATGGCAGTAGAAAAGATAAAACTGACCGTTATCCTCCATAATCTCGCTGATTTCATCTTGGTTCATGGCAAACACGGCTTCTTCCATCCCGGCAGGCAGCTCACCGCGCACGATTTCCCTGCGGATTTGTCCTTCTGTGCTGTTTGCCCGGGCAATGGCGTCAAAATCGGCACCTTCACTCCGGACCGCCTGCCAGACTTCCCTGGCATTAAATTCATTATCCAAAACAATCTGCGATACTTCAACGACCTTCGCCTCATTATCGCTGATCTCCAAATCGGCATTCTTCGTCAGCACATCCACCGTCTTACAGGCCAGATAATATTCCTGGTACAGGTTGAGAACATCATCCGGTCCGGCTCCCGTATAGGCTTTATCCGCGTCGGTAAGCTGGCTGTAATAATCCTGGGCCAGACGGCGGAGCTGTTCCATCTCCCCGTTATCCAGTGTTATTCCATACTCCTGGGCCATTACGCCGATCCTTTTTAAATCCACCATAAACTGCTTAATCTGTTCCAGAAGATATTCCTGAAAGGTTGTCCCGTCCTCCGCTACGGCGATATCCCAGATCTGACCGGTATAAATCTGCTCATAGCGGTTTCTCTCCGTTGCCACAACCAGCATGATTTCCGGTCGGCGAAGCGTTACGCCGATTTCTTTTTTTACCGTTACCGGCGGTCTGGCTTCACAGCCTGCGGCCAGCAGCACCATGATCAGCACCAGACACCAAAGCCTTAACACCCTGCTTATATTCCTCATGCACACAACCCTCTGCATACTCTATAACAGCCGAAGTACCTTTAACACGCCGTCACGGACATTGGTATCTGCCTGGAAACGGGCGGCAGCTTTCACTTCCTGCCGGGCATTCCCGATGGCATAGCTGTAGTAAGCCCGTGCCAGCATCTCCACATCGTTCATCTGATCGCCAAAAGCCATCGTTTCTTCCGGGAGAATATCCAGGCTTTCCTGAATCTTCTGAATAGCCGCCCCCTTATTTACACCCAGGGCCATGCAGTCCATCCACATATCCCCCGATATGGTAATCTTTAACAGATCCTGATATTTTTTCCGGATGGCTGCCGTGCTTTCCTCTACGCCGTGTTTTTTATAGGCGGAAACCTTAATAAACTCGTCCGGAACCTTCGTAACATCAGCAACCTGCTTTACCTCAAAGCGGTAACAGTCCACCAGCCACTGGACAAGTTCTTGATTCTCGGTTTCAAGGTAGACCACATCCGGGCCGCTTAAAACCACATCCAGTTCCTTATTCGCCCTTATCTCCTCCACAATAGCCAAAGCAAGTTCCCGCCGAATGGGATTTAAAAATAAGTTTCGGCCATAGCAGCCGACATAAGCTCCATTGTCCGAAACGTAAAAAATTTTTTCCTTTATCGGATAGAAAATCCGCTCAATGCTGTGCCACTGACGCCCGCTGGCGGCGGCAAACTGAATGCCCTTTTCCCGAAGCCGGAGAATCTCCTTATAGTACTCCGGATTCAATGTATTTTCCCCGTCCCGAACCAGTGTGCCGTCAATATCCGATACAATCAGCTTAATCATATCTGACCTCCTCCAAAACGCCCAGCGTTTTCAGTTCCTGGTAAAGCCTTCCCACCGGAAGCCCCACAACATTATTATAATCGCCGTGGATTTCCTTAATATAAGCGGCAAATTTCCCCTGAATACCGTAGGCCCCTGCTTTATCCATCGGTTCTCCGCTTTCCGTATAACGGTAAATCTCTTCTTCGGTCATGGGAAACACAGAAACATCCGTACATGCAGAAAAGCTGGTCAAGGGTTTTTTTGCTCCCCCGGCGGTAACGGTTACGCCGGTGTACACCTGATGCACCTGTCCCTGAAGCTGCAAAAGCATCTCCACGGCCTCCTTATGGTTTGCAGGCTTTCCCAGAATCTTTCCCTGAACGGCAACCACCGTATCTGCACCAATCACCAGTGTATCCTCACCGTATCTGGCCGCAACCTCCTGGGCTTTTTTTCGGGATAACTCCAGCACCAGCCGATCCGGCTGTGTTTCTTCCACATCCTCCTCAGCCATACTGGGCATAATCTCAGGCTTTAAACCAATCTGGCGCATAAGCTGGCTTCTCCTTGGCGAAGCCGAAGCTAAAATTAAACGTCGTTTCATCAATCTATTTGCTCCATTTCTATTTTTAAAGTTACTTCTTTTAAAGTTACTTTTTTAAGTTACTTCCGACAAAAATTATTTATCAACCGGATAAATGCCTTTTTTAATAAACCTTCAGCCGTCCAATCACCTGTTCCTTTTCTTCCCCTTCGTCCGGCTGACGGTGCCGCTGCACATACAGGGTGTAGGTGAAATCACAGAAATAAAAGCTTACCAGCGCCAGAGCCGTCATCTTTTCATAGGTTTCGGGAATATAGCCCACCATGCGGTTGACAAAGCCATTTAAAAAACGGAAGAAGAAAATCCCCAGAAATCCCCAGGCAACACTGCTCTCCAGGCAGATAATTCCCTTGTAATTAAATGGCTTATGGCTGTAATCCCACCAGAACGAGCCAAAAAGGCGGATCATCATATGTGCCGTTACCAGTTCCATGGAGGTAGCCATAATCGTTGTGGCAAAATAAAGCTTAATTGTCTGTGAAGCAAAAGGCTGCAAAAACACACAGGCACCCAGGGCACCAAAACCATAGATAATGCAAAAAGGCCCGTGACCAAAACCCCGGTTAATCACCGGCGTGCGATATTCATAGCTGAGGACAACACACTCCAGCAGATAGCCAAAAAAACTAAACACAAAAAAACAATTAATTAAATGATAGACATTCACAAAAATTTCTCCTTTCCCCTCTGCAGTCCACCTGACGCTTAACCTACACTTTAACCTGTTCAGTATAATATGGCTCCAGAAAAAAGGCAAGAACGAAATTCTTACATTTTCCTCATTTTCCTTATTTTCCTTATTTTTCTCAGCCTGCGGCCCGGGGGTCATAATAAATGTCGTCCCAGATGAATACTTCACCCTAATCCAGCAAAAGACGCTCTACATCCAAAAGCCCCCATCCCTGCTGGTTATGGGGAAGCCCCAGATCCACCGCCCGCTCCATAATCCGCAGCTTCACATCTTTATTCGTCATCCAGGGGTATTTTTCTAAAAGAAGGGCTATTGCCCCGGATACTAAGGGCGTGCTCATGCTGGTGCCGCTCTTAATCTGGTACTTGGAGGGCATATTGGAACAGCTGATAATTTTTGAGCCGGGTGCCACGATGTCCGGTTTTAAGATACAGGACTCGGTCGGCCCCCTTCCGGAATAATCCACCATCCGGTTTCCCATCACAAAAATAGCCTGGTTATCGTCGGAACTTCCCACGGTAATCGCCTTTCGGCTGATTCCCGGCGTGGTTATGGTCATGGCCTTCGGCCCCTGGTTTCCCGCGGCAATCACCATGACCAGGCCGTCATCCCAGGCGGCATCCACCCCCTTAACCAGGGCAGAATCCTCCCCCATCACCTTGCGGTTAAAGGAACCTACGGAAATATTGACAATGCGGATGCCGTACTTCTCCCGGTTCTCCCTCACCCAGCGAAGCCCTTCCAGCACATCCGAGGCAAATCCGTTCCCCTTTCGATCCAGAACCTTTACGCAAATCAGCCGGCACTCCGGTGCCATCCCCTGGAAACGCCCGCCGGAAGCCTGGCCGTCCCCGCCGATAATGCCGCAGACATGGGTTCCGTGCGAATTATCATCATAAGGATTTCTCCGCCCCCGAAGCATATCCTGAAAAACCACCACCCGATCGCGGATATCCTGATGAAGAAAAACGCCGGTATCTAAAACGGCAACGCCCACATCTCTTCCCGTAATCCCGTATGAAAAAGCATTTCCCCAGCCTATTTGTCTTTTTACCTGCTCCATGTCCCCTCTCCCCGGTACATCCTGTCGAACAATGTACTGGCATAATCACACACTCTTATCGATAGGATATTCCTGATTTTGCCAGCGGGTTACTGTGAACACACGCAAAGCATAACCCCCTTTTAAAATCAGCCTGGCAAAAGCCCGGCAAAAAGATAAAAATACATTGAAATTACGCTTATATCGTGATAAAGTAAAGGAAATAGCGTCATTTTTAAGAAAGCACAAGAAAAGGAGATTTTGACCAATGAAAGATAATCATTGCGCGTATTGTATGCAGGGAGAATTAGTTGCTGCTTTTGCCTATCCGGTCTGCCCGATGAACACCGGGTTTTTATATGTATTTAAAGAACAGAGCAAACGGGGGCGGGTTATTCTTGCCCATAAAGAACATGTAGGAGAATTGATCGAACTCAGCGACGAAGATCGAAACCTCTTTTTTGCCGATGTTGCCGTGGCTGCCAGAGCCGTTCACGCGGTATTCCACCCGGACAAAGTTAATTACGGCGCTTACGGCGATACCGGACACCACCTGCATTTCCATATCGTTCCCAAGTATAACGGCGGCGATGAATGGGGCGGAACGTTCCAGATGAATCCCGGCAAGCTGACCTTAACCGATGAAGAATATGAGAAGATGGCTGCTGCCCTTCGTCAGGCACTGCATGATCTGGGCTATACCATTCCTCAGTAAAAGCTGCTGTCCGCAGTCGAGGGAATGGCTGTCTTATACGCACGGGTATATCTTTACCATTACGATTGAACTTATAGAAGGGATCTTATTTCCATGACGATTGATCATAAATTTGCAATTAAAAAATTACAGAAACTGAATGGATTTTTTACGATTTTCTCTCCGCTCACCCGTATGCCCTACATTCATTGTGATGAGGAAACCTATGACGATCAGGTTTATCTTTTCTCCTCGGAAGAAATGTGCAAGGAATTTGTAACCGAAGAAAATGAAAAGAAAAATCCGGTTGTTCTTATGAAAATCCAGCAGCCCCAGATGAACGGCTTTTTAAACAGCCTCTATGCATTAGATGTCAATATGGTGATTTTCCGTGACGATGCAGGAGAAAACCGTCTGGAGCTTGAAGAACTGGCAAACCGCCCGGATATGGAGAAGCTGGCAAAGGAAAAAATTCCCATTATGAACCCGCAGCTCACCCTGACCATGATTTATTTTCTTCAGGAACTGCGCCGTCCCATAAAGCACGATATGGCACATCTGCGCGAACTTGAAGAAGAGATGATTGCCAACCTGGTAAAGTCAAACTTTATCCTGGCAGTGGAAGCCATGCAGGGGGAAAATCCCGAAGAACCAACCAAAGTAAATCTTAAAAACATTAAAATTCCCTATATTAAAAATAAGGAGGGCGATATTTATCAGCCCCTCTACTCCGATTTTTCAGAGTTCCGCAAATATGCCGGTCCCAATGCCCCGAAGCTGCGCATGTCCAGTTTAAGCTTTTATCAGCTTCCTCAGTTCTTAATTAAGGACTCCAAGGGCTTTGTTATTAATCCGGCGGGAACCAACCTTGTACTTACCACGGAGCAAATCCAGAGGATTGTAAGTGCCTACCGCTAGTTGTTTGTGCAGTGCTTTATGCATTCCTTTGCATTGGAGCGGAGCATGATTTTCCGTTGGAAAAAAAATTAAGAATTTCTTCATAATCTGTTCAAGTAACATTCAATCTTTTTATTCGATGCTGTGCTATACTTTAACCATAAGAAATGCACCGGATAAAAACCTTTGAAATTCCTTTTTGAACTTGAACTGCACTAGTGCAGACCCCGTGACGTCACACACGGGGTTTTTTCTTTGTATTTGTATCTTTCTCCTGTCTTTTTCCATTTTTATTTATTATACCCGTCTTTTTGCACTTCTGCCTATATACAATCCCATCCTAATCGACCGTCCTGCAGCTCTCCCTCTCCACAAGCCGGTGGGGAACGATAATCTTGGTCGCCAGGAGGTTCGGGTTTTCAATATGGTTCATCAGCTGCGAGGCAGCCTCAATCCCCAGCTGGTAGGAATTGACATCGATGGAGGTCAGCTGCGGCGAGGTAATCCGGGCCAGAAGGGAATTATTAAAGGAGATAATGGATAAGTCCTCCGGGATGGACAGACCGGCCCGCAGACAGACCTGTTCTAAGGCAACGGCAAAAATATCGTCGCTGACCACCATCGCCGTGGGGCGCTCCGGGCTTTCCAATAGTTCTTTAATGCGCTCCGAGTTTCCCTTAGGGACGGAAGTCAGCTCCAGGCAGTATTCCGGGCGCAGGGCAATCTGATGGCGGGTCAGGGCAAGCTGATAGCCCGCCTTTCGATCCGCGGAGAACATCAGGCTGCTTTCGCTGCCCAGATAGGCAATCTTTTTATGGCCCAGCCCAAGAAGGTATTCCGTGGCCTCCTGCCCCGCCAGTAAATTATCGTTGTCGATATAAATCGTCTGGTTGACATACTGGTAAGCTTTTCCAATCAGGACATAGAGCAGCCCTTCATTATATAAATACTCCAGAATCGGGTCCTGATTTTTGACGTACAATAAGATAAAACCATCCACCTGACCATTCTGCACCATGGTCTGGATGACCTGAAACAATTCCTCCTCATCCTTCCCGGTAATGACCGTGCTGATCACCTGGCGGGGATTGCAGAACTGGCTGATTCCCCGGATAGCTTCCAGATAAAAGGAATTTTCATAGGTTTCCTTCTGCGAAGGCGGCAGGATAATACCGATGGTTTTCTGTACAAGACCTGGTGAAACCGCCGGGGAAGCCGCTGCGGAAGGCCCGGGCTCATAGCCAAGCTGCTGCATCGCCTGACGCACTTTTTCTTTGGTTTCTTCGCTGATGGAGGGATTATTTTTGCAAGTTCTGGATACCGTAGAAGGAGATACTCCTGCAAGCGCCGCCACTTCCTTAATTGTCACTGCCATAAATGCATCCTCGCTTTCCTTTCATTTCTTTACTTTTACTTTTATTGTAAATGCTGCCACAGGGAAAGTCAATCGAATCATGCAATTTTTCATTTTTTTTTAAATTTTATTGCATAATCTATTGCAATTTTTATGCAAATATAGTATATTAATTGCAGTTAATTGCGTAACAGTTTAGTGCAATTTTACGCAAACAAAAAAAGTACAGGAGGTTTGGTATTATGAGTAACGCAGAAAAAATCCGCATTCTTTCTCCGGCTACCGGTCAGCTTGTTCCCCTGGATCAGGTTCCCGATCCGGTGTTTTCGCAGAAGATTATCGGCGACGGTATTGCGGTCATTCCCAGTGATGAAACCATCGTAAGCCCCGTGGACGGCGAAGTTGTTTCCGTCGCTGAAACACTCCATGCCTATGGTTTCCGCACAAAAGAAGGGGTCGAACTGCTGATCCACATCGGACTGGAAACCGTAGCCTTAAAAGGTGCCTGCTTTAAGCCCCTGGTCAAGGTCGGGGATCAGGTTAAAGCCGGAACCCCTGTGGCAGAGGTTGACTTAAACTTTCTTAAAGAAAAAGAACTAAACCCCATCACCCCCATCCTAATCTGCGGCGGGGCCGAAGGTCTTAGCCTAAGCTACGGCGAAGGCAGTGCCAAAGCCGGAGAAACGGAAGTTCTTCTCCTCTCTGCCTCTGCCGAAGAAAATCAGGCGCAGGAAAGCACAGACGGCACAAAGACTGCATCTGCGCCAAAAGAATCCTCTGCGGCTTCCCGCAGTCAAAATTCTGCGGAAAAAAACAGTTCCGAAGAAAAGAAGGACGGCAAAAAGCTTAAGATTAATTTTGACTTCCTCCAGAAACTGGGTAAGGTTTTAATGGCCGTTATCGCCGTAATGCCGGCTGCCGGCCTGATGATCAGCCTTGGAAAGCTGGTGCAGATGGCAGGCGCAGATATGCACATGATTTTCATGGTGGGGAGCACCATGGAAAATATCGGCTGGGCAGTGATTAATAACCTTCATATCTTATTTGCCGTAGCCATCGGCGGTTCCTGGGCCAAGGAGCGCTCCGGCGGTGCGTTTGCCGCGGTTATCGCCTTTGTCCTGATTAACTGTATTACCGGTGCCATCTTCGGCGTAACGGCAGCGATGATCAATGACCCGGACGCCGTTACCCACACCCTCTTCGGACGGGAAATCCTGGTCAACGGCTATTTTACTTCCGTTCTCGGTGCCCCAGCCTTGAATATGGGTGTATTTGTGGGAATTATCTCTGGATTTACCGGCGGAATCATTTATAATAAGTATTATAATTACCGCAAGCTTCCCGATGCCCTGGCCTTCTTTAACGGCAAACGCTTCGTTCCCATGGTTGTTATTGTGTGGTCGGTGATTATCTCCTTAGGGCTTGCCATCGTATGGCCGGTTGTCCAGACGGGAATTAACAACTTCGGTGTGTGGATTGCCAACTCTTCTTCCACTTCACCGGTGCTGGCTCCCTTTATTTACGGAACCTTAGAGCGGCTTTTGCTTCCCTTTGGACTTCACCATATGCTGACCATTCCGATGAACTATACCTCCTTTGGCGGAACCTACACCATCCAGACCGGAATCAATGCGGGATCGCAGGTTTTTGGTCAGGACCCGCTGTGGCTGGCCTGGGTTACGGATTTAATTAACTTCCAGGATGCCGGAAACACCGCCGCCTATTCGGAATTAATGGCTACCGTTATCCCTGCCCGCTTTAAGGTAGGACAGATGATCGGCGCTACCGGCCTGCTTTTAGGCATTGCCCTTGCCATGTACCGCCGAGTAGAACCCGATAAAAAGCAGCGCTACCGCTCCATGTTCTTTTCCACTGTACTTGCCGTATTCCTCACCGGCGTAACCGAGCCGCTGGAATTTATGTTTATGTTCTGCGCCCTTCCGTTATACATCGTCTATGCGGTACTGCAGGGCTGTGCATTTGCCATGGCGGGAATCCTTCCCCTGCGGCTTCACTCCTTTGGAAACCTGGAGTTTATCACCCGTGTTCCCATGTCCTTAAAGGCAGGGCTGGGCGGCGATTTAATCAATTTCATCCTCTGCGTCCTGGTATTCTTTGCCGTTGGCTACGGTGTTGCCTATGTTATGATTGGCAAGATGAAATTTGCAACCCCCGGACGCCTGGGCAATTATACGGATGAAGGCGAGGACGAGGCAGGCGCAGCACCCTCCGCGGCAAAAGGAAGCTCCGGCGGTAACAGCCAGGCCGAGCGCATTATCGCCCTGTTAGGCGGACGGGAAAATATTACCCTGGTTGACGCCTGCATGACCAGACTTCGCGTCACGGTTAAAGATCCGGCAAAGGTTGCCGAACTTGCCGACTGGAAAGCCGAAGGTGCCCTGGGCCTGTTAAAGAAGGATAACGGCATCCAGGCCATTTACGGGCCGAAGGCCGACGTGTTGAAATCGGATATCAATGATGTTTTATAAAAGGAAGGTTCTGCAATGAAACTTTTAACCTTAAACACCCACAGCCTTGCAGAAGAACATGCCGACGAAAAACGTGAAATTTTTGCAGAAATGATTGCACAGGAACTTCCCGATGTTTTTGCCCTTCAGGAGGTCAACCAGAGGATCGGGGAAGAGCCGGTTTTCATGGACGGCGATCCGCAGTATGTCCCGTGCCGGGGTTTTTCGGGTCCTGTGCGCAGAGGAAACCACGCCCTTTTGCTGGCGGAACTTCTTAAAGAGAAAAACTGCCCCTATTTCTGGACCTGGGTTCCGGCAAAAATCGGCTATGGAATCTATGAGGAAGGGCTTTCCCTGTTCTCCCGCTCTCCTATCGAACAGACGGAGCAGCTTTTTATCAGCCGGAATCAGGATTTTTCCAACTGGAGGACGAGGAAGAGCCTGGGCATAAAGACAAGGGGCGAATGGTTTTACTCCGTCCACATGGGCTGGTGGAAGGACGAGGAGGAACCGTTTGCCCGGCACTGGGACTGTCTTAGCCAACATCTGCAGACGGCAAGGTCTGCACAGGAAACCATCTGGATCTGCGGCGACTTTAACAGCCCATCCGATGTTTTGGGCGAAGGCTGCAGCTATGTGAAGGATTCCGGGTGGCAGGATACCTATGAACTGGCAAAAGAAAAGGATTCCGGGATTACGGTCGGCGGCGTTATTGACGGATGGAAAGACCAGAGCAGAAAGGAAAACGACGAGGGGATGCGTATTGATTATATCTGGTGCAGTAAAAAAAGGGCCGTCCGTCAGTCCCGGGTCATATTGAACGGAAAACATTATCCCATCGTGTCCGACCATTACGGCGTGATGATAGAAACGGAGGAAATATCATGATTCGAGGAGCTGGCATCCTTATGCCGATTACCAGCCTGCCGTCTAAGTACGGCATCGGCTGCTTTTCGCAAAGTGCTTATGATTTTATCGACTGGCTGAAGGAAGGCGGACAGCGCTACTGGCAGATCCTTCCCTTAGTTCCCACCAGTTTTGGGGATTCCCCCTACCAGTCCTTTTCCACCTATGCGGGAAATCCCTACTTTATCAGTTTAGAGGAACTTATCGAAGAAGGCGTGCTGACCAAAAAGGAATGTGAAGGCGCAGATTTCGGCGACGATCCTAAAGATATTGACTATGAAAAAATGTATGAAAACCGCTACCCTCTTCTCTACAAAGCCTACGAGCGCAGCAACATCAGCGAAAATCAGGATTATCTTCGGTTTATGGAAGAAAACGGCTGGTGGCTGAAAGATTATGCTCTGTTTATGGCGGTAAAAGAGAGGTTTGACGGAAAACCCTGGACGGAGTGGGCCGAAGATATCCGCCTGCGCTGGGCCAATGCCATGGACTACTACCGGCGGGAAATGTATTTTACCATTGAATTTCACCAGTATCTTCAGTTTAAGTTCTACCAGCAGTGGACAAAATTAAAAGCCTATGCCAATGCCCGGGGAATCCAGATTATCGGGGATATCCCCATCTACGTCGCCATGGACAGCGCTGATGCCTGGGCGCACCCGGAGTTATTTCAATTAGATGAAAACAATGTTCCGACCGCCGTAGCCGGATGTCCGCCCGACGGCTTTTCCGCCACAGGCCAGCTCTGGGGCAATCCGCTCTACCGCTGGGATTATCACGCACAGACCGGATTTTCCTGGTGGATTGAGCGCCTGCGCTACTGCTTTAAGCTGTATGATATCCTGCGGATTGACCATTTCCGCGGCTTTGACGAATACTACTCCATCCCTTACGGTGCCAAAACCGCCGCCAACGGAACCTGGGAAAAAGGGCCGGGAATTTCTCTCTTCCACCGGATGCGGGAAGTCCTTGGCGAACGGGAGGTTATCGCCGAAGATTTAGGCTATGTCACGGATTCCGTAAAGCAATTGGTTGCCGATACGGGATTTCCCGGAATGAAGGTTTTGGAATTTGCCTTTGACTCCCGGGATACGGGCTGCACGAACGATTACCTGCCCCACAACTATCCCGAAAACTGCGCCGCCTACACCGGAACGCACGATAACGAAACCCTGGTCGGATGGTTTAACAGCATTACCAAAGAAGAAATGGAAAATGCAAGAGATTACCTCTGCGATCACTATACGCCGAAAAAACACCTGCACTGGCCCTTTATCAGCCTGGTAATGCGAAGCCGGGCAAACCTCTGCATTATCCCGATCCAGGACTATCTTGGCTATGACAACACCAGCCGGATGAACCGCCCTTCCACCGTGGGAACAAACTGGCGATGGAGGATTACCGAAAAAGAATTAAGTAAAGAGCTGCAGGAAGAAATCTTTACTGTGGCAAAACGATATGGACGGATTTAAGCCAATAACCGCCATTATCCTATACAACGAAAAGGAGGACGCCCCCAAAAAACGTCCTCCTTTTCCTCATTATTTCTTCCTCAATATTTCTTCTTCAATACTTCTTCAATAAATCACAAAAATCAAAGGTTGCAAAGTAATCCTTCGGCGTTTCTGCCCGGCGGATTAACTCCACGCTTCCATCCTCTTTCAGCAGAAGTTCCGCGGAACGAAGGCGTCCGTTATAGTTATAGCCCATGGCAAAGCCGTGCGCCCCCGTATCGTGGATAACCAGGTAATCGCCCATGGCAATCTCGGGAAGCATACGATCCACGGCAAACTTGTCATTATTTTCACAAAGCGACCCTACAATATCGTACTTATGATCGCAGGCAGCCTCTTCTTTCCCGGCAACCGTGATATGATGGTAGGCCCCATACATCGCCGGGCGCATCAGGTTTGCCGCACAGGCATCCACGCCGATATACTCCTTATAAGTGTGCTTTTCATGAATCGCCTTCGTCACCAGACAGCCGTAGGGCCCGAGCATAAAGCGCCCGCACTCCGTATAGATGGCGACATCGCCCATGCCTTCGGGAACCAGCACTTCTTCATAAACTCTGCGCACGCCCTCGCCGATGGCCAGGATATCGTTCGGTTCCTGCTCCGGGCGGTAAGCAATGCCCACGCCGCCGGAAAGGTTGATAAACTCTGCCGAAATCCCCGTTTCCTTCTTCACCCGCACCGCCAGTTCAAACAAGGTTCTGGCAAGCATGGGATAATAGTCATTGGTCACGGTATTGCTGACTAAAAAGGCGTGAATGCCAAAATGCTTTGCCCCTTTTTCTTTTAAGATCTTATACGCCTCCATCAGCTGGGCTTCGGTCATCCCATACTTGGCATCGCCGGGATTATCCATAATGCCGTTGCTAATCGTGTAGACCCCGCCGGGATTAAAGCGGCAGCTCACCGTTTCGGGGATGGCACCTAAGGTTTCTTCCAGGCAGGCAATGTGCGTAATATCATCTAAGTTAATCACCGCCCCCAGCTTATGGGCCATGGCAAACTCCTCGGGCGGCGTATCATTGGAAGAAAACATAATCTCCTTTCCCGAAAACCCGCAGCCCTCGGACAGCATCAGTTCCGTAGCCGACGAACAGTCCGTCCCGCAGCCCTCTTCCTTTAATATCTTTAAGATAAACGGATTGGGCGTCGCCTTCACCGCAAAATACTCTTTAAATCCCGGGTTCCAGGCAAACGCCTGATGAAGCTTCCTCGCATTCTCCCGGATTCCCTTCTCGTCATACAGGTGAAACGGCGTAGGAAACTTCTCTGCCATCTCCTGAATCTGTTCCAGGGAAACAAACGGTCTTTTTTCCATCATGTACTCTCCTCTGCTTCTTTATTGCTGCTCACACATCCGCAGCAGCATTTCTTCCTTACTCGATAGGCACTACCCGCATAATATTCGTCTGCGTCGCCGGCTCGTTCCTCCTTGCATAGGACACAACGCCCGCGGTAATCACTGCCAGATCGCCTTCCCTGACAATCCCTTTCTCTTTCAGTTCTTCTAAGGAATATTCAATCAGTTCGTCGGTAGACTCCGCACGCTTTGACCAGAGCGGCTTTACGCCCCAGTAAATCATCATCTGACGCACTGCGGACAGGCTGGGCGACATCCCGATAATCTGCGAAGCCGGACGCCACTTGGAAAGCATCTTTGCCGTATAGCCGGAAATCGTCGGCGTGACAATCACCTGCGCATGGAGATCATCTGCCGTCGCCACCGAAGAATAGCACACCGCATTGGAAATATGGTGCCCGTTCTTGGCAAATACATGGCGGTTGCGGTAGGAACTGTAGTCCAAGTGGGACTCGGTATCGCTTACAATGGTCGCCATCATCTTTAAGGCTTCAATCGGGTATTTTCCCATCGCCGTTTCCCCGGAAAGCATAACCACATCGGTTCCGTCATAGACCGCATTTGCCACATCCGTTACCTCGGCTCTGGTCGGGCGAGGGTTGCGGATCATGGAATCCAGCATCTGGGTTGCCGTAATCACCACCTTGCAGGCTTCATTGCAGCGCCCGATAATGGTTTTCTGGATGTAGGGAACCTTCTCCGGCGGAATCTCCACGCCCATATCGCCCCGGGCAACCATAATACCGTCCGCGGCAGCAATAATCTCATCTAAGTTATCAATACCCTCCGCGTTTTCAATCTTGGCAATAATCTGCATATTTGCCCCTTCTTCGCGCAGGATATCCCGAATTTCACGAATGGCATCGGCATTGCGCACAAAGGATGCAGCGATAAAATCAAATCCTTCTTTAATTCCAAAACGAATATCTTCTTTATCCTTATCGGTCAGCGCCGGAAGCTTAATCTTAACATTAGGAACATTTACGCCCTTCCTCTGTCCCAGTTCACCGCCGTTAATGACCGTACAGACAATATCGGTTTCCTTAACCTCTTTGACTTCCAGCTCAATTAAACCATCGTCAATTAAAATCTTATTGCCCGGAACGACATCCTCGACCAGACCTGCGTAATTAATAAAGCCGATATGCTCATCGCCTTCCATCTCCCGGGTAGTCAGGGTATATTCCTGTCCTTCCTGAAGAATCACCTTTTTCTCATCTTTTAGTAAGCCGGTGCGGATTTCCGGTCCCTTGGTATCCAACAATGCGGCAATCGGGCGATCAACCTCCTTGCGCACCTGCTTTAACAGCTCCAGACGCGCCTTGTGCTCACTGTAACTGCCGTGGGAGAAGTTAAAACGCGCCACATCCATCCCGTTCTCTGCCAGTCCCCGCATAATATCCGGGTTGTCACTGTTCGGCCCTAAGGTGCAGATAATTTTTGTCTTTTTCTGTCTTGTCATTTCTTCCATAACTCTTCTCTCCTTATCTTCCCACTTCGTACAACACTTTCGGTTATACCTGTTTCATCCCCACCCGATACAAGCCTGCAAAATCCATCGGCTCTATCCCCATCGCACTTCTTCTCACTTCTTTTCTGTTACATGCTGATGCGTGTACAGATGATCCTGACAGTATTCATAACTGCCTGCACATTTGGAGCAATAGCGAAACTCCATCTGCGCCCCGTCCTCCTCCGTCCTCCCGCAGACCGCACAGCGATGGCGGGTTCTTCCGGCAGGCTTTATCTTGGTCTGTGCCTTAAATTCCTGCCTGCGCCGGATTTCCTTGGGCGAAAACCGCTGGGGCTTTCGGGTAAGCACAAAAAAGACCAGCACGTTTAACAGAGAAAGACCGATTTCCAGCCGCGCAACAATATCCCCTGTAACAAACGAATAAATATACAAGGCCGTTTCGGCGACTGCCAGGTATTTTATCTTTATGGGGAGTAAGCCCCAGATAAAAAACTCCATATTCGGAAACATCAGAGCAAAGGCGATAAACAGGGAAAAGTTCAGGTACACCGGCCTCAGTATCGTCCCGACACCCAAAATAAAATACACTGCAACCGCCCCGGCCACATGGCCAATCACCCCTAAAAGAAAGTACATATTAAAGCGGAACGAACCCCACACCCGCTCAAGCGTACTCCCAAGAAAATAATAGGTGGGTATAATCATTGCATTAAGGAAAATCCCGATAATATCCCCCATCCCCCGAATAGAAAACGGCGGATATAAAAGGAAGGTAAACACCCTCCATATCTGCCCGTGAACGATGGCATCCCCGTTCAGGCTGAGAAAAGCAAGATAAAATGACGGCATAATAAAGGACAGCACCGCACCGATGGCATACATCCCCGCAATATACCTTGGCAGATCCCTGACTGCATACTTTCCAAACTTCTTCTCCAGCTGATAAAAAAATTTCATAAAACCTTCCTGTCTTTCTTTTGATGTTACTGTTCAACGATTTGCTGTAACCTTCTGACTTCCTGCCTGCTTGACCGCACTGCACCATACATCAACAGTAACCTGCATTCCCCACAGCTACACTAAATTAAAAAAGATCCTTTTTGGAAAAAATCCAGGCAACAATCAGTGAAAGCACCACGGCAAAGCCCAGTACAATCACAAAACCATAGGGGCTGTCGGCAAAGGGCATACCTGCCGAATTGACATTCATCCCATAGAAGCTTGCAACCATGGTTGGAATCGACATCACTATCGTTATTGTTGCCAGAAACTTCATAACAATATTCAAATTGTTGGAGATAACCGAGGCAAAAGCATCCATCGTACCGCTTAAAATACCGCTGTAAATATTTGCCATCTCGATTGCCTGCTTATTTTCATTAATAACATCTTCCAGCAATTCTGTATCTTCCGGGTATTTTTTGATTTTTTCATTGCGCAGAAGCTTTTCCAAAACCACCTCATTCGAGCGAAGGGAGGTAGTAAAGTACACCAGACTCTTTTCCAGTTCCAAAAGTTCAATCAACTCCTGATTTTTCTGGGACTGGTGAAGCTTTCTCTCGATAACCTCACTCTTCTTATCAATGATTCGCAGATATTGTAAGTAGAGCGATGCGTTCTTATACAAAATCTGTAAAATAAAGCGGGTCTTCATAAAAGTATGAAAATCCCTGACCCGTCCGTCCATAAACACGGAGAGCACCGGCGACTCTTCCAGGCAGACCGTAATCAGTAAATCCGCGGTCATCACAATACCCAGAGGGATCGTCACATACCAGTCTTTTCCGTTTCGCTCTTCAATCGCCGGGATATCCACCAGCACCAGGGTATAGTTATCCTCGACTTCGATACGGGAGCGCTCTTCCTCATCCAGAGGTGCCCGCAGATGATCCGGATCAATCTGGTAGGCATCGGAAATCTCCAGAATTTCCGTCGCTGTGGGATTTGTCAGTGCAATCCAGGAGCCGGGAAGGCGTTCATCTTTCTGATGGACAACACCGTCTTCAGTTCTAAAAATTTGTATCATTGCTTCAGCCTCCATTCCTTGAAAAATTGCACGCAAATTCCTCCATGCCCTATCATTATAATTTCTACCCTTCCTTTTGTCAAACAAATGCGGGAGAAAAACTTATCCGAACCTATAAAGAAAGCATTACACACGATGGCGATACCGTTTTCCACAAAGCCTCTCTTGATTTTTCACGGTTTTTTAACAGTACCTACCAATTGTTTTCCTTCCTATTTTATGATACACTAGGTATCGCTTTAGAAGGTATTTTAAAAGACAAAGCATTTTTAAAGCATGGAAACAATAATAGAAACCATACAGGAAAATCAAGTTTTGAAACAAAGGAGGTAATGGGAGATTCCCTATATGATGAAAAAAACATTCACCCTTGGAATCGATATCGGTTCCACTACAGTCAAAGTTGCTGTTTTAGATCCTGGTGCTCATCTGGTTTTTTCCGATTACCAGAGGCATTACGCCAATATCCAGGAAACACTTGCCGGTCTGCTGAAGAAAGCCAAAGATAAGCTGGGCGATCTTGAGGTTGTTCCCTCCATCACCGGCTCCGGGGGACTCACCCTTTCCCGGCATTTACATATTGACTTCGTCCAGGAGGTGGTCGCTGTGGCGACGGCCCTTCAGGACTATGCGCCGCACACCGACGTCGCCATCGAGCTTGGCGGTGAGGACGCGAAGATTATTTATTTCTCCAACGGCATTGATCAGCGGATGAACGGGATCTGCGCCGGGGGAACAGGTTCATTCATCGACCAGATGGCTTCCCTCTTGCAGACGGACGCCGCCGGTTTAAATACATATGCTGCCAACTATCAGGCGATTTACCCGATTGCCGCCCGCTGCGGCGTGTTTGCCAAGTCGGATATCCAGCCTTTAATTAACGAGGGTGCGACCCGTGAGGATCTGGCGGCTTCGATCTTCCAGGCCGTCGTCAACCAGACCATCAGCGGCCTGGCCTGCGGAAAGCCCATCCGGGGCAATGTCGCCTTCCTTGGCGGCCCGCTGCACTTCCTCCCGGAACTGCGCAATGCCTTTATCCGCACCCTGCGCTTACAGGGCGAGCAGATTATTGCCCCGAACCATTCCCATCTTTTTGCCGCCGTGGGTGCAGCCATGAACAGCAGCGCCGAACAAAAGCCGGTTTCCCTGGATAAGATGATTCACACCTTAACCCGCGGGATTCCCATGGAGTTTGAGGTAAAGCGCATGGACCCGCTGTTTGAAGACGAAGCTTCCTACGACGAATTTTGCACGCGGCACGATAAGCACCGGGTTGCTTCCGGGGATTTATCCACCTACAGCGGAAACTGCTTTTTAGGCATTGACGCCGGCTCCACCACCACAAAGGTTGCCCTGGTGGGCGAGGACGGAAAGCTGCTCTACCGCTTCTACAGCAACAATCAGGGAAGCCCCCTGGCTACCGCTATCCGGGCAATGAAGGAGATCAGCAGCCAGCTTCCCGACACGGCAAAGATTGCCTGGTCCTGCTCGACCGGCTACGGGGAAGCCCTCTTAAAATCCGCCCTGATGCTCGACGAAGGCGAGGTGGAAACCATTTCCCACTATTACGCCGCCGCCTTTTTTGACCCGGAAGTGGACTGCATCCTCGATATCGGCGGTCAGGATATGAAATGTATCCGCATCAAGGACGGCACGGTGGACAGCGTCCAGTTAAATGAAGCCTGCTCCTCCGGCTGCGGTTCCTTTATTGAAACCTTTGCCAAGTCCTTAAACTACAGCGTGGAGGACTTTGCTAAAGAAGCCTTATTTGCCAAAAACCCGACGGATCTGGGAACCCGCTGTACCGTATTTATGAACTCCAATGTTAAGCAGGCCCAGAAGGAAGGGGCTTCGGTTGCCGATATCTCCGCCGGACTTGCCTATTCCGTGATTAAAAATGCCTTATTTAAGGTAATTAAAATTACGAACGCTTCCGATTTGGGAAAGCACGTCGTCGTTCAGGGCGGTACGTTTTACAATAATGCGGTTCTTAGAAGTTTTGAAAAGATCTCCGGCTGCCAGGCCATCCGCCCGGACATTGCCGGAATCATGGGTGCCTTTGGTGCTGCCTTAATCGCCAGGGAGCGCTACAGCGCCGAAAAGAAGACCTCAATGCTTCCCATCCAGAAAATTTTAGACTTAACCTACCGCACCGTAATGACCCGGTGCCAGGGCTGCTTAAACCACTGTGTACTGACCATTAACCAGTTCGACGGCGGGCGGCAGTTCGTCACCGGAAACCGCTGCGAGCGCGGACTTGGGCAGCATAAGGCAAAAAAAGAAGTGCCCAACCTCTTTGACTATAAATATCACCGGATGTTCGACTATGAGCCATTGCCCGCAGATAAAGCTTACCGCGGCGAGGTCGGGATTCCCCGGGTGTTGAATATGTACGAAAACTACCCCTTCTGGGCGGTTTTCTTTAAGGAACTGGGCTTTTCCACCACCCTCTCCCCGCAGTCGAACCGGCAGATTTACGAACTGGGCATTGAATCCATCCCCAGCGAATCCGAATGTTATCCGGCAAAGATTGCCCACGGGCATGTTTCCTGGCTGATTAAGAAAAACGTGAAGTTTATCTTCTATCCCTGCATTCCCTACGAGCGCAACGAAACGCCCGACGCCGGAAACCACTACAACTGCCCGATGGTCACTTCCTATGCGGAAAATATTAAGAATAATGTGGAAGAACTGGAAACCGAGCATGTGCGGTTTATGAATCCCTTCCTGGCCTTTACCAGCGAAGAAATTCTGACCAATGCCTTAGTGCGCGAGTTTTTAAACGCCTTTGGCTCACACTCCCGCACCGACCATCCGATGACCAGGGAAGAAATCCAAAAGGCGGCGCACGCCGGATGGCTGGAACTGGAAGCTTCCCGGAGAGATATTGAACAAAAGGGCGAAGAAACCCTGGCCTGGCTGAAAGAAACGGGCAAACACGGCATTGTCCTTGCCGGACGGCCCTACCATGTAGACCCGGAAATCCACCACGGCATACCGGAAATGATTACCTCCTACGGGATGGCGGTATTGACCGAGGATTCCATCTCCCACTTATCCGACGCGGAGAGGCCCTTAGTCGTCACCGACCAGTGGATGTACCACTCCCGGCTCTACCGGGCAGCCACCCTGGTAAAGACCAACCCGAACCTGGACTTAATTCAGTTAAACTCCTTTGGCTGCGGCTTAGACGCCGTGACCACCGACCAGGTCAGCGGGATTCTCACGGCTGCCGGGAAGATTTATACCGTATTAAAGATCGACGAGGTCAATAACCTTGGGGCTGCGCGTATCCGCATCCGCTCCCTGATTGCCGCCCTGCGCGTGCGCGACCAGAAGCATTACCAGCACAAGGTCGTATCCAGCGCCTACAACCGCGTCATTTTCACCAAAGAAATGAAGCAGGACTACACGCTGCTCTGCCCGCAGATGTCGCCCATCCACTTTGATTTGCTCGAACCGGCGATCCGATCCTGCGGCTACCATATTGAGATTTTGCAGAACGATAACCGCTCTGCCATCGACACCGGGTTAAAATATGTCAATAACGACGCCTGCTATCCGTCCCTGATTGTTATCGGGCAGATTATGGAAGCCCTGCTGTCGGGAAAATATGATTTGGACCGCACCGCAGTCTTTATGAGCCAGACCGGCGGCGGCTGCCGGGCTTCCAACTACATCGGCTTTGTCCGCCGTGCCCTGGAAAAAGCCGGCATGAGCCAGGTTCCCGTGATTTCGGTCAATGCCAACGGCATGGAAACCAACCCGGGCTTTACCATCACCCTGCCGCTCTTAACCAAGGGACTCCAGGCCGTGGTTTACGGCGACGTCTTTATGCGCGTCGTCTATGCCACAAGGCCCTACGAGCAGATTCCCGGAACCACCAATTCCCTGCATGAAAAGTGGAAGAGGCGCTGCATCCACTCCCTGTCCAAAAAAGGCGTGGATATGATGGAATTTGCACGAAACATCAAGGGAATTATCCGCGATTTTGACGCCGTTCCCCGGGCAATGATTCAAAAGCCAAAGGTGGGAATCGTAGGAGAAATCCTGGTAAAATTCTCCCCGCTGGCAAATAACCACATCGTCGAACTCTTAGAGGACGAAGGTGCCGAGGCGGTAATGCCGGATTTAATGGACTTTTTGCTGTACTGTTTCTATAACAGCAATTTTAAAGCCGACCACCTGGGCGGAAAGCGATCCACCGCCTGGCTGTGCAATATGGGGATTTCCCTTCTGGAATTTTTCCGCCGCACGGCAAGAAAAGAACTGTCACGAAGCAAAAACTTCAGCCCCCAGGCCGATATCCGAAACCTGGCGGAGATGGCAAAAGACTTTGTATCCTTAGGAAACCAGACCGGCGAAGGGTGGTTTTTAACCGGAGAAATGCTGGAACTTATCCACAGCGGCGTAGGCAACATCGTATGCGCCCAACCCTTCGGCTGCCTGCCCAACCATATCGTGGGGAAGGGTGTAATTAAGGAATTAAGGAATAATTATCCTGAGGCGAATATTATCGCCGTAGATTATGATCCGGGAGCGAGTGAAGTAAATCAGCTCAATCGGATTAAACTGATGCTGGCGACGGCACAGAAGAATTTGAAACAGAAGAAAGAGGCTTAGAGAGCAAGAAAAAAGAGGCGGATGGCCTCTTTTTTCTTGGGCTTTGGGGGGATGATTATAATCGTAATCCATCAATGTATTTCCCAATATCCAAAACGCTTACCACCTTTTCGGACAATACGTCCGCTGTCCTTTAACCGACCCATAGCCCTTTGAACCGATGGAAGCGATGTCTGAAGTATCTCCGCCAGTTTCTTTTGACTTAATCCTGCATCCCGTTTTAATTCACCTACAATCCTATTTTCCAAAACATCATCCAAAACATCATCCAAAACATCAGGCTGATGTTTTAGATTTTTGGAATCCGATATTTTAGCACGTTCAAGTGCAAAAAACTTGACCGTAATATCGTTACCCAGCACCGTATATTCTGGCTCCGCTGTACCAAGCTCACGACATGACTCACAAATTTTCTGTATTCCCCTTCCCCATGCTTCGATATACCCTGCCCGATAAAACACATGCGCTATCGAAGGATTAAACGGTTCAGACTTATGAGGTTTCATTAATGTATCCACTGTCCAGTTTTTTGGAAGAATGCAATTATTGCTGATATACATAGCATCTTCTTCAATTCTGATCTGAATGGGAACACTTGCGGCATAATTATTATGTCCCAGGGCGTTATAAATGGCTTCCCTTACACCCTCACGAGGGAAAGGATAGGTTTCCACACGAACATCATGCTCATAGGTAATCTTTGCCTTCAGGTATTTTGTATATATCAAATCTATCACTTTATCAGCAATATTAAAAAGTGAGCCTTCAACAGTATCTTGATACTGCAAATCAGAACCATCACCAAACTTTCCGATTTTAACATAACTCCCCGTGATAATTCTTCCCGGCTTTCTATAAAACAACATCACGGCTGCCCGTTTTAATTTACCATTAATCAAGAGATCCAAATGATCCATCAATTCAGCGTTTGGAATGTCCAGATCCTCCTTTGTCATTCTCTTTTTTCGCACAGCTTCCCGCTTAAATACCTCTATACTTTCCCGATCCAAATCCTCCACATCAATATTATCCACAGGAACTGCATCCCATAAAAACCCTGTCTTCTCCCTGATAAACTCCGTCAATGCAGCTCCCTGAAACTGCTGCTTAGTAGCACCACTCCTATAGTGATACTCGCCATGATAATTAACCGGATAACTGCTTGGTTCTACTTTAACTTCAATGTAATCCAGCCCGTCCTTTGTTCGCTTATTAACATCTGTAATGATACCCAAACCAGATTGAATCTTATTGGGAATATCTTCCAAAAGTTTCTTAATATTTTTAACGCCAATGACATTTCCGGCATCATCGATACCGATATAGATCGTGCCTCCCTGAGCATTAGCAAAACCGCATACCCATTTCAGATATTCCGTCACGCCAAGATTCCTTATATTCGATATTCTGACTTTCTGCCATATAACCTCTACCTCCCGCATCAGTCCTTATAATCATGCCTCTCTATTGTCCAAAATGGCCTGCCCTATAGATTTTCCATACCTTATTTACAGACAATTTATTTTTTAATCATATCATTTTTCCCTCTCAAACTCAAGAATTTCACAAATCTTTTATCGACGAAATCTATCTTTAATCGTTTCATTTTTGACACTTATAAAATAAAAAGAGGCATGATACCTCTTTTTTCTTGTTCTTTTGCGATGAAATGATTATAATAGTAGCACATCAATATACTTGAAGCTTTATTTTTTCAAATTTCAGACACACTAAAAAATGCAGGAAAGGAACTTCGATTATGCTGAATATCTTTTACGGAAAAATGCCGGAAGCCATTTTTAATACTGCCATATACTTTAAAAATGTCTATGAAGACCATTGGATAACTGATCCCTTTTCCCGGGAAATGATTGCCGACGTTGACCAATCGACCGTTATCGGTGAAGCAGTGATTGACAGTCCCGTACTGGGCAAAATTTCCCCGCTCTCTCTGTCCGGCGGGGTAAAAACACTGATTCTGATAAAAAACGAGCCACAGACCATATTTAATGCCTCTACCTGCGGGGACAACTGCGCAAAATGGATATTAAAAATCGGAGAAATGCAGGATACCACGGTAAATCTCCGCCACCTGATGGACTTTGGGAGGGGAGAATTTACGATCCGTATCATCAATACCGACCAGATTGTTCACAGTATGAAAGAATTAGTTCCCATTGCCGGGTTATATGTCTGATGGAGGGCGCATATGAAAGGGAATCACCGAATTATTATCCAGAACAAACGCATCCGCTATGATTTTACCATCCGAAGGAACCTGACGGTTATCCAGGGCAACAGCGCTACAGGAAAGACCACATTAATTGCAATGATCCAGGAATATGACGAAAATGGTTCAGCCAGCGGCATACAATTAACCTCCGACAAAAAATGTACCACGCTTTCCGGGCAGCGGTGGGAAACAGAATTGTCGTCCATTAAGGACAGTATCATATTCATTGATGAAGGAAACAAATTTATTTTTGGCGATCGATTTGCTTCTCTTATTCAGCACACCGATAATTATTATGTCATCGTCACCAGAGAAAGTATTCCCTCCCTGCCTTACAGCACCAAGGAAATCTATGAGATACGTAATTCAGGGAAATATGGGAGATTGAAACAGACGTATAATGAATTTTTTCCTTTGTATCCTTCCGATCTTCCAACAAAAAAGGATGTACCAAAAATCATTATTACGGAAGATTCTAACATATCTCTGAGTAAACCTTGAATAATTCTTGAATAACCTTGAATAAATTTACTCAAGATTATTCAAGCGATTATTTCAATATCCAATGAGAACGTTGTTGATTAGACGAATCCGTATCAATAACATTATCTTTCTTCAATATTGCCAACAAATTACTTACTTTATGTTCTTTTTGAGCATCTGATAATGCATCCGGCAACTTATCCCATAGCAACCCTCGAATATCTTTCTTTTTTGCTTTCCCATATTGCTTTAAATACTCAACAATCAAGTCTTTATTCTTCAATTCGCCCCCAATGCCTTCATCACCGCCTCCTCCGCGCTTTTATACAGAATAAAATCAAACGCCGTAGAAAGGTCATCCGGCACGACCGCCAGTTCCGGCATGGAGATCGCCGGCATAAGGACTTTCTTTGCACCGCTGTCCAGGCAAACCTGCAGGGTATTCGCCAGTTCTTCCACCTTCATCAATGTACCGCTGATGCTCATCTCCCCCAAAACAGCCATGGAGCTTTGCAGGGGGCGTGCCAGGGCTATCGAACTCAGGGCAATCAATGTCGGCATCGCCAGCTTTCCCGTCATGCCGATTCCCTGCAAATCCTGATAATTAACGATATAATCCCTGGTTATCGTACTGATACTGCCACTGATCCGGTTTCCATTTGCCTTCAGAAAATGAAAGGCTGTGTTGGTCGCCTCCTTCGCCTCGCGGTCCGTGCCCAGACCCGTGCGCTCAAACTTGCCATTCCCCGGAAGCATCTGGCTTTCCAGGCGGAATACGCCGATCATCCCGCTTTTCCCATGGGCTACCGTGTAAACCTGACCGGGATTGCACATGCCTTCGGGAATCAGCTTGCCGCCGCCCTGTTCCGGCACGGATACATAATGCTCTTCAAAAGTTTCATTATCGATGTAAGAAAAATTCACATCATAAAATTCCATTCCCCCAAGCTTCTTAAGCTGTTCCTTCACGCGGCGGCGCATTTCCAGAGAAATCTGCAGCACCTCTTCCAGCTCTTCTTTTGTAAATTCCCCGTCCGGGTATAAGAGTTTCAGATAACCGTCAACCATCCTGCGCACAGCGATGGTATCCCTCTGGTTTAAATTCTTTCCCAGGCGAAACGCGCTGTCTAGGGCGTCGCCGTACTGTTCCTTGCGCAGTTCACGGACAAATTCCGCCAGATAATCGCTGATAAACCCATAATCATTTGTAAAATGCTCCGGTCGGAATTTCGGAATCTCCCAGCCGGGAAGATAGGCATGGATGCGGTCAAGAAACGCCGTATCCGTTCCCATTTCCGGCGGAAAAGGGTCAAACAGGCTGCTTGTCTTTAGCAGAACATCCACACTCTGGTTGATATTGCCCACGAACACCATCGAAGCATTCGCTGCCTTCTCCTCCTTGCCCCGGGCAAAGGAACCGGACGCCATGTAATCCTTCATAATCTGGATTCCGTCCTTGTCCTTAAAGCGGATACCTGCCACCTCATCAAACGCCACACAGTCCCACATTCCCACCAGCCCCACAGTTTTTTTCCCCATATTGTAAAATAAATTCGCCACCGTCGTCTGTCCGCCGGAAACTAAGATACTGTTCGGCGAAATCTCTTTATACAGATGGGATTTTCCGGTGCTTCTGGGGCCAAGTTCGCAGAGATTAAAATTATTTTCCGCCAATGGAATCATACGGGTCAGCAGAAGCCATTTTTCCCGGTAAGTCAGTTCATCCGGTTCCATGCCAATCGACCGCATCAGCACATCCAGCCATTCATCCTTGGTAAATGCTTTTCGCCCCTGCTTTAACTCAGCGATATCCATGTGCGGCATCTGGATAGGGGTGAGTTTGCGGATGGTCACGGGCGATACTTCCTTTGGTTTTTTCTGCCGGAAAGCCCATTCTCCTTTCCTGTCCGCAGGCCCGATATTCTCCGCCGTGCCAAAACCGCTGTCTTCTTCTGCTTCATATTCTAACTGGATAATGCACCAGATTCCGCCGCAGAGCAGCCGGTCAAACTTCTCCGGGTACTCGTCAGCGATGGGAATCCCCCCCAGACCAAGATTGGAAAAATCGGCAAAAAAGCAGTTCTTTCTGATATCCAAATGCACTGTCACCATATCGATAATCGTATGACTGCCCTTCCTGCGAAGCTGGGATAAAATCTTCTGCGCCTCGTCCGGGCGAACGAAATTATCTGCCAGAATCCGCTTTACATTTTGAATGCCCTTTTCAATCACCTCTTCATCATCCGAACTGCAGTACTGCCCTAACAGAAACTCAAGAACGTAAACCGGGACATTGGCACCCTCCTTGATTTTCTTTGTCAGATCCTTTCTTACAATTCTTCCGTCAAAATTCTCCCTGAGTTTTCGCTTTATCCCTTCGCGGACGCTCTCCTCCGCTGCCGATACCTCCATGCCATCCCCTCCTTATCGCGTATGTATTCAGCCTAAGAAATAATCAGCCAAAGAAATTAAATTCATCCACAGCAAAAGCAATATCAATCTGAAATTCTTCCTTCACTGGCATCTGCAGGCCGGATTCATCTGCAATCACCAGATAGTAGACTTTCCGGTTACTGTACTTTTGCGAGCGGAGATTAAAACTGCAGCGAAACGTTCTTTCCTGTCCGTTTTCGCTGGTTTTATCGGCAATGATTTTACAGGTATCACTGACGGGACTGCCGTTCTCATCCACAAAATACAAAAGATAATTTGCCGCTTCACGATTATCGCCCACCGCCTCTTTCTGATAGAAATGCAGTGAGAAAATCATATTGCTGATCTTGCGGTTTGCGGACAATAAGCTTACTTCCACCGGCTTCGTGTCGATCTTATCCCGGTTGCGCCGATAAGCCATGGTCGTCGAGCGCAGATAATGATAGGTAATCACCGGAACAACCATTTCCTGCAGACTGGTGCCGCCGTGGACGTAATTTAACCCGCCGCCGTGCATCTTAATGCGGACATTTTCCCTTGGCGCAGCCGATGTGTACTCCGCTGTGCCTTCCATGAATTTTACCGGCATCAAAAAATCCGTCTGCGCATCCTTTTCCATAATGGCAAAACGCCTTCCGTACTCAACCATACGGCTGGAAAAACCGGGCTTATCCACCTTATCCACCTCTGCCAGAGGACTGTAGGTATAAAGGAAGCCGTGATCCGCCGTAATGATAATCTTCGTGCCGCCAAACTCATTGACAATCATGCGAACCATGTTTTTGATTTCGTCAAT
Source organism: uncultured Clostridium sp. (assembly GCA_946553025.1). Taxonomy (GTDB): domain Bacteria; phylum Bacillota; class Clostridia; order Lachnospirales; family Lachnospiraceae; genus Caccovicinus. Next base: position 32,711 of record CAMNRM010000053.1, read on the forward strand.
AGCTTCATCACAGGCAGGAAAAACAGCACGGTCGGAAATATGGCTTGCCTCATCCACCTTATTATGATAAATATAGACAACCTCCATGCCCTTGACCAAAGCAGTACGTTCGGCATATTTCCTGCTGATGAAATCCTCATAGTTTAAGGCAATGCTTTTCGGATTGGCAGCCTTTAAACACTTATCCCTGTAACCTGCATCCGTAGACTGCCCGTCCGCCAGAATATCCAGAGCGCCGCTGGCATTTCGGACAGCCGTAAGCGCCTTGTGCGGCAGCAGCGCCGCCATGCCGAACTTGGTGATTGTAGGGAAGATCGCCTGACAGCTTCCCATTTCCACCTTGCTCTGCGTTTCCCGGCGAAGCTGCTCAGCCAGAGAAACCGCCGCTTCATAGCGGAATGCATCGGATATAATGACAAACTTGCGCCGGTCTTCCCGCTTTACCTTGTCCTCATAGAAATTCACCTGCTGCGGCACTTCCAGGATATGACCAAACCGCGCCAGATGATCCTCGCTTGCCGCCGACCAGTTCTGCCCTAACTGACCGATAAACCAATGCGTGTACAAGCCCTCCGCTGTTTCTGTGACATGCTTAAATAAATCATCCAGCAGAGGATGGGAAAGTTTCAGACAGCGCTGGAAGCAAAGATGAAATTTCCGGTAATAGGTGTCCATCTTGTAATACTCTGCGGTATACTCCTTCCATAGTTTTGCCGGGTCTGCGGTGTGAAAGCCTTCAGCGTGTTCTAAGAAAAACGTCTGCATATTGGCAATCTGGCGGATACCCTCATAATAACCGGAAACATTATCATACCAGACCATTGTCCGGCGCTTTTCCACAATGGCATGAATCCTGTCGGCATGGATAATCTGGTCACGGATTTCGGTCATCAATTCGATTAATATACACTCGTCAATGCAGGGGAAATATTCGGTATCCAATAAATCATCCGCCGATAACTTTCCAAAACGCTTCGGCAGACGCGCCTCTTCCTCCACATAGCGGGCCACGTCATAAAGAAAATGTTTATCCTCACTGTGCAGCCAATCCGAAACAAAATCATAGCAGTAGGACTGGTGAGGAACAGAAATAAACTTCTCCAGCCCCGCCAGATGGTCGGGATGCATGGTTCTTGATGCGGCAGTCAGCATAAGATGCACAGCAAGACGGCATAAGGGGGATGGATTATCGCTATTGCTCTCGTTTTCATCATAAAAACAGCCCGAAGCCTGCGCAACCATTGCCCAGAAAGCTTTATCTGCACCGTAATGGACGAAATTCTGGTAGATGGGATTTGCATCTGTATCCAGACCGGCGCAGAGGGTTGTGCGGATAATGCTGCCCGACTGCATGTCCCGGCTCTCGCAGAGCACCGCCATCACCGCCAGGTGCATCTGTGCGGCGGTGGAAATTGTATGGTTGGTGTGATTGGTGTGGTTTGTATGGTTTGTGTGGTTTAAATCTGCAATTTTGGCGCGGTGTTTCTTTTTGTCAAAAAACTTCCGGTAATACTTCACCTGCTTGCGGATAATCGGCGTAGCAGGAAGATTCATCTCATCCATCCAGATAGAATTTAAGTCGGCGCGGAAAGATTCGCTGTATAATTCGATATTAAGCAGCCAGTTGTCATCATCTTTTTGGTAAGAAAGAGGATTGTAGATTAGATAATTGCTGGCGGTACCCTCCTCGCAAAGTTGTTTTTTAACGGCAAATGTGTTGCTTCCGGTTAGTCGGAGAAGCTTTGCATTTGTCAATTGAAGTTCATCCAGCTTGTCCTCAAACTCCCGCTCCTCATCGTACCAGAAGATGATACGACGTTTGTAGAAGTCGGGGAGAGGGGTGGTAAAACGGCGGGTTAAATCGTGAATAATCGTGTTGATATCCATATCAGGCATGATATGATCTCCTTTTAGGTAATTTTGACTATCATTTTTTCTATCAATTATCAAATTAACTTGTGAGTTAAAAGTTTTCAACAAAAAGAATAGCCCTTTTGTATGGATT
>CAMNRM010000054.1 GCA_946553025.1 uncultured Clostridium sp.
AGCACATTTGGCAGAGGAAAGCAAGCAAAAAACATGAGTTTGTGATTCCTGGGGCTGGGTGCTATCCTCTGCCAATCTTATTCTCTTATCAATTCCCATCTTTTGGACTTTTTGTCCCTCTGCTCCGCCAGCATATGCTATAGATTTTCATGGGTGGCTATTCCTAGGGGTTGTTGTCACGTTCCATTGTTTCATCAATCGCTCGAACAACGAAAGAATTCATACTTTCCCCCATATTGGCGGCGTGTTCCTGAACTTTTGCTTTGTTACCTTTTGGAACTCTAATGCGTATATCTTCAACAGATTCTTTTAGATATTTTGCGCTTGCTTTGCGCCTTGCGTCTGTTTGACCGGTATATGTACCCTTTTTTTCTGGCATAAATACACCTTCTTTCTGTGTCATAATGAGGTCGTGAAAAATAAAATTCTTTTCCACCTTACACTGACATTATAGCATATGTGAATATGTGTGTCCATATACAAAATAGACAAAATTTCTTTGGATGTGTGCCCATATATTTAGCCGATGTGTCAATAGAAATATGTGTGCCCATATGCTATAATAGAGTCATCAAAAGAAAGGAGCACACAAAATGAAGCAGATAACCAACATCAGAAAAAGTGTTTGCATCATGGCCAACGAATTAAAAAAGGCCGGCTACACCTTGTCTGAAGCTTTCAAGAAAGCCTGGCAGCGGGTAAAGCTTTCCATGACCATCCGTGCCGTTGGAACAACCTTTGAAAACCGTCAGGAGCGCCTTGGATTCCTGAAAAGGTTTAAGGCAGAGGATTTAAGCGTTACCCTGGAAAGAGAAGCCAATAACCGGTTTGATGGCTGTGCAATCCGTATTGTTGTTCATATCCATCCAATTCACCGAAAAACCGTTATTGGGTACGTGCCCAGAGGTTTGTCCAGGGAACTGGCAAAAGTGATGGATGCAGGGGCCACGGTCAAGGCTAAGCTGCTGGAAATCATCGGCGGCTATGGATACAAAGAAACCTTTGGCGCTCTGATAAACATAGCCATATAAGGCGGTGGAGCATGAAAGAAAACAAAGTTTTAGAGCAGTTGAAGCATGAAGCCCTCTACGCACAGCGTTCCTTTTCCACGGAGTTATTATACCAGACTTACGGAAAAGCGCAGATGGCGCGGCAGTTGAAAGTCCTGACACAGTCGGAGTTCATGGAAATGAATCACATGACGGTTTACTTTATGAACACTGACCAGGAATATATTCAGCACTGCAACCAGGAATACGCTAAGTGCTGCAGAGTCGTAACAATGTAAGAAAACGCCCTTACCAGAGCGGCAACTCTGATAGGGGCAAGTAGCCCAATGGTAGGCAAATAGGGGCATGAGGAAATTATAACACCATCCTCTGCCCTCTGTAAAGAGAGGATTTGAAAGAAATGCAAACAATAACTACAGCGTTCCCGGATGAGGGAACCTATCAGAAAATTTATGATGAATGTCTGGAAAATATGCCGCAGGCAAACGAAACTGTCGGAAATAGTTACGAGGAGATAAGAAGAGCATTAGACGAATATATTTCCGCTATCAGTGAATGGATGTTTCGCTATGCTTACCAGTGCGGATATGAAGCTGCTGTGAAAACTATACAGAAAGGTGATGTGATTGCATGAGTTTTAGCAAAGATATAGAGCTGGAAAACATTCATTACAAGTATGAGCGGCTTACTTCTCTTATCGGAATTTTGCAGATGTTTGTTACTGAAATTGTGGAAGTTGCGGGCGCACCGGCAGACAGTCTTACAAATGCTTTATTTGAGATTGAACTTGAAATGCAGGATAATAATGAGAAATTTAAAAATCTCATATAGGAAAATGGGGAACAAAAAAATTATGACAGAAATACAGTTGAAAATTGATGCTGAATTGTGGCAAGCGCTTAAAATAATTTATCAACTGCGAAAAGAAGGACAGGTAAAAGATGATGAAAATTGACAATATTAAGATTTTCCCCACCTTCCAGGAGAATCCTCCAAAACCGGAGAAGCTGGAAAGGAAGATTTTATACTACACCAGGACGGGGAAGTTTGAATCGGAAATCATTATTGATAAGTCTGGCCAGCTGATAGACGGCTACACCAGTTATCTTATTGCCCGGCTTTACGGCCTTAATGAGGTTCCGGTTCGATATGGACGCAGAGAGATTGTCCTGGCAGTATTTAAGCCCGGCGGGAAAGCATATGCCTGGAAACTGCCTTTAAGCTTTTCCGGACAGATAAAGGCCGGGGATAAAGTGAAGGTGGAAACTTCAGCAGGGGCAAGCCTTGCTACTGTAGTAAGTGTTGAAGAATATGATGGGCAAAAGCCGGAACCACATAGAAAGGTGATCCGCTTATGCAGAAAGGGGAAACAGCATGGAAAAAAGAGAAATGATTGATTTGATAATTCAGGAGAGGCTTTCCCTGTACTTTCAGAAGAACAGCGCTCCGGGAATGGCAAGGATGAAAAGAAGTGATGAATTCCTGGCCCTGTTAGAGGAAAAGGCTCCGGAGCTGGCAGAGGAGTTTCAAAACTATCTGGATTGGATAGCTGCGCATGGTGGGGACGAGCAGGAGGGTATTTATTTGTATGGCCTGCACGATGGCATCCGGCTGATGAAGGATGTTATTATGATAGCATAAGAAAAAGCGGAAGGTGGGGGCTGTCTGGCCTCTGCCTTCGGTGCACCAGGACAGACCAGGAATCTTGCACCGGTGCAAGAATGGTTGAGATGGGTGCAGAACCCAATAAAGCCTAATATTTCACAAGAAAGATTTTTGAAAGTATTTTTTTAGAAAGGTGGTGTTTTATGGCAGGAAAAAAGAGAACCGATAATAAGGGCCGGATTTTAAGAACTGGGGAGATGCAACGGTCAGAGGATAACCGGTATTTATATCGTTATACAGATTTGCAGGGTAAAAAAAGAACAGTCTATGCCTTAACCTTGCCGGAGTTAAGGAAGAAAGAAAAAGAAATAAGTCGTGACCTTCAGGATAGGATAGACACGGATAAAGCAGAAATGACATTAAATCAGTTATTTCAAATGTACATGGAAACCAAGTCAGATTTACGAGATAGCACCAGGTGCAACTATATTTCTGTGTGGAATAATAACATAAAGGATTCTCTTTTGGGAAATATGGAAATAGGGCAGATAAAGCAGTTTCATGTCCGGGTTTTCTATACGGAACTTATGAGAAGAGGATTAGCGGCAAATACAATCAAATTATGCCATAGCCTGATTTTTCCGGCCCTGGAAATGGCAGTGGATTCAGATATCATTCGGAAAAATCCTGCAAAGGATTGTAAAAAAGGAATTTTCGGGACGAAGAAAAAACGGAGGGCGTTAAGTATTACAGAGCAGGAAGAATTTTTAAGTTTTATAAAAGACAGCAATATTTATAAGGTATATTATCCTTTGATTGTGTTTGCCTTATGTACTGGCCTTAGGGTAGGGGAATTAACAGGACTTCGCTGGGCCGATGTGGACTTAAAGGAGAATGTTATACATATTCGCCAGCAGTTAACTTATAAAAATTATGGCGAGGGTTGTAAGTTTTACTTTCAAGAACTAAAAACAGATGCGGGGCGACGGGATATTCCATTGACCGCAGAGGCAAGGAAATGTTTGACCTGGCAAAAAGAACTTTATCTTTTATTGGGAACGTCGAAAAAGCGACAGGAGATAGAAGGAGTTACTGATTTTGTTTTTGTGAATACCCAGGGAAAACCTTATGCCACAAATGCTATTAATTTTATGTTAAAGAATGTGGTACAAGCCTATAATAGGCAGGAGAAAATATGGACTGTAAAGGGAAATAAATATTTTCGTCCTCTGCCGCATATTTCAGCACACATATTAAGGCATACAGCATGTACGAGGCTGGCAGAGTCTGGACTTGACCCTAAAGTATTGCAGTATATCATGGGTCATGCAAGCATATCTGTTACCATGGATATTTATACCCACTTGGATTTTTCACAGATCCGGAAGAAAATAGAAGCTGTGCAGGAAAAGACCATGATAGGATAAAAGCAGATTAGGCTGCTACCAAGTAAGATAAACGGGTGGCGGCCAGTTTTTTTGGAAAAGGTACAAAAAAGGTACAAAATTCGGAAATCTGAAAAAGAACAGGCAAAGGAAAGCCCGCAATCATTGGCAGTTTACAAATAATTTATAAAAAATTAGCACTCGCCTATTGACAGTGCTAACAATTGGTGATATAACTTATCATGTAGTAAATGAAAGGCATGAAAAAAGCAGAATGAAAAAAGATTAAATACAGGAGGAATGAACATGAAGTTAGTACCTTTATTTGACAAAGTTGTGTTAAAGCAGTTAATTGCAGAAGAAACCACAAAATCGGGCATTGTTTTACCAGGTCAGGCGAAGGAGAAGCCGCAGCAGGCAGAGGTTATCGCTGTAGGCCCCGGCGGTGTGGTTGACGGCAAGGAAATCACGATGCAGGTAAAGGAAGGCGATAAGGTTATTTATTCCAAGTACGCCGGAACCGATGTGGAGGTTGACGAGGAGAAGTACGTTATCGTTAAGCAGAGCGATATTTTAGCAGTGATTGCTTAAACATTTGGATAATTTGGATAAATTTAAAGATAAAAGAAACAAGAAGAGCTTCGTGCAAAAAATATGATGTGGACACAGTGAATGTATAGTGAATGAATGTTTAAAGTGAATGTTAAAAAATCTGGAGGTTGATGAATCATGGCAAAAGAAATTAAATATGGCGTTGATGCCAGAAAAGCATTAGAGAGCGGCGTAAACCAGTTGGCAAATACCGTAAGAGTTACCTTGGGACCGAAGGGACGCAATGTTGTTTTGGATAAGTCCTTTGGCGCTCCGCTGATTACCAATGACGGCGTTACCATTGCCAAGGAAATCGAGTTAGAGGATGCCTTTGAAAACATGGGCGCACAGCTGGTTAAGGAAGTTGCCACAAAGACCAATGACGTAGCCGGTGACGGAACCACCACCGCAACCGTTTTAGCCCAGGCGATGATTAATGAAGGAATGAAGAACTTAGCTGCCGGTGCAAACCCAATCGTACTGAGAAAGGGTATGAAGAAGGCAACCGAGGCTGCAGTAGAGTGCATTAAGGAAATGTCCAAGCCAATCGAGGGCAAGGCACAGATTGCAAGAGTAGCGGCAATTTCCGCTTCCGACGATGCCGTAGGCGAGATGGTAGCCGATGCGATGGAAAAGGTTTCCAAGGACGGCGTTATCACCATCGAAGAGTCCAAGACCATGAAAACCGAGCTGGATTTAGTAGAAGGTATGCAGTTTGACCGCGGTTATGTATCCGCTTATATGGCAACCGATATGGATAAGATGGAAGCTGTTTTAGATGATCCTTACATCTTAATTACCGACAAGAAGATTTCCAATATCCAGGATATCCTTCCTCTGTTAGAGCAGATCGTTAAGACCGGCGCAAAGCTTCTGATTATTGCCGAAGATGTAGAAGGCGAAGCCCTGACCACCTTAATTGTCAATAAATTAAGAGGAACCTTTAATGTTGTAGCTGTTAAGGCACCGGGCTACGGCGACAGAAGAAAAGAGATGTTAAAAGATATCGCTATCTTAACCGGCGGACAGGTAATTTCCGAAGAACTTGGCCTGGATCTGAAAGATATCGATATGAGCCAGTTAGGCCGTGCAAAATCCGTAAAGGTACAGAAGGAAAACACGATTATCGTAGACGGCTACGGCGAGAAGGATGAAATCAGCGCAAGAGTTTCCCAGATCCGTGCACAGATTGACGAAACCACTTCTGAGTTTGATAAAGAAAAGCTTCAGGAAAGACTGGCGAAGCTGGCTGGCGGTGTAGCTGTAATCCGCGTAGGCGCTGCAACCGAAACCGAGATGAAGGAAGCAAAACTGCGCATGGAGGACGCTCTTGCAGCAACCAAGGCAGCCGTAGAGGAAGGCATTATTGCCGGCGGCGGTTCCGCTTACGTTCATGCGGCAATGAAGATTAAAGACATTGTCAAAGAATTAGAAGGCGATGAAAAGACCGGCGCAAAGATTATCTTAAAAGCCCTGGAATCTCCGCTGTACCACATCGTAGCCAATGCAGGACTGGAAGGTTCTGTTATCATTAACAAAGTAAAAGAGTCTGAGGTAGGAACAGGATTCGATGCATACAAAGAAGAGTATGTGGATATGATTAAAGCAGGCATCCTTGACCCTGCAAAAGTAACCAGAAGCGCTCTGCAGAATGCAACCAGCGTAGCATCTACCTTATTGACAACTGAATCTGTTGTTGCTAATATTAAAGAAGAAACCCCCGCCATGCCCGCCGGAGCAGGGATGGGAGGAATGATGTAAGCGAAAGCAGAGTCAGATAAATGAAAGTGAAACCTGGCCATGCTTGCATGAGCCGGGTTTTGCTTTTATTTATATGACGAGCAACGGTAACGAGAAGGAGCAAAGCGGATTCGAGTTATCGTTGCGGCAGAACACGAAGTGTTCTGACTCTGCGCTGTAGAAAGAAGCAGTCATAGATCCTGCCTGCATGAGTCAAACTCCGCTTTTCTTTATCTGACTATATGACAAGCAAAACCACCACAAAAAACCCGAAAGGAATCACACAAATGAATCAGGACACTTATGTAGAATGGTTAGTGAAACGAAAAGAACCCGCCTATGCATGGCCCGTTCGCATTGTTATGGGAATACTCTGTATTTTCTCTCTTCTGATAGCACTCACGCAGGTATGGGGAATCCTGCTTTTAGTTGCTGCAGGCATAGGAACCTTCTTCCTTTTCCAGACCCTAAGCATCGAATACGAATATCTCTTTGTAGACGGCACCCTGTCCATCGATAAAATCCTTGGAAAGGCCCGGAGAAAAAAGGTTATCGAGTGTGCAAAAGAGGACCTTCTTATCGTTGCCCCCTCCGATTCCTTCGTATTAAAAGACTACGAAACCAAAGACAGCAAGCTTATCGACTGCTCCTCCGGAGAAAAAGGAAAAAAGCCCTACGCATTCATCTACAAAAAAGGCCCCCAGCACATTAAACTCCTGCTGGAACCCAACGATAAGCTCATCCAAGCCTACCGCAACACCTCCCCATCAAAAGTTGTGCTATAGGCGATCACTTCTCTCTAAAATCAAACCAAAATCAAGCCAGAATGTATCCCTAAAAAATACATCCTGGCTTAATCCTTCTTATTCCCCCTTACCTTACCTTAACTTATCTTAACTTACCTCAACTTAACTTTATCCCCATCCCCCTCAAAAAACCATCGATATATTAGCCAACCCCCTTTTCTCTTATAAGTAAAATGAATAAATCATCCCGCACAAATATTTGACAAGCACTTAAAAGTTTGTTAGAATTAGCTACTAATAAGCAGAAACGAACAGAAATAAGACAAGAATAAAGAACAAAATCACAAACCATCTATGCAAAAACAAGTTCCCAAAACACAAAAGAATCACAAAAACCAAAAGAATCACAAAACGCAAAAAAATCACAAAAACCAAAAGAATCACAACAAGCAAAAAACACAATAAGCAAAAAAACCACACCAAGCAAAAGAAATCAAAAAAGAAAGAGAGGAAAACAACATGGGTACGATTATAGGGGAAGGCATTACATTCGATGATGTGCTCTTAGTCCCATCTTATTCTGAGGTAATTCCCAACCAGGTGGATTTAACCACACAGCTGACCAAGAAAATTAAGCTGAACATCCCATTAATGAGTGCCGGCATGGACACCGTAACCGAACACCGTATGGCGATTGCCATGGCAAGGCAGGGCGGAATCGGAATTATCCATAAGAACATGTCCATCGAAACGCAGGCAGAGGAAGTGGACCAGGTAAAACGTTCAGAAAACGGCGTTATTACCGACCCATTCTCCCTATCTCCCGAGCACACCTTAAAGGATGCCGACGAACTGATGGCAAAGTTCCGCATTTCCGGCGTGCCTGTAACCGAGGGAAAGAAGCTTGTGGGAATTATTACGAACCGTGACCTGAAATTTGAAGAAGATTTCTCCCGCAAAATCAAAGAGTGCATGACCTCCGAAAATCTTGTAACCGCCAGGGAAGGCATTACCATGCTGGAAGCCAAGCAGATTTTAGCAAAAGCCCGCGTAGAAAAGCTTCCCATCGTTGATGCGGACTTTAACTTAAAGGGTCTGATTACCATTAAAGATATCGAAAAGCAGATCAAGTACCCATTGTCCGCCAAGGACGAACAGGGAAGGCTGCTCTGCGGCGCTGCGATAGGGATTACCGCCAATGTCTTAGAGCGCGTGGAAGCCCTGGTTAAAGCCAAGGTAGATATTATTGCCCTCGATTCCGCACACGGTCATTCGGCAAATGTTATCCGCTGCGTAAAAATGATTAAAGAAGCCTATCCCGAAGTACAGGTGATTGCCGGAAACGTAGCGACGGGAGAGGCGACCAAGGCATTAATCGAAGCCGGAACCGACGCCGTAAAGGTAGGTATCGGCCCGGGTTCTATCTGTACAACCCGCGTGGTTGCCGGTATCGGTGTTCCGCAGATTTCGGCGATTATGGACTGCTATGCCGTGGCAAAGGAGTACGGGGTTCCGATTATTGCCGACGGCGGTATTAAATTCTCCGGCGATATTACCAAGGCAATCGCCGCAGGCGGAAGCGTCTGCATGATGGGAAGCCTGTTTGCCGGCTGTGACGAAAGCCCGGGAACCTTTGAACTGTACCAGGGAAGAAAATATAAGGTATACCGCGGCATGGGTTCTATCGCGGCGATGGAAAACGGAAGCAAAGACCGCTATTTCCAGTCCGATGCAAAGAAACTGGTTCCCGAGGGCGTAGAAGGCCGCGTTGCCTACAAGGGCCTGGTGGAAGATACCGTATTCCAGCTTCTTGGCGGTCTGCGTGCCGGGATGGGCTACTGCGGGGCAGCGAATATTCCCACACTGCAGGAAAACGGAAGATTTGTAAAGATTTCCGCTGCATCTCTGAAAGAAAGCCACCCGCACGATATCCATATCACAAAGGAAGCACCGAACTATAGTATTGATGCATAGATGTATGAAAAAAGCGTGGATCAGAACGTGAATAACTGAAATGAAAAATTAAGCACTTCTCTGCCGTGAAATGACGTGGTAAAATGGATGGCAGAAGAAGTGCTTTTTATAAATCAAGAGAAATCGATAAATCGCAAAACCGTACATAAATGAAAAACAGAAAGGGTTTGACCACATGGGAAAAGTCGCTATCCTTGTGCCGCGTGAGGAAATGCTCTATCACGCCCACAATATCCTTCAGGAAAAAAGCAAATCCAAGCAGCATTATGAAATCGGAGATATGAAGGTGGTGCGGACAAAAAATGCTGTAATGGAAGCCAGGCAGTCGATTGCCAATGGGGCTTCGATGATTATTGCCCGCGGACTGCAGGCGTCATTAATTAAACAGTATACGGATATCCCGGTGATTGAGATTGTGATAACGGCGCAGGAGATGGCGCTTTTGGTGGTTAAGGCCAAGCAGATCTTAAAGAAGGAAAACCCGGTAATTGCCGTCGTCGGATTTCAGAATATGTTCTGCGATATGTCCTATTTTGACAGTATTTATGCGATTGAACTTCGTACCTTTTATGCCGAAAATAACGAGGATCTCCGCATAACCACGATGAGGGCTGTAGAGGAAAACGTGGATTTAATTATCGGCGGCGAGGTCGCCGTGGAAACGGCAGCGCAGGCGGGTATTCCTTCCCTGTTTCTCTCCAATACCGAAGATTCCATCCGCAATGCTTTCTCCATGGCGGACAGTGTCAGTTACGCGATGGAGGTGGAAAAGAAAAACGCGGCACAGATGGAAACCCTGCTGGATTATTCTTTTGGCGGCGTGGTCAATGTGGACGGAAATGGAAAAATTATTGCGGTAAACGCTTTAATGGAAGGCATCCTTGGACAGCCGAGAAAGAAGCTGACCGGAAGTTTTCTGACCGAGATATTTCCCGATTTGGACCGTGTGCGGACGGAGCGTATGCTTTCTCAGGGCGGGGATGGCTTTTCGACTTTTCTTATGGTGAACGGAACCTCCGTCTTTGCCATGCTTGCCCCGGTGCTGATCGAAGGAGAAGTGGACGGGCTGATTTTAACCTGCCACAAGATGAAGAAAAAAGTGAGCACAAACCAGCAGGAGGTACAGAAAAAGCGTGCAGCGAATGGTTTAATTGCTCTTGGAAGATTTGAGGATATTCTTCAGGAATCGCCGGCAATGCAAGACTGTGTTCACCAGGCAAAGCTATTTTCCCTTTCGGATTTTCCTGTGCTGATCGAAGGGGAGGCGGGGACGCAAAAGCGGCTGATTGCCCAGAGTATCCATAATGCCAGTTTTAGAAGCAGAAATGCCTTTGCCGATATTTCCTGCCGGGGATTAAGTGAAGAGGAACAGTTTTTGCTTTTATTTGACGAAAAAGGAGCCGTGCTGCAGGCCGATGGAGGGACGGTTTTTGTGGACGACGGGGAATACCTTCATCCGGCAAATCAGTATCGGCTTTTGCAGCTTATCCGTTATAAAATCTGCTGCGGTAAGGAACTACAGAAGAATAAACATGCCGATGTGCGGGTTTTATTTGCCCTTGGCGAGCCGGGGAGTCTGGAAAAGGCCGTGGAAACGGGGGCATTCCGAAAAGATCTTTACTATCTGCTGAAAGGGCTTTGCCTGAACATCCCTCCGCTTCGGGAATGCCGGGAAGATGTAAAACAGTTATTGGAAAATACGGTCAGGGACTGCTGCGAACGGTTTGACCGCTACCATGCATTTACCACGGGCGCGATGGAGATTTTGCTTAATTACCCCTGGCCGGGAAACCGATACCAGGTTGAAAACTTCTGTGAACGGCTGGTATTAACTGCTTCTAAGCGGCTGCTGGATGAAAAGCTGGTTTTGGGCGTATTGACTGAATTATTTGGGAAAGCAGAAAGAAAGCAGGATCTTCAGACCGCGAATATAAAAGAAGCAGTTCTGCCTGAATCATGGAAGGATGAACAGGAAGAACTGCTTGCAAAAACGCTGAAAAAATACGGCGGAAACCGAAAGAAAACGGCACAGGAATTAGGCATCAGCAAATCAACGCTTTGGCGGTGGATGAAGAGGTATGGTTTATTCGATGAAAATATAATCTAATCTGTACTTTTTGAACATTATTTATTTCAGGGTGTGGTATTTTATTTTAAATAATAGTTCTGAAACAGCACAATAAACGCCTGCTGCGCCTTCGACAGATAATTTCTCCCGGAGGTTACGATATCGAATGTGCGGATGGCTGACGGGGAGGCGATCTTATAGTAGGACATTTCCGAGTGAACGTGGGTCAGCATCCAGTCGCTGATAAATGCCGCGCCAATCCCTGCCCGTGAAAGATGGAAGGAAGTGACGAGCTGGGTAACTTCCATCGTGATATTCGGCTTAACGGAGGCTTCTTTAAAAAATTTCATGCTTCTGCTGTACAGATTATTTCCCGGAGTCAGCAGAATAAAGGGGGTATCGGCAAAGGGTTCCATGGTCACCGCTGGGCAGTCCGGGTTTTTAAACTTCCTGGCCAGAACATCCTCAGAGGAAAGGGAAGCTTTTTTCAGCAGACGGTTTACCGGAAATAAATTAGGCACGGCTAAAAGAATAGTATCCTGGAAAACGGGGATTCTCCGCAGTTTATCGGATGGTTTGGGCGTGCAGTTAAAGGTAAGGTCGATAACATTTTCCTTCACCATGTGCAGCAGTTCCCATGAACTGGCCTCTGTCAGTTCTAAGTCAATGCCGGGGAAGCGGCGCTTAAATTCTGCCAGCACCGGCGGGAGGATATAAGAATTAAAATAATGCGTTCCCCCGACTTTTAAATGTCCTGTTTTTAAATCGGTAAGATCATTTAACTGCGCGGTGAGTTCTTCTTCTAAATGCTGGATTTGTTCGATTTTCTGGATGTAGAGCATTCCGGCTTCGGTCAATTCTAAGGGTTTTTTATCCCGGTTAAATAAAGGCAGTCCAATCTCCTGTTCCACCTTTTGTACAGAAATACTCAGCGCGGGCTGGGTAAGATAGAGTTCTTCGGCGGCTTTGGAAAAGCTGCCTTTTTTGTATACGGTATAAATATATTTCATCTCCTGCTGCATGGCGGATTCTCCTGTTTATTATTATATAAATTAAATTTATATTAACATAAAAACTATAAATTTGATTTAATTATAAAACACGATTATACTTATGTCAAGAAGAACAAACCAGTGCCAGAAAGGCAGCCAGGTGCAGTTGATTAGACAAAGCAAAAAGAACAGGTTAAAAAGCCAAAGAAGGAGAAGAAGCGATGAAGATTGATGCATTGATGATGGATGGCAAGGACAACGTGGTTACCTGTGTACGTGATGTAAAGGCGGGCGAAACCGTGTATTACCGCAGGGGAAACGAGATGTGTGAAATAGAGGCAAAAGAGGATATTCCGTTCAGTCATAAGATTGCACTTACGGATCTGTCTGAGGAACAGGAGGTAATTAAATACGGGGAATTAATTGGAAAAACCCGTGTTCCTGTTTCTGCGGGCTGCCTGGTTGACCATACGAATATTTACAGTGTGCCGCGTGATTATGCAGGTGAGATGGTGGAGGAGCCAGAGGAGGAAAGCCTGGAAATTCGCAGAGGGGAGAACGGTAAAAACATACAGTTTCTTGGCTACCGCCGCAAAGACGGACGGGCGGGCATCCGCAATCACGTACTGATTCTTCCGGCCTGTGCCTGCGGCAGTGAATCCAGCCGGATTGTGGCGAGTCAGGTGCGGGGAGCGGTGAACATTGTCTTTAATACCGGATGTTCGGATGTGGCGGCGAATACGGCCATGTCCCAGAAGGTACTCACCGGGTTTGCCTGCAATCCCAATGTGTACGGGGTGGTGATTATCGGCCTTGGATGCGAAACCGTGCCTCATAAAGAGCTGCGCGAGAAGATCCAGAAGATGACGGATAAACCGGTAGCTTCTTTCGGCATTCAGGAAGAGGGCGGAACCTTAAAAACCATCGAGAAGGCCGTTCGGGCCGCCAGGGAAATGGCATCACAGGCAGCACTGCAGCCTAAGGAATGGTGTGATATTTCCGAACTGCTGTTGGGTATCGAGTGCGGAGGATCGGATGCAACCTCCGGCATAGCATCGAACCCGGCAGTAGGGGAATTAAGCGACCGTCTTGTAGATCTGGGAGCTTCTACGATGATGAGCGAGTCCATCGAATGGATTGGCGGCGAGCACATCGTGGCAAGACGGGGGATAACCGCAAAAATCCATAACCGGATTATTAAAGTCTGTGCGGATTATGAGGAACATTTAAAGGCAGCAGGCCAGGACTGCCGCGCAGGACAGCCTACACCGGGAAATAAGGCCGGCGGACTTTCCACACTGGACGAGAAGAGCCTGGGATGTATCCGTAAAGGCGGCACAAGGCCGATTGCAGAGGTTTTGGAACAGGCCGAGCGCCCTACAGAGCACGGTGCCATCGTTATGGATACCGCAGGTTATGATATCTCTTCCGTGACCTCCATGGTAGCCGGGGGCTGTACCTGCGTTATTTTTACCACCGGACGGGGAACACCTACCGGAAACGCCATTGTGCCCGTACTTAAGGTAACCGCCAATAAGCGCACCTACACCCAAATGGAAGACAATATGGATGTCGATTTAAGCGGCATTATCGAGGGAACAGCCACGATTGAGGAGAGCGGGGAAATGCTGCTGCAGGAGATTCTTAAGGTCTGCAACGGTAAGCTGACAAAGGCGGAAGCTTACGGTTTTTCGGATATTGCGGTGGATCATGTATGTCGGTATGTATAGGGATAGGTACATAGAGATAAAAATACAGAAATAAAAACAGAACTGATAATAAGGATAACAATATGGAGGAATGGTAATGAATCTGCTGAAAAAATGGAACGGTTTAGGATTGTTTACAAAGATTATGATAGGTTTTGTCCTGGGTATCGGGGCCGGGCTGCTTCTGGGAGAAAAAGCGACGACACTTGCATTTTTGGGAACCATATTGACCCGCCTTCTTACCATGGTGGTAGCGCCGCTGGTGCTGGGATTGTTAATCTGTTCGGCAGCGGATGTAAAGGATTTTAAGACCCTGGGAAAAATCGGCGGAAAAACGCTGGCGATATTTTTGGGAGGGACTGCATTTGCAGTTGCTATAGGCTTAGTGCTTTGTAATGTGATGCAGATTGGTGCGGGTTTTGTTATGGAAACCGCAGAGTCCTATGATGCTTCCGAAATTCCCAGTATTGTGGATACCCTGATGAATATTATTCCCACGAATCCTTTTAACTCGTTAAGTACGCAGAACCTTCTTCAGATTATTTTCTTTTCCCTGCTTCTGGGTTTTTCGTTAATTAAACTGGGAGAGAAAGGCGAACCTGTATTAAACTTCTTCCGTGCATGGACAGAGGCGTGGAAGGAAATCACGAACATTGTCCTTGAATTCACGCCTTACGGTGTATTTGGCTTAATGGCGGATATTGTTGGGCGCTATGGCATGGATGTTCTGCTTCCCTATATTAAGACCATCGGTGCCTGCTATCTGACCTGTGCACTGTTTACGATTATCGTACAGGGCGGCCTGATGGTTGGATTATACGGCGGTATCAGCCCCATCCGGTTTTTTGCAACGATGAAGGAGGCGATTCTGTTTGTATTTGCTACCTGTTCGAGTGTGGCAACCATTCCTTTAAATTTGAAGTGCACGAAAAATTTAGGTGTCAGTGAAAAGGTAGCGGACTTTGTAATTCCCTTCGGTGCAGTGATGAATATGAATGGTACGGCAATCTATGAGGCCGTTGCCGTGGTATTTGCGGCCCAGGTGTTCGGTATTCATCTGAGTGTTACCCAGCAGATTATGGTTATGCTCACTGCTGTTCTGGCTTCGGTGGGAACCGCAGGCATTCCCGGTTCCGGGCTGGTTATGCTGACGATTGTGTTAAACGCAGTGAATCTTCCCTTGGAAACCATTGCCCTTCTGGCCGGTATCGACCGAATCCTAAATATGGCCCGTGTTATTCCGAATATCGTCGGTGATGCGGCGGCTGCGGTTATGGTGGCAAAAAGTGAAGGGGAACTGAATTTGCAAAAGCAGTAAAGGATTATATTTTAATCAAATTTACAAAAAATTCTCATTAGGGCAAAAATAAGGCCGGGAATTTGTTTTTAGATTCCCGGTTTATTCGTGCCATTTACACATTCTGGTTTGTTTTCAAATTTCTTACTTCGTCAACAGAAAGGCTAACAAATTCTGCAATTTTTTCAAGAGTTATTGTTCCATCCTCCAACATTTTCTTTGCAACATTTATCATTCCTTCCTTTAATGTTTGATTCCTCATATCTTCCATAGCCCGGCATATAATTTCGATTCTCTCCTTGCTCTCTTTAAAAAATCTCACCCTGTCTGCCAATATTCCATAATACATATCCGCCGCGTCACTGTCAATCTTCCCACCTGCTTTCCCTTCTATTTTCGTATCTCCATACTGCCATAAATCTCCTGATTTTACAAACTGGGAGCCGGCGCAGGAGGGACTTTATGTTGTTTTATTCCGATACATGATGTATAATTAGGGAATAGATGTTATCTGTGCTTCTATTTAGAGACAGAAGGAGGGCGAGTATGGAAGATTTAACAAGAATGAAGCTGAAAGCGAAAAATTATTTCCAGAATCGGCCATCAAGGAGGTGGAATTATGAAATCGAACTTTGAATTTTTGAACAGCCATTTTCCTGTTCTGGCGAACTTCGGCGAATTGGCGGAAAAATATCTATACAGCGATTCCAATTCCTGCTTGATGAAATTGGGTATGATTGGCGAAACGATCGTCAATTTATGCTTTACCTATGACAGAATCCTGCTGCCTCAGGACAACACAGCGGCAAACAGAATTAACGGTTTATTCCGTGAGGGAATGATTACCCGTGATTTGAAGGATATTCTTCATGCTCTGCGTATCAATCGAAATAAAGCTACGCATGAAAATTATGCTTCTGTATCGGATGGAAAAGCCCTGATTCAAATGGCATATAGCTTATGCGAGTGGTTTATGCAGACCTACGGGGACTGGAACTACCAAAATCGACCTTTTGTGATGCCAGCTGAAATCACTGAGCCCGTCAGTAGCGATAAGAAGCGTGAACAGGCCAAGGAAGAGAAGTTAATAAAAGAAGCGGAAAAGGTAGCAACAGCGACTCCCGTTATGGAAAAAGAAATCCGAAAAAAGCAGTCTGGCAAGGCCGCAAGTCAGCGGATCAAATCGGAGGCGGAAACCCGCTATTTGATCGATGAGCAACTTCGCAAAGTTGGCTGGGAAGCTGATACGGAACGGCTGCGCTATTCCAAGGGAACGCGCCCTGCAAAGGGACACAATATCGCTATCGCCGAATGGCCCACGGATTCCACAGTTGGCAATCGGGGCTATGTTGATTATGCTTTATTTGTTGGTATGCAGCTGGTTGCTACGCTTGAGGCCAAGGCAATCCATAAGGATATACCTTCTGTGATTGACTACCAGTGCAAGGACTACTCTAAAAATATCCGTAGTGTGGATAAAATTTATCAAATCAGTACATGGGACAGCTATGGGGTGCCATTTACTTTTGCCACTAATGGCAGACCGTATTTGGAGCAGTATAATACGAAAAGCGGCATATGGTTCTTGGATTTGAGGCAGCCCGATAATGCGCTCAAAGCTTTGAGGGGATGGATGAGTCCAGAGGGGCTCATGGAATTGCTTAACAAAGATATTTCTGCAAGGAATCAGGATTTGCAGGAGATGTCCTATGATTTGCTGCGTGATAAGGATGGTTTGAATCTTTATGAATATCAGATCAGAGCGATAAAGGCCGCTGAAGAAGCGATTATCAACGGGCGGCGTAATATCCTGCTTGCTATGGCGACAGGTACAGGCAAGACCCGCACGATTCTGGGCATGATTTACCGTTTCCTGAAAACAGGACGGTTCCATAGAATCCTTTTCCTAGTGGACCGGACAGCTTTGGGTGAGCAGGCATTTGACGTGTTCCAGGAGGTCAAGCTGGAGGACTTAATGACCCTTGATGATATATACAATATCAAGGGTTTAGATGATAAGGAGATAGACCGCGAAACCCGAATCCAGATTGCCACGGTTCAGAGTATGGTCAAGCGAATCATGTACAATGACGGGGACACCATGCCTGCTGTTTCTGACTATGATTTGGTCATTATTGATGAGGCACACCGAGGTTATATCCTGGATAGGGAAATGGGTGAGGATGAGATTCTTTACCGGGATCAGATGGATTACCAGAGCAAATACCGTAGCGTTGTGGAATATTTTGACGCAGTGAAAATTGCGTTGACCGCAACACCGGCCCTACAGACAACGGAGATTTTTGGACAACCCGTGTTCAAGTACACATACCGCGAAGCGGTGATTGAAGGGTATCTGGTTGACCATGACATGCCCCATAGATTGCTGACAAAGTTGAATACAGAGGGGATTCATTATAAAAAGGGCGATATCATTGTACGGTATGACCCTGTAACGGGTGAAATCACCAATTCCGAATTATTGGAAGATGAGCTGGATTTTGATGTGGACGCTTTTAACCGTCAAGTCATAACAGAGCCGTTTAATCAGACTGTTCTGGCTGAAATTGCCCGTGACATTGACCCAGAAAGCCCAGACGTACAGGGAAAAACGTTGATCTTTGCCGTCAATGATGACCATGCCGATTTGATTGTTAAAATCTTAAAGGAGATTTATACGGAAATGGGCGTGGACAATGACGCCATTATGAAAATTACCGGTTCTGTGGGCGGCGGCAACAAGAAAAAGGTAAAGGACGCCATCAGGCGATTCAAAAACGAACGCTTTCCCAGCATTGTTGTTACCGTTGATCTGCTGACGACGGGAATCGATGTTCCTGCAATTACAACATTAGTATTCATGCGCCGCGTGAAGTCACGCATTCTGTTCGAGCAGATGATGGGACGCGCAACCCGCCGCTGCCCGGAAATCCACAAAACTCATTTTGAGATTTACGACCCTGTAGGCGTTTATGATTCTCTGGAAGCCGTTAATACCATGAAGCCTGTTGTTGTCAATCCAAGCGCAACATTTGAACAGCTTTTGGAGGGACTGGAAGTTTTGGAGGACGAACGCCATGTACAAAACCAGATCGACCAAATCGTGGCAAAGCTGCAAAGAAAAAAGCAGCACATGGATGCGGAAACAATGGAACAGTTTATCAGTATGGCTGGGAAACAAGACCCCACCCAGTTCATTGCCGATATTCAGCAGCGCAAACCGCAGGATGCAAAAAAACGTTTGCTTGCTCACACGGAGCTATTTAAAATGTTGGCTCAATTCAAGCCGGATGGCCGCTATTCCGTTGTGATCTCTGATCATGAGGATAAACTTTTGGAACATAGCAGGGGTTATGGAAAGAGTAGAAAACCAGAAGACTATCTGGACGCATTTGCTGATTACATCAAGATTAATCTAAATAAAATTGCCGCATTGAATATCATCTGCACAAGGCCGAAGGAACTGACCCGCGAGGGTCTGCGTTCTCTGCGCCTGACGCTGGACAGGGAGGGTTTTACCACCCAGCAGCTGAATACGGCTGTTTCTCAGATGACTAACGAGGAAATTGCCGCTGATATTATCAGCTTGATTCGCCGGTATGCTATTGGCTCCACTCTTATTTCACATGAAGCCAGAATCCGGCAAGCGGTAGACAAGCTGAAAAAAGCGCACAAATTTTCCAAGCAGGAACTTAACTGGATTGCCAGAATGGAAAAGTACTTGATGGAAGAATCTGTTTTGAATATAGCCGTATTTGATGAGGACGGGCGTTTTAAGGCGCAGGGTGGCTTTGCGAAGATTAATAAAGTGTTTGGAGGTAAAGTAGAAAGCCTTATTTTGGAACTTAACGAGTACTTGTACGATGACGGAGGAAAAAGCGCATGATATATAATCAATATCCATACAGCATTTACAATCCTATCTATGTGAATCAAGACTATTTGCGTCAGTTTGAAGCCCAGCAGCGGAACGGAGGACGTTTCTAATGACGACCCAAGAAATTGTATCTAAGCTCTGGAACCTTTGCAACGTCCTTCGGGACGACGGTATTACCTACCACCAATATGTAACAGAACTGACCTATATCCTGTTCCTGAAAATGGCGAAAGAAACAGGCGTAGAGAGCCAGATACCAGAAGCCTATCGCTGGGACAGTTTAACCGTCAAGAGCGGCATCGAGTTGAAGAAATTTTATAAAGAACTGCTGAACCATCTGGGTGAGAACTGTACAGGCCGTGTGCGGGAAATCTATCAGGACGCAGCTACCAACATTGACGAACCGAAAAATCTTGAAAAGATCATCATCACCATTGATGGGCTGGATTGGTTTTCTGCCCGTGAAGAAGGTCTTGGCAACTTATATGAAGGCCTTTTGGAGAAGAACGCCAATGAGAAAAAATCAGGCGCAGGGCAATATTTTACGCCCCGCGTGTTAATTGACGTGATGACCCGTCTGGTGAAGCCCCAACCAAAGGAGCGCTGCAATGACCCTGCCTGCGGTACATTTGGCTTTATGATCGCAGCTCATCGGTATGTTGCGGCCCAGACAGATGACTTTTTTGACCTGGATGCAGATACCGCCGCCTTTGAACGGATGGACGCTTTTACAGGTACGGAACTGGTACACGATACCCACCGTCTGGCGCTGATGAACGCCATGCTTCACAATATGGAGGGGGCCATCACCCTGGGCGACACTCTGTCCAACCTGGGCAAGGGCATGAGAGGCTATGATGTGGTTCTCACCAATCCCCCATTTGGCACGAAAAAAGGCGGGGAACGCACCACTCGTGACGACTTTACCTATACCACCAGCAACAAGCAGCTGAATTTTTTGCAGCACATTTATCGCAGTCTGAAAGCAGATGGAAAGGCCCGCGCTGCTGTGGTGCTGCCGGATAACGTCCTTTTTGCGGATGGTGATGGTGAGAAAATCCGGATTGACCTGATGGACAAGTGCAACCTGCATACGGTTCTGCGTTTGCCTACCGGCATTTTCTACGCCCAAGGGGTCAAAACTAATGTGCTGTTTTTCACTCGCGGCAAGGCAGACAAGGGCAACACGCAGGAGGTCTGGTTTTACGATCTGCGCACCAATATGCCCTCTTTTGGCAAGACCAGTCCACTGAAAATGGAGCATTTCGCGGGCTTTGAGGCGGCATTTGAGGCAGTGGACCGCCATGACGTGCAAGATGAGCGGTGGAGCGTGTTCACCCGTGAGCAAATCGCTCAGAAGGGCAACAGCCTGGACTTGGGGCTGATTCGGGCTGATTCCGTAGTTGATTATGACGATCTGCCAGACCCAATCGAGAGCGGCGAGGAAGCAATCGCCCAGCTTGAAGAAGCAGTGGACCTCCTGCAAAGCGTGGTGAACGAGCTGAAAGCCTTGTCGGAGGTGGAGTGATGGCGAAGAAAAAAGAGGCTTCTGCCAGCCCATTTGTGCCAGTGGAGGAACAGCCGTATCCGATTCCGGAAAATTGGTGCTGGACATATTTATCTTGTGTTGCTCAGTGGGGATCAGGTGGTACACCATCTAGGAAAATATTAGCATACTATGACGGAAACATTCCCTGGATTAAAACTGGTGAATTAAATGATGAACCGATTTATAAATCAGAAGAACACATTTCAAGTGAAGCATTAGCAAATTCAAGTGCCAAATTATTTCCAATCCATACAGTTATAATTGCAATGTATGGGGCTACAATTGGAAAAGTTGGGATTTTGGAGATTAAAGCTGCAACTAATCAGGCTTGTGCGTGTGCTGTTTCATCTGTTGCAATAGACTATAAATACCTTTTTTATTATGCTAAATCGCAAAAGGATGCGTTCATTAAAAAAGGAAAGGGCGGTGCGCAACCAAATATTTCGCAAGAGATAATAAAGACTCATGAAATCCCGCTTCCCCCTCTCGCAGAACAACACCGCATTGTTTCCCGCATAGAAAGCCTGTTTGCCAAGCTGGATGAGGCGAAGGAAAAGGCCCAGGCGGTGCTGGACGGTTTTGAACTGCGGAAGTCTGCCATTCTTCATAAGGCGTTTACGGGAGAATTACTTGGATTATCTGGAAGCAAAACAATACCACTGGAAGCAATCGTGGGAACAATTAGAATAGGGCCATTTGGTAGTGTCCTTCATAAAGAGGACTACATTGCAGGTGGGATACCTGTAATAAATCCGAAACATATTACAAATCAACAAATTGCTCCAGAAGGAAAAGTCACAATTTCAGAAGAGAAAGCATTAGAACTGGCAGCATATAGGTTAAAAACTGGTGATATTATTATGGGGCGCAGAGGTGAAATGGGACGATCTGCGCCCATAACAGAAAAGGAAAATGGTTGGTTATGTGGAACAGGAAGTCTGATTATCAGACTTCAAGAGGGATACATTGCAGCATTTTACTCTCAAATTATTGCCAGCCATTCTTCGGTGCAATATCTCGAAGAAAATTGCGTTGGTTCAACGATGAAAAATTTAAACGAAAAGGTTATAAAGAGTTTGCCTGTCCCTAGTTATACGAAAGAGCAACAGGAAGAAATTGTTGCTATTTTTAATAGTCTTTTAGAAAAAGAACAGCAAGCCAAATCTGCTGCCGAAGCTGTCCTTACCCAGATCGATAGCATGAAAAAAGCGATTTTAGTTCGTGCGTTCCGTGGGGAACTGGGAAGCAATGACCCTTCGGAGGAATGGGCAGGAGAATTGCTGAAAGTGATGCTATAAAAACACCTTGATGTGAAGAAAGACGGAAATAACTTCGAAAGGTATATATGGAGAAAATTTGTAAGATAGTTTAATTTGCCAAAACAGGATAAGGGGCAGTGACTTTCTGCCCCAGCCACTCCACATAAGGCGCACATCCTCGCGTCACATACTGGAAACGTGGGTCAATGCAGGTATTCACAAGTGCGTCCGTAGAGGCATAGGCTTTCAAGTGCTGCACCTGCGCCTGGATGACGAGTTGCGGCGTGTCAGAAAAAATCCCCCTTTGCATTAAAATGCCAATGGCGGTATTCTGAAAAAGTTAAAATTGGGGATTGACAGGAATCAAAAAATAGCTTATTATCGACAATAAGAAATGGGTTTTCACCGTACATCTTGTTACGGCTTGCTCATTTCTTTTTTTACTGCCAAAATATCATACAGATATTTCCTGCCATTTTCAGCATGGTTAATCAAAAGCCGGGCATGGAAGATATTGTATCTTACAAGCGCATTTTCCTCATAGACCGGGAGGGCAAAACGGACATCATACCTGTACCAGCCGTATTTTGCGTTTTTATTGTGTTTTTCCTTGCGGTTTTCTTCAAAAGCCGGGTTAGATGCTATCTGGATCATCTCTGGTATCGCAGTAGCGGCGTTTGCCTTCGCTTTTGCATTTGCACCCATAAGGCTTTTCCGGCTTTCTGATTCCGTATATTCTTCTGGAAGTTCACTTCCGATATAAATACGTTCCGTATTTTCCTCAATCTCGTAATAGTCCCCGACATATCCTTCGAGATACTGCTTTACATCATCCCAGTCAATCTGACGTTTGCCCTTGAAACGGATATCGTTAATCAAGACCAGCTTTTTACCGTCCGCATCGGTTATGATATTTACATTCCTGTTTTCAATCATCTCTTTTGTTTCCTTTCTTCTTTTCCCTTGATTTGTAGACATTAAACTGGTTCTTGCACTTCTGACTGCAAAATTCATTCCCCTTCCTGCTTGCGAGGAGAGTTGCTGAAAGCGATGCTATAAAAACACCTTGATGTGAAGAAAAACGGAAATAACTTCGAGAGGGACATATGGAGAAAATTTGCAAGATAGTTTATTTTGATGAGGAATCCGTTACCGATTATGTTCAGATAGTAGCGGGTGGAGAGTTGAAAAAAACACTGAACTACTTTTGTCTAATTTATTATACAAAAATTAGTCTAACACATTAGATGTGCTTTGTCAACACGTTTTGTTCAAAATGTTTGACAGTATTGCTTTTGCATTGTATAATAAATTAAACAGTAAAAGAGGTGATGATATATTGACATTAGGGGATATTATAAAAGATTACAGAAAAACAAATAAAATGAGTATGGATTTATTTGCCAAAAAAAGTGGTCTAAGTAAAGCTTATATTTCTTTGCTCGAAAAAAATCGTCATCCTAAAACCGGAAAACCTATTGCTCCATCTATACAATGTATTAAACAAGCGGCTAAAGGTATGAACGTTGATTTTAATATTTTATTTGGCAAGATTAATGGAGATGTTTTGTTGTTAGATGAAAAAGGTACCGATAGTATAACTATTGACAATAATAATTTACCAAACTCGACTAAAAGAAAAGGAATCCCTGTCAACGTTCTTGGTCGTGTAGCCGCAGGTATCCCCATCGAATCTGTAGAAGAAATCATAGATACCGAAGAAATTATAGAAGAACTGGCTGTCACTGGCGATTTTTTTGGTCTACAAATAAAAGGGGATAGCATGGAACCCCGATTAGTAGAAGGTGATGTTGTAATTGTTCGCCAGCAAGATGATGCAGAAAGTGGAGAAACAGTTATCGTGCTAATTAACGGGGAGGATGCTACTTGTAAGCGCTTAAAAAAATATTCTGATGGAATTATGCTGCTTTCAAATAATCCCAAATATGAACCCATGGTTTTTTCCAAGCAGGAGATTATAGATAAATCTGTAAAAATTATAGGAAAAGTAGTAGAACTAAGAGGAAAATTTTAACCTATCAAGTAAGCCCCCCGCTTCTAAGTCGCAAAGACGAAAGCAGCGGGTTGGGGGCTTACTTGTGTCAGGTGGGGTGTAAGCCCCATCTGACAAGCTGCGATAGCAGCATAGGGTTTTCAAAAAACAAATTAAAGCATATTGTTGAAACAGTAGGTATAAAGTATTTTCATATTCCAGATCTTGGCATTGAATCAGAAGACCGTGCAATGTTGAAAACCAAAGAAGATTATTTTAAATTATTTGAAACATATAAAAATTCATTAGAACAAAAAGAAGCACAGTTCAAACAACTTTATTCATTATGTTCCAGCATGATACAATCATCACATAAAAATATTGTATCGTCTTTGAAGCATCCTGATAAGGGTGTATTTTTTATACCCAAATCTTAACATCCATCTAAAGATTCAGCAAAACCAATGCCGCCAGGATCAGCACTAAAGCCAGTTTCTTCTGCGCATTGAGTTTTTCACAGAAAACCAACAGGCCGACGATACTGGTCAGCATAATTGTACCTGTGCTGTATACAGGATAGGCGATAACCGCCGGTACATATCCAAGGGACAGCAATAAAAATCTGGCAGAATAATAATTTGGAATACCAATCAGCAGGCCGCTGCCGATGTCTGCGAAACTTATTTTCTGTTTGTTAAGCAATGCCATAACAAGGGCTGTTAATAATGCGGCAAAAAATGTATAAAAAAGATATTGATTTTTTAATCCCTCTGCACCGATTTTATCGTAAATATTTGCCATCGTGTCTGTAAAACCGCTGCCCAGAAGCAGGAAAAGCAGCCAGAGTGTTTTGCGATCCCCGCGTACATCGCCGTTTTTCCTGCTTACTTTTTTCATATTCATGAGAAGAATTGCCGTGACTGCAAGGATAATTCCTGCAAATGCTGTCCTTCCCATGGGTTCGTGAAAAAGTAAGATAGCCAGGAGAACAGGAATCAAAACCGAGCCTAATTTCATCGCTGCACTGGAGAGAATAACCCCATTGCAGCGAATATTTTGCTGCAGCAGGACAAAACAAAGCAGATAGAAAACCCCGCTTATCACGCCCAGAGCAACAGCGGTTCCTATTCCCTGTTCATGGGTAAAAAGACGGGTATCTCCGATATAAAACAGAGAGAGCACCAGACACAGCGCATAGTTGGCCGTGAACATCACCATCGTATTGCGGACGTACTTTTCCGTGAGCCGCATACCGATAGAAACCATTGCGCTGCTGGCGATTGCTAAGAGTAAGTAAACCATTTCTTACAGCGGTTTCCCCGCCAAAATCTCCTGATAATCTTTATAATTGGTTTCCAGCAGCGTCGGCGTGTCCAGCCCATACGGACATTTCGACTTGCACTGGCCGCAGTGGAGGCAGTCGGCGATTTTTCCCATCTTTTCCTGTACCTCGGGGGTGAGCTGGGCGGCGGAGGGGGAGCGGCGGATAAGCAGGGACATCCGGGCGCAGTTATTGATTTCAATGCCTACCGGGCAGGGCATACAGTAGCCGCAGCCGCGGCAGAAGTTCCCGGCAAGTTCCTTTTTATCTTTAGCAATAATCGCTTCCAGTTCTTCGGTCATTTCCGGCGGATTATCGATATAGCTTAAAAATTCATCCAGCTCCTTTTCCCTCTGCACGCCCCAGATTGGAAGGACATGGTCAAACTGAGCCTGGAAGGCGTAGGCGGCGGCAGAGTTGGTGATCAGCCCGCCGGATAAAGCCTTCATGGAGATAAAGCCCATATTTTTTTCTTTGCACATCTGCACGATTTCAAAGTCCGCTTCCGCAGCCAGATAGCAGAAGGGGAATTGCAAAGTTTCATATAAGCCGGATGCGATAGCTTCCTTTGCCACAGCCAGCCGATGGTTGGTAATGCCGATGTGGCGGATTTTTCCCTGTGCCTTTGCTTCTAATGCCGCCTCGTAAAGCCCTGAGCCGTCCCCCGGTTTCGGGCAGAAATCCGGGTTGTGGAACTGGTAGATATCGATATAGTCCGTTCGCAGGGTTTCCAGGCTTTCTTCCAGTTCCTTCCAGAAAACATCGGCGGTTGTCGCTGCCGTTTTTGTGGCAATATAAATCTTTTCCCGGACATCGTGGAAAGCTTCCCCTAATTTTTTCTCGCTGTCGGTGTAGGCGTGGGCGGTATCATAAAAGTCGATGCCGCTTTTGTAGGCCTTGTGCAGCAGATAAACGGCGTCCTCTGTGGAAATCCGCTGGATGGGCAGGGCACCGAAGCCGTTTTTATTGACCGTAATATTCGTGCTTCCTAAAGTAACGGTTTGTTTCATTTTGTATCCTCCTGATTTTTATTGTCTGTGTTAAAAACTGTTCTAAAGACATTCTCTTAATAACAGTTTACCTGATTTTAGAAAAATTGCAATGACAAAACAAAAAATTCATCCCTTTCGACAAACTGTCGTTGTCAAATCTGACAAAGAAATCTCCTGAAATTTGTAAAACAACAAGAAATTGCTAAAAAATTGACAATTTTCCCCTGGTGATATTTAATATAAGCATCAGCTATATTTTTAAAAAATTGTGCTATATGCATAAAGGAGAAGGAGCGTGATTGGAATGAACAAATTATTTCCTGTATTATTCAGTCCCTGCAATATCGGCAATGTGGAGATTAAGAACAGGATTTGTAAAGCGCCGCAGACCTCTGGGCTGAGCAACCTCGACGGTTCGGTTTCTCCCCGACTGGTGCGCTATTATGAGGATCTGGCCAATGGTGAGGTCGGCATGATTATCGTAGAATACGCCTATGTTGACCGGCTCTACAGTAAATCTGCCTCGAACCAGCTTGCTATCTGCGACGACGAATATATCGTAGGACTGGGATGGCTGGCGGATACCATTAAGAATCTTGGTTCTGTGCCCTGTATCCAGATTGAGCACTGCGGACGTCAGCGCTTCTTAGGCCCGCCAATGAAGTCTGCATCGGCAAATCCCTGGCCTTTGATGTATGAGCGCTACGGTCAGGCTGCGATTCCCGAGGAACTGACCATTGAAGAAATTCATGAGATTGTAGAAGCCTTTGGAAAGGCTGCATGGCGTGCAAAGACCGCCGGATTTGAGGTTGTGGAAATCCACGGCGCACACGGCTATCTGATTACCAACTTCCTTTCCAAGTTTACCAACCAGAGAACCGACTGGTACGGCGGAAGCCGCGAGAACCGGTTCCGCTTCTTAGAGCAGGTATTCACCCGCTGTAAAGAATATGTGGGAGAGGACTTCCCGATTATCGTCCGCTTAAGCGGAACGGATTACGAGCCGGACGGCATGAGCATTGAAGATACGATTTACTATGCAAAGCGTCTGGAAGAGATGGGCTGTGCGGCGATCGACGTCAGCGGCGGCGATCACCATATGATGATTCACCAGGTAACGCCGATGCAGCTTTCCAAGGGACACAATGTATGGGCAGCGGAAGCCGTGAAGAAAGAGGTTTCTATTCCTGTATTTGCTACCGGTTCCATCACCCTTCCCGAGTATGCCGAGGAGATTTTGGAGAGCGGCAAGGGCGACTTTATCAGCATGGGACGTCCGCTTTTGGCTGACCCGTTCTGGGCTAAGAAGGCAAGAGAAGGCCGCCCGGAGGATATCTCACCATGTATCCGCTGTAATGAAGGATGTCTGGATCGGGGCAACCATCTGGGCAAGTCCTTAAATTGTACGATGAATCCAACCCTTGGTTTTGAAGATGCATTAGCAATACATAAAGCCGAAAAACCCGGAAAAGTTGCTGTGGTCGGCGGCGGGCCAGCCGGAATGCAGGCCGCAGTTGTGGCAGCAAAACGGGGCCATGATGTAACCCTCTATGAGAAGAGAAAGCTTGGCGGTTATCTCCACGAGGCTTCCATGCCTGAATTTAAGGCGGATATCCGCAATGCCCTGCGCTATCTCACAACCCAGGTAAAGAAGCAGAACATTAAGGTTGTAGAAAAAGAAGCAACCGCAGAAGAACTGAAGGCCGCAGGCTACGACGCCGTGATTGTGGCAACGGGAACGACACCGATTAAGTTAAATGTTCCGGGAAGCGACCAGAGCTTTGTCAAGGCAGCGGTTGATGTATTAAATCCCGAGGTTAAGGCACCCAAGGGTAAGATAGTTGTTATCGGCGGCGGTCTGATTGGTACGGAAACAGCGGTACAGCTTGGCCTTGACCCGGAGAATAAGGTAACGATTGTGGAGATGCTGCCGCAGATTATGAAGGACTGCAGCGCTTCCGATACCATGGTTTATCCCGATATGATGAAAGAGCACAATGTCCGCGTGATGACCAACAGCCGGGTTGTGGAGATTACCGATAAAGAAGTCGTTGTAGAGCAGAAGGGCAGAACAAAGAAGATTGCTGCCGACTGCGTACTGATGGCGGTGGGGATGCGGTCAGAGAAGGGACTGTATCAGCAGCTTAAGGAAGACGGAGTTCGTGTTTTCCAGGTAGGCGATGCCGTAAAGACCGGTAAGATTTACGATGCAATCCACACGGGGTACAAGGCTGGATTAAACGTATAAAAAATTTCCCGGTTCATTCAGGCAGGTTTGCCGGAAGGAACCGGGTGCGTAAAAATAAACAAGATAATGTATGAAGGAGGAAACACAAATGTCAAAGGCTGTAGAAGATTGGAACACAAAGAAATTTGGTCGCGTGATTACCGATGATGAACTGCACATCCGCACACACCAGGCACATCCTTATCTGTACTTTAATCCCTGCCCGGATATCGATCCTGCACAGATCGATGAGATCTTAAAGGGCGGTATTGACGTACATCTCCACGGTGCTCCTTTAGCCGGTCGTCTTTTCGGACGTCCGAAGGTTTTGGATACCTGTATCCGCGCAAGTGAAGCAGGGATGAAAGCATTAGTATTTAAAGATCACTATACCGCAACCAATCCCATGTGCCATGTAATTCAGGACGTTTTAGGAAGAATGGCCAAAGAACGTGCGGCAGCGGGAGAGGAATTTGTTCCGGTTCAGGTATTTGGCGGCGTAACGCTGAACAGCAATGTCGGCGGCATGAATGTAGCAGCTGTTCGCGCTGCGCTTGACCTGGGCCGTTGTAAGGAAGTTTGGCTTCCGTCCATGGACGCAGCACACCAGAGAGAAGCTATGGGCTTAGACGGCGGTATCCGTGTCAGCGATTTAAAGGGTACGCTGACCAAGGAAATGATTGACGTTCTGGAAATGCTGGCAGATTACAATAACAACAGCACCGGCGAGCGTGTCGTTCTCTCCGGCTGCCATGTATCCAATGAAGAAAAGATTGATATCCTGGACTACATCAACAAGAAGGGTATGGATGTCAAGGTACTTATGGATCATGTAACCCAGGAAATGACGATTATTACACCTTCCGAAGCACAGGAAATGATCGACAAGGGCGGCTATCTGGAATTTGCTGAATGTTCATGCGTTCCGTGGCCGGGCATGAAGGACTGGGTAGTGGCTTATGATTACTCCTTCAACCTGATTAAGCAGCTCTTAAAGGACAACGGCCCGGATCACCTGGTACTGATCACCGATGCAGGACAGCCAGGAAATGAACCGATTGACGGCTGGAAGAACTTTATCAAGATGCTTCTGTCCGAGGGCGTAGCCGAGAAGGATATCAACTACATGTTAAAGGATGTTCCGGCAATGCTGCTTGGAAAGATTTAAGAGAAAGCATTGAACGGAAGAAAGCAAAGAAAGAAATAAAAAATTCAGCAGGACGGAAGGGGGCAGCCGTATGAAAGGGCTTGTATCGGAGATTACCAGTTTTTCCACCCATGACGGGCCGGGGATTCGGACGACGGTATTTTTAAAAGGCTGCCCCCTGCGCTGCAAATGGTGCTCCAACCCGGAAACATTTACCTTGGAGAAGCGATTGTTTTATATCGCGAATAAATGTCAGGACTGCGGCCGCTGTGAGGCGGTCTGTCCTGCCGGGGCCATTGGAAAAAAAGAAAAGGGATTTCGGCGGATTGACCGGAAGAAATGCCATATGTGCCTGGAATGTGTGGAAACCTGTATGGCAAAGGCTTATCAGGTTTCCGGCAGGGAATATACGGCAGAAGAGCTTTTTGGGCGGCTTTGCAGGGAAAAGCCCTTTTACGGAAAGAACGGCGGACTGACCATGAGCGGAGGGGAAGCCTTAAGCCAGTGGGAGTTTACCGCAGAGGTATTTTCCATGTGTAAGAACGACGGGATTTCCACGGTGTTAGACACCACAGGCTACGGAAGCGACGAGGCGCTTGCGCGGATTTTGCCGCTTACCGATTTATGTCTTTTGGATATCAAGCACATGAACCCCGAGCTTCACCGGCAATGGACCGGGGTGTCCAATGAACGGATACTGGCAAACGCAGAAAAAATTGCCGGACAGGTAGAAACCCGGATTTCCCTTCCCTTAGTTGCCGAGGTTAATGATTCGGCGAAAAATCTTCATGAAACCGCAGAATTTGCAGTTTCCTGTCATATTCAATGGATTGATCTTAATCCCCTTCATATGCTGGGCGCATCAAAATACCATTTTTTGGGAAAAAATTCCCCCTATGGAAAATTCCGCAAGCTGGAAAAAAGCGAGGTAGAAGAAGCCTGTAAGATTCTTCGATCGCACGGGCTTTCGGTCAGCGTAGGGCGGATGATGTAACGCGATAAATCGGCAATAAAGATCCGTCTGGATTTTATTGATAAAAAATATTGTAAAAAGGAGAGATGACGAATGGCAAATTTAAAGACTACATTTTTAGGCGTAGAAGTAAAGAACCCCGTGGGCGTAGCTTCCTGTGACTTTGGCGGTCATGAGCATCTAGCAAAAAGAGTGGTTGAGCAGGGTATTGGATGGCTTACGGCAAAGACTTGCCATAAGATTGACGGCCCGCACCGCTGGCCAAGACCTTATTTCTATTCCTTAAAGAAATTCGGCCCGGAATTAAGAGATTCCTGGGTAAGCAGCCAGATGTTTAACAACATGCCTTATGACGAGTGGTTAGAGAATGAAGGTCCGAAGATCTTAAAGCTCTGCCGCGATAACGGCGTGCTTTTCATCGCCAGCGTGTGCGGAATCGGAACCGATCCGGCGACCTGGACCTGTCTGTGTAAAGATATGGAAGATATGGGCTGTGATATGATCGAACTGGATACCGGCGGCCCTCATGCAACCTTTGGCGCGATTGAGTCCCAGGCTGACGTAGGCGCTCCTCTGGCAATGGACCCGGAGAAGGCTTATCTGGTAGCAAAAGCCTGTGTTGATTCGGTTAAAGTTCCGATTATCTTTAAGTGTACTCCGCAGTGCGTAAACCAGGCAGCGATTGCCATGGCAGTAGAAAAGGCAGGCGCTCATGCGATTACCGCAAATAACGCCTTCTACGGAACCTGGATTGACCATGAAACCGGCTCCTTCTACGGCGGACCTTACGCGGTAGGCGGTTCCATCGGACGTCCGTGGCAGTTATTCTCCCTGGCAAAATTCCTGGAAACCACAGCAACCTTAAAGGGATTCCCGACCATCGGCGTGGGCGGTATCTTAACCTGGGACGACTGTGTTCGTTACATGATGGCTGGTGCAACCTTAACCGGTCTTTGCTCTTCGGTTTACTCCCGCGGCGTAGGTATCTTAGCGGATTGTATCGAAGGAATGAACAGCTTTATGGATCGCAAGGGCTACAAGTCGGTAGAAGATTTCCGCGGCTGTGTAGTGGATCAGTTCTCCTATGTACGTGACTATCCAAGAGAAAAATGGATGGCAAAACAGTCCCCAATCCTGCCGAAGTTTGAGATGAAGAACTGTACGGGATGCGGCGTCTGCGAAACCGTTTGTCCTTACGGCGCAATTACACTGAAGGATAAGAAACCGCAGTTAGACGATACCGTATGTATGGGATGCGGCTGGTGTATGGGACACTGCCCGGCAAAAGAGCAGGTAATTACCATGGTTCGCCGTGATAACGGACACATTGTATGGACCGGACGCGGAGAGCATGAAGCATGGTGCAAGGAAGACTAAGAAGCAGCTGGTTTTATTGTGCAGTAAAATGATAAAGTGTAGAATGTGTTGAAGAAAGGAAAGCGTGAAATATGGCAGTTAAAGTCAATAATATTATACAGAGAGAGATTATCGGATCGCCTTCTACTGCCAGAGTATCCAAACGGTATAAAGAACTTCTCAGCAAGGAGGCATACATTGATTCCGAGCGGTGTGAGCTGTACACCGAGTATATGAAGCAGAACTGGAATGAACCTGTTTATCTGCGGGCAGGCGGTGCCTTAAATTATGTTCTGTCGAATCTGACACCGGTGATCTGGGAGGATGAACTTCTGGTAGGAAGCCAGTCCAGGTATTTCCTGGGGACACAGGTCTATCCTGAGTATGAAACCTGGATGCTGGAAGGGTTCAGGGATATTAAGCGCGAAGAAGAGGCTTATATGGAAGGAACCCTTCAGAAAAAGGAAGGGGAACGTCTGGGGATTTACCGGATTTACCCGGAGGACAGCAAGAAGATTCTGGAAATGGCAAACTTCTGGGACGGAAAGAACTGGAGGGCACAGGCTGAACGCTATCTGAAGGAAACGATGGAGGACTACGATCAAATCGAGAAGATGCAGCAGCAGCTGGTTTTCCTACGGTTTATGTTCGATGTTCCCGAGGGCCGTGTGATTGTCGATTACCAGAAGGTTATTGATATGGGTATCGAGGGGCTTATTGCCGTTGCCAAAAAGAAGATGGAAGCTCTGGGTGAACTGCAGACGAAGGATGATTTTGATAAGTACAATTTCTATAAAGGGACGATTCTGGCACTGGAAGGCGTGATCAATTTTGCTGCACATTATGCGGATGAGGCAAAGCGTCAGGCGGATCAGTGCAGGGATGAAAAGAGGAAGAACGAACTTCTGGAGATTGAGCGGATCTGCCGCAAGGTTCCGGCAAAGCCTGCGGATACCTTCCGTGAGGCGATGCAGTCCTTCTGGTTTGCACATCTTTGCATCTTTATCGAACTGAACGGGCGCGGGATGTCGCCGGGACGGTTTGACCAGTATATGTATCGTCCGTACCTGCAGGAAAAGGCAGCAGGAAAGATTACGGATGAGGAAGTGCTTGAGTATCTGGAACTGATGCGCATTAAGTGCACGGAGCTGACCAGGGCACATGCCACATTTACGGAATCCTACCTTGGCGGAAGTATTTATCAAAATTTAACCCTTGGCGGTATCGACCGTTACGGACGCCCGGCAGAAAATGAACTTTCCCGTCTGGTATTAAAGGCAGGAATCAATGTGCGTACCTGGCAGCCGACGATCTCTGTCCGCTGGCGTGAGGATATGTCCACCGAATTTAAGAATGATGTTGTGGAATGTATCAAGGCAGGTTCGGGCTATCCGGCAATCTTTGGTGACGAACTTCCGGTGAAGCGGTTTATGGAAGTAACCGGGGCAAGCTTAGAGGATGCCAGGGACTGGTCGCCCTGCGGCTGCGTGGATATGCAGATTGGCGGAAAGCGTATGCCGATGTATGCGGTAAACCATACGAACAACTTAAAGATTCTGGAACTGGTCATGAACAACGGTGTAAATCCGGTAACGGGCGATAAGCTGATTGACACGGAGATTGATTTTGTTCATGCAAGCTATGACCAGATCGTTAAGGAGTACAATCGTCTGATGCATGTGATCTTAAACTGGGAGGAGAAGTGCTGGAACCTGATTATGCTGGTTCACAATGACCTGGGCCTTGTTCATCCGTTTATGAGCGCATTATTGGATGACTGTCTGGAGAAGGGTACAGACGCCTACAGCGGCGGATGCCGGTACAATGATCCGACCTACGTTATTGCCTGCGGTATGGTCAATGTGGCAAACAGCCTGGCGGCTATCCGCAAGAATGTATTTGAGGATAAGCGCTTCACCCTGCCTGAACTCTTAGAGGCAATGAAGGCGGATTTTGTGGGCTATGATGCTGTCCGCAAGGCTCTTTTAGATGCGCCTAAGTACGGCAATGACGATGACTACGTGGATCAGATTCTGGTAGAACTCTACGATCAGTGGGCCGATGCGGCAACCCAGGTGGATAACTGGCTTGGCGGAAGCTGGCAGCCTTCGACCCTGTCCGTAACGACGCAGGTACTGCTTGGCAAAGCCTGCGGGGCCAGCCCGGACGGACGCTGCTCCAAAGATTTCCTTTCCGACGGAGCACTGTCCGCATTCCCGGGAACCGATGTCAACGGGCCGATCAGCCTGATTCGTTCGGCGACAAAGATTCATGCAGAGAATCTGCAGTCTACCTTATTTAATATGAAGTTTAACCCCACGGCAATCGAGGGGCAGGCGGGAACGGATAAGTTTATTACGCTGAATGATACCTACTTTAACTTAGGCGGTTATCAGATTCAGTACAATGTCGTTGACCGGAATATGCTTATAGATGCCAGAAAGCACCCGGAGAATTATTCCGATTTAATGGTGCGCGTGGCTGGATTTACGGCAAGATTTATCGATTTAGGGCCGGATGTACAGCGCCAGGTTATTGAGCGAACGGAATATGAGAATGTCTGATGGATTGAAAAGACAGACTTATGCCGGTTTGCCGTGCATGGATAGATAGAGGACGCAATACTGACAAAAAAAGAAGGGCAGTGCTAGGGCTGCCCTTTTTGCTTTATTGGATGGGTGGTTATGGTAATCAAGTAATGGTAAGAAAGTTATTGTTCACGGGGGTGCTACGGTGGGGGCATATTCCGTCGTCACCGCGCTCTCGCTCCGCAAAAGAACACAGCG
>CAMNRM010000055.1 GCA_946553025.1 uncultured Clostridium sp.
TGAAGATTTATTTAGAGAAAAATTTGGTCCGGATTTTAATCAAAAACTTTTAATGGATTTATGGGCGCGAGGTGGAAATAGGTATGATTTTCAAGTGTTTTATGGGTTTAAAGATGTAGATCACAATGGAATTCCGGAATTATTTATAGGTTCTTCCAATGGAATTCATAGTATGAATTTTTATGATATTTATACATTTGATGGAACAAAAGCAATAAATCCTTTTGATGAAATTTTTGAAGACTCTGACTTTGGATACAGAAATTATTTATATCTTTATACCGATGGAATTTTAGCACAAAACTGGGTAAATAGTGGCTCTAATTCCGGATGGAGTTTTTACCGATTTAAAGATAATGGAGTAAATATTGAGTTAATTGATGTGATATCACAAGACTATAACTATGAAGGAGAACTTTGTTTTTTTCATCATATGGATTGGTTGTCGGAACGTTTTAAACATGATTATGAAGGCAAAATAAGAATAAGTTATAAAGAATATTCACAAATATATGATAAATATACTGGAGGTGGCAAGGATAAAATTTCCTGGAAAAAAATCTGCGACATGGAAGAAATGAATTTAGAAGAACAAGTAGAACTAAAAAAAGAACTTGAGGGCGATATCGATTATACTATGGATATACTTACAAAAGATAGTCATGAGGAGATTAGGCAAATAAATCTTAAAGCTTATTATGAAAAAAAAGATAAAATAAAAAACGCTTATGAAGAAGTTGTTGACGCTTATACAGAGGCAATAAAAAATCATTTTTATCAAGAATTGAAAGAAAGAGATATGAAGTCTTATGAAATGCGACTTGAACCCTATCTAAGCAGACAAGTTATGGAGGATTCAGCGTTATATAAGGAAGAATGTTATGATTATCGTATCTATTGTACAGTAAAAGATATTGATGAAAACGGTATTCCAGAACTTCTTATAGGTGTATCTAATGGTATTGATGGACTTTATTTTTGTGATATGGTCACATTTAATGGAGAAAAAATAATAAAATTATTTGACGAATCAGATTATGTGTATGGAAAGAAAAGAGAACTATTTTTATCTTCAGATGGAATATTTGGATTTTGGTTAGATGAGGGAGAGAAGGGATTAAAAACAGAATTTTATAAATTTTCATCTGACGGGTGGCACGTTGAATTTATTGAAAGTCTTTCTTACAAAGTCGATGATGATAGTGGCCAGAAAGTTTATTATCGAAATAAAAATGGTGAATATCAAATATCTAATAAATTATACTCACTGATATTAGAAGAGTACCAAATAAGATCTGGTTCAGATATGTCTGCGATTAAAAAAATATCAAACAAGTAACTAACAGGAGGAAAAAGATGAAAGAATATACGATCAAAATAAAACCATTTGAAATCCTATCTATTTTAAATTTTAAATCTATCCAGCAAATGAATGAACATGGATACGTGCAGCTTTCTGCAAGGATTCGGTTGGATAGAAAAGAGGAATATATACAAAAGGCAGCGAAAGAAACCTGGGTGGAAATTTTCGGGTATGATGAAAGTGGTAATGAGAAGGCGATTTTTTGCGGTATCCTTTCCGAGTTCAGTGTATCTGGCGAACTGGATGGCTGTGTTATGGATCTGCTTATTTATACCGGAAGCAAACTGATGGATATTCAAAAACATCAAAGGAGTTTTCAAGATCTCGGCTATACCTACAGACAGATTGCGGATTGCTGCAATGAAGCCTATCCAAAGGCCGGGATGATTATGACTGCCGGGAAAAATGCTTCTGTGTCAGGTTTTCTTATGCAGTACCAGGAAACAGATTGGGCATTTTTAAAGCGTCTTGCCAGCAGTTTGCATACCATGCTGGTTCCTTCCTGTGCTGTAATTGGTGAGAAATATTTCTTTGGAATTCCGGAAAAAAGGGCAGAGGGGAATTTAGACACCGAAGATTATACAGTTATCCAGGAAAATACAGGAAATCAAAACAGGGCAAATAAGGGTATTTCCATTTGCTATAGAGTAAGCAGCAGGGAATGTTATTCCCTTGGCGATTATATGATTTTCCATGGAGAAAAGTGTTATATCTGGAAAATGGAAACCATATGGAAGGGTAATGAATTATGGCATACCTATGATTTAAAGAAAAAGGAAGACCTGTGGGTGCCGCAGATTTATCAGAATGAACTAGTAGGACTATCGCTGATGGGAAGAGTAAATGCGATTGAAAAGGAACAGGTGCAGATTTGTCTGGATAATGACGAAAATCGTCAGAGCGGAAATTGCTGGTTTGCTTTTTCTACGGTGTATTCTTCTCCGGATGGCACAGGCTGGTACTGTATGCCGGAAAAAGGAGATGCAGTGCGGCTTTATTTTCCAACAGAAAAAGAGGAAAATGCCTTTGTTTCAAGTGCTTTCCATGAAAATACCGGGGCGGGACTTCGGACAAAACCAGAGATAAAACGGTGGAGGAATAAAGAAGGTAAAGAGATATGCCTGACACCGGAAAAGATTTTAATTACGAATAACTGCGGAATGTCTGTAGAATTATCAGAGCAGCGGGGAATCAAGGTTAAAAGCAATGCGTCGGTTAATATAGAAGCAAGTGAGAACATTTATATCAGCAGTTCAGGGGCAAGCCTGGAATTCGCCGCAGCAAATAAAATTGTATTTCAACAGGGAAATAGCACCATGGAATTATCGGATGGAATAAAGCTTGCTGGTTCAACGGTAAAGATACAATAGAGGAGAAGAAAAAATGAGGATTGATTATAAGACTTCCTTACCCATGCCAATCCAATCGATACAGAACTTTTCATTATGTTGGGAAAAAAATGACCATGCCAGAGTAAAATTGTGGGGGATTTTAGAAAGGAATTGCAATGATTTTCTTGAACGGCAGAATTATTCTGGAAGTGGGATTTCGATTTATCTGGTGAATGAAGAGGATGGGGAAAGGAACAATGAACCTTTGTTTCAGGGGATAATTCAGGAAGTTTGTATGACAAAAGTTCATGGTGTAAGAGAAATTTGTATTCATGCTGCTTCTGCTTCTGTTAAATTAGATGAAAAAGCACAGGAAAAATACTGTAGTTTTCAGGATATTTCGATGAGATATTCTGATATGGCAAAACAAATGGCAGAGATGGCAGGCGGACGAGTGATTTATACTGCGGAAGATTCTCCAATTCAAAAACCGATAATTTGTTATCAGGAAACTATATGGGAGTTCCTTAAAAGAATAGCCAGTCATAAAAAAAGTTATTTAATTCCAGATATAAAAACAGGAAACAGCAATCTCTGGGTTGGAATGAGGAAGGGAAAGGCGATTCAGGAAGATGTATCGGCGGCAGATATTAAAGTGGTTGTGAAAAAGAAATATACAGGTAAAGAAGAAGGAAAAGCTAAAATGATTTATTATCTGCAAAGCCGCAGCTATTATCCGTTAGGTGATTGGGCAGAGATACAAGGGAGAAAATATATTATTTTCGAATTAAAAGCAGTAATAGATAAAGGCGAGTTATGGTTTTCTTATAAGTTATCGCCTGCTTATGATATTGAAACAGAAATGTATTATCATGAAAAAATTACCGGAATGAGTTTAGAGGGGACTGTTGAGGAAACAAGAAATGAAGAGGTGCGTGTAAGCTTTGCTGCAGATAAATGTGAAGGCAAATGGTTTTTTCCATGGAAGCCGGAAACAGGAAACACATTATATGCCGTACCAGAGGTTGGGGCAAAAGTAATGGTGTATTTTATGAATCATGAAGAAAGTTCGGGAATAGCAATTCGTTGTATAAGTGAAAACGAAGAAAAATATCAGCCCCAAAATAAATTTGTTGCAACACCAGAAGGCGGCAGAGTGGAATTATTAAGCAGCAGTTTAAATATTACAAAGAAGGGGGAAGTGATGGAGTTAAGTGACTCCAGTGCTGTTTATTTCGGTGGAGGTAAGGTGGAAATTGAAGCTGATGGAAAAGTAAAGTTTAATGCAAAACAGATTTTATTCGATGCAGCGGGAGAGATTAAGGTGACGGCGGAGTGATTGTGCGATAAATAAGCAGAATAATTATATGGAAAAAGTTTTGTACAAAGGAAGAATTACATTGTTTGGAGGAAAAAAATTATGCCTATGACTTATGGAATTATACGAGCAGTTACGGACGGTCAGGAACTTACAGATATACAGGAAAGCTATAAGGATTTCTATATTTATGATATTGTGCATGATGGTGGAATTGAACGCCCTCCGGAGGTTTCAAAAGAAGTTTTTTTGAAAGGGCCATACATGTACCGTATTACTGTAGATAAAACAGGCTATTATTTACTTCGCGCAAATGTAGTTGATGAAAATATTGTATATAATGAAGAAACTGGTGAAACAAGAGAACTTAAAGGATACTTTATTCTAAGGGATAAGAGGGGAAGGCGGATTAATACATATTATTTTGAAAAGTTTCGAGAAACGATAGCATGTAAAAATGGAGAATCTTATAATGGTATATATATTGGGTATGGCCCGGAAGATATAAAAAGACCTATTCGATACAGTACACTTATGTATTTAGAGAAAAATAAAGTATATACAGGAAATCTTTGTCTTAGTTCTCCTAAAAGTACAGATAAGAGTTGTATATTGAGATTAAGTCCGAACAGGGATATTTATCAATATGATTCTCCTGAAAAAAATGTAAACACA
This sequence comes from uncultured Clostridium sp., assembly GCA_946553025.1. Taxonomy (GTDB): domain Bacteria; phylum Bacillota; class Clostridia; order Lachnospirales; family Lachnospiraceae; genus Caccovicinus. The sequence goes on from CAMNRM010000055.1 coordinate 4,688, forward strand.
GGAAATTTGCCAGAATATCCACGTATGGAGGATGGTATCATCACGAGGGTATTTAAAAATAGTGCAGAAATAGATAGATATAAAGATGGATTTGGTGCAGTGGAACTATCAGCATTAAAAAATAATAAGATTAGTGGTCTTTATTGTTGCTTGATGTGGTCCATAGATGAAAATTTAGTCAATGATTTTTCAAACTTTCTGCCGCCTACAATAACAAATATTTTCTATATTGATCAACAGCTTGGAGTGTGGTTGTACAATCAATTAAATCACATGAGAAATAGTAAGGAATATGCCAATGCATTGAAAGATAAGGTGGATAATTTTTTTGTTGGTATTGGTGAAATAGTAGTATCAACAGGTCTGCCAATTGCACTTGCAGATGAAGGAATCATAGCAGCAGGAGCAACAACACCAGCAGGTGTAATAATATGTATATTTTTTTTGATTGCACATGCATTTGAAAACGAAGATGATATATTGAATAAAATGATAGAATTGTTGCATGAACATGTGATGATTAGTGAGGAGATATTAGATACACCAGTTGCAATAAAAGTTATCACACAAAGGAATATGGAGAGTAAAGGACTTGGATTCAATACAGAATTTGTGACAAGAAATGATTTCAAAATTGAACTTTGGGATGGCACAGTAATTGGAGCATTAGGAGAAGCTTTACAATATGGAAAATTTATATTTAGTCATTATAGTGAAGTAAGTAAAGGAAAAATTTTTGATGAATTGGAAAAACAATTTTTTTAAAATAGGATTAAATCATAGGAGAAAAGTGCATGTTTTTAGTGAGTAAAGACAATTGTAGTTTTAACAATAATAAATTATGGAGAATTTTTATTGTTTTGGGAATTTTAATTACCTTATTTTGTGGTATTTGGTATTATAATGATGATAACCGCTATGTAAATTGGGATGATGATACTGTCGGATGGATTATCAATGAAGAAATGGTGTATATCTATCATTCTTATTCCAAGACGCGAATAAACGAACTTCCAGATATCTATAAGTTAAACTTGGATGCAGAATTAATTAAAAGCATTAAGGTTTTAAAATATTTTAAAAATCTTGAAAGTTTGGTAATTAATGCAAAGAATATTAAGAGTTTAAAAACGTTACAATCTCTTGAAAAATTGGACGAGTTGGTTATTATTTATGGTGATATGAATACGTTAAAATATTTAAAAAAGTTAAATGTTTCTAATTTGGTTTTGGAAAATTTTAATCTACCATCTGTTGACCCTTTGTTAGAAATGCCTAATTTATCTAAGCTTGAAATTAAGCATAGTTATATTAATGATACTCAAGCATTAAGTAAATTAGAGAACTTAACTTATTTGTCACTAGTCGATGTGCAAGCAGATTCTTCGATAAGTTTGTGTGAGAATGGAAATTATGAAGACTTATATCTTTCAAATATAGATATAGAAAGTTTTGATTTTTTGCCAACTTGTAAAAATTTGACATCTTTAAAATTGGAAAAAATAAATATAGAAAATGGTATGGATATAGAATTTCCAACAGGACTTACAGAAGTAATGTTTAAAGGCTGTGGATTAAAAAATCTTAAACGGTTTTTAATGTTGCCTAATCTTGTTTCATTGGATGTATCTGATAATGAAATTTTAGATATTAATGATTTATCTAAACTTAATGATTTAAAAGAATTATCATTGGCAAATAATTCTATACAAGATTTGACGCCAATTAAAAATTTAAAAGGTGATATAAAATTAAATATCTCGGGAATAAAACTAGAAGGAGATATTCTTAGCTTATTGTCAACGATGCAATTTGAGGAACTTTATGTAGCAAACTGTGATTTGTCGAGTTTGGGTTTTTTAGAAGGACATACGGAAATAAAACGTTTAGATATATCGAATAATTCGATTAGTGATATAGATATACTTAAAATGTATCGAAAAGAACTTACCTATTTAAATATTGCATGGAATCCTATTGATGATTTAAGCCCATTAGTGGAGTGGGCACCATCGATATTGATACATGATAAGAAGAATCAAGACTTTCCCGGTGTGGAGTTTGATATGTCAGGTATACAATTAGAAAAAATAGAGGAGGATAAAGGAATTCATATAATAGAAGAAACAATTTTTCGTAAATTAACCGCAAGAAATTGTGGATTGAAAGATGTAGACTTAGTTAAGTATCAATTAGAAATAGAGTATTTGGATATTTCAAATAATCCGATAGAAAGTATTAGCGGAGCAGATGGACAGAGGTTCTTAAAAGAGATAGTTGCAAAAAATACATTGATTGATGGAGATAAAATTATAACACTTAAAACACTAAGTCCGTCAAAGGTTTATGCTATTTCATCCTATTGGAAACTGTGTTGTGAGATAGGTTCTTCTTTTTATAGAACGAAAGGTAAACCAGTAATAGCTAGAGTTATTCTTAAATAATTTTTTAAAACTAAATTGGAGGTGCAAAAACATTGAAATATTTCCTGCTAAATCAACATCCTTATTTTAAAGGTGCTTTCCGATTAAATCATTGGAAAGAAATGATAAATCCTGCATGGATTTCTCCTGGAGAATTTTATAAAATTCCTCGAAGTTGTGTTATTACGGTGGATATGGATGAAACTACAGCATTTCCAGATTTGATTATAACGCCATTTTTATTGTTCAGTAAGCTGCTGCTTGATGTGGCTAATATGTATGGGGAAGCTTTTTATAGCAGAGATATTGTTCTTGTAAATCCAAAAGAGCATGAAAGCAGACCATATTCGTTGATTTTATTAGACACGATAAAACCTGAAAGTACTTTGTGGAAAGTAAAAAATTTATTTTTCCTGGATATTGAGCAAAGACGGGAATTAATTGCAAGCCAGGATTTTATAGAAAGCATATTAAGGCGAGGGGCAAAAGGAATTGAAATAAAAGAATTTATCTTGTTGACAGGGGAGGACGAAAGATGACCGAAAGTTTGCAAAATTTACAAAAAATGTATGCTTGTCAGGAAGTTATGCGTAAAAACGGGGGAGAAAGTATCTGTCATTCTGCAAGATTAAGATGTGAATATGGTTCGCAGGAATACATATTAAACCTTACAAAAAGCCATGGAAAATACGTGGGAGGAAATGCACAGATTGATGTAAAGGATGGCAAGGAAGCATATTTTGGCTATTGCAGAAAACTGGATGGACCTTGCAGGGCGAGATTATCGGATTGGTACAATGGAAATGAAAATGACAAGATGTTTGATGACAGAACTTTAAAGATGGAATCATCAGTTCAAAAGGATACGGGTTTTATGGTTTGTCTGGCAGACAGATTGCCTCGATAAACCAATGATTTTGTCAGGAAAAGGATGAACACCATGAACTATATCGATGAAGAAATTATTGAATTAAAAAAGATAAAACGAAATCAAGAATACAGGGATATTCGCGGAGATGGGATTTTTATTCATGATCATTTGACTCGATTTGTTCCAAATGTAATTTTTGAACAGTTAGAACTATATTTGCCAGAGGATTTTATCAAAATGCCGGATGAATTTGCTGCGCTGAAATACCCTTCCATTAATCGTCCGCAGAAGATTTTAACTTCTCTGGACGGACGTACAAATTTTGCTTTTAATCTGTTTACAGAAACACCCGTTCCGGCAGAAGATGTGGATAAGCTTGCCAAGAAAATGAAGACCATGCTGCAACATTCTAATCCTTCTCTTGTATTTGAATGGGAGGAGAGCGGAGTACTTTCCGATAGCCGTTTAGTCGAGATGTTTGATTACCGAAGCTATGGAGTAGATGAAAAGTTATACAATATGATGTGTTTTGCATCCTTTCCCTGCGGGATTTTGCACGGGATATTTAATTGTCTGGAAAGTGAAGCCGAACAATGGCAGGGGGCAGCATGGCAGGTTTTTTTATCCTTACGTGAATTAGAAAAAGCAGCAAACTAGAAAAATAAAAAACAAGCAAATGAAAAAAAGACAGGATGGAGAGGAACTTTTATGGACAGGACAGAACAGATGAGGGAGTATTTAAAACCATATCTTGCGAAACGGCTGCACAGAAAGATAAGTGAGATGGAAAAGGTACAAAAAAATATGTTTCGTCAGACTTTGGGGGATCTTTTTCAAAAAGCACTGCTATACCAAAGTAAAGATTCCGCCTGGAAGCCATCCTGTATAGGTTTGTTTCATCTTCTGCATGGACTTCTGAATGATACACCTGCATATCAGATTATTTTGGCCGACGGGCAGTTTTATTTTGACGGGATGCAGCAAACAAAGTTCTGGTATCCGGATTTTCTTTACCGGCGTGCAGAAGAAGAGGAAGAACTGCATAAGTATCTGCGGGGAGGTTTTTTGAGAGTTAATTCTTATGAATTATCGTATTTATGCCATTGGGTGTTTTATGAATATCGTAAGCTTATCGGTGTTTATTGGAAAAATCAGGTGACGGATATAACTTTAATGGAAGAATTTCAAATGCTAAATAAATCTTTTCCTTTTGATTTTCTTTTTGGGGATTATATGGGAGAGATTTTACTTACTTTTCGATGTGGGGAGAGAGGATAAAATGGCAGGAAAAACAATTTTTGGAAGCAGTTTTTCAATGAATCATGAGTTTAATTTTAAAGGAAAAAGTACAGAAATTCGGGGACAGAGCCAGGCATGTCAGCCGGTAGAACCTGGAAGAACACAGGCATCGTTGAATGCAGAGCAGTTTGCGCCTTCGGTACTGGGGGCTGTGCCTGTCGGTTCAGGCTGCCTGTCGCTGTCTGCGATGGAAAAATCAGTGCTTGGAGCTTTTTGCGCGGCAGGAACGATTCAAATTCGTCCTACAGATACGAATTTTTCGCTAAATTATGTGCTTTCCATGCTGAAACTGATGGATGGTGCATCGGAAAAGCATGGAATGCTGAATGAAGAAGATTTGAAAAAAAGAATCATGAAATACATGACTTATCTTCGGGAAAACGCTGCTCCTGCTCCTTCTGCCTGGAGGGATACACTAAAAGAAGCGATGCAAAATGCTGTCTTGCAGAATGTGATGAAAGGAAATCCGTTAAAGCTTTGTGCCATGACTGGAGATCCGGTTAATGCGGATACAGGAAATTTTGTGTATGAAAAGGAAGATTTGCTGATTAAGGGCAGGATTCCCCTGTGCGTGAAGCGTTCCTATAATCGGATGGATGGCAGAAGTACGAGTATGGGAAAGGGATGGAGGCATAATTATGAGATTTCGCTGCTGTCCGAAGAGGAGTGCTATGTCCTTATCTGGGGAGATGGCAGGGAGGAGGTTTATTTCAAGGAAAAGGATTCCTCTCCTGTACCTCTTTTTGGTGAAAGACAAGCCCTGAAGGCGGACCAGGACGGTTATCTCTACGAAGAAACCGACGGGCAGATGTATCGGTTTGATCGGGAGGGAAAGCTGCTGTGGAGAAAGGATGCCCAGGGGAGGGGGATTTTTTGTTCTTATGATCAGAAAAACCGGCTGCATCAGGTAAGCAATCAAAAGGGTTCGGTTCTTACCTATCATTATGACCATTTTAACGGTCTTTTAAGTGAAATTACCGATCATACAGGGCGAAGGGTGAAGTTTTCCTATGAACTTGGGCGCTTAAAGGAGGTTTGGGATGCTGAGGGAGGGCGTTATCAATATGCCTATGGTTCGGAAAACGATGTGCGCCGCATTCATAACCCCAGGGGAATCTGTGTTTTAGACAATGATTATGACAGAAAAGGGAGAACCATTTCGCAGAAGTTTGCTGACGGGGGAGAGATGAGTTACCATTATCAGGAAGAGGAACAGCGAACTTTGGTAACGGAACAAAACGGAAACAGGGTTGCCTATGTGCATGATGAACAGTACCGAAATGTAAAGACGGTATATGTCGATGGAGAGGAACATTTTCGTTATAATGAGCAAAACCAGTTGGTGTTAAAAACCGATAAACGGGGGAATAAGACAAAATTTGCTTATGATGATAAGGGCAATATAAGTCAGGTTTTATATTCGGATGGAGAAAAACACAATATGACTTATGATGCCAATGGCCGCCTTTTGGTCTTTTCTGTTAATGGAATCGTTAAGGTAAAAAACACCTATGACGCCCGGGGAAATCGTTTGAAAACCGTGGATGCATTAAACCGCGGTCGGGAAATGACCTATGACCGTGAAGGAAATATGGTGGAAATGATACAGCCGGATGGAAGCCGGATTTTTCTGGACTATGATTGCCGCGGAAATATTACCCGGATTTTGGAAGATTCCGGACGACAGGCGGCCTATACCTATGATGACTGCAACCGGGTAATTCGTGCGGTTGACGGTGAAGGAAATTCTACGCTTTTTGCCTATGATGCCTGTAACCGTCTTACTACAGTAACAAATGCGGAGGGAAAATGCCGCAGATACGCCTATACCCCGAATGGAAAGCTGGAACAGTTTACGGACTATAATGGTGCAGTATGGGCACAGACCTATAACTGTATGAATAAGGTAGAAAAACTTACTTTGCCGGATGGGGAAACTATCCGTTTAACCTATGACCAGATGCAGAATATCGAAAAAAAAATATATCCTAATGGGGCAGAGGAGTCCTATCACTATGATGCATTAAACCGCCTGGAGCAGGTCGTTTTGCCCAATGGGGGAGAGATTTTCTATGCTTATGACCTGGATGGAAACTGTATTGCGCAGACGGATGCAGAAGGAAATAAAACCGAATTTATCTATGATGAGCGCAATCGTTTGATAAAAACCATCAGCCCAACGGGTGCTGTTACTGCGTATGAATATAATCAGGAAGGCAGGCTTTCCTGTATAAAAAATGCAGCAAAACAGAGTCACACTTACGATTATGATGCGATGGGACAGCTTATCCGTGAAACCTCTGTATCAGGGAATTCGATCCGTTATGAATATAATGCGATGGGAAAGGTTTCTGCGGTAATTGATGCCGGAAAGCGGCGGACAGAATATGAATATTATCCCGGCGGACAGTTGGAAAAAATCATTTTTCCTGACGGAAGAAGTGAACGGTTTATCTATAATAAAAATGGCAGGCTTCTTCGCCGTCAAAATCATAACGGAACAACGCTTGAATACAGCTATGACCGTTTAAATCGCCTGGTTTTGGTACGCAGTAATCTTGGTCAGGAAAAGTCTTATACCTATGATGCTGTGGGCAATGTGACTTCGATAAAAGATGCGTTGGGACATCGAACGCAGTATGTGTATTCTAAGGGAGGGAAACTTCTTTCGGTTACGGATGCAGAAGAAAACCAGACCGAATATAGCTATGATGCTATGGGAAGGCTTGCGGCAGTTTGCCAGCATGATAAGGCACATAAAACTTCCCGCACAACGCAGTATGAAAGAGATCTTATGGGAAATATCCTGTGTGCGGTAAATCCGTTGGGATTAAAGGAATATTATGGTTATGACAAGATGGGACGGCTTGTCAGGAAAACCGACCGGGACGGCTATGAAACACAGTACAGCTACAATGGTGAGGGCGACCTGGAATCCATTCTTTACGGAGATGGACGGCGGGCAGAATTTTCTTATCATCCGCTGCGAAAACTGCAGGAGGTTAAGGACTGGCTTGGAAGTATCCGGGTGGAATGGGATGATGCCGGAAGGATGAAGAAGATCCAAAACCAGAGAGGAGAAGAGATTTGCTATACCTGGGGAGCGCTGGGGGAAAGAGAAGCCTGTCTTTATCCCGATGGGAGGAAGGTTTCCTATGAATATGATGAACTGGGCCGTTTAAGCCGATTAACTGAGGGCAGCCGGGAGGTTCTTTATCAGTATGACCAGGAAGGACGGCTTTGTAAAAAGCAATATCCCGAAGGGCTTACCAGCACTTATGACTACAATGCACTGGGACTTCTTTCCCGCCTGTCCTATCAGCAGCAGGGGGAAGTGCTCGAACAGTATGCATATGAATATGACCAGATGGGCAATAAGACATCCATTAGAAAAAACAGAAATTTTCAGACGCAGTCTGCGAAGGATAATGGATTGTACCAGTATCAGTACGATGCATTAAACCGTCTTGTCGGCGTGCGAAAAGACCGTCGTCTTTTGCGGCGCTATGCCTATGACGCCTTTGGAAACCGGATTCTTAAAGAAGATGAAGGAAGCAGTATCCATTATTACTATAATGCAGCGGATCAGATGGTAAGCCTAAAAGGGGCTGGCCGGACAGAGCAGCGGGAATATGACGGGCGCGGGAATCTTACCGCAGTTATTTGCGGACAGAAGGTGATCAACCGTTATCATTATGGCGCGGATAACCGCCTGGAGGAAGCCGTTTGTGCCGACGGACGAAAGGCACATTATCATTATGATGGGTTAGGAAACAGAATAGGCGTAGAGGAATATCAAAAAGATGAGCCGGAAAATCCAGTAAAAACCGTGGAATATCTTCTGGACATTACCAGGCAGTACCGCAATCTTCTGACTAAAACAGAAATAACAGCAGAAAAGGCATCCAGCCAGAGTTTTGTGTGGGATAATGATATTTTATTTGCGGAAGACGGTGGAAATGTTGGCTTTTATCTGCAGGATGAATTAGGAAGCACCGTGCGTTTCCTTGACCCGCAGAATAAAGAAGAAACGATTTATGGGTACGATGAATTTGGTCAGGATCTGTACGGCACACAGGGGCAAAAGCAGCCGTTTGGCTATACCGGATATCAAAGGGATTCGATTGCAGGGACGTATTTTGCACAGGCCAGGGAGTATTTGGCGGATGTGGGGCGGTTCACAGCAAGTGATAAGTATGGATGGAAGACTGCCTATCCTAAAACGATGAATCGATATCATTATTGTTGGAATTCTCCGCTTAAATTTGTTGACTTAGATGGGCTTTTTCCTATGCCGCCAATGGAACGTACTATTTTACCGCCGCAGGGAGATAGAGCAATGCCTTCTGATGCAAGAATTAATCCGCGGTATGAAGGGAAAACATCATGGAAGGAGTATGGAAAAAATGGGCAGTATGATGAAATGATTCGAGCAAATCGGCAATATATATTACACGCCTCTTCTATTTATGAGATTGATCCGCAGACTTTAGCAGCGTGTATCTATGTAGAACAGTCAAGAAATGTGGATAATAAAGATTATTATTTAGATTGGACAGCAGGTGCTTTGGGATTAGATACGTCATTGGGTATTGGTCAGGTAAAAATATCAAGTGCACAATTAGTGGAAGATGAAGGCTATATACAGTTTGATGCTGAAGATTACCCGGGATTTATTGATACTGGTATAATGTCTAGATTAGCAGATGATGAAATTAACATTATGTATGCGGCGGCATATTTAAAGTATCAGCAAGATCAATGGATTGATGTGGCACCACAAATTACCGATCCGGAGTTATTAGGAACCTTGTATAATTTAGGACATGAGGAGCGGGGAAAGGGAATTTTAGGATATGTATTTGGAATCGGAAATACGCCAAGAATAGTTCATTCAAATCCACATGGAAATGATTTTGGTGCTGCCGTAAAAAGTAATTATCAGAAAATGGGTAATTTGCTGGGGATTTCTTGTGAAGGAGTACAATGATGATAAAGGACAAAGGATTTTTATTTGGAATTTTAGCAGGCTTGATTTTCTTTATATGCAGCAATCCAATTTTATCAGAAATAATTTTAACCCGAAAGCATGGAAATCAGATTCAGGTAATATTAAAAGATTCTCTTAATGATATGGAGGATAGGATGTCTATACGAGTTAAGTACTATAAACGTCATATTGCTTATGGTGAAGTTCGTAATGAAAAAGGCAGATATATTTATTTATTAAATCCGTTCGATACTGAAGGAAGTAATTATCCCATAAAAATCTTTATGGATAAGTAGTAAAAAGGAATAGAATAAATGAATAGAAAAGTACAGAAGGCAATTCGGTTAATAGCAGGTATAGTTGTAGGTTATCTTTTGGGAGTAATGATTGTTCCATATATCAAGGTGGAGATACTTACCTTATTACATGGCAAAGAGTTTAGCGGATTAGAGCAACAGACAAATATGCTTGCAGAAAGTGAATATTTTAAGGTATTTGCTTTTGACAGGGAACATCTGGCACAGGTCTATTATGTTGAAAAAAATCATTCGTCTGGAAATCTGTTTACTTTTATTAAAGAAGACGAAGAATGGAAATTGTACCAATGGGATACGATCTGGTCACTTTCAGGATCAGCAGATGATATTATATGGCCTTTTTATCCATAAAAGCCGAGTGAAAACGGGGTTAAATTTATGGATAAATTATAAAGGGAATGAAAATGAAAAAATTAAGATTTTGGAGTGCCCTAGTTATGGGAAGTATTATGCTCCTGGATTTGGCGGGGCATAGCTTTATTGCTTACCATGAACATATAAGAAAAACGAAAGAAAAGATGGAACAGTGCAGGGAGGTTCAGCCATTAATTCATTATGCAGGAGCAATTATTGGCGGATATGTTTTTCCGCAGGAGAAGGATGAGTATTTGACAATTTATGATCAGTCTTTGTTCACTGACAGCTATTATACCGCTCAAAAAGATAAAAATAATCAAGAAAATAAAGATAATAAATGGAAAGAATTAACTGCGGATATTCATGTGAAGGAATTAGAGCATGATGGGAAGAGGGGATGGATTTGGGTGGAATTGGATTCTGGCGGCCCTCCTGGGGAAAATCTTGATTTATGGTTTATTACAAAAGAGGGATTGCAATGGAAAGTCGAATTTATTGATAGCGGACTGGATGGGAGGCGATGGCTTTGGAGGGATAAGGAAGAGAATGAATGGGATTAGTGCTTTTCGGAATAAAAAAGGGATATTTGCAAAAATCGGATATCTTATCATTTTTATATCCTTTGCGCTGTGGATATTATGGCATGGGGTAATGATTTATAAAGTGAATAAGGAACCAGTAAAAATTGTCGTTCAGCCATTAGGATGGGATAAATCAATAAGTGATGAAAAAATGCAGGTGGTTTCTTATGTTAAGCTGAAGAATATTTCTTTTCATCCCACGGAGATACAAGTTCGTTTATATCTTAAAGATACAATGGGAGAATTACGGGAAAGTGATATACAAAATATTGAACTGTGGGAAAGAAAAGGAGAAGAAAAGGGAACCAGGATAACTGAAGATTTGCATGTGGTAATTCCGCCAAAAGAGGAAACGGGTTTGTATATCCAGGCAATTTATGAAAACAGTGAGGGTATTTATTTCCCTTACCATACAGAACAGGAAGTGGAAATTATCTACACAAATTGAATACCAGAGGTTCAGAAATAATGAGTATAGTTGAAATTACTTATAGTACTCAAGTTAATACTAACTTGGGAAAAGTATTATATAAGGGGAAAATTACATTGTTTGAAGGGGAATAAATTATGCCTATGACTTATGGAATTATAAGAGCAGTTACAGATGGCCAGGAATTTACAGATGTCTGGGAAGGAAATGAAGAGTGTTATGTTTATGATATTGTACATGATGGTGGAATTGAACGTTAAAATATGGTGATTTTAAGTTTGAACATTTTAGTGAAAATGGTATAGAAAAAATATATGAGGAGTTAAAAAAATCTTTAAGTGATTAAACGTATAATGAAAGAGGTATAGATAATGTTATGTGGCAAGACTAATGATAATTCTAAAGATAATAAATTATTATTACTTATTGTAATAATCACTGGTTTTTTACATATAAAGATTTATAAAAAATTTAAACAAGATCGATTTTGGATATTTGTAGTTTTTGTAGGGATACTGTTTGTCTTAGGTTATAAAATTTTAACTTATGATGAAGATAAAGTTTATGTCAAGTGGCATGATGATACTGTAGGATGGATAATTGCACAGGAAATACCTCTAGCATATAATTATGACAAAATAAATGAAAGCGAAATTCCAGATATTCATAGGTTAGATTTGGATGCGGAAATGATTAAAAATATAAAGGATTTAAAGTACTGTAAAAATCTTGAATATTTGATTCTAAACGTAAAAAATGTAAAAAATATAAAGATATTGCAATCTCTCGATAAGTTAGATACGTTAGTTCTTATCAATGGGAACACAAAAATATTAAAATCACTAAAAAAATTAAATATATCCACATTGATATTAAAGAATTGTACTTTTTCTTCGGTAGAGTCCTTACTTGAGTTAAATCATTTATCTAAGTTGGAAATAGAAAATACTTTAATTAAGGATGCATCGGCATTGGAAGAATTATCTAAGTTATCTTATTTATCACTTAATCATGTAGAAACGGAAAAGCCAATTATTTTATGTAAAGGAGCTGAGTATGGAAGTGTTGCTTTATCCAATGTAAATCTTGAGGATTTGAAAGTTTTAGGGAGTTATAAAAATTTAACATCTTTATATTTGGGAAAAATAAATCTTTCAAATTATACAAATATTTTATTTCCAGAACAGCTTAAAACATTAGCACTTAAAGAATGCGAATTAGAGAATTTTAAACTTTTTTCAAATCTTTCTGAACTTGTTTCCTTAGACGTGTCTGGAAATCAAATTCGGGATATTAGATCATTAGCTGATTTTCATAATTTAAAAGAACTATCATTGGCAAATAATCCTATAGAAGATATAAGCCCTGTCAATAAATTAAAAGGCAGTGTAAAATTAAATTTATCGGGAATACATTTGGACAAAGATATACTTGATTTACTGGCAAAAATGAGATTGGAAGAACTTTATCTGTCAAATTGTAATCTATCTGACTTGTATTTTCTGGAAGGGCATAGGGAAATAAAGAAATTAGATTTATCAAAAAATCAGATAACGGATATTGAAGTTTTAAAAATGTACCGGGCAGAACTTAATTATTTAAATATTTCATGGAATCCTATTAGAGATTTTCGACCTTTGGAAGAATGGATTCCGGCAATGAAAATGCTTATGAATGAAGAATATTATTCTTATGAGGGGGCGGAATTGGATATATCTGGAATTCCATTAGAAGAAATTGATGAGGAAAATGGAATAGAAATTATTGCAGAAATGCTTTTAAAAAAATTATTTGCTCAAAAATGCGGATTGAAAAGTCTGAAATTAATTTCTGTTCAAACAAAGTTACAATATTTAGATGTTTCTGGTAATTCAATAGAAGATTTAACAAAATTATGTGGAGTTAAATTTTTAAAACAAGTGCTAATTAAAGATAATTTAGTTACAGAAAAGGACATAAATTTAGATATTCCATTGACTTTACCAGGAACCTATGGAGTACCTATTCATTGGAAAACGAGCAGTATAATTTGGCATTCTCATGGAATGGACGGAAAAATGCAGTGGATGAGGGTGATATTTAAATAAAACATATGAAAAAATGCCGAATTTCCTGGTGTGGAATTTGATATGTCTGGTATACAGTTGGAGGAAATAGAAGAAAAGGGAATTCGCATTCTGGAGAAAACGCTTTTTCATAAATTACCAGCAAGAAATTGCGGATAAAAAAATACAAAGAAAAACGGAGGCAGCCCCATGGATAAATACGGATATCGATTAAAGAAAAATACGACAGAGCCAAAAGCAGAAAAACGCTACCATAAAACGGATTTGATGCAGATGACCACCTTCCAGCTTCGGGAAATTTGCCGGAGGGAGAAGTTGATTCAGGGGATAATTGACCCGATGGACAAGGAAGAACTGGTTCGTGTGATTCTTCGCTTTCGCGGGGCGGATGAGTATTTTTTCATTCAAAGACCGGACGAGGCTGGCTGGGAGGCGGTGGAGCGGGTGTTTCGGGAAAGCCGCCTGCTGGAGAAGGATAACCTGTCTTTGCGCTGCAGTTCAAAGATTACGGTGTATGAGGGCCTGGCGGTTGGTTTTTACGATGGGCTGGTGCTGCCTTATAACAGAGAACTTGCAGGAACGAATGCCTTTATCGTGGGCGGAGATGGGCGTTTGTGTGCCATTATGAATGTAATGCCCCGGGAAGGAAACGCCGATGTTCTCTACCTGACCATGGAAGCGGGGATGAACTGCCGGGAATCGGAAATGAAGAATTACAGTCTGTACTGTATGGGGCGGCGGGAATCGGAACTGCTGTATCAGATTTACAGGGAAAGGCGGGATTTTCTGCCCCAATATCTTAAGGTCTTTCGGGTGCTGCTTTTGGACTTCGAGGTGAGAAAACCGATTTCCCTGTCACTGCCCATAGCTATGGATTTTGGGACATCGAATACTACGGCGGGAGTGTTTTTGGACAGGCGGTATTTTGAACAGATGGGGCTTAAGGACGGCGAACGCGGTCTGTGCTGCGACCAGGTGAATTATGCGCTCTTTTATGATTCTTCGCATTATTTTCAGGAAACAACGCTTTTTCCCAGTGCGGTTGGGGTGAAGAGTCTGGGCGGCGGGGAGCCGGAATTGCTGTTCGGGTACGATGCGGTACGCCTGGCAAATAACAGTTATATCGACGAGGGTTTTTGTGTGTTTTATGATATTAAGCGTTGGATTGGAGATGAAAATAAGCTAGAGGAAATCAGCGATCAGGAAGGGCACCGGAGCTGGCTATCTCGTAAAGATTTATTAAAGGCGTATTTTATCCATGTAATCCAGGCGGTCTGTAATCGTTTTAAATGTCAGGCAGACGCGGTACATATTTCCTGTCCGGTGAAGCAGAAGGCACAGTTTAGCCGGCTGTTTGCAGAGGTTTTACCGGAGTGTGCAGTGGAGGAAAAGGACAGGATTGATGAAGGGGTTTCGGTTCTTTATCACACGATTTCCGGGATGATGAAAAAGGGAAGTATCGAAGAAGGAAGGGAGTACCGTGCCTTGATTTTAGACTGCGGGGGAGGAACGACGGATCTGTGTTCGTGCAGTTTTCGGATCTGGGACAAGCGGGCGTCCTATCGGGTGGAAATCAATATGGCCTATGAAAACGGCGATACGGATTTTGGCGGGAATAACCTGACTTACCGGGTAATGCAGCTTTTAAAAGTTGCCATTGTCCATCGTCTGTATCCGTCGGCAGTAAAGCCGGAAAAGGAGATTTTAGCCGGATATGATCGGGATGTATTCCGCTTTGTGGACCAGTATGGGGCTGGGGCGCTGTACCGGGAATTAGAGGAAGAGTATGAAAAGGCGGAAGCTTATCTGCCCACCCGTTTTCGGCGTTTTGAACAGCAGAGCAGGTCGGCGTATTATCAGGTAAAGAATAATTTTTATTTTTTGTTTTCTCTGGCGGAAATGGTGAAAAAGGAATTTTATGATTATGCAGGAACACTCCGGGTGGCACTTTCCTCCCAGGCGATCGAGGAAAATGCCGTTACCTGGCTGGCGGCGGATAAGTGGAAGCTGTCCGTTTATGAAAAGGAAAAGCTGACTATGGTGAAGGAATTTCCGACCATATACATCAGTATTTATGAACTGGAACTGCTGCTGAAGGCGGATATTTACGGTGTGGTTTCCCGGTTTATGGGGAAGATGTATGAGGATGGGGTGCTGGAGGATTATTCGCTGATTAAGCTGACGGGGCAGTCCTGCAAGATTGATTTATTTCGGGAAGCATTAAAGGAATTTGTTCCGGGAAGAACGATTCAGTTTGGACGAAAAGGCGGAGATTTGCGCAGGGAATCCGAACTGAAAATGACCTGTGTGGACGGCGCGGTGAATTATTTAAAAGATAAAAAATATGGGTTTGCCGATGTAAATATTGTGCCTGGAGAACCAGCCCTTCCGTATCGGATTACGGCCTATACACACCATGGAGAAGAAGTCGTGCTGATTCACTGTCTGAAACGAAATATTCCAAGCGGAATGATTTCCCGGAATATGGAGGACTTGACGCTGAAGCTGTATCTGAAAGATTTGGAGGGAAAAGAGCGGTATCAGTATAGCTGTCACAGTAAACTTACGGACTTTGAAGAAAAGCTGTATGAGGAGATTTATGAACGCTATGGGGAACACATCCGCCAGGCCGATACCGATGATATAGCCGAGCAGGAAGTAAGGTTTTTTATCTGGGCAAGGCCGGAGGACTGGGGATTTTCGGTTGTGCCGCTTTACCGCAGAAACCGGAGGCTGTACCTGGGGAAGGAAGAGCAGTTTAGCTTTGAAAATGATGGATGGACACAGAACTTTTTTGATGGGATGAAGTAGGGATGTAAAAAAGATGGTGGAAGTGAAGAAATGGGAAATGGAAAATGTGAATGGGAAATGTGAATGGGACATGAGAAGTAAGAAATAAGAAATAGAAAACAGGAGGAATGGGGATGAACGTTTTACAGAACAGCTATCCCAGGTTTGTGAAAAACAGGATTTTGAAAAAAGAAATGCTGGAGGCACTCAGGGATTATTCTTTTGCTTGTGCGCAGTTAGAATATCAGAATTATGGACAGGGAATTCTTTGCGGCTGCGATGTAAGTGTGGAAGAAAAGCAGTTGGTCGTGGGGAAAGGGATGATAAAATGTGGTTCATGGATTGGAGTTTTGACGGAAGAACTGGCTGTACCTTATGGCCCGGCGGCGCAGATGCAGTACTTGAAGCTTTTGGTGAGCGAAAGGGAAGATTCTCTGGATGAGGTAGTTTATCGTATTGCGTTGGTTCTTGATACAAAAGAAGTAAGTAAGGGAAAAAAAGAGAGAAATTTGGGACAAAAAGAGGAAAATGCAGAGAAAAAAGAAGGAGATGCGGGACAAGAAGAGGAAAATACAGGGATAAATGTGGGAAACGAGATAGAGATTTGCCGATTTTATCTGCGGGATGGGGCAAGGCTTCGGGGAGAGTATAAGGATTTTGCGGATAGGATGACGGAATATGATACGATTAACCGGATTTATGCGGATTGGGGAGCGCTGCGGGGGCAATCGCTTGATCCGTCGATTACAGGGAAGTTTGCAGAAATTTTGATAAAGAGCAGGGAAAGCCAGGCCGAGGATTTTTCTTTCGCCTGCCTGTGCCTGAATCAGAACGGCGCAGTGCCGCGGGAGATTATTCGGGGGTATCTTGCAAGGAAACTGGGAAGGCAGGTGGCGGAGGATGCCGGAAATCAGGAACTTTTCCAGATGATGTGCCAGGTGGTAAGCGGAATGGATGGCGGGATGGGAAGTGAGGCGGTAAGGAGAGAGAGGAAGAGGATTTGGGTGGAATAGAGGGGAATTATTACTAATACCGGCAAAAAAATAAAACAAATGTAGATTACTATTGATGTTTTTGCCGATACTGTGTATACTATACATGATAGAGGTAACCTATTTTTTGTTAAGCTGTACAGAAGAAAAGCAAATGATTAAGTATTTAGAAGGGAAGGACGATGCAATATCTTTCAGTAACAGAAGTGGCAAAAAAATGGAATATATCCGAGCGCAGCGTGAGGAATTACTGTACCCAGAACAGGATTTCGGGCGCGTTCCTTTCTGGGAAAACCTGGAATATACCGGAAAATGCAGAAAAGCCGGAGCGTTCCAATAAAAGAAAAGAGCAGTCGGTTGCTTTACTGGATATTTTACAAAGAGAAAAAACAAATCGATATTCCGGCGGGATTTATCATAAAACCCAGATTGAATTGACCTATAATTCTAATCATATGGAAGGAAGCCGTTTGACTCATGAACAGACCAGATACATTTTTGAAACAAATACGATTGGAGTAGAAAAGGAAGTGCTGAATATTGATGATATCATTGAAACGGCAAATCACTTTCGCTGTATTGATTTGATTATTGATCGAGCCAAGGCTGCATTATCGGAAAAGTATATAAAAGAACTTCATTTTATGTTAAAATCAGGAACCAGTGATTCCAGAAAAGACTGGTTTGCGGTAGGGGATTATAAAAGAATGCCGAATGAAGTGGGGGGAATGCAGACCGTCCTTCCCGAAGAAGTGCATGATAAGATGAAAGCGCTTTTGGTAGAGTATAATGCCAAGGAGGATAAAACGTTGGAGGAAATTTTGGATTTCCATGTAAAATTTGAGCGTATCCATGCATTTCAGGACGGTAATGGGCGGGTTGGCAGGCTGATTATGTTTAAAGAATGCCTGAAATATGGAATTGTACCATTTATTATTTATGATTATTTAAAGATGTTTTACTATCGCGGAATAAAGGAATGGGATCGTGAAAAGGGATATTTAACCGATACCTGTTTGGCGGCACAGGATCAGTATAAAGCTTATCTTGATTATTTTAAAATTCTGTATTAGGGGAGCAAGGGGCAGAAATGGAAGGGGAAGGGAGAGGAAAGCATGTTTAAAAAATTAGTTGCCGTGGAACCGGTAAATTTAACACAAAAAGCACAGAAGGAACTGGAACAGTATGCCGAAAAAGTTCTTTTTTATGAGGATATACCGAAAAATGAGGAGGAAATCATAAAAAGAATCGGCGATGCAGACGGGGTTCTGGTCAGCTATACTTCACCGATTGGGAGAAATGTTTTAGAAAGCTGTCCTAATGTGCGCTATGTGGGGATGTGCTGCAGCCTGTATTCGGAGTCCAGCGCCAATGTGGATATTGCCTGTGCCAGGGAGCGCGGGATTCAGGTTTTAGGTATACGGGACTATGGCGATCGGGGGGTTGTGGAGTATGTGCTGTATCAGTTGGTGCGGATTCTCCACGGATTTGATTTTCCTGTGTGGCGGGAGGAACCGCTGGAACTGACCGGGCTTAAGGTTGGAATCGTGGGAATGGGAGTATCCGGCGGCATGGTGGCGGATGCTCTGCAGATGATGGGGGCAGAGATTTCCTATTACAGCAGGACAAGAAAACCTGAAAGGGAAGCGGCCGGGATGCAGTATTTTCCGCTGAATGAATTGCTTGTTCAAAGCGAGGCAGTGATTACCTGTTTAAATAAAAATGTTATTCTGCTTCACGAAGAACAGTTTCATTGTCTTGGAAATAAGAAGATTTTAATGAATACATCCATCGGTACGGCTTCCGACACGACGGCTCTGGCAAAGTGGCTGGAATGTGAAGACAATCTCTATTGCTGTGATACGGAGGCAGCTATCGGCGATCCGACCGGTGCATTAATTCAGCGAAAGAATGTGATCTGTATGCGGGTTTCCGTGGGCAGAACAAAACAAGCGTTTGCGCTGCTGAGCAGGAAAGTGTTGGAGAATATTCGATCTTACTTAGAAAGTTAGGAGGGATTTTTAGGATGAGTAAACCATTTTTCATCTGCCGCGGCAATATTATTTATGCCGGGGACAGGAATCATTTAACCGTGCATGAGGACAGCTATCTTGTTGTGAAGGACGGCATCGTGGAAGGGATTTATCCGGTTTTGCCGGAGCAGTATGTCTCGCTTGAAGTAAAGGATTACGGGCGGGGGCTGATTATTCCGGCATTTACGGATCTGCACGTCCATGCGCCGCAGTATGTACAGCGGGGAATTGGAATGGATGTACTGCTTTCCGACTGGCTGAACCAGTATACCTTCCCCCAGGAGGCACGGTTTGCGGATATGGAGTATGCAAAGAATGTCTATGATGCTTTTGTGGACGATCTGATCCGCCAGGGGACGTTTCACGCGGCGATCTTTGCAACCATTCACCGCGAAGCCACGGATTATCTTTTTGCCAGACTGGAGGAAAAGGGCTTATATGCCTTTGTGGGAAAGGTCAATATGGATGTTCATTCACCGGACTGTCTGTGTGAAACGACGGAAGGATCTCTGCGGGAAACCCAGCGTTTCCTGGAAAGCCACACATCCTGTACGACGGTTAAGCCCATCCTTACGCCCCGCTTTGCCCCGACCTGCAGCCGGGAACTGATGCACGGGCTTGGGAAGCTTTCGCGGGAATTTCACTGCGGTTTACATACGCATCTGGTGGAGTCTAAATGGGAGGCGGCAGAAGCATTGCGGCTGTTCCCGGAGTGCAGGTCGGATGCGGAAATCTATGAGCAGGCAGGGCTTTTGGAAAACGGGCCGTCCATCTTTGCCCATGTGATTTTTCCGTCGAAAGAGGATGTTCGGATTTTAAAGAAATATCATGGGGTGAGTGTGCATTGCCCGGATGCCACGACGAATATTATTGCCGGAATTATGCCGACAGCCGCTTTGCAGGATCAGGATTTGGCGATTGCCCTGGGCAGTGATGTGGGCGGCGGGCACCAGCTTGCTATCTATCGTCAGATTTCCCGTGCGGTGCAGATGTCGAAACTTAAGGGATTTTATGAACCGGAAAATAACCGTGCGATTAGCTTTGCCCATGCGTTTTATCTGGCAACGAAGGCTGGCGGAAGCGTGTTTGGCAATGTCGGTTCGCTGGAGAAGGGTTATCGCTTTAATGCGCTGGTAATTGAGTCCATGGAGGATAAGGGCCTGACCTTGTCCCCGGAAGAGAGGCTGGAGCGCTTCTGCTATACCGGAGATGACAGAAATATTGTGGCAAGGTATTTGTCGGGGGTGGCCGTGGAGTAGGAAAACAGGGCTGAAAAATTTTGCTCGTTATGGTATATTAGGATTAAAGAAAGCACCTGCTTGGACAGGTGCTTTTTCGTCTGCCTGGGGTACAGCTACTGAACCGAATCTTACAGTCCTTAATGTACTAACATTTGCTGGTCGTTTCTTTTTCAATTAATGTGGCAGGTACCATGCTTTCACAGGGAATATAGTTTTCCAGTGCCTGAATTGCAAGCTGTGCCATCAGGGAAATATTCTGGTCAACGGAAGTAATGGGCTGGATGGCATGGTTGGATATCGGAGAGTTGTCATACCCGATAAGTTCTATGGTTTTTGGAAGCTCTATTTTATTTTTAATACATTGCCGTTCAAAAAGACATGCAATATCATCATTAGAACAAAAAACTCCTATCTTTTTTTTCTTATATTTTTCTGCAATGTGCAAAACCAGTTTTTTCATGGATTCTGCGGCCTGGGGCATGTAGGTGTCTGTGAAATCATGTTCAATAAAACGCTCATAGCACAGATTTCTCACTTCATATTCAAATCCCAGAATACGTTTAAAGGAAGGCCAGTCCTCCCGAAAATCATTATTAATATGGATGAATACTTCACATCCGTTGCGAATCAGAAGGTTTGCAGCAAGTTTTCCCCCGGTAAAATTATCATTATTGATTTGTTTAAACTTTCCGCCTGCCCGTTCTACGGAAATCACAGGAACAGGAAGCTGTTCAATTTCCTGAACCGACAGAAGATGGCTTAAAAGAATTAATCCTTTAATTCGGTAGGAAATAAGGTTTTGAATAAGTTTTAATTCTTCCTCCTTAGAATGATTGGAGGTGTAGATTATAAAATTATAACCTTTTTCTTTACCGCAGTGAATGAGCTGATTGAGGAGTTCCGTGTAGAAACTCAGATGCAGATGCGGGAAAATAATCCCTACCAGGTTGGATTCTCCAGTCACCAGAATTCTTGCCAGGTTATCCTGCTGATAATTTAATTCTTTGATTGCTGTCTGAATTTTATCCTGTGTTTCCGGGGACAGCAGTTCGGGATGGTTGAAAAAACGGGAAACTGTAGTCAGGGAAACGCCGCTTTGCCGGGCAATATCGCCAATTTTAACTTTATCCATGAAAAATCCTCACTTTATATTCAAGATATAGAGATTATAGCATAATAGAGAAAAAAATGAAAGAAAAATAAGTGAAAAAATTTTCATAAAAATTTCATGGCAAAAAGAAAATACAAGAACATCTGGTAAACTTATGGGCACTTTACCTAAAAGCAAAGAAGAATTTTTGCGCGAAACAGCAAAATATAAAAAAATATATTGAAAACGTTTGACATTATAATTTTCATACAGTATAATGAGCCTATCATGAAAGAAAGGGGAAGAAAAACAAATGAGCAAAATGCAGAAAAGGGGTTATGGAAAGATGAAGAAAAGATGGTTAGGGCTTGTGCTTGCAGCAGCCATGGCAGGAACAGGACTGACAGGATGTGCAGGGGGAAATGGTCAGAAAGAAGGAAGTAATGATAACAGTATTACTGTGCTGGTAGAAAGCGGTTCTCCGGCAGAAACCCTGGCGAAGGAAACCGCGGGGGCTTTTGAAGAGCAGACGGGATGTAAGGTTATTGTGGATGCTGTAGCTTATACAGGAATGTATGATAAGCTGTCAACAGAGATTAAGGCAAAACAGGCAGCGCACGATGTGGCCTGTATGGATGTGGTATGGCTGGCGGCTTTTGCCGGGGCGATTGAACCGGTAAAGGATGCAGATACCAGTGACTTTCTGCCGACGCTCCAGGAAAGCGGAACGATTGACGGAAATCTTCTTGGTTATCCGATGTGGGTGAATTCAAAGATATTGATTTACCGCAAAGACCTTATTTCCGAAGATAAGGTGCCAAAAACCTGGGAAGAATATCAGGCATTGGCAAAGGAGATGACGGCCGGGGAGATGAAGGGGACAACCGTATTTGGCAGCGGTTCCGATGCCGTGTGTTCCTTCCTTGATTTTGCCTGCCAGGCCGGTGCCGACGGTCTTGTATTTGGCCCGGACGGGGCGGTGAATATCACTGCGCAGCCCTATGTGGATGCCCTGAACTTTATGGTTGAAAACGCTGGTGCGGATTATACTCCGGCAGATTCTCTTTCCACAGCTTCTACAGAATCCCAGGAACTTTTTACGAATGAAAAAATTGCCATGCAGTTAAATTGGAGTCATCAGTACCCGGCGGCAGTGAAAGCCCTGGGCGCAGAAAAAGTAGGATGTGCGCCGATGATTGCCGGGAGTGCCGGTATCGGGGCAACGACAGGCCCATGGTATGAGTGCGTAATGAAAAATTCAAAGAATAAGGAAATGGCACAGAAATATGTAGAATTTATGTATGATCACAATGCCGATTACATGGATCTTACCTTGAAAATTGCCGGAAGGACTTCCGTATATGAAGAAGCGGGAAAAGAAGCCGGTAATGAGCATACAACGGCTGTCCTTGAAACCCTGGGGTCGAAAGCATCGCAGCCAAGACCAATGACGGTTTCCTGGGCACAGATTGAAGAAGTGCTGACCGGTGTGGTGGAATCCTGTTTAGGAGGAAGCGATATTAACGAAACTCTGGAAAAAGCCAAGGCGGAGATTGAAGCTGTTCGTAAATAATGAAAAGGCGGCAGGAAAAAGGGGAAAGTGAACAAGTAAACAGCAGTTTAGCGATAAAAAGGTGGTAAGCAAATGCGATTAATTTCAAGAAAAACCTTATTATTATTTTTTCTTCCAGGCGCGGTATTTATGGGAGCATTTCTCATCTATCCGATTATAACGATGATAATGGACAGCTTTTATGAAATTGGAATTTCCGGAGATAAGACCTTTATTGGGATGGAGAATTATATTCATGCATTTACCGCAGGGGGATTTTTAAAACAATTAAAAAATACATTGGTCTATATTGTTATTGCTGTAGGGGCAGAAACTCTTTTAGGATTATTGTTTGCTTTGTTTTTTGAACTGGATTACAAGGGAAGCAAGGTTATCCGGTCCATGATGATGGCACCGCTGATGATAGCTCCTCTGGTGGCTGGCCTTACCTGGAAATTAATGATGAGTTCCAGTTTTGGGATTATTAATGAACTTCTGTACAGAGTTGGGATTTTATCCAGCAGCAGTGATATTCTCTGGCTTGCCGATGAAAAATGGTCCCTCCTTGCCTGCTGTATTGCAGATATCTGGCTGACCACTCCCTTTATGATGCTGATGATTTTAGCCGGTCTGCAGGGAATCGATACCAGTATGCTGGAGGCGGCAAAAATTGATGGGGCAGGATTGCTTGCCCAGGTTTCGCTGATTAAGCTTCCGGTAATTAAACCGGTTCTGCTGACGGCGCTGTCCGTAAGAATTATTGATGCAGCCAGAACCTTTGATATTATCTGGGCGATGACCGAAGGCGGGCCAAACAGTTCCTCAGAAACCATCAGTATTATTATCTATAAAACCCTGACCAGGTACAATGATATTGGTTATGCAAGTGCGATGGCAATTATATTTATTGCAGTATTGGTTATCTTTACTCTGGTATTTATGCAGAGTTTATGGAACCCGAAGAAAAAGAATAGCTGAGGCGGGATTACTGCGCTGTAAAACGCGCACGGAATGGAGGAACGGGTGAAATCACCTATACCTGTATGTGCTGTAAAACACGCACGGAATGGAGGAAAGAATGAAAAGAAAAGGAGAAATCGGAAAAAATCTGGGAATTGGTTTGTCAGTGATTCTTACCTTGTGCTGGCTGTTTCCTTACATCTATGTGATTTGCTGTGCTTTTAAGCCGGGTGCAGAGGTCATTGCCGTCCCGCCCAGGTTTTTCCCCAAAGTGTTTTCTGTAGAAAATTTTTCAGGGCTTTTGGAGCGGATGGATGCCTTGGGTTATCTGTTCAACAGTTTAACCGTAGCTTTAGTAAGTACGGTAATTGCGCTGATTTTAGGTTCCCTTGCGGCCTATGCGATTCAGCGTTCCGGGGCGAAATTATCGGTGGCTCTGGTCGTCCTGGTGCTGTGCCTGAAAATGATTCCCACATCCAGTATTGTTGTTCCTATTTATGAATTAATCTGTAATCTGGGATTGTATGATACAAAAATTGCACTGATTATTGTCTATGGGGCCATTAATATGCCTTTTGTGATGTGGACAATGCTCAGTTTCTATGAAGGGATTCCCACGACCCTGGATGAAGCGGCATTTATGGACGGAGCAAGCAGCCTGCAGACGTTTCGGAAGGTTATTCTGCCCATCTGCAAGCCGGGGCTGGCTACAGCGTTTATTTTTACCCTTTTCCTTGCATGGAACGATTTTCTTGTGGCATTACTCTTGACCAGTACAAATGCAAAGACATTTACGGTTGGCCTGGCAGGATTTTTGTCTGCATATAATCTGGATCTTGGACCGATGTGCGCGGGGGCATTTTTATTTAGCTTTCCGGTAATGATCATCTCTCTTTTGGCACAGAAATACATCGTTCAGGGAATGACTGCCGGAGCAGTGAAGGGTTAATGAAAGAGGTAAAATTTATGTCGGAAGAATTGTTGAAACAAAATATTGCCCGGGCGCAGATGGCAACGGTGCAGAATAAAGATCAGGCAGGCGGCGGCAGGATGCGCCAGCACTATCATTTTATGGCGCAGTCAGGATGGCTGAATGACCCCAACGGACTGATTTATTTTAAGGGAAAGTATCATTTTTTCTTTCAGTGCAATCCTTATGGCGGATTTTGGGATTGCATGTACTGGGGCCATGCGGTCAGTGAGGATATGTTCCATTGGGAATATCTTCCGTTTGCTCTGGCTCCAAGTGAACCTTATGACGATTATCCAAAAGGCGGATGTTTTTCCGGCAGTGCCATCGAACACGAGGGGAAATTATTTTTGATGTATACCGGGACGTCGCATCACGGGAAGGGAATCGTGCAGACACAGTGCATTGCCTACAGTGAAGACGGCATTCATTTTGAAAAATATCCGGGAAATCCGGTAATTACTGCGCCGGAAGGGATCGCCGAGGATTATTTCCGGGACCCGAAGGTATGGCGCGGGAAGGATGTTTTCTACATGGTGTGCGGGGCAAGCCGCAATCGTCAGGGACTGGCTCTGCTGTACAAATCCAAAGATATGCTGCACTGGGATTTTGTCAATGTGCTGGCAGAAAGCCGCGGAGAGTGGGGAATGATGTGGGAGTGTCCGGATTTGTTTCCCTTAGGCGATAACTATGTCCTGACCTTCTCGCCCATGGGTTCCGGCGACCATACTTCCGTGTATCTGGTAGGAGATTTTGATGAAAAAACAGGGAAATTTGACTATTCGATAAGCCGGGAAATTGACTGGGGATTTGACTATTATGCCCCGCAGTCTTTCCTGGCCCCGGACGGAAGAAGGATTATGGTAAGCTGGGCAAATGAATGGGAATGGATGCCGCTGTGGAAGGACTGGGGTCCCACCTATAAAGAGGGCTGGTGCGGATTTTTCAATATTCCAAGAGAAGTCCGTATGCAAAAGGATCATACCCTGCAGTTTCTTCCTGTTCGGGAAGTGGAAAGTCTGCGGGAAAATGCCGTAAAAACAGAAGAAATTGTGGTTGGGGAAAAAGAAATGGAACTGACTGCAGGAGATGGGGTCTGTTATGAACTGAAATTTATCATTGATTTGACAAAGACTAATGCCCGGCAGTTGGAACTGATTTTGCGCTGTGGTGAAGGAAAGAAAACCGTGGTTGTGTTTGATTTTGCCCGGGGAGAACTGTTCGTGGATCGGTCAAATGCAGACGGCTGGAGCAAAGGAAGTTCACGGAGCGTACTGTTTCTGAAAGGAAAAACCAAACTGGATGTGCACATCCTTTCTGACCAGAGTTCCCTTGAACTATTTGCCGACAATTATCAAAACAATCATTCCAATAATATCTTTGCTTTGGATGAACAAAATCAGCTTTATGTCCGTGCCTGCGGTGGCCAGGCCGTTCTCCGGAATCTGGAGGCTTATGGGCTGAAAAACTGTTTTGGGACGGACACCACCGAAATTGGATGAAAGAAAAAACGGTAATGAATATTAAACAGGCAGGAGGCAAAGTAAATGGCCAGCAAGAATTATTATGATGTAACGGAGTGGAATGTTGGAAATCCTTATGAAGATATTGGAGAGGTAATCAACAGCATTATTGAAGATATTAAAGGCAGGCAGAACTGTGCAGATATCGACGATGGAGGAAAGCCCGGTGCGGTGATTTATATTCCTTCCGGAGATTATCATCTTCGGACACAGGTTCTTATCGATGTCAGTTACCTGAAAATCCAGGGTTCAGGGCATGGTTTTGTTTCTTCAAGCATTCGCTATAATCTTTCGCAGGAAGAATGGGCAAACCTCCATGAAGTCTGGCCGGGGGGAAGCCGGATACTGGTAGACCTGCCTGTAAAGGAGGGAATGCAGGAAGGTGAAGCTGCCGCATTCTATATTGAACGGGAGGGAAACCCGCGGATAAGCTCCGTAGAATTTGAAAACTTCTGCATTGATGGTCTGCATTTTATGGATGACGGTCTGGGAACCGATAATCCGGAAAATACGTACAGCAACGGCAAAACAGGGATTTACAGTGCAAGTGCAAATGATGCGTTTCGGATTACCGGCATGGGATTTATTTATCTGGAACATGGGATAATCATGTATCATGCAGATGCACTGTCCATTCATGATAACTTTATTGCCGAATGCGGAAGCTGCATTGAACTGCGGGGATGGGGACAGGCTTCCAAGATAACCGATAATCTTATGGGAGCGGGATACAAGGGATATTCGATATTTGCTCAAAATTTTGGCGGCCTGTTAATCAGTGCAAACAATATTTTTCCCCGGGGCTCCAGCAGTGTACATTTTGAACATGTGGCACGTTCCGTAATTACAGGAAATCGTTTCCATTCATTTTATCCGGGAATGCTTGTATTTGAAAAAAATTGTTCGGAAAATATGGTATCTTCCAATCATTTTTTAAGGGACAATGAACCCTGGGCACCCTTGCTGGGATGTGATAATGGTCTGGATGACTTATATGGGCTTTTGCACATTCAGGGCAGTTTTAACACCATAACCGCAAACCATATTTCAGAGGTTATTGCCGCGGATTCCATTAAACCGCAGGGAAGAAAACCGGTAATTATCCGCATTGTTTCCGGAAGCGGCAACTATGTTTCCGGAAACCATATTATTGCCATGACAGAAACATCGGATGCCTTGCAGGAAGAAGCAGACTCCTGTTTTTCTGCCCAGGTAAATGCTTTAACCCGGACAGGAAAACAGAACATTCTTGATGTTATAACGGTTCAGATAGAGGCAGAGGCTGTGCAGAATACGGTTTTGGACACAGGGAATGCCCATCAGGTGGTCTTAGACAGGATGGTTAATGCTTTCAGAGCTGTTCCCATGCCGGGGGAAGGTGTCTGGGCAGGGTGATTTTTTGTTATTTAGCCTGAATTATTCACGGGATAACAGCATTAAGTGCTTGCTGAAACCGTTACTGTTCACATGTTCACAGCAACAGGCAAAAATCCATGAAAATCGCCTTCGTCGATGGGATTTTTGCTCACTGGCCCAGTTTAATATACGGTCAGCGCAGCATGTGCGCAGCTACGTGAACAGTAACCTGAAACCCGCAATGATTTTTAAAAATTGGGGATAGTGTAACTTTACCTGGGGAATTTTAAAAAATAAAAAAATAAGACGACATC
>CAMNRM010000056.1 GCA_946553025.1 uncultured Clostridium sp.
TTGACAAACCAAGATTCAAACAATGCGGCTGCTTGTTGCTGTAAATTATCGTTTAATATAGAAACTGGAAAGTCAAAAGTTCTCGGTTCCTATACTATATATCGCATCTACTTTATACACAGGCTACTATATATTGTATTAATTTTAAGGACTTTTGACTGTCCAGCATAGAAATATACCGAAAAAAAACAGGAGGTTGAATATGCCAAGTTTATTTACAGAAGATACATATGAACAGGCCATCATAGAACTGTTCGAAAATATGGGCTATGCTCACCTCTACGCTCCGGACTTAGATCGTGATTACGGCAGTCCTCTGCTGGATGCCGAATTGCGGAACAGTCTGGTACGCATTAACCGTAACCTGCCTCTAGAAGCCATTGATGATGCACTGGCCAAACTGAAGAATTTTGATACCGGCAGTCTGCTGCAGAAGAACATCATCTTCATGGATTATCTGCAAAATGGCATCACGGTTAAGTTCTTTGTGAAGGGCGATGAGCAATCCTCGATTGTTCGTTTGATGGATTACCAAAATGTAGAGAACAACTCTTTTTATGTGGTAAATCAGTTTACATTTCTTGAAAATGGAAATAATCGACGACCGGATATTATTCTGTTTATTAATGGTTTGCCTCTTGTTTTGATGGAGTTGAAGAGTCCTGTGAAGGATGAAGTGGGAGCAGAGAATGCGTACCATCAGATTCGCAATTATATGCAGGATATCCCATCCATTTTCTATTACAATGCAATCTGTGTAATAAGTGATCTGTCTTCTAACAAGGCAGGAACGATAACATCAGGATTGGATCGTTTCATGGAGTGGAAAACGAAGGACGGGAATTATGAAGATACGGGCTACGCATCATTTGAAACATTTTATGAGGGAATGTTCCAAAAGACCCGTTTGCTGAATATCCTGAAGAATTTTATACTCTTTTCCGGCACAAGTAACAGCCGCTTCAAAGTGTTGGCGGCGTATCATCAGTATTTTGCAGTACATAAAGCCATTGAGAAAGCAAAGGTAGCTACTAAGACTGACGGTAAGGGTGGTGTGTTCTGGCATACACAAGGTTCCGGTAAGTCATTATCGATGGTGTTCTATGCACATTTATTGCAGGAGGCGTTAGACAGCCCGACGATCGTAGTCATGACTGACCGTATTGATCTGGATGATCAGCTTTATGCTCAGTTCTCACAGTGTGCGGATTTCTTACGTCAGACACCGGTGCAGGCGGAAAGCAAGGAACATTTAAAGTCACTTCTTGATGGCAGAAGTGCTAATGGAATTATCTTTACCACAATGTTTAAGTTTGAACGTGAAGAGAAGGCTCTTTCGGAACGCAGAAATATCGTAGTTATGGCAGACGAAGCGCATCGTGGTCAGTATGGCTTTGATGAGAAAATCGTCATGGCAGAGAATGAAAACGGTGAAAAGGAAGCACATACCATAATTGGTAATGCCCGCATTATCCATGACGCATTACCAAATGCAACATTTATCGGATTTACTGGTACACCAATTTCTTCCAAAGACAGAAATACCAGAGAAGTTTTCGGAGATTATATTGATGTTTATGATATGACACAGGCTGTGGAAGATGGTGCCACAAGACCTGTTTATTACGAAAGCCGAGTTGTTCATCTGAAACTTGATGAGAATACATTGGCATTAATCGATTCTACTTACGATATCCTAGAACAGCAGTCTGATACACAGACTATCGAGAAGAGCAAAAGGATGCTTGGACAGATGGAGAGTGTACTGGGAGCGGATTCTACCATTGAATCTCTTTGTGATGATATTGTAGAACATTACGAAAAATACAGAGCAAATCTTCTGACAGGCAAGGCTATGATTGTGGCTTACTCCCGCCCGATTGCAATGAAAATCTATCGTCGCATTTTAGCAATAAGACCTGCATGGTCGGATAAAGTCGGTGTAGTTATGACCGGCGGCAATAACGACCCGGAAGACTGGAAAGAAATCATCGGAACGAAGTCACATAAAGAAGAGCTTGCAAGAAAATTCAAAGACAATAACGATCCGATGAAGATAGCAATTGTTGTAGATATGTGGCTCACAGGATTTGACGTCCCTTCTTTGGCTACTATGTATGTCTACAAACCAATGCATGGTTATAACCTGATGCAGGCAATTGCCCGTGTAAACCGTGTATTCAAGGATAAAGAGGGGGGATTGATCGTAGACTATGTTGGAATTGCATCAGCCTTAAAGGCAGCAATGAAAGAATATACTAAGCGCGATCAGTCAAAATATGGTGATATGAATATTGCCAAGATGGCATATCCGAAGTTTCAGGAAAAACTGCAGGTTTGTAAAGACTTACTGCATGGATTTGATTTTAGCGGATTTGCGGGTGGCTCCCCTCTTACGATGGCAAAACTCATCACAGGCGGCACGAACTTTATTTTGGATGCAAGAGTGCCTGAAAGAAAAGAACTGTTTTTGAAAGAAGCCATGTTGCTGAAGCAGTCACATTCGCTTTGCTCCAGTATGACAACGGAGCAGGAGCGTCATGAAGCAGCTTACATGGAGGCTTTGCGTTCTACGGTTATCAAGATCACTTATGGTGGTACTGGTGGAAAGAGCCTGTCGCTTACGGAAATTAATGATCAGATTAACGAATTACTGAAAGCAGCTGTGCAGAGTGAAGGTGTAATCAGCCTTTTTGACAGCAGCAAGAGTGGCGGTGAAAACTTCAGCTTGTTTGATCCGGCAGTCCTGGATGAAATCTCCAAAATGAAGGAAAAGAATATAGCTGTCGAGATTTTGAAAAAACTCATGGCTGAGCAAGTGGCACTCTACAAGAGAACCAATGTGGTGCAGTCACAGAAATTCTCTGAGAAGATAGCACAGCTGATGAATTCCTATTATAACGGACTGATCACCAATGAAGAGGTGATTAAGGAACTGCTGAAAACAGCCCAGGAAATTGCTGAGCTTTATAAGAACGGTGAAAAGCTTGGATTATCACAGGAAGAACTAGCTTTTTATGATGCCCTGACCAAACCGGAGCATATCAAGGATTTTTATAAGAATGATGAATTAATTGCTCTGACAAGAGAACTTACAGAAATGCTCCGCAAGAATCGCACCATTGATTGGCAGAAAAAAGAAATGGCCAGAGCGCAGATGCGTAAAATGGTTAAACGGCTTCTTAAGAAATATAAGTATCCACCAGAGGACTATGATTTTGCCATCAATACGGTAATCCGTCAGTGCGAGCTTTGGACAGATAATGTAGAACCTCGAAAGGAAGAAAAATTCTATAAATATGTGTCTGAAACAGAACTGAGCATGGCGGCAGAGGCTACGGTTCACTATGGAGAAAACATGATGTACAAGAGATTTTAAAGGTTACGACAACTTCAACTGGAAAATGTCCAATCCCGGATATTGATGTATTAAGGAGAAATTTTTATGTACGAATTAAATCAAGTAGGAGAAAAAAGCTATTATATCAATTCGCCTGCAAAAATCGGAATATACCTTGCCGATGATAAAAATGTATATCTTATTGACAGCGGTAATGATAAGGACGCAGGCAAGAAGGTTTATAAGATTTTAGATGAAAAGGGCTGGAGCCTTTCAGGTATTTTGAACACCCATTCCAATGCTGATCATATCGGCGGAAATCAGTTTTTGCAGCAAAAGACAGGATGCAGGGTTTTTTCGGGCGGGATGGAAAGAGCATTTACAGAGTATCCTGTGTTAGAACCATCATTTTTATACGGCGGGTATCCCTGCAAGGATTTAAGACACAAATTTTTGCTTGCTAAACCAAGCGTTGTTACAGATTTTTCGGATGAAAGTTTCCCAAAAGAAATGAAGATAATACCACTTAAAGGACATTTTTTTGATATGGTAGGGTTTAGAACTCCCGATGATACGGTGTTTCTTGCCGACTGCCTTTCCAGCAGGGAAACGCTGGATAAGTACCAGATTGGTTTTATCTATGATGTGGAAGAATATCTGAAAACCCTTGAAATGGTAAAAGTAATGAAAGCAAAGATGTTCGTTCCTGCCCATGCACCTGCAGCAGATGATATTGCTGGACTGGCAGATATAAATATTGCAAAAGTATATGAAATTGCTGACAAAATTTTATCAATATGCAGCAGTTCTGTTTGCTTTGAAAACATTCTGCAAAGGCTGTTCACGGATTTTGATCTGACTATGAATTTTGAGCAGTATGTGCTTGTGGGAAGTACCGTTCGTTCCTATCTTTCCTGGATGAAAGATAACGGAAAACTTTCTGCTGTGTTTGAGAATAATATGCTGCTTTGGAAACGAATTTAAGAAAAGTGAAAAAGATTAGGTGGCCATCGATGATTATGACTTATGACTGGATGATTTATGCACAGAATCATCCTCCATTTAAAAAACAGATTGAAGATTTAATTGCTTCCGGAAATGACGGTGAACTTACATCCAGAGATATGCACAGGATTAAATTTGAGGCGAGAACGCAGACGGTTGTTGTGACTCCGTACTCAAAAACAAGTGACTTTCACAGAAAAATCATTCCCAAGAGGATTAGCTATCGCGCAGTATTGCAGATCATTAATGGAAATTGGGATGATTTAAGGGAAGCCGATATTCAGGACGTTTAAGAATACTACAGTATACAATAAAGTTAGATAAAGTTAGATTAAGCTTAGAGAGGATCTGAACAAAGAACGATGAAAGAAACGCACATTTTTGCGCCGGTAAATAAAATTATTCCCTTTAGCTGTGTGGATGGTTTTGGAAACCGAACAGCCATATTTTTGCAGGGATGCAACCAGGATTGTCTGTACTGCCATAACCCGGAAACGATTCATATGTGTGAAAACTGCGGGGATTGTGTGAAGGTCTGTCCTGCGCAGGCACTTTCGCTGGCGGATGGAAAAGTGGTTTATGAAAAGGAGAAATGCTGCAGCTGTGATACCTGCCTGGCGACATGCACAAAAGGGGCTTCCCCGAAAATTTGCTGGCTGACACCGGAAAAGCTTTTTGAACAGGTAAAGGATTATCTGCCGTTTATTGACGGAATTACAACTTCGGGCGGGGAATGCAGTTTATATCCGGATTTTTTAACCGAATTTTATGCCATGATTAAGGCAGCCGGCAAAACAACCTATATGGATACGAATGGTCAGATTCCTTTGTGGGAAAGGCCGGATCTGCTGGCGGTTACGGATAAAACTATGGTTGATTTAAAGGCTGGAACCGATGAGGATCATCAGAAACTAACCGGACGATCTGCAAAATTCCCGATAGAAAACATCCGGCATCTTGCCAAGGCCGGAAAACTCTATGAAATCCGCACTGTGGTTGTTCCCGGTATAGTGGATAACCGGAAAACTGTGGAAGTGGGCAGCCGTCTGATTGCGGATTATCCGGAAGTCAGGTATAAATTAATTAAGTTCAGGCATTACGGCGTAAGGAAAAATTTCTCGGCAACACCGGAACCTTCCGACGAGATGATGAATGAGTTAAGAATGATTGCTGAAGTTTCCGGCGTGCGGGATATTGTTATTACATGAAAATTCGACACATAATGATTAATCAATACGTACAGAAAGAATCTAAACCATGTTAAAGAAAATGATTAACCCAATATTTGAAAATGTCCGGAAAAAATCTCCCATAATCCATACGATCACAAATTATGTCACGGCCAACGACTGTGCAAATATGCTGCTGGCCTGCGGTGCCTCGCCGATTATGGCGGATGATGTTGAGGAAGCAGCAGAGATTACCAGTCTTTGCCACGGGCTTACGATTAATCTTGGCACGCTTAATCAAAATAAGATTTCTTCCATGCTGTCGGCAGGAAAACGGGCAAATGAACTGGGACATCCTGTGATTCTTGACCCGGTGGGCATCGGAGCGTCGAAGCTGCGGACAGAAACGGCATTGCGGCTGATAAAAGAGGTTTCCTTTTCCGTAATCCGCGCCAATATTTCCGAGATGAAAGTCCTGATAAGCGGTATAAAAAACGAAGGAAAAAGCAGCAATGAAGGCAGCATGAAAGACAAAAAAACAAGCAATGAAGGCAGCACGGAAGACGGAAAGACAAGCAATGAAGGCAGCATAGAAGGCAGAAAAACAAGCAATGAAAGCAGCGTGGAAGGCAGAAAAACCAGAGGGGTTGATGCCGATTTTTCTGATCAGATAACCGAAGAAAACCTGACGGAAGCTGTGCTGTTTGCTCAGGCGTCTGCCCAAAAACTGGGGGCAGTCGTGGCGATTAGCGGAGCGATAGATATGGTCGCAGATCAGGAAAAAGTCTATTGTATCCGCAATGGTCATCCGATGATGCGTTTGGTCACGGGTACCGGATGTCAGCTTTCTGCGCTGACGGCGGCTTTTGCTGCAGCAAATCCAAACATGCCTCTGGAAGCAGCGGCTGCGGCCGTGTGTGCGATGGGCGTGTGCGGGGAAATTGGATTTCGGCGATTGGGTGAAATGGACGGCAATGCTTCCTATCGGAATTATATTATCGATGCCATGTACCATTTAACGCCGGAAGGATTAGAAAAAGAAGCCCGATATGAGGTGTACGAAGATAGCTGAAATCGCATAAACACAGAATAATAAAAGAAAGGTACAAAATATGAAATGTGCAAAAGAAATAATGCTCTTATACGCCATAACGGACAGGGCGTGGACAGGGAAGGAAAGTCTGTATACACAAGTGGAAAAGGCGTTAAAGGGCGGCGTAACCTGCGTACAGCTTCGGGAAAAGAATCTGGATGAGGAAGCATTTCTTCAGGAAGCGATGGACATAAAAAAACTCTGCCAGCACTATCATGTTCCGCTGATCATTAATGACAACGTAAACGTCGCCATGGCCTGTCATGCGGATGGAATTCATGTGGGCCAGGAAGATATGGAGGCAGGTGATGTGCGCCGTCTGGTTGGTGAAGGGATGATTCTTGGCGTATCTGCACATACCGTCGATGAGGCAAAAAGAGCCGTTGCCTGCGGGGCTGACTATCTTGGCGTGGGGGCGGTTTTTTCTACGACAACCAAAACCAATGTAAGCCGGATGCCGATAGAAACCCTGCAGTCGATTTGCAATGCTGTGGATGTCCCGGTTGTGGCTATCGGGGGAATTAATCAGGGAAATATTATGGAACTTGCCGGAAGCGGCGTGGATGGCATAGCCCTGGTTTCGGCAATTTTTTCTGCGGAGAATATTGAAGAAAGGTGCCGAAAATTGCGGGGGACAGCAAAAGAAATGGTTAAACGATTTAACCGCACTGAACCTAAAACATAAGATAACAGCAAGGAAATTATCCGATAAAAGCAACGAAACAAAAGGAGCAGATCATGACCAGAAAAGTGATGAAGACGGCATTATCCATTGCCGGGACTGATCCCACCGGAGGGGCAGGGATTCAGGCGGATTTAAAGGCAATGACCATGAACGGTGTATTTGCCATGAGTGTGATTACGGCCCTGGTGGCACAAAATACCATGGGGGTAAAGAGCATTGCAGAGGTAGAACCGGAATTTCTCGCCCAGCAGATCGATGCGGTTTTTGAGGATATTGTGCCGGATGCCGTAAAGATTGGCATGGTATTTTCCTGCCCGCTGATTGCTGTGATTGCCGAACGGCTTCGGAAATATCAGGCAGAAAAAATCGTTCTTGACCCGGTTATGGTGGCAACCAGCGGGGATCGTCTGATTAGTGAAGATGCCATTGCTGCATTAAAGAAAGAATTAATGCCTTTAGCTGCCGTAGTAACCCCAAACATCCCTGAAGCCGAGGTATTATCCGGCAGAAAAATCAGCAATGTTCAGGATATGGAAGCCGCTGCCCGCTGCATTAGTGAAGCTTATGGCTGTGCCGTTTTATTAAAGGGCGGACACAGGATTAACGATGCCAATGATTTCTTTTACCAAAACGGCACATCCCGCTGGTTTATGGGAAAAAGAATCGATAATCCAAACACCCATGGAACAGGCTGCACATTGTCCAGCGCTATCGCCGCAAACCTGGCGAAGGGCTGTGATATGCTGACGTCAATTGCACGGGCGAAGGAATATCTCACCGATGCTCTGGCGGACGGTCTGGACCTGGGAAAGGGCAGCGGGCCGATGAATCATGCATTTAACCTGCGTGGGAAATATGCAAAGGAGAATTGATTGTGAAAAAGACAAGAAAACTGCCGCAGATAAAGCTTTCCGACAAACAAAAAGAGAAGATGCAGGAGGAAATCAAGGCGTTTTATCTGGATGTGCGCGGAGAAGAGATTGGGATGATTGAGCAGATGCATCTGATGGAATTATTTGAAGAAAAACTTGCACCAATCATTTATAACCGGGCACTTGACGATGCCAAACTATGGTTCGGACAGATGATGGAAAATATGGATTCGGACTATTATGCATTATATAAGAATGAAGAATAAAGAGGAAGAAAATCCATGGCAAAAGCAATAATGATACAGGGAACCATGTCTAATGCGGGGAAAAGTCTGCTTGTGGCGGGATTATGCCGGATTTTTATGCAGGATGGTTATCGGGCAGCTCCTTTTAAGGCGCAGAATATGGCATTAAACTCCTATATTACCTCCGACGGACGGGAGATAGGCCGGGCACAGGTGATGCAGGCGGAGGCTGCCGGGATTAAACCGACCGTGCAGATGAATCCGATTTTGTTAAAGCCGACAACTGATATGGGTTCACAGGTTATTGTGGAAGGAATTTCGGTTGGGACAATGCCGGCGAAGGAGTATTTTGCTTATAAAAAGAACCTGTTTCCTGTGGTTGAACGCGCCTATCAATCCCTGGTTCGGGAATATGATATTATCGTTATCGAAGGGGCAGGAAGCCCGGCGGAAATTAATTTAATGCAGGAGGATATTGTCAACATGGGCATTGCCCGGATGGCGGATGCTCCTGTGCTTTTGGTGGGAGATATCGACCGGGGCGGCGTGTTTGCCCAGCTTTACGGGACGGTTGAACTTCTGCCCAAAGAGGATAAGCAGAGGATAAAAGGTCTGGTGATGAATAAGTTCCGCGGCGATGCTTCTATCCTTGAACCAGGAATCCGGCAGATTGAAAAGCTGTGCCGGATTCCTGTAACTGGTGTGATTCCTTTTATGGATATCGATCTTGACGACGAAGACAGCTTGAGCGAACGGCTGAATCAGAAAAGTGAATCTTTACATCAAATCGATATAGCCGTTATTCGTTTTCCTAAAATTTCAAATTTTACCGATTTTTCTATATTTTCCTGTATTCCGGGGGTGAACCTTTACTATGTGCGCCAGGTAAAGGACTTGGGGACACCGGATCTGCTTATTCTTCCGGGAACGAAGAATACGATTTCGGATTTACTGTGGATGCGCAAAAACGGGCTGGAACAGGCGGTTCTGGCATTAGCTAGTCAGGGAACAGCCGTCTGGGGTATCTGCGGCGGTTATCAGATGATGGGAGAAATCCTCAAAGATCCTTATGGTGTGGAAGGACAGGCAAAAGGAAGTGTTCCCGGCATGGGGCTTTTCCCCACAAAAACCATATTTTCTCAGGAAAAAACAAGAAATCAGGTCGAAGGGGCTTTTTCGCAGACCGAGGGAATTTTTGAAGAATTATCCGGAAAGTCTTTCGCCGGTTACGAGATTCATATGGGAAAGACCTGGATTGACCGGGAAAACGGCCCGGCAGATACCTCCCGTTTTTTCCGGGGAAGGCTGGAAATCTGCAGGCCCTTTTCCTACCTTCTCCCCCTTCACACATCGTCAAAAAAAATGCACGAAGACGGGTGGAGCCGCGGGAATATCTATGGCTGCTATACGCACGGGATTTTTGACCGGGCAGAAATTGCGGGAACCATCGTTAATGCCCTGCGAAAACAAAAAGGAATGTGCCCGCTGGATTTGGAAGCATTTGATTATCAGGCTTACCGGGAAGAGCAGTATAATCATCTGGCGGATGTTTTGCGCCGTCATTTGGATATGGAAAAAATTTATTCTATCCTGGAAGGGGAAGGTAAGCAGGAATCCGAAAATCCGGCGAAGGAATCTCCTTTTATCGAAGACCTTCCTCCTGCCGAAATCGAAGCCAGAAGTTTTGCGCAGATTGACCGGGAACTGCACGAGAGAGGGCTTGTGCTTTTGCCGGGAACGGAGGAGATTGTCAAACGGGCCATCCATACGACGGCAGATTTTGATTATGCGAAAAACCTGTATTTTTCCCCGGGCGTTGTAGAAAAAGCGCTTGAAGCCCTTGCCCGGGGAGCCGTTATCATTACCGATACCAACATGGCAAAATCGGGAATTAACAAAGCAAAAGCCGCTGCGCACGCAATCGGGATTTACTGCTTTATGGCGGATGAGGATGTGGCGCAGGAGGCGAAGAAACGGGGCTGTACCCGGGCCGCCGTCAGCATGGAAAAGGCCGTGCGTCTTTTTGGAACAGGGAAAGCATTGTGCACAGAGGAAAGTAAGCCGGGAAATTCGCCCGTGATTTTTGCTGTAGGCAATGCGCCGACCGCACTGATTCGTTTAAATGCCCTGATGGACGAGGGAAGGATTTCTCCTGCGCTGATTATCGCTGCGCCGGTGGGCTTTGTCAACGTGGCCGCGGCGAAGGAATTGATTTTACGGCGAAGGGATGTTCCCTGTATTGTGGCCGCCGGAAGGAAGGGCGGAAGCAATGTGGCTGCGGCGATTGTCAATGCGCTTTTGTATCAGTGTAAGGGGGAAGGATGTTGACCAGTATCCGGCACGGCGGCGATATCTACAGCCAGGATGTTTTTTTGGATTTTTCCGTGAATGTTAATCCTTTAGGCCCGCCGGAAAGCGTAAAGGAAGCGGTACGTCAGGCGGCGGAGTACTGCGGTCTTTACCCGGACATCCAGTGCCGCCGGTTAAGAGCAGCTCTTGCTGCGCATTACCAAATCGATGAAGAGATGATTGTCTGTGCCAATGGGGCAGCAGAT
The DNA here is from genome assembly GCA_946553025.1 of uncultured Clostridium sp. Classification (GTDB taxonomy): domain Bacteria; phylum Bacillota; class Clostridia; order Lachnospirales; family Lachnospiraceae; genus Caccovicinus. The sequence continues at coordinate 10,965 of CAMNRM010000056.1, forward strand.
TTGATTTACCTGCTTATTTTTGCCCTGCAGCCTCATTATGCGCTTCTGCCTGCACCTACATTTTCGGAGTACAGACAGGCGCTGAATGCTTTGGGATGCCGGATTTTTTCGGTGCCGTTTACCAGGGAAGAAGGATTTATTATCAATGTAGAGAAGCTTATCCGGGAAGCAAAAAAAAGAATCGAACAGAAAACCCCTCCCGAAATCCTTTTTCTCTGCAACCCGAATAACCCCACGGGCTTCGTTACCGGGCGAAAGGACATGGAGATTTTAGCGGCATTTGCCGAAGAAGAGGGTATACGGCTGGTGGTGGATGAATGCTTTATGGATTTTCTGGAAGAAGATCGGAAAGAAGAAAATAAAAATCCCCTTTTTCCTGAAAATTCCCTTCTTCCTCTGCTTAATCGCTTTCCGCACATGGTTATCGTTAAAGCTTTCACGAAGATTTACGGCATGGCCGGGCTGCGGCTGGGTTACGGCTTAAGTGCAGACCCCCGGCTTATGCAGAAGATTTCATCCGTCCGCCAGCCATGGAGTGTTTCGGTTCCGGCACAGATGGCGGGAATTGCCGCATTAAAGGAAAGAGATTATCTGCTAAAGACAAAAACCATTGTTCGGGAAGGAAGAGAACAGCTTGATCAAGGGCTTTCCCGTCTTGGATTTTTGGTCTATCCTTCCCGGGCAAATTATCTTTTTTTTAAGGATCTGCGGGAAGGGGCCGAAGACGGAAGGTTTTATCAGCATTGTCTGGAGAAAAAAATTCTCCTTCGTTCCTGTGCGGATTTTGAAGGGCTGGATAAAAGTTATTATCGGGTGGGAATAAAAACAAAAAAAGAAAACGACGGTCTGCTGCGTGTGCTGGCGGATGCATAAATCCTGTGAACAGAGGAGTAAATGAGGATGAATTTATATCGGATTATCCTGGTCGATGACGAGGAAGAGGTTCGCAAAAGTATTATTAAAAAAATCAACTGGCAGGCTGCGGGTTTTAAGGTCGTGGGTGATGCGGAAAACGGACAGGAGGCTTTGGAAAAGATTGAACTCCTTGAACCGGATGTCGTGCTTACGGATATCAAAATGCCCTACATGGACGGCCTGACCCTGGCGGGGAAAATCCGTGAAAAATATCCTTCCATTAAGATGGTGATCTTTTCCGGTTTTGATGATTTTGAATACGCCAAGCAGGCCATTAAATTCAACGTTATTGAATATATTTTAAAGCCGGTGAATGTGGAAGAACTTACGGCGATTTTGCTGAAAATCAAAAGCAACCTGGATGAGGAAATTGCCCAGAGGAGGGACGTGAACCTTCTTCGGGAGAATTACCGGCAAAGCCTTCCCATTATCCGGGAACATTTCTTAAACGATTTAATCCGCCGTCCGGTTCCGCACAAAGAAGCCGAGGAAAAACTCCGGCAGTATGCCCTGGATATTTTGGGTGCAAAAAAGTGGGTGGTTGCGGCGATTGATATTGAACACGGGGAAATTAATCGGGAGGATGGGCTTTCCTTTCACAAAGAAAAAGATTTAATTCCGATTTCGATATTACAGATGCTTAAAGAAATGCTGCGGGGAAGCTTCCGTATTCTTTTATTTACCGCTTCCATGGAAGCCAAGCAGGTGTTAATCGCGGCGATTGACGAAACAAACAGCCAGACCGGGTTTATCACGGTTATGGGTGATGTCTGCAAGGAGATTAAACGGGTACTTGAAGTTCCCATCACGGTTGGTATCGGCAAGGGATGTACAAGCTTAACGGATATCTCGGTTTCTTATCAGTCGGCCGTGGATGCCTTAGGCTATAAGGCCATGGTCGGCACGGGCGGGGTTATCTATATTTATGACGTGGAACCGATGAAGAAAGGAAAGCTTCTCTGGGAAAGCCAGGATGAGGCGCAGCTTTTTTCTGCGGTGAAATTCGGCCCTTCACTCCACATCCAAAAAACCGTGGAAGAAATCTTAGAGCGAATTGGCGGGGCAAGGGTTCATGCCAGCCAGCAGCAGGTTTACCGAATCAGCATTATCAGCAGTATTATTCGCCTGGTGCAGCAGTATGATTTGGATCTGCCGGAGATTTTCGGGCGCGAGGGCTATCCGGAAAGCATGACAAAGATCGTGAAAGAAGAGGTTTTTGGCAAATGGCTTTTGGATGCCTGTCTGCAAATCCATGAACAGATGAGCCAGGAGCGGGAAACCTCCATGCAGCGGATTATTCAGGAAGCCAAGCGCTATATCCAGGAAAATTATTCCGATCCTGAACTTTCCGTAGAAAAACTCTGCCGCCATCTCCATATGAGTCCGGCGTATTTTTCTACCATGTTTAAAAAAGAAACCGGGCAGGCGTACACGGCTTATCTGACCGAAGTCCGCTTAAACCAGGCCGTGGAGCTTCTGCGCATGACTAATGATAAAACCTATGTTATTGCCGCAAAGGTAGGATATCAGGAACAAAATTATTTCAGCTATGTGTTTAAAAAGCGTTTTGGTGTGTCGCCGACCAAGTACAGAACCTCCCAAACCGAGAAGAAAGAATGAGAAATTTATCATGAATACCGTTAAAGCGTCAAAAAAAAGGGCCTGTCACTGGATAAAACGCCAGACCGCCCGTCTGGGGGAAGGCAGCATCCGCTATTCCATCTTTATTTATTTTACCATCACGGCCTTAATTGCCATCATCATTATTGGTTTTTCCCTGTACACTCGTTTTTCGGATCAGCTTACGGATGAGGTACAGAAAGAAAACCAGATTTTAATGAACCAGGTGAGCCGATCGGTGGATTCCTATCTGCGCGGGATGATGAAGCTTTCGGACGCGATTTATTACAGTGTTGTAAAAAATACGGATATTTCCGAACCATCTATTGGCAGCCAGATGAAGCTGCTCTATGACAGCAACGTGGATTCCCTGGAAAATATTGCCCTGTTTTCCCGGGAAGGCGAACTTTTAAAAGCCGTTCCGGCAGCACGGCTGAAGACGGATTTGGATGTGACGCAGGAAGACTGGTTTCAGGAAACCTTAAAAAAGACCGAAAACCTTCATTTTTCCCTTCCCCATGTGCAGTATATTTTTGATAACGCCGAAGGGCAGTATCACTGGGTGATTTCCGTATCCCGGGCCGTGGAAATCACGCAGGGGGCCTATGTTTCCCAGGGCGTTCTGCTTTTGGACATCCGCTACAGCAGCTTAGAACAGCTTTTAAACAGTGTTACCCTGGGAAATGCAGGCTACATCTACCTGATTGGCAATGACGGAAAGTTGATTTATCACCCCAAAAACCAACTGATTGATTCCGGGCGGGTACAGGAAAACCACCGGGAAACGGTCAACTGGAGGGACGGCATCCATGAAGAAATCTTTCAGGGGGAAAAACGTTTTGTTACGGTAAAAACCGTCGGCTATACCGGCTGGAAGCTGGTGGGCATTACCCCGGCCAAAGGGATTTCGTTCAGCGGCGTAAAAACCCGGCTGTTTATCGTGTTTGTGATTTTACTGATTTTATTCCTCCTGGTTTTAATTAATTACTATATTTCCTCCCGGATTACCAACCCTATCCATGAACTGGAAAATTCCGTGGGTGAACTGGAGGACGGCAACCTGGAAGCAGAAATTTCGATTAAAGGAAGTTATGAAATCCAGCACCTGGGGCGATCAATCACTTCGATGGCCCAGCAAATCCAGGTGTTGATGAAGGATATTGTGGCGGAGCATGAGTCGAAGCGAAAGAGCGAGTTTGATACCTTACAGTCCCAGATTAATCCCCATTTCTTATACAATACGCTCGATATTATTGTCTGGATGATTGAAAATGAGCAAAAATCCGAGGCCGTAAAGGTGGTGACAGCCCTGGCGCGGTTTTTCCGCATCAGTTTAAGCCGTGGAAAGAGCATTATCCGGGTGAGCGATGAACTCGAACATGTGCGCAGCTATCTGATGATCCAGCACATGCGCTTTAAAAATAAATTCACCTACCAGATTCAGGCCGACGATGATGTGCTGGAGATGGCAAGTTTGAAGCTGATGCTTCAGCCGTTGGTGGAAAATGCGATTTATCACGGTATGGAATTTATGGACGGGGACGGGGAAATTCTTATCCGGGCAAGCAAAAAAGGCGATGAACTGCTGTTTTCCATTGAAGATAACGGGCTTGGCATGTGTCCTGAACAGGTAGAACGTCTTCTTACGGATACTTCCCATGTACCTTCCCGCAGAGGCTCCGGGATTGGTGTTAGAAATGTCAATGAGCGGATTCGGCTTTATTTTGGAGAAGACTATGGCCTGGAGATTGATTCCGAACCCGACGAAGGCACCAGAATTTACATTCACCTTCCGGTTGTTTTCTACGATGAACTTACCGCAGAGGAGATGAAAAAAAAGGGGGGAGGAAAAAACGGTGATGAATCCTAAAAACAAGCTGTTTATCGGCGGATTTTGTATGGTACTGATTTTTTTATACCTGCTGTCTTCCACCAACCTTATCCTGCACGATAAAAAGACAGAAATTCTCCCGATTTCGGTGATAGTCGAAGAAACCTCCGATGAAGACTATGAAAAACTGCGCAAGGGAATGGATCGGGCAGCCGAAGAACTCCATGTCGATTTAAGTTTTATTACCCTTTACCAGTCCCATGATCAGGAGCAGCAGCTTCAGCTGATTTCCCGGGAAATGAGCGACGGGGCAAGAGCCGTTATCCTCTCTCCGGCAAAACCGGAAGAGGCAGGAATCGGTCTGGAAGAGATGGTGTTAAACAGTCCATTGGTGATATTAGGACACATCCTGCCCGCTTCGCAGGTGATGGCGGGGGTATCCATAGACTACCAGGAGGCCGGACGGCTTTTGGGAAAGGCCGCCCGGGAAAACCCGAAAGAACTTCCGGTCTATCTGCTTACGGAAGGATTAGATTATGGTTATGCCCGGGAAATCTATGATGGAATCCGCCAGGAACTTGCCGCAGATGCAAAAACCTACAACACGATTTTATGTACCATCAATTCACCGGAAGACTGCCGAAGCTTAATCGAGAGCACCGTATATCCGCAAAAACAGGAATCCGTGCTGATTGCCCTGGATAAAAACAGCCTGGAAATGGCGGCAAAGGTTATGGAGGACAGCACCGTTTATCAGGAAAACATCCGTGCCCTCTATGGAATCGGAGATACCACCCGGCTTTTAAATTTCTTAGATAAGGGAATTATCCGGGGTTTGGTGGCGCATAACCGGTTTGACGAAGGCTATTTAAGCATTGAAAAAGCCGTGGCGGTGATTACCGGGGGATACAGTGAGAAAGAAGAATTGGTTATGGAAAGCTATTATATTACCAGAGAAGAACTTCGCAACCCGATTTATGAAAAAATGCTGTATCCTATTGATTAGCTGCTGTAAATGAGCAAACAGCAGCAATGCTGCAGAATGGGAGGATGGATGTACAAATGAAACGGATAATGGGATGGGGACTGTTTATCGCAGCCATCGGATTGCTTGCAGGAAGCTTTATCCTTATGCAGGGGAAGAAAAATCAGAAAGATCCGGAAAAAACATCGATAAGGATAGGGATTTTTCTCTATCGCGGAGATGATACCTTTATCAGCACCATACGCCTGGCCTTAGAAGAACAGGCGAAGGAATATGAGCAGGAAACAGGGATTAAGGTGGTTCTCAATATCGAGGATGCCAAAGAAAACCAGAATACCCAAAACAGCCAGGTGGAGCGGATGATTTCTTTAGGCTATGATGCCCTGTGTGTCAATGCCGTCGATCGCTCCATGGCGGCCGGAATCATCGAAGCGGCACGGGCTGCCGATGTCCCGGTGGTCTTTTTTAACCGCGAACCGGTAGAGGAGGATATGCACCTGTGGGAACAAGTCTACTATGTAGGGGCAGATGCAAAAGAATCGGCGGTACTGCAGGGGAAAATAGTGGTTGACGCCTATCAAAAAGACCCTTTAAGTATTGATATTAATGGAGATGGGAAGGTTAATTATGTCCTTCTTGAAGGGGAAAGCAGCCACCAGGATTCCCTGATCCGCACAGAATGGTCGGTGCAGACGATTAAAGACGGGAAGGTTCCCTTAGAAAAGCTGACCGGAGGAATTGCCAACTGGGAGCGAAGCCAGGCATCTGCCCTGACGCAGCAGTGGCTGGAGGAATTTCCGGGAGAGATTGAACTGATTATCAGCAATAATGACGATATGGCCCTGGGTGCTGCCGACGCTATCGAGCGGATGGGAATAACTGAAAAAATAAATATTGTAGGGATTGACGGAACACCCCAGGGGGTTCAGGGGCTGGAAAAAGGAAAACTTTTAGGGACGGTGCAGAGTGACCGAACCGAGTATGCCCACGCGATCTTTACCATTGCGGCCTCCCTGGCCTGCGGGGAAGACCCGGGAGAATCCTTAGATTTCGTCGATGAAAAGTATTACTGGAGCAGCCAAAAAGAACTTTTGCGGGAATAACGATAGTTCACTGCCTCCTTTGTTAAGAACTGCCATAAGATAGAAGAAAATCATCGAAAAAAGTAGAAAAAAGAGGAAAAACCAAAGAAATTTAATAAAATTTCTAAAAAAAACATATGGAAATATGCATAAAAATAAGATATAATAGCACCATCGGTATGGCAAAGATGCCAGTCGATAAAAATATTTCCAAAAAGGGAGGAGATTTACATGAAATTATTTAAGAAGGTTATGGCAGTTGGATTAGCTTCCACGATGGTGCTTTCCATGGCAGCCTGCGGCGGCGGAAGTACGGAAACCACAGCAGCTCCGGAAACCACAGCAGCAACAACCGAGGCTCCGGCAGAAACCGAAGCTCCGGAAGAAACCACTGCGGCAGAAGAAGCAGCAGAAACCACTGCAGCAGAAGTGGCAGAAGCTACCAGCGATTTTGATGCTTCCAATGTAACGGTTGGTATTTCCATCTATAAGTTTGATGATAACTTCATGACCTTATATCGTACCGAACTGGAAAGATATTTAACCGAAGATTTAGGCTTTAAGAAAGAAAACATTACCATCCAGGACGGCAAGGGCGATCAGGCAGAGCAGTCCAACCAGATTGATAACTTTATCACCTCCGGCGTTGACGTGCTGATCTTAAACCTGGTACAGGCTTCCTCCGCACCGCAGATTACGGACAAGTGTAACGAAGCTGGTATCCCGGTAGTTTACATTAACCGTGAACCGGATGCTGACGAAGAAGGCAGATGGGAGTCCGAAGGAATCAAGGCTACCTACGTAGGCTGTGACGCAAGACAGTCCGGTACCTTCCAGGGCGAAGAAATTCTGGCTACCTCCAATAAGGGCGATATCAACGGCGACGGAAAAGTTTCCTACATTATGATCCAGGGCGACCCGGAGAACGTAGATGCACAGTACAGAACCGAATTCTCCGTTAAGGCATTAACCGATGCCGGTATGGAAGTTGAAGAACTGTTTATGCAGCGCGGTGACTGGGATCAGGCAAAGGGCCAGCAGCTGACCCAGGATGCTTTAACCCAGTTTGGCGAAGATGTAGAAGTTGTATTCTGTAATAATGACGCTATGGCTCTTGGTGCACTGCAGGCTATCGAAGCAGCAGGCCGCAAAGTAAATGAAGATATCTACTTAGTAGGTGTTGACGCATTAACCGAGGCTGTTCAGAACGTATTAGACGGCAAGATGACCGGTACCGTATTTAACGATCATATCGCTCAGGCGAAGTCCGCAGCAGATATCGCTGTTTCCTTCTTAAAGGGCGAGGACGTTGCTGCTGTAAACATGGTAGACTATACGAAAGTAACCACCGAGAATGCTCAGGAAGTTTTAGACGCTCTGAAATAATTCTGGCAGGAATTGCTTATATGGGGTGTATCTTGAGGATACGCCCCATATTTTACGATGAACGTTGAAAATAAGGGCAAAAGCATTTATCGTGAGAAGGTCAGGTAGGGAAAGGAGAGAAGGGGATGGCAGAATACAGGTTGGAAATGGAAAATGTATCGAAAAGCTTCCCAGGTGTAAAAGCCCTGGACGGGGTTCACTTAAAAGTGCGTCCGGGAACGGTTCATGCATTGATGGGAGAAAACGGTGCAGGAAAGTCCACACTGATGAAATGTCTGTTCGGCATTTATAAGATGGATACCGGCTCCATAAAGATTGACGGGAAAGAAACAACGATTGAAAATCCGGATGATGCACTGCACAAAGGTCTGGCGATGGTGCATCAGGAACTGCAGCCGATCCCGGAACGGTCGATTGCAGAAAATATGTATCTGGGAAGATATCCCAAAAAGAAAATCGGGCCTTTTGCCATGGTGGATCATAAAACCATGAATGAAGAGGCAGAAAAATGGCTGAAAGATGTTAAGATGAATTTTGACCCGAAGGCAAAGCTGGGCACGCTGTCCATCGGGCAGATGCAGTCTGTAGAAATTGCCAAGGCAGTTTCCCAGAGTGCCCAGATCGTAATATTGGACGAACCGACCTCTTCACTGACGGATAATGAGGTAGAAGCACTGTTCCGCATTATCCGGGATTTAAAATCCAGAGGTGTTGCTATGATATATATTTCCCACAAGATGGCAGAGATCCGGCAGATTGCCGATGATATCACCATTATGCGTGACGGAACCTATGTGGGCTCCTGGGAAGTAAAGGATATTTCGGATGATGAGATTGTACGGCAGATGGTTGGACGTGAACTGACAAACGTTTATCCGCCGAAAGAGGATTACCGCACGGATGAGGTTGTTTTGGAAGTTCAGAATCTATGCTCGATCCATGAACGTTCTTTCCAGAACTGCTCATTTAAGCTGCGCAAGGGCGAGATTCTGGGCTTTGGCGGCCTGGTAGGGGCGCAGAGAACCGAGATTATGGAAGCTATCTTTGGTATGCGCAATATTGCCAGCGGCGATGTGCTGGTCAAGGGAAAGAAAGTTACCATTCACCGGCCCAAAGACGCCATTGCCGAGGGTATTGGCATGATCACGGAGGACCGGCGCGGAACCGGTATCCTGGGATGTCTTTCCATCGCGGACAATGTTTCTATTTCTTCCTTAAATCAGTATCTGGATGCAAATGTGATGCTGAACCACAAGAAGATTGAAGATCTGGTTCAGGAAAATGTAGGAAAGCTGAGCATAAAGACACCGAGCAGCAAAACGCTGATCCAGTCGCTGTCCGGCGGCAACCAGCAGAAGGTGATTATTGCAAGATGGCTGGCGAATAATCCTGATGTGCTGATTATGGACGAGCCTACCCGCGGTATCGATGTAGGCGCTAAATATGAAATTTATCAGATTATGATTGATCTGGTAAAACAGGGAAAATCCATTATCATGATTTCTTCCGAAATGCCTGAACTTCTGGGTATGTCTAACCGGATAATCGTGATGTGCAACGGAAAGATCACCGGTGATCTGGAAGATGCAGAGGCTACCCAGGAGAAGGTTATGAGTTTTGCAACACAATTCGAGAATTAGGGAGGAATAAAAAGATGAGTAAAAAAATGGATTGGAAGCAATTCCTGATTAATTACGGAATTATCTGTGTATTGGGCATCCTGGTTATCTACACGGGAATTATGCGCCCCAAGTTTTTTTCCTTTCGTAACCTGCAGAGTATCGCCCTTAACGTAGCTCCCCGGTTTATTATCGCGGTCGGCGTGTCCGGCTGTCTGATTACCAAGGGTACCGACCTTTCTGCCGGACGTGCTGTAGGTCTGGCTGCCTGCGTGGCCGGTACATTGCTGCAGAAGGCCGATTACTCGGGACGTTTTGAACTGACAAAGAATCTTCCGGCGTTCGGCGCATGGTGGGTTCTGGTGGTTTTACTGATTTCCATGGTTATCTGTGCCATTTTTGGATTGATTAACGGTATTGTTATTTCCTATCTGAATGTACCGGCATTTATCGGAACCCTGGGTATGCAGTTAATGGTTTATGGTATCTGTCTGGTTTATACGGATGCTACCCCTATCGGCGGCTACCGCAACGATTACACCTATGTAGCTACGGGAAGCCTGTTCAAAATACCCTTCCTGTTCTGGATTGCCCTGGTTGTGGGTCTGATTATGTGGTTCCTCTACAATATGACCCCGCACGGCAAGTACATGTACGCCATCGGCGGAAATGAGCAGGCGGCGGAGGTTTCCGGTGTTAATGTTAAGAAGACAAAGATTATTATTTACGTGATGGCGGGCGTGCTCTATGCATTGGCAGGTTTCCTGTTAGGCGCTAAGGCGGGCGGTACTTCCGTAAACATGGGTCAGGGCTACGAGCTGGAAGCAATTGCAGCCTGTACCATCGGCGGCGTATCCGTAAACGGCGGTATTGGCCGGGTATCCGGTGTACTGATTGGTGTATTGGTCTTTGAGTTGTTAAAATCCGCAATGCAGTTTTTGGGCATCGAAACCAACTACCAGTACATTGTACAGGGTATTGTAATTATCGTATCGATTGCTTTGGATATCCGCAAGTATATTGCAAAGAAGTAATACGGGTCAAATGGGGCCTGCCAGGGAGAACGGCGGGCCTTTTTTCTGTTGTCGGGGATAAGGTGATTGTATAGGGAAATGGAGAATAAAGTATGGCTTGTCTGAAAGAAAAGGAAAGCATGGTGTCCGAAAGCAGGGTTGCAGAGCCAAAAGTCCGGGAAATAATGTCCGAAAACAGGGATACGCCGCTTGAAGAATTAAAGGCAGAGAATCGACGGCTGATGGAGGAAAATGAACGGCTGAAACGCAAGTATGAAGAATACCAGAGAGTTCATATGCCAAGAGAAGGCTTGTATAAAAATATCCATGTGTCGTTAAAGACGATGGACAGGATTATTGTTGTTTTATATATTCTGCTGGGGATAGTATTGGCATTTGTGATGATAGCAGGGTGGAGATGAAAAGAGGTGGAGATTTTGGAACTGGAAAGAGATATTTATTCGGAACTTCTTGCATGGAAAAAACATCACGGCAGAAAAGTGCTGGAATTAAAAGGGGCAAGGCAGACGGGAAAAACCTTTATCTTAAATAAGTTTGCACGGGAAAATTATCGGGTGTATCTTTATATCAATATGGCACAGACTTCCGGAAAACAGTTTCTGGCGTGTATTCAGCAGGCAGAAGACTGGAAACCCGGAGAAAAACGACCCGAAAAACCTCTGCATACAGCCCTTTCCTTATTTGATTCTGCTTTTCAGGATAATGGGGAAACGATTGTCGTTATTGATGAGATACAGGAGTCGGCAGAAGTTTATTCACGGATTCGGGAATTTGCCAGGGAATTTGCCTGTGACTTTGTGGTAACCGGAAGTTATCTGGGAAAAACGCTGGAAAAGGAATATTTTCTTCCCGCGGGGGATACGGAGGATATGATTTTAACGACATTATCCTTTGAGGAATTTTTGGGCGCTGTGGGGAAGAGGGAACTTTACCAGGAGATTGATTTATATGGGGCTTCACCGCATGAACAATATGATGAACTGAAAAAATGGTATGAACTTTACAGCGAAATCGGCGGTTATCCGGCCGTTGTGTGCACCTATCTGGAATCGGGCGAAATTGAACAATGCAAAAAAGTGCTTTATCAGATAACTCGGATATTTATTGAAGAATCGTCAAGATATTTTCGGCAAATTTTAGATATCAATTTGTTTGAGCAGCTTTTCCCGGCTATTGCCCAGATTTCTGTAAGAGAGAAAAAGGGAAGTTCGGATATGGTAACGGAATTATCCGATTTAGTTTATCGTGAGGAGAGCAATAAAGCAACAAAACAAAGTGTGAATCATGCCGTTGCCTGGCTGTATCGGTCAGGAATTATTGGTTTTTGCGGGAAAGCTGTAGAATGTAACCCTGCTGATACAAGGCCGGGAATGCGGTTTTATTTTCAGGATATTGGCGTTACTGATTATTTTCTGAAAAAAGGCGGGGTGCGTGGGGCAGCAGCAAGGGGATATAAAAGCGAAAATTTTGTCTTTATTGATTTGGAAAAACGAATCCATCAGACAAAGCTTGCCGGGATGTATCCCTTGTTTGGAACCTATAAAAATGGGGAAATAGATTTTCTGGTAAGCAGTTTGACTACAGAAAAGGATTATGGTGTTGAAGTAAAAGCAGGAAAATCCGAAGGAAAGACGGCGCAGCAGCTTTTACAAGATGGCCGGGTAGAGGCCGTCTATTTCCTGAAGGGCGATACCTATGGTGGAAAAGCCGGAAGAATGATAACGGTTCCTATTTATCTGGCTGGCAGGGTTAGCTATGATTTTGTGCGGGGGAATTCTGTGCAGAGTTCATAGGTCGGCTGTGGTGAGCCATGTGAACAGGAATTGCATGGAGAAGAAAAATAAAGAAAAATGATAAAAGGATGGACAGAATTGCTTTAGTATGCTAATATGGTAGCGTGCCGCAGATATAAAAATGTGGCCGCTATTTTTCATTGGCAGGAAGCTTTTCAGGGATTTCAAAAGAAAGGTTTTTGTTACAATGAATGAAAAGAGGAGGAAAAAAATTATGAAGAAAACAAGTATCGCATTATTAGCAGGGGCAATGATTGTATCACTGGCAGGCTGCGGAGGCGGCAGTTCTGAAACAACCACAGCAGCGACAACCGCAGCAGAAACGACAACACAGGCTGCAGAAGAGAGCAAGGCAGAAGAGGACAGCAAGGCCCCGGAAAGTGAGTCTGAGGAAAGCACAGAGGCAGAAGAAGGCGGGGAGGCAGGGGCTGCTTCCGGAACCTTTATCGTAGGTTTTGATCAGGATTTCCCGCCGATGGGTTTTGTGGGCGATGACGGGGAATATACCGGTTTTGATTTGGAACTGGCGCAGGAAGTGGCAAAGCGCCTGGGCTTAGAATTCGTACCGCAGCCGATTGCCTGGGATGCAAAGGATATGGAGTTAAACTCCGGGACTATTGACTGTATCTGGAACGGATTTACCATGAACGGGCGCGAGGATGATTATACCTGGAGCACGCCTTACATGGACAACAGCCAGGTGTTCGTTGTCGCTGCTGATTCAGGAATTACAAGCTTTGCCGACCTGGCAGGAAAGATTGTGGAGGTTCAGGCAGATTCTTCCGCAGAGGCAGCATTAAAAGATAATGAAGAACTGGCCGGGACTTTTGGAACCTTACAGACAACGCCGGATTATAATACCGCATTTATGGATCTGGAAATGGGTGCAGTGGATGCGATTGCCATGGATGTGATTGTCGCCGGATACCAGATCGAGCAGAGAGATGACGGGGATAAATATGTGGTACTGGAAGAAACCCTGGCTTCTGAAGAGTATGGTATTGGATTTAAGAAAGGCAACGAGGAATTAAGAGATAAGGTGCAGACTACACTGGAAGAGATGGCGGCTGACGGCACACTGGCAGAAATATCCGATAAGTGGTTTGGGCGCGATGTGACGACGATTGGGAAATAATTAACAGGAAAAGGAGCAGGGGAAATGACGGTAGGTAAGATGGTATCGCAGTTAGCAGGAGGTATGTTTGTCAGTATTCAGCTATTTCTGGTGACACTGATTTTTTCCCTGCCTCTTGGCATGGTGGTTGCTTTTGGACGGATGTCGAAAAATCGTCTGCTTCAGGGAGTGGTTAAGGCTTATATTTCCATTATGCGGGGAACGCCGCTGATGCTTCAGCTTATGGTGGTGTACTTTGGTCCCTATTATCTGTTTAAGATTAAGATTACCAACAGCTATCGGATCTGGGCGGCATGGATTGGATTTGTGGTGAATTATGCGGCATATTTTGCAGAAATTTACCGCAGCGGGATTCAGTCGATGCCGGCAGGGCAGTATGAGGCAGCAAAGCTTTTGGGCTACAGTAAACCGCAGACCTTTTTTAAGATTATCCTGCCCCAGGTGATTAAGCGGATTCTTCCTTCCGTGACCAATGAAGTGATTACCCTAGTCAAGGATACTTCCCTGGCGTTTACCATCAGTGTGCTGGAGATGTTTGCGATTGCCAAGGCGCTTGCATCATCCCAGACCAGTTTAATTCCTTTTGTGGCGGCTGGAGTGTTCTACTACTTGTTCAACCTGGTAGTGGCGATGGCGATGGATTTTGCGGAGAGGAAATTGGCGTATTATCAGTAAAAAAGTTTTGTTTGGTGAACGAAAGAAACCGATGGGTTAAGGAGAATGTAAATGAAGCTTCTGGAAATGAATCATGTGAAGAAATCTTTTGACGGGCTTATGGTTATTCAGGATATTTCCCTGTCGGTGGAAAAGGGGGAGATTGTTTCCATTATCGGCCCGTCCGGTTCGGGAAAATCTACCCTTCTGCGCTGCGCGACCATGCTGGAAACCATGGACAGCGGGGAATTGATTTATCTTGGCGAGAAGGCGGCCTGGGGCGGCGGGGACGGGAAGATGATCTACGCCCATAAAAAGGATTTGCGGCGCATCCGGGAAAATTACGGACTGGTCTTCCAGAACTTTAATTTATTTCCCCATTTCTCCGTGCTGAAAAATATTATGGACGCTCCGGTTTCCGTGCAGAAGAAGAGCAAAGAAGAGGCGCATAAAACGGCGATGGAACTGTTAAAAAAGATGGGGCTGGAGGATAAGGCCGAGGCTTACCCCTGCCAGCTTTCCGGCGGACAGTGCCAGCGGGTAGCGATTGCCCGTGCGTTGGCATTGAATCCGAAAATCCTGTTTTTTGACGAACCAACCTCTGCTCTTGATCCGGAACTGACGGGAGAGGTTTTGAAGGTAATTAAGTCCCTGGCAGATTTACATATTGCTATGGTGATCGTTACCCACGAGATGGCATTTGCGAAGGATATTTCCGATCGGGTCATTTTTATGGCCAATGGGGTAATTATCGAGGAAGGGCCGCCGGAGAAGGTGTTTGCTTCGGATAATGAGCGGACGAGGAATTTTTTGGGAAGATATAACGGGATAGTGTAACTTTACCTGAGAAATTTTAAGAAATAAAAAAAGATGATATACCGGTGTGCAGGTTGCGCAATCCATCGAAAAGGGATATAATGGGTTTATCTAAGGCGAGTTTGACGATAACAGGGAGGTTTGACGATGGATGACAGACTTTACATAGACAATATAGAAGCTGCACGGCAAACGGACGGCTATGAAAACCTGCTTTTCAGTATCCGCCAGAGTTTTATGCAGGCGGTAAAGGAGGAGGCTGCACCGCTGTTTACCACCGATGCGGCGGAATTATATCCCTTATTTTTGGAAAATATTCCAGAGGAAGCTAAGCAGTGCTATAACTGCAGCGCCTGCCGTCACTTTGTCAACCGGTTTGGGCGGCTGGTCAGCATTAACCCTGAGAGTGGAAAGAAAACGGCGGTGATGTGGAATGCTTCGGTGCCGGAGTTCTTTCAGAAGGCGGTTGACGCCGTTAAAACAAAAGTTGAGGATGCGAAAATTACCGGGGTTTTTGTTACGGATAAGACGGAACTGGGCTGTGCCAAAACGGGTATCTGGGAGCATATGGCGGTCGATGTGCCGAAAAAAATCGTCTATCAGGGGCGAATCCGAACCCCATACCAGGAAGCCGCCCGGAAAGCTGAGGACTATAGGGTTCTTTGCGCCAGTATTGCCAAATATCCGCAGAAGGATGTGGAAACGGCAGTGAATTTGCTGCGTTCCGACGCATTGTACCGGGGAGAACAGATCCTGCGCATGGCGGAGTGGTTTTTAGAAACGATAAAGCTGATCCACGGTAAGGCGGATGCGGATAACATCCTCTGGTACAGGGCGGCATCCGCTCCTGTTGGGTTCTGCCATATTCCGGCTACTATGGTCGGCACGCTGCTGGATGATATTAGCGAAGGCTACAGCGTTTCTGCCATTAAGGAAAGATTTAATGAGAAGATGCATCCCCTGCAGTATCAGCGTCCTCAGGCAGCGCCTACCCTTGGAAATGTCAAACGGGCAGAGGAGATCGTGGCAAAGCTGGGGCTGGAAAAATCTCTGGAGCGCCGCTATGCCCATCTGGATGAGGTACAGACCATCTGGAAACCCGTTCAGGAAAAAGCAGCTTCTGTCGGCGGTGTGTTTGCAGGTATTCCCATAAAGGTGAAGAAAAGCGAAGGCAGGAATCAGGTCGAGGCCCCGGAAACCGTAATGACCTTTGAAAAGTTTCGCCGCACGGTTCTTCCCGGCGCAAAGAAGATAGAACTTCAGGTCAGCAGTCATAAGGATTCCTATGCCGCACTTTTGACGGCTGTACATTCCGACGCGCCCCCGATTATCTTGTGGGACAGGGAGGAGGAAAGAAATCCGTTTTCCTGGTATCTCTACGAGGGCGGAAGTTTATGTAAACGCTGGAACCTGCTTCCGGGTTGGAATGCAGTCACAGCCGTGGTTCTTCAGCCAAATATGTGGAGCGATCGTCCCTGTGGATATGTTTCCAAAGGTGTATTTTTTATTCTGAAAGGGGCAAGAGATTTGGACGGGGCATCGTCCGCCTGTCTGTTTCCGAGTATTCTGAAAAGGGAGTTATTTGAAGTTCGTGCAACGATAGAGTCCTATTCCAAGAGTACAAGGCTTATCGGAAACGAGGACGCAGATGCCTGCGGCCTGCTGATTCAGGACAGCGATAAAAATCTTTCGGTTAAACTTCGGGTGGTTACGGATGTTGGCACCGCCCTTTACAGAATTGATCGCTGGGATTGATTAGTTTTCTTTAGATATTGATTAGGTTTAAGAATGATTTAGGTTAGAGAGAGAAAAGTCTGTATTGTATGGGATTTTTCTCTCTTTTTGTTGTTTTTTTTGTGTTTATGTTATTCAGGTGAGGATTAAGTCTATATTACTTTTCCTCTTCATTTTAAATAAAAAACTCTGATACATTCCAAATCATTGCATCAGAGTTTACGGATCAAGATGATAATCGTCAAATAGTGGAGAATGAAAGAAATCATATAACGTAATGCCTAATCCCTGGCATATTTCATGAAGAATACGTAACTTTACGGATTCATAGGAACAATTTATAATATTGCCTATGGTTGATTTTGGCACGCCGCTTCTTATAAAAAGCTGATATTGCGTCATGTTTCGATCTGCAAGAAGTTCTGATAGTCGTTTGCTTACAGCTTCATTCAGTTGCATCTATCCACCCCATCCCTTTGCCTGTAGTTATTATTATATGGTGGTAAATGAAAAAAATAGTCCCTGTAGCTGTACTAATTGAGAGTTTTGGTGTAAAATATTTGTAATGTAAGAATGCTGAAACGATAAAATACGAAAAAATGAATATAGTAAGCATTCTTAATGATAATGAAACTCGATAATTTTTATTTACATGACAGGAGAATATGGAATGAAAAAAGAAGTAGACTTTATTACGGACTATCGTCAGGAAAAGGAACAATTTTGCACAATAGAAAAGATACCTTTGTCCAAACAGGATTTGCAGCATTTTGAATTAACAAAAGAATTAATTAATGCCCAAGAATCGCAGTTTATCATAGAAAAAAACGAAGAGAAATGGAATAATTTGGAAAATATATTTTATCCAGTCCTTTGTCAAATTGCTAAAATACAAGGTGGGCGTGTTGAACTTAAAATTGACGAAGAAACTTTATATGGTTATCTTATCTATTCTGGAGAAGAACTTATACTTGGAAATATTAATTGTAGGGATTTGTTTCATTTTTCTTCACTTGTCGCTGCATCAAACGATATTTTTATTTCTGTCCACGAAGAATGTTTCAAACTTGAATTTTCGTTTCAGCTATTTGATAAAATTTTTGCAGAGGATCATAAAGAAGAAATTACAAAAATAAAGGCGAAAATGAAGTGTCTAAGTTTTAAAAATTTACTCAATTCTATTAAAAACTTCAATTAAATCAGAAAAGAACGATTTTATCAAAGCTTATTTTATCCTTTTTATAGTTATTTAAACTTGTATTTAAAGAAATTACATAGTATAATGAAATAGATGAAAAATGATATAATAAATAACAGAAAAGTAGTAAAGTTATGAAAAAAGAAAATTCTTTAAGAAATATAGGCATAAGAGAACCTCAGGAAAGGCAAAAAATGAACAAAAATGATATCATGCAGCACTTGATTGTTGGCAGAAGCAAGGCCATAATAATTGAACAAAAAAGGTCAAAAGAATATCCTGGATATGTCAGAACAATAACCATAATGAGGGAAAACATTGTTCGTATTGAATTTGAAGAGTATGGATGGGATGAGGGCGGAATAACGTATTATGTACAGTTTGACACAATAGAAAAACTAATCGAAAGTTTGGAAGAATATTTGGGCAAAACAATTGAAAACTGGGATAATATAAATAAAACCGGAACATATCCTGAAGAAAATAATGATGATGAGAGTGTAAATAAAACATTGAGTGATAAAAAAATAATAGAAGATATGCTATCAGATAAAATAAAGCTTCCAAAAAACGGAAATCATACATGGATGCCCAATGGATACTGGAAAGAACTTAAATACTTGTGAGTTAAAAGTTTGTAACACTAAGAAACCATGGAATCCCACGGTTT
>CAMNRM010000057.1 GCA_946553025.1 uncultured Clostridium sp.
CACGCTCATGCACGACTATTTTCTCCACAAACTCATTCAGCATTACCGTTGACATTTCCTCCGCATTACTGTATCTCTCAACCAATTTGAGGAAACGTGCGGCAGATTTGCGGTTATTTTCGTACTGTGCCTGTAACCGTCCAGTTCGCCCTGTAACTGTTCCTGCTCGCCCTCATATTGGGTATAGAGCATGGTAAACGCTTATCATGGCTCAGCCTCTCGTATAATGCTGTTAAATCGTGACTCATAATCAATTCCCTCCTTTCCGCCAGTACCGCATAAATGCTATGCTGTGGCTGTTTTGTATTTATTTTGATTAAGAAGTCTTTTATATTCTATAACTCCAGAAGCAGCCAAAGCCCTTTTGACGCTTCTGTCATAACATAAAAACAAAAATCAAAAGCTGTCTGAATTCGGAAATCCTGAACAGAAATCCTGCACAGGGGAGAATCAGGCAGCTTTTGTTGTGGTTGGCATTTACCATTAGCGGAAAATATGTTATACTTGTTACTGTTCACGTAGGTCTGCGCATTTGCCGTGTTATCTGGAGGATGGGATGAAAGAAAAACTGTATACAATAGAAGTTATGGACGCCTTAAAGGCAATGGATGAATGTCCCTGCTGTCATTTAGAGCGAAAGATTGAGCAGGACACCATCAGCTTTGTTCTGGGGGCTTCTTATATGGAGGATGATATCCGTGGTGCTACGGATCAGGCGGGTTTCTGCCGTCATCACACGAAGATGATGTATGATTACGGCAATTCTCTGGGCAATGCCTGGATCTTAAAAACACGGATGGATTTTATGCGAAAGCAGCTAAAGGCGCAGGCACAGGGGAAGATGACGGCACCTTCGGCGAATAAGGGGCCGGTTGCCGGGATTTACCAGGAAAAGCCTTCGCTGTTTTCGCGGCTTACCGGTCAGCACAGTGCAGGTAAGGGGACGAAATCAAAAATTTCCGCAGAAAGCCAGGGAAAGTCCTATTGGATGAAGGCATCGGAAGAAACCTGCTATGTGTGCAGGAAATTTGAGGACACTTATGGAAAGATTATTCGCACCTTCCTTCATCTGCTGCAGACGGAACCGGATTTTCTGCAGAAGTTAAGGGCATCGAAGGGGTTTTGTCTGCCGCATTTTGCTGACCTGATTTCTGCCTGTGAGGAAAGCTTTTCCGGAAAGGATAAGGAAGAGGTTCTTTCGGCATTGTATGCACTGATGGAAGAAAATTTAAATCGGATACAGGAAGATATCGACTGGTTTATCGATAAATTTGATTACCGGAATAAGGATGCAGACTGGAAAACCTCCAAGGACGCCATTCCCAGAACCATGCAGAAGCTGGTGGGCGGTTATCCGGCAGATCCGGTGTTTCGGCAGAAGTAAAATCGCTGCTGTTTATAGAGGTATGCTTATTTTCTGCGCTGACTATAGGCTAAACCGGGCCAGTTACAGTAAATGTAGCTGAATCATAATATAAAGCTGACGGAGGGATGAAGCATGTGGAAAGGGCTGGCCCTGGGAACAGCAGCACTTGGCGCGGGCCTTTTGCTGCGTTCCGAATATGAAAAAAATCATTTTTTGGTGGAAGAGCTTGCGATAGCTTCTCCGAAAATCCAAAAAGAGCACCGGTTTATCTTTATTACGGATGTGCACGATAAAGAGTTTGGGCCGGGAAACTGTAGGCTTTTTGAGGCCATCCGGAAGATAAAACCGGAGGGGATTTTTATCGGCGGCGATGTGATGGTAAGCCGGGGAGGAACCACACTTACCGCAACCTTTGCCCTTTTAGAAGGTCTGGTTTCCATTGCCCCGGTGTATTATGCCCTGGGAAACCATGAAAGCCGTATGGAAGCGGAACGGGGAAATTATGGGGATAAGTACGAACAGCTTTTAAAGAAGGCCGGGGAACTGGGGGTTGTGATGCTGATTGACCAGAACCTCTTCCTGGGCAATGATCTGGCTGTGGCAGGCGTCCGTCTTTCACAGAGATACTATCAGAAACTGTTTTTAAAAAATCCTCTGCCCATGCCGGAAACTTATCTTTTTGCTAAACTTGGCAGAGCGGCGAAGGAGAGATATCAGATCTTGCTGATGCACTCACCTTTATATTTTCGTGCCTGCCGTCAATGGGGGGCAGATCTTACCCTGTCCGGTCATTTTCATGGAGGGACAATCCGGATTCCCGGTCTTGGCGGGATGATGACGCCTCAGTACCAGTTTTTTCTGCCCTGGTGCGCGGGAAATTTTCAGGAGGACGGAAAATGGATGGCCGTGGGACGCGGACTGGGTACTCATTCCATCAATATCCGCCTGAATGACAGGCCGCAGGTGCTGGTGGTTCACTTACTGCCCAAAAACGGTAAAGGGGAATAAATACGGGGAAGTAAGCGCAGAGAAGTAAGGGTACAGGAAAAACCGCAGGGGAGCAAACGTAAGGAGAGTTAGTGTGGGCAAACAGGAGATTTCGTACAAGCTGGAGCATTTTGAGGGACCCTTGGATTTGCTCCTGCATTTGATTGACAAAAATAAAGTAAATATCTATGATATTCCTGTTGCTGAGATTACCAGCCAGTATCTGGACTATGTCAACCACATGGATCGGGAGGATTTAAACCTGGTCAGCGATTTTTTGGTGATGGCGGCGACGCTGATTGATATTAAGTCACGGATGCTTCTCCCCAAAGAGGAAGAAGGGGAGGAAGAGGAGGAAGATCCAAGGGCAGAACTGGTGCTTCGGCTTTTGGAATATAAAAAATACAAGTATATTGCGCAGGAACTGGCAGAACTTGAGGATCAGGCAGGGATTCATTTTTATAAAGCATCCACGGTTCCGCCGGAGGTTGCAAAGTATGAACCGCCGGTGGATCTGGACAAGCTTCTGGACGGACTGACCCTGGCACGTCTTCAGGCGATTTTTGACCAGGTGATGAAGCGCAGGGAGGATAAGGTTGACCGGGTGAGAAGTTCTTTTGGGACGATAAAAAGAGAGCCGGTGAGCCTGGAGATGAAAATCGGATCGGTCATGGCCTTTGCCAGGAAATACCGAAAGTTCAGCTTCCGTCAGATTCTGGAGGAAGGTGCGGATCGCCTGGATGTGGTCGTGACCTTTCTGGCGGTTCTGGAACTGATGAAGATTGGGAAGATTTATCTGGTGCAGGAGCACAGTTTTGACGATATGCAGATGGAAACCCTGGAAGAGGAAGGCAGTGAGGAGGAACTTCATCTGGAGGGGCTGGAGGATACGTATGGAGAATAAGCAGAGGGAAGAAGAAGGTGCTTTTCTTTTGGTGGAGGATTTAGAGGAACAGGAGCGCGTGGTGGAGGCCGTGCTGTTTACCATGGGTCAGTCCGTGGAAGTGAGCAGGCTGGCGGCGGCCATGGGCCAGGATGAGGACTGTGCAAGGAAAGCGGCTGTGCGTCTGAAAAAGCGATATGATGAGGAGAGAAAAGGGCTGCAGATCCTTGAACTGGAAAATGCCTTTCAGATGTGCACCCGGGCAGAATACTATCCGCATTTAATCCGGGTTGCGGCTGCACCCAAACGCCAGGTACTCACCGATGTCGTTTTGGAAACGCTGTCCATTATCGCTTACCAGCAGCCCATAACGAAGCTGGAAATCGAAAAAATCCGGGGTGTGAAGTCCGATCACGCCGTAAATAAACTGGTGGAATATAATTTAGTCTGTGAGGTTGGCCGCCTGGACGCGCCGGGAAGACCCATGCTTTTTGCAACGACCGAAGAATTTCTGCGGCGGTTTGGGATAGGAACGACCGAAGATCTTCCGGGGCTTTTGCCGGAACAGGAGGAAGAGATTAAGTCGGAGGTTGCGGCAGAACTGCAGATGGATGTCAATGAACTCGAGCAGGAAGAACAGCAGATAAAATTGCAGGAAGGATACGGGGAAGCTAAAAAGGAAGATTAATGCAGCAGCAGGTTGGAAACGGAGATAGCAGAGAGTTAATGCAGCAGCAGGTTGGAAGCGGAGATAGCAGAAAGTTAATGCAGCAACAGGTTGGAAACGGAGATAGCAGAGAGAACAGCAGATTGGAAACGGAGATAGCAGATAGAAAGGAACAGGAAAAAGAAAATGAAGAGAATCGCCAGATTTCATAAAGTAAGCAGGGAACAGTTTATCCTGGACTGGATGGACTGCATGGAAGGTGAGATGGACGAAAAGGACAAGGCCAGGGCAGAACAAAGCTATGAACAAATCCGCCTTCCGCACCGGGCGACTTCGGGGAGTGCAGGCTATGATTTTTTCCTGCCCTGTTCCCTTACCTTAGCGCCGGGAAAGGAAGTTAAGATTCCCACCGGAATCCGGGCGGAGATGGAGGAAGGCTGGGTACTTATGCTTTATCCGCGCAGCGGTCTGGGCTTTAAATATCGGCTGCAGATGAATAATACGGTGGGAATTATCGACAGTGATTATTTTTATTCAGACAATGAAGGCCATATTTTAATGAAGCTGTTTAATGACGGCCGGGAGGGAAAAACACTGGAATTAAAAGCAGGAATGGCCGTTGCCCAGGGAATTTTTATGGAATATGGAATAACCGCAGACGACGATGTGGAAGAGGTGCGCAACGGCGGTTTTGGGAGTACGGATGGAGGGAATGGTAAAAAGAATGAACAGGAAAAATAAAAAAAGACAGGCAATCGTTTTGGGGCTATTGGCGCTGCTTTGTATTCTGGCTCTTTCCGGTTGCGGGAAAAACAAAAAAGAGCGGGAAGAACTTCGGATGTCCGGAATTACGAAGATGGATGCCGGGGACTATGCAGGGGCTGCGCAGGATTTTGAGGCGGCGATTCAGGCTTCTTCAGGAAGAGTGGGAAGCTTTGAGATTGATGTATTAAAATACAGGGCGGAAGCAGAATATAAACTGGGCGATTACGGGGCAGCGGCGCACACGTATGATGTCCTTTTGGAAGTGGACAAGGAACAGCCGGAGTATTTTTACCGGTCGGCACTGACCAAAGCATTGTCCGGCGATGCCCAGGGGGCACTGGATCACTATCTGGAAGGCGTGGAGCTGGAAAAGAAAAAGCCAATCGAGAGCGGTTTAGGGCGGCAGGATGTTCTGGCGGCAGTGGGAGAGGCGTGTATGGATGCAGGCTTTACTCAGGAGGCAGATTCCCTCTATGAGCAGGCGATAAAGGACGGCGTGGCAGGCCCGGCGGTATTTAATGAAATGGGACTGGCATTGATGGAATCGGCAAAGGCTATGGAAGAGGGCGATGAACAGAACGCGGAATTTGAACGTGCAGTTGAATATTTCCGCCAGGCTGTGCAGGCCGGAAAAGATAAAAACGATCCGGCAGTAAAGGCGGCGAGGTTTAACGAGGCCGTAGTCTATGAACTTCAGTACCGCTATGCAAGGGCACTGGAAACCTTTCAGGCATATGTGGCCGATTATGGGGCTGATGAGGCGGCGCAGAAGGAGATTTTATTTTTGCAGACGAGGTAAGCTGCACAGAAGGGAGATTATGACAGAATTCATTGAAAATAAAGAAATAAAAGAGAGGGTAATTTTAATTGGAATCAGCACGGGGGACGGGGAGGATGCCGAGGCTTCTCTTCGGGAACTTTCCGAACTGGTAAAGACTGCGGGGGCGGATGCCATTGACCAGATAATTCAGAAGCGGGAGGCGGCGCACCCAGCGACTTATCTGGGGAAAGGAAAAATGGAAGAGGTCAAGTGGAAGATCTGGGAAACGGACGCCACGGGGATTGTCTGCGACGATGAACTCAGCCCGGCGCAGCTTAGGAACCTGGAAGAGGCGCTGGAAACCAAGGTTATGGATCGAACCATGGTGATTTTGGATATTTTTGCTTCCCGGGCTAAGACAAAGGAGGGAAAGATTCAGGTGGAACTGGCACAGCTTCGTTTTCGTGCAGCACGTCTGGTCGGAATCCATAATTCTCTGTCGCGTCTGGGCGGCGGGATTGGAACCCGGGGGCCGGGGGAAACGAAGCTGGAGGTGGATCGGCGGAGGATTCATCAGCGGATCGGGCAGTTAAAATCGGATCTGGAGGAGGTAAAGCGCCATCGGGAAGTGGCCAGACAGCAGAGGGCAAGAAATCATGTGCCGGTGGCGGCTATCGTGGGCTATACCAATGCGGGAAAGTCCACCCTCTTAAATCATCTGACCGGGGCCGGGATTTTGGCGGAGGACAAGTTATTTGCCACGCTCGACCCGACGACCAGGAAGCTTTCGCTTCCGGACGGGCAGGAGATTCTTTTGACCGATACGGTAGGCTTTATCCGCAAGCTTCCCCATCATCTGGTGGAAGCCTTTAAGAGCACGTTAGAAGAGGCAAAGTACAGCGATATCATCCTGCATGTTGTGGATGTTTCCAATCCGCAGATGGAGATGCAGATGCACGTGGTTTATGAAACGCTCCGGGAACTGGGAATTGGCGATAAAGTGATGGTGACGGTCTTTAATAAGATGGATCGGCTGGAGGGCGAGGTGCTTTTGCGGGACTTTTCTTCGGATTATCAGGTGAAGATTTCGGCAAAGAGCGGCGAGGGCTTTTCGGAACTTTTTGAAATTCTTGAAGGAATTCTGCGAAGCCGCAGGGTATATCTGGAAAAGGTTTTTCCTTATTCGGAAGCGGGTAAGATTGCACAGATCCGGAAGGCGGGACAGCTTCTTGCAGAAGACTACACCGAAGCCGGAATTGCGGTGAAAGCCTATGTTCCGGCAGAGATGTTTGCTGGATTTTTTTGCTGATGTTGGTGAATAAAACGGAAATGTTATTGGTTTTCCCCGGGATTTTCTGCGGATATTCCGGGGATTTTTCTGTGGATATCCTGTGGATTTTCCGTGGATATCCGGGGATTTTCAGGGGATAACCTGTGGACAAAACCCATGTGAAAAACACAAGATATTGTTTTTTGAAAAAAATCATTCATACATCTTGTATTTTCTTTTCAGATTTGCTATAATGAAACCCTACCGCTTCCAAATGCATACGCAGGGTTAGCATGAATGCAGGCAAGCCGCTGCAGGCCAGAGCGTGGGCAGGACAGATGCCCGCGAGCCGGCGGGGCTTTTTGGAGAGCAGGGATGAAAAGTACAGATAACAGGAGGTTTGTAATGATACAGGTAATTAAGCGGGATGGAGAGAGAGCAGAGTTTCGGCTGGTGAAGATTACTGAGGCGATAAAGAAAGCATTTAAGGCGACCGGGAAGATGTTTAATAATGAGATCCTGGAACTCCTTTCACTGCGTGTAACGGCAGATTTTCAGGGGAAGATGAAGGATGAGGAGATTTCCGTGGAGGAGATTCAGGACAGCGTAGAGCATGTGCTGGAGCAGACCGGCTATACGGATGTGGCAAAGGCTTACATCCTCTACCGCAAGCAGCGCGAGAAAATCCGCAATATGAAGAATACCATCCTGGATTACAAGGATGTTGTCAACAGCTATGTTAAGGTTGAGGACTGGCGGGTTAAGGAGAATTCCACGGTTACTTATTCGGTGGGCGGTTTGATTTTAAGCAACTCCGGTGCGGTAACTGCGAATTACTGGCTGTCTGAGATTTATGATCAGGAGATTGCCGAGGCACACCGGAATGCGGATATCCACATCCATGATTTGTCCATGCTTACCGGTTACTGTGCAGGCTGGTCGTTAAAGCAGCTTCTGTTAGAGGGTTTGGGCGGAATCTCCGGGAAGATGACTTCATCTCCGGCCAAGCATCTGTCCGTACTCTGCAACCAGATGGTAAACTTCCTGGGCATTATGCAGAACGAATGGGCAGGCGCACAGGCATTTTCTTCCTTTGATACCTACCTGGCACCATTTGTCAAGGTGGAAAACTTAAAGTATCCGGAAGTGAAAAAATGTATTGAGTCCTTTATTTACGGCGTAAACACCCCAAGCCGCTGGGGAACCCAGGCACCGTTTTCCAATATTACCCTGGACTGGACCGTGCCGGACGATATGGCGGAGATGAATGCCATCGTCGGCGGCAAAGAGATGGATTTTAAGTATAAAGACTGCAAGGCAGAGATGGATATGATTAACCGCGCCTTTATCGAAACCATGATTGAGGGCGATGCAAACGGAAGAGGATTCCAGTACCCGATCCCGACCTATTCCATCACCAGGGATTTTGACTGGTCGGATAATGAAAACAACCGTTTATTATTTGAAATGACGGCAAAATACGGAACCCCTTATTTTTCCAATTATATCAACAGCGATATGCAGCCAAGTGACGTGCGCAGCATGTGCTGCCGTCTTCGCCTGGATCTGCGTGAACTGCGCAAAAAGACGGGCGGGTTCTTTGGCTCCGGCGAGAGCACCGGTTCCGTGGGTGTAGTTACCATTAACATGCCAAGAATTGCTTATCTGGCAAAGGATGAGGCTGATTTTTACCGTCGGCTGGATCATATGATGGATATTTCCGCCCGTTCCCTGCACACCAAGAGAGAGGTTATCGGGAAGCTGATGGAAAGCGGACTTTATCCTTATACGAAGCGCTACCTTGGTTCCTTTGACAATCATTTCTCCACCATCGGCCTTGTCGGCATGAACGAGGCAGGCTTAAATGCCCGCTGGCTGGGCGGTGATATGACGGATGAGCGCACCCAGAAGTTTACCAAGGAAGTTTTAAACCATATGCGTGAACGCCTGTCCGATTATCAGGAAGAATTCGGCGATTTATATAACCTGGAGGCAACACCGGCAGAGTCCACGGCTTACCGCCTTGCAAAGCATGATCGGGAGAGATTCCCAGGCATCCGCACCGCAGGAGCCGAAGGGGATACGCCGTATTACACCAACAGCTCCCATCTTCCGGTAGATTATACGCAGGATGTCTTTGACGCCCTGGATATCCAGGATGAACTGCAGACGCTGTACACCTCGGGAACCGTATTCCATGCGTTCTTAGGGGAGAAGCTTCCCGACTGGAAGGCAGCAGCCAAGCTGGTGCACACTATTGCCGAGAATTACCGGCTTCCGTATTATACGATGTCGCCGACCTATTCTATCTGCAAGACGCACGGCTATCTGTCCGGCGAGCAGTTTGTATGCCCGCACTGCGGCGGCCCGGCGGAGGTTTACAGCCGAATCACCGGCTACTACCGTCCGGTACAGAACTGGAACGAAGGAAAGACCCAGGAGTTTAAGAACCGCAAGACCTACGATCCGGTACATTCCGTGCTGAAAAAGGCCGGAAAGATGATGGCGGCAAGCCAGGCACCAAAGAATGAGGAGGAAAACCGCGGAACGCTTGAGAATAAGGAAGACGCACTGTATCTCTTCACCACAAAGACCTGTCCGAACTGCCGTGCAGCAAAGGAAGCATTAAAGGGAATGGACTACGTAACCATTGACGCCGAGGAAAATCAGGAACTGGCAGAAAAGTACGGAATTATGCAGGCTCCGACCCTGGTTCAGGTTGAAGGAAATCATGTGAAAAAGATTGTGAATGCTTCCAATATCCGCAAGTTTGCAGAAACCGCGGAAATCAAGGCGATGCACTATTAATCTATGGAGGAAGTTCTCTGCTTCTAGGCCGCAAAGACGAATGCGGCGGATAAGGGGGAAGAACCGATAATTACCAGACAAACCAGAATGTTTTTTATACAGTAAAACAGGTACAGCAACAATCCGGCGGCGAAAGTCTGCCGGATTTTTCTGTACCTGTTTGGCCGCGGACGGCGCAGGAATTGAAATTGAGAGCGGATTTAATTTTGTACCGTATTTTGGGGTACAGCCTTGTCCAGCGCAGTCTGTATGGCCCTGAGGAGCACGGCAGAGGTGTATTTCTGCTGCGTCGGATAAGTAACCGATTCTAAAGACTGGCTTTTTAAAATCTGGGCGGCCAGATCCTGCATGGCCGGTTCCATTAAAGGGTACATGGCAGCAACCGAGTCGCTTAACGGCCGCAGAGCAATGGAGGTAATCTGGTGGGCATCGACCGAAACCTCAACATTAATCTGTTCACTGGCTAATGTAATCGCACAGGAGTAAACGCCGGGTATGTAGGCGGCTTCTGCGGTCGATGATTCCGGCGGAGAATCTGCTTTATCCCGGCGGAACATAATAAAAAACAGAGCAATCAGAAGGAGGGCAAGACCGACAAAAATCGCGGTATAGATAATCTCCTTCATTCGCAGGACAATAATTTTGGTTTTTGAACTCATGGGGAACCTCCCTTTTCATTTATTATAATTTATGAAGGGATTTGCTATTTATACCTTTGACAGGGCAAGAAATATGCTATACTGTAAGGGAATGAACTGAGGGAGCACGTAGTGCGAAGCATTTCAGCATCAATGAATAAAAAATGAGAAAGGCAGGAGTCAGATGGCATTACAGTTTATTTTAGGCCCGTCGGGGTCGGGGAAGAGCCGCTATATCTATGAAGAGATGATTCGGGAATCTTTAGAACATGCAAACCGGCAGTATCTGCTTCTGGTTCCGGAGCAGTATACCATGGAAACCCAGAGGGAACTGATTCTCCTTCATCCCCGCCATGGCTTGACCAATATTGATGTGGTAAGCTTTAACCGGCTTGCCTACCGGGTTTTTGAAGATTTGACCGTAGAGTTGCTGACGGTTTTGGATGATATGGGAAAATCGATGATCTTGCGGAAGGTTGCGGGGGAGAAGAAAAGAGAGCTTCATTATTACCAGCGCCATCTTGGCCAGGTGGGATTTGTCAATCAGTTAAAATCGCTGATTTCGGAGATGTATCAGTACGGAGTGACCCCGGAAACCTTAAAAGAACTGACCGGGGCGGCAGGAGGGCCGATTTTAAAGGAAAAACTGAGGGATTTCGGCGTACTTTATGAAAGTTTTCAGGAGTATATTAAGGATCGTTTTACCACGGCGGAAGAGGTTTTGGATATCTGCTGCCGGGAACTTCCCCGCTGGGAAAAGCTTTCTTCGTGCAGTATTTATCTGGATTCCTATACAGGGTTTACCCCGGTACAGTACAGGATTGTGGAGATCCTTCTTCGGCGCTGCAGTCAGGTGAAGGTGGCTGTAACGGTGGATTTGGAGGAATCAATTTATGCAGAGGCAAAGAAGCATGATTTATTTTATATGAGCCGGCACATGATCTGCCAGCTGATTGATCTGGCATCCCTGGCGGGAATCACCCATGAAAAGGATATTCTCCTTGGCAGTATTCCTCCTGTGCGTTTTAAGGAAAGCCCCAGGCTTGCCTATCTGGAAAAAAATCTTGGACGTTATTCCAGAAGAAAGAAGATGCCCCTGCCCAAGGAAACACGGGAAAAAGGAGAAGAGGAAATCTTTATCTATTCGGGGAAAAATCCTGCCCAGGAAGTCCGTTTTGTCTGCCATCAGATGCAAAAATGGCTGCACAGGGGCCTTCGCTACCGGGATATGGCGGTGATCACCGGCGATCTGGATTCTTACGGGCGGGAGATCCGCAGGCAGTTTGATGCCATGGGTATTCCTTTTTTCCTGGACGATAAGAAAAGCATCTTAACCAATCCCCTGGTGGAGTTAATCCGTTCGTCCTTAGAAGCCGTCCGCCTGGATTTTCCCTATGAAAGCGTGTTTCGCTGCCTGAAAACCGGGCTGGTTCTGGATGAAGAGCAGATTGCCCGGATTCGGGAGATGGAAAAAGACGAGCAGGAGGGTAAGGAAGAAGACAGAGAACAGGAGAAGAACAGAACTTCGGAACCGGCGGAATTTGACCTGCGCGAAAGTCTGGATCGAATGGAAAATTATGTAAAAGCCCTGGGCATACGCGGGTATAAGCGTTGGTCATCCCCCTGGGAGAGAACCTACCGGGGGGCCGAAAAGCTGAACTTAAAGGAGTTAAACTGGCTGCGCCGCGCCGTGGAAGAGGCGTTTTCTTCGCTGCGGCTTTCGCTGAAAAATAAGGAGAATACGGGTTCTTCCATGACCGGAGCGCTAAGGGCATTTCTGGAAAAGCTTCGGCTTGAGGAAAAGCTTTTACAGCGGGCCGATCGGCTGATGGAAGAGGGGGAGAGCGAACTTTCCAAGGAGTACAGCCAGGTTTACGGGCTTACGATGGAGATGCTTGAGCGCCTGGAAGCCCTTTTGGGCGATGAAGCTATGGGGTTAAAGGAATATATGGAAATCCTGGATGCCGGGTTTGGCGAGATTGAAGTGGGGACGATTCCGGCAACCCTGGATCGGGTGATTGTGGGCGATATTACCCGAACCCGTCTGGGCAATGTTAAGGTTCTTTATTTTGTGGGTGTAAATGAGGGCATTGTCCCGCAGAGAAGGGAGAGCCGGGGGCTTTTAACGGATGATGAGCGGGAGTTTTTTGCCCGGCAGAAGGTGGAACTGGCACCTACAGCCAGGGAAAACGGGCTTTTGCAGAGATTTTACCTTTATCTGATGATGACCAGACCTTCCCGGCAGTTAGTGATTACTTACGGGGCGTTTTCCGGAAGCGGGAAAGAGCTTCGGCCTTCAGCACTTATCGAAGATTTAATCCGGCTTTTTCCGGATGCGGCATTTTCGGGCGAAAGATTATCCGCGGTTCCCTGGAATAAGGAAGAAGCCTTTCGCTGCCTTGCCCAGGGGCTGCGCACCCTCGCGGCAGGCAGTGCTGTGGAAGATGCAGGAGAGGATGAAGAGATGGCCGCACAGGTTCTGGAGTTATTTTCCTACGTCTATCATCGCCCGGACTGCGCATCTCTGGCAAAAAAGCTTGCCGAGGCATTTTCCTATACTTATGAAGAAAAGGGGATTGGAAGGGCAGCCGCCAGGGCGCTTTACGGGCCGGTGCTTTCGGGAAGCGTAACCAGGCTGGAACAGTATGCCTCCTGTGCCTATGCCCATTTTCTGCGCTACGGGCTGGAACTGATGGAGCGCCGCGAATATGAACTGGGTGCCGTGGATATGGGAAATCTTTTCCACCAGTCGTTGGATCTGTGCTTTGAGGAACTGCAGAAACAGGGCCTGGGGCTTGCGGGGTTAAGTGAAGAAAAGCGCAGGGAGGTCGTTTCCTCCTGTGTCAATGCGGTGGCCGAGGATTACGGCAATACCATCCTTCACAGTTCCTCCCGCAATGCCTATCTGATCCGCCGCCTTTCCCGCATTACGGATCGAACGATGTGGGCTTTGGGCGAACAGCTGAAAAAGGGCGAGTTTAAGCCGGTGGGCTTTGAGGTTTCTTTTTCGGCTGCGGATAATTTAGAGGCGATGAAGATTGCCCTTTCGGAAGATGAAGCCCTTTATCTACAGGGGCGGATCGATCGGCTGGATTTGTGTGAAGATGAAACCCATGTGTATGTTAAGATTATCGACTATAAATCAGGGAGCACAAGCTTTGATCTGGCTGCCCTCTACTATGGGCTTCAGCTTCAGCTTGTCGTCTACATGGATGCGGCGATGGAACTGCAGGAGAGGCGCTGCCCGGATAAGGAAGTCGTTCCTGCGGGTTTATTCTATTATAATATCCAGGACCCCATGGTCGAAAAAACAGAAGTGATGACCCCGGCTGAAATCGAGGCACAGATTAAAAAGCAGCTGAAAATGAACGGTCTGGTCAACAGTGATTTGGAGGTAATCCAGCGCATGGATCGGGAGATTGAAGGGGAATCGGATGTTATCCCGGTAGCGGTAAAAGCGGGAATTGTCCAGGAAGCCCGTTCCTCGGTGGCCAGCGGGAAGCGTTTTGGTTTCCTGCGGGACTATGTAAGGGGGCGCTGCCGGAAGGTGGGACAAGAAATACTGCAGGGAAGCACAGCCCTTCTCCCCTATAAGCAGGGGACGAGAACCGGATGCGATTACTGCCCCTACCATGCGGTGTGCGGTTTTGACCGGAAAACCTCCGGCTATGCTTACCGGAAACTGCGGGCCATTAAGCCGGAAGACATATGGAAGGAGATTTTGCCGGAGGAAGAAGAGGAGGAAGAGGAAGAAACAAATGAGATGATTGACAGCGATGAGAACATCGGGGATGAAATAACGGCAGAATCTTTGGGCGGACAGGTAAAATCTTTGGGCAGACAGAAAAAGGATGTCAAAAACGAGGAGGTGCAGGATGGCAGTAAAGTGGACTGAAGATCAGCAGCGGGTAATTGACAGCCGCAGCCGAAATCTTCTGGTATCGGCAGCCGCCGGGAGCGGAAAGACAGCGGTTCTTGTTGAACGCATTGTGGCAATGGTGACGGACGGGCAGGACCCGGTGGATTTAGATGAACTTCTGGTGATGACCTTTACCAATGCGGCGGCGGCAGAGATGCGGGAAAGGATCGGCAAGGCCATTGCCAAAAAGCAGGAGGAAGATCCGGAGAATGAACGCCTGCGCCTTCAGGCGGCCTTAGTTCCCCACGCGCAGATCCAGACGATTGACAGTTTCTGTCTTTCGCTGATCCGCAATCATTACGCAAGCCTGGAGATTGACCCTTCGTTCCGTGTGGGCGATGAAGGGGAGTTAATGCTTCTGCGGGCGGATGTGATGGCGGAGCTCTTAGAAGAAAAATATGCCTCGGGCGGCGAACGGTTTGAACAGTTTGTGGAAACTTACGGGAGCGGAAAGACCGATATGGGGATTGAGTCCGTAATTGAACAGGTTTACCATTTTTCCGTAAGCCATCCCTGGCCGCAGGAATGGCTGAACCAGTGCCGGAAGGAGTTTGCCAGGGAAGGGGCAGAGGAATTCGGGAAAAGTCCCTGGATGCAGTTTCTCTTAGCCGATGTGCGCAGGCAGATGGAGGAGTTTGGGGAGCAGCTTGACGAGGTTTTGGATATCTGCCAGGAACCGGACGGGCCGGAACCCTATCTGCCCACCATTCGCGAGGATCGGGAGATGATCCGCCGCATTGGCGCTTCCTGTGATTTTTCCGAACTTCAGGAGCGGCTGATCAATGCCGGTTTTGGGAAGCTGACCCCGATTCGGAAAAAGGATATCGATAAGGCCAAAAAAGAGTTTGCCTCGTCGATAAGGGATCGGGTGAAAAAGGCCGTCAATAAGTGCAGGGACCAGTATTGTTCCCAGAGCGAAGAGGAGATTCGGGAGGCCATCTTGGGCTGTGCGCCGGTGGTTGAGGAATTAATTTCTCTGACGGAAGAATTTGCCGGGCGCTATAAGCAGGCGAAAAAGGACAGGAACCTGGTGGATTTTGGCGATCTGGAACACTATGCCCTGGAGGTTCTCTACCAGGAGGGCCGTTTTTCGGCGGTGGCGGATGAACTGAGTAAAAAGTACCGGGAAATCTTAGTGGACGAGTACCAGGACAGCAACTATGTGCAGGAGGAGCTTCTGCGGGCACTTTCCGGAGAGAGGTTTGGACGGCCGGATATTTTCATGGTGGGCGATGTTAAGCAGAGCATCTACCGCTTCCGCCAGGCCAGGCCGGAAATATTTCTGGAAAAATACCATCAGTATTCCGTCGAAGAAGGGAAGAAGCAGAAGATTGAACTGCAGAAGAACTTCCGAAGCCGAAGTCAGGTTTTAGAGAGTATTAACCAGGTGTTTTATCAGATTATGCGGCGAAGTCTGGGAGGAATCCGCTATACGAAGGAAACAGCCCTTTATCCGGGGGCGGTGTTTGCGCCGGTTGCGAGTAGTTTGGGAGCGGATGTAAGAGGGATGAATGGGACGGATGCAGCATCCGGTACAGGGGAAGAGATTGGTGTATTGGGGGATGATGTCTATAAGACGGAACTTTTTCTTGTGGATACCGGAACTAAGGAACTTTCGCGTTTAGATGAGGAGGCCAGGGATTTTACCAGCCGGGAGATTGAGGTAAAGCTGGCTGTCCGGGAAATCCGGCGGCTCACCGATCCCAAGACGGGCATTATGATTTGGGATAAGGAAAAAAATGCCTACCGCCGGGCAAGATACGGTGACATCGTTATCCTGCTGCGCAGTCTTTCCGGGTGGGCCGAGGTGTTCGTTAATGGGCTGATGAACGAAGGGATTCCTGCCTACGCGCAGTCCCAGGCGGGGTATTTTGATACGACGGAGGTGGAAACCATCTTAAGCCTTCTGGCGGTGATCGATAACCCGATTCAGGATATTCCTTTGGCCGCCGTGATGAAATCGCCCATTGTCGGAATGACGGACGAAGAACTGGCGTGGATGATGGCAGGCTATAAAAAGAGGGCAAAAAAGCGTCAGGATCGCGGGATTTACGGAGCCTGGAAGCTATGGCTGGAAAAAGCAGAAAAGACAGGGGAAAATTTCCTGGGAGAAAAAAAGGAGATAGAAGAGAGCATTTGCAGGAAAGTGTTGCAGCTTCGCCGCCTTTTAGAAACCTTCCGCTACCAGTCCGGACTTTTGCCCATGCACCAGCTTTTGGAGGTGATTTACCGGGAAACGGGCTACTATGCCTATGTTTCTGCCATGCCCGCAGGAGAAACCCGTCAGGCAAACCTGGATCTTCTGATTGAAAAGGCGGCAGCCTATGAACAGACCAGCTATCAGGGATTGTTTCATTTTATTCGTTATGTGGAGCGGCTGAAGAAGGTAGAAACGGACTTTGGCGAGGCGGCAGTGGCCGGTGCCGAAGATCGGACGGTGCGGATTATGAGCATCCACAAGAGCAAAGGTCTGGAATTTCCGGTTGTCATTCTGGCAGGAATGGGAAAGAAATTTAATAAGCGGGATGTCTATGGGCGATTGCTTATTGATATGGATTTCGGCGTGGGAGCGGATTATCTGGATTTGGATCTGCGGCTGAAAAGCGTTACCCTGAAAAAACAGGTCTTAAAGCGGAGAATGGATCTGGAAGGTCTGGGAGAAGAACTCCGTGTCCTCTATGTGGCGATGACCCGGGCAAAGGAAAAACTGATTATGACCGCGACCGATCCGTATTTAGCCAATAAATTAGAAAAATATGGGATTGAAATGGACGACCAGGGAGAACTTCTGCGTTTTACCGGCTATACCGGGCGGCGGGCAAAGCCAAGGACAGGAGAGAATAAAGCCGTACCCTTCACCCTGCTGATGGGTGCCGCATCTTATCTGGACTGGATCTTCATGGCGCTTCCAAAGACACAGGGAACGATTTTATGCCATCAGGCGGCTGCCGCCTCCTTTATCGGCACGGAAGTCCTGCGCCAGATGGAGAAAAAAACCTCCAGGGAAATGCTGTTAAACCAGCCGGAAGGGGTTATTTATCACAGGGACTATCATCAGGCCCTGGAAGATGCCATGAATTACCAATATCCATTTGCCGCGGATACAGAACTCTATGCCATGATGTCGGTATCTGAACTAAAGCGGCGCAGTCAGGAGGAAGAAAGCGGCAGGGCGGCAGAACTGTTTTCCGGAGAAGCAGCCGAAAAAATTTTAGCGGAAACCGAAGGAATGCAGGAGAGCAAAGAAATCCCGGAAACCGAAGAATTTAAAGAAACTAAAGAAACGCAAGAGAAGACGCTAACCGCAGAGGAGGAAAAGAAAAAAGAACAACGCCGCTTTGGACGCGGTGCCCTGCGGGGGACGGCTTATCACCGGGCGCTGGAACTTTTAAATGGCTGGGAGTGTGAAACGGTGCAGGATGTGGAAAAACAACTGAACCTGTACATGGAAAAGGGACGGATTTCCCGGGAGGCCAGGAAGCTTGTCAATGCACACTCGATATGGAAGTTTTTCCAGAGCGATTTGGGAAAGCGATTGTCACAGGCAGGAAAGGAAGGGCGGCTTTTTAAGGAACAGCAGTTTATGATTGGCGTACCTGCCCGCCAGATGGGACTGGCAGAATCTGAGGAGCTGGTGCTAATCCAGGGAATGATTGACGCTTATGCCGAGGAAGAGGACGGACTGCTTCTTGTAGACTATAAGACGGATTATGTGGAAAATAAAGAGGAACTTTTAGAGCGCTATCAGGTGCAGATGAAGTACTATATCCAGGCATTAACGCAGGTGACGGGAAAGCCGGTGAAGGAGGCTGTGATTTATTCTTTACGGCTTCAGGAGGCAATTTGCTGCGGTGAAGTTGTGAAATATGAACAGGAACGGAAGGTTTAAGCGAAAATTTTGGTAAAGGAAAAGGATTGAAATTTTTATGTAATCCTGTATAATCAAACACAGTACGCGACAAGGAAGTGAGGAGAAGTTCATGATAAAAATAGAGCGTTTCAGTGTGATGAATCTGGAAAACGCCATGCGGGGAGCCAGAAATCCCTTAAACAGCTGGAATCGGATGGACAGTTATTACGACGAAAATCATCAGTATATTCTGGGGCCGAATGATTTGGATCTTGCTGTGCGGCTGCGCCGGGCAGGGAGCGATCACCGGAAGTTTTTACGTCAGGTGATGGTGTCCGCGGATATTACAGCGCCGCTTTACTGGTGGAAGGAATATGATACTTATAAGGTAGGAACGGTTGCGAATTCGACCAGCACCATGCATAAAATTCACAGCAAGCCCTTTTCGCGTGAGGATTTCAGCACCGATCATATGACGGAATCTACGCTGCTATTTATGGATCAGGTGATTGAAAAGCTGGAGGAAATCCGTCTGCGCTATCTGGAAGAGGGAAAGAAAAAAGAGGACTGGTACGATATGATTCAGCTTCTTCCCTCCAGCTATAACCAGATGCGGACCTGCAGCCTGAATTATGAAACGCTGATTAATATTTACTATGCAAGAAAAGACCATAAGCTGCAGGAATGGCACATCTTCTGCGACTGGATAGCTTCCCTGCCCTATGGAAAGGAATTGATTATTGCAGAGTAAACCTTCTAAACCTTTATGCGCCCGCAAGTGAGTGCACTACCATGAATAAAAGTTTGCGGGCGCACCGCTAAAAACAAATCCGCAGAAGAATCGAGGTGTAAGAGGGAAAAATGAATATTATTGCAGCCGTGGATAAAAACTGGGCAATAGGGTATCAGGGAAAGACGCTGGCGGATATTCCGGCGGATCGGAAGCTGTTTCGCGAAGAAACTACAGGCAAGGTGGTGGTGATGGGAAGGAAGACCTTAGAAAGCCTTCCCGGGGGGCAGCCTCTGGCAAAGCGGATAAATATTGTCCTATCCAGAGATCCTTTCTATTCCGTAAAAGGTGCCAGGGTCTTTGGGAGTGTGGAGGAAGTACTGAAGGAATGTGAAAGCTATCCGACGGAGGATATTTTTATTGCCGGGGGAGAGGAAATTTACCGGCAGTTCCTTCCTTTTTGTGATACGGCCCACATCACCTGGATTGATTACGCCTACCAGGCCGATACCTATTTCCCGAATCTGGATGAGCATTCGGACTGGATATTAGCTGCGGCGAGTGAAGAACAGACCTGTTTTGATCTATGCTATGAGTTTCGGATGTACTGCCGAAAGTCCAGGCTAAAGCAGCTGATGATGAAAAAAACAGAAAATAGAACCTGAAATAACAGGTCAAAATGCCGATAAAAGCAACGGCCAGAGAAAAAAGTACCTAAAAATTTGTTAGATTTTTAACTTTTACCTAAAAAATATTGTATATTTTAAAAAGATGTGCTATAGTAGAACTATCCTGAATGGAGGAATCATAATGAATGAAGCAAGAACAATGTTGGAAAATGCAGATTTGCGGATAGAAATCGCTTCCCAGGGCGGGGAACTGGTTCGGATTTACGATAAAAAGCATGACCGCGAAGTTTTGTGGGAGGGAAGGCCGGAAATCTGGGGACGCCATGCACCGATATTATTTCCTTTTATCGGAAAATGCGCAGACGGCGCTTACCATTACCAGGGAACGCGCTATCCGATGTCTGCCCATGGTTTTGCCCGGGATATGGAGTTTAGCTTATTGTCACAAACGGATCGGGAAGTCTGGTATGGTCTATCCGATACCGAAAAGACAAGGGAAGTTTATCCGTTTTCTTTTCGCCTGGAAACCGGACACCGCCTGGAGGATAACAAGATCCGCGTGATGTGGAAGGTTGTCAATCCCGGGGATAAGGACTTATATTTTATGCTGGGCGGGCATCCTGCGTTTAAAACTCCGGAAGGTTTAGGCGTTCATGATTTTACCCTGGATTTCCATCAGGAAGGCCCCGTGCATTTTCAGGCACCGGATGAAGACGGTTTTCAGGTTGACGAACTGTCCGACCTTTTGGTGTTAAATGAAGGAAAGGCAGCGATTACCCCGGGATTTTTTGAACGGGCATTGACCTATATCTTTGATCAGGGGCAGGTGAAAACCATCAGTCTGCTGCTTCCGGGCGATGAGCCTTATGTGACTGTTCATTCTTTCCGCACACCGTACATGGGCGTGTGGACGATGGAAGAAACACATCCCTTTGTCTGCTTAGAGCCCTGGTTTGGGCGCTGTGACAAGGCAGGCTATAACGGGGAACTGTCCGACCGGGAGGGCGTGATGAAGCTGGCCGCCGGACAGGAATTTACTGCAGATTATGTGATTGAAATTCATTAACGAAGGTGAGGAGGAAAGAGATGTATAAAATCTTAAAAGCAGAGATGCTGGCAGATAAGATTTATCTGATGGATGTACAGGCCCCCAGGGTTGCCAGACGATGCCAGCCAGGTGAGTTTGTAATTGTAAAAATGGATGAGGCAGGGGAGAGAATTCCGCTGACGATCTGCGACTTTGATCGGGAAAAGGGGATTGTTACCATTGTTTTCCAGACTGTGGGGGCTTCGACGTTAAAGATGGCAAATCTTAAAGCGGGCGATGCTTTTCAGGATTTTGTAGGACCTCTTGGCCAGCCTTCCGAATTTGTCCATGAAGATCTTGAAGAAGTAAAGAAGAGAAAGTATCTGTTTGTCGCCGGCGGTGTGGGTGCTGCACCGGTTTATCCTCAGGTAAAGTGGATGAGAGAGCGGGGAATCGATGTCGATGTTATCGTGGGCGCAAAAAATAAAGACCTGCTGATTCTGGAAGATGTGATGAAGGAAGCCGCGGGGAACCTCTACATAACCACGGATGACGGTTCTTATGTGCGCAAGGGCATGGTTACCGATGTGATCAAAGATCTGGTTGAGGTTCAGAAAAAGAACTATGACGTGTGCGTGGCGATTGGCCCGATGATTATGATGAAGTTTGTCTGTAAGCTGACGAAGGAACTGGGGCTTCCCACCATTGTCAGCATGAACCCGATTATGGTTGACGGGACAGGGATGTGCGGGGCCTGCCGCCTGACGGTGGGCGATCAGGTGAAATTTGCCTGTGTGGACGGGCCGGAGTTTGACGGTCATCTGGTCAACTTTGACGAAGCCATGAAGCGCCAGCAGATGTATAAGACAGCCGAGGGACGTGCCATGTTAAAAGCCCAGGAGGGCGATACCCATCACGGAGGATGCGGACATTGCGGAGGTGACAACTAATGGATGTATTAAAGAAAGTGCCTGTGCGCGAACAGGAACCGAAAGTACGCGCTACGAATTTTAAAGAAGTTTGTCTGGGTTACAATGAACAGGAAGCCATGGAAGAAGCTTCCCGCTGCTTAAAATGCAAGAACAATGCCAAATGTGTCAGCGGCTGCCCGGTTTCCATTAATATTCCCGGTTTTATTAAAGAAGTCGAGGGCGGCAATTTTCAAAAAGCAGCCGAAATCATCGCCGAGGCATCAGCCCTTCCCGCGGTCTGCGGCCGTGTATGTCCTCAGGAAAGCCAGTGCGAGGGAAAATGTATCCGCGGAATTAAGGGCGAGCCGATCTCTATCGGAAAGCTCGAGCGCTTTGTCGCGGACTGGTCCAGAGAGAACGGCTTTGTTCCCGCAAAGCCGGAGAAAAGCAACGGCCACAAGGTAGCCGTGATAGGTTCCGGCCCTGCGGGACTGACCTGTGCCGGGGATTTGGCAAAATTAGGCTATGAAGTGACGATTTTTGAAGCCCTCCATGAGCCGGGCGGCGTATTAACCTACGGTATCCCGGAATTCCGTCTGCCCAAGCTTGAAGTAGTCCGCCATGAGGTGGAAAATGTAAAAAAACTCGGCGTGGAAATCGAAACCAATGTGATTATCGGAAAATCCGTAACCATTGACCAGTTGATGGAGGAAGAAGGCTTTGAGGCGGTATTCATCGGTTCCGGCGCAGGACTTCCCAAGTTTATGGGAATCCCCGGGGAAAATGCAAACGGTGTATTTTCCGCCAATGAATATCTGACCAGGAATAACCTGATGAAGGCTTTCCGCGACGACTATGATACCCCGATTATGAGGGGGAAGAAGGTTGCCGTGGTCGGCGGCGGAAATGTAGCCATGGACGCGGCAAGAACAGCCCTTCGTCTGGGTGCGGAGGTGCACATCGTTTACCGCCGTTCCGAAGCCGAACTCCCTGCCCGTGTGGAAGAAGTGCACCATGCAAAGGAAGAGGGCGTTATCTTTAACCTGCTGACCAATCCGGTGGAAATCTTAACCGACGAAAACGACTGGGTAAAGGGCATGGTGGTAAGGAAGATGGAACTGGGCGAGCCGGATGCCTCGGGAAGAAGAAGGCCGGTGGAAGTTCCCGGATCGGATTTTGAGATTGAAGTGGACACGGTGATTATGTCCCTGGGAACCTCACCGAACCCGTTGATCTCTTCGACAACCGAAGGCCTGGAAACCAATAAATGGAAGTGCATTATTGCCGACGAGGGCAATGGCAGAACCACCAAAGAAGGCGTCTACGCCGGAGGTGATGCCGTAACCGGCGCAGCCACGGTAATCCTTGCCATGGAAGCAGGAAAAGCAGGCGCTAAAGGAATTCATGAATACCTGTCGAAGCGATAAACATGTAGAAAAGAACTGCAAAGCTAAACTGCAGTTCTTTTTTGTATGTTTATTTACGGAAAAAATGGATTATGCTCTAAGGGAAGCTGGTTTTGTTTTAGTGAAATCCGCTTCTTGTGAAATCTTTGTGAACTTATGGAAATTCTGCGCTTTACCTGATAAAATAATACCAGGATCAAAAAGCCGAAAAAGCAGCAAAGAAAGGAGCCAATCTTATGGATGCTTTAAAAATACTGGTTGTTGATGATGAAGCCCGTATGCGGAAACTGGTTCGGGATTTTCTGTCGGTTAAAGGATTTTTTGTGCTGGAAGCAGCGGACGGCGAGGAGGCCATCGATATCTTCTTTAAGCAAAAAGACATTGCCCTGATTCTTCTGGATATTATGATGCCTAAGATGGACGGCTGGGAGGTGTGCAAAACCATCCGCAAATTTTCGCAGGTTCCCATCATTATGCTGACGGCCAGGGGAGAGGAGCGGGACGAGCTGCAGGGCTTTAATCTGGGGGTTGACGAGTATGTTTCCAAACCCTTCAGCCCTAAAATTTTAGTGGCCCGGGTGGAAGCCATCCTGCGCCGGACGAACAGTGTCGGCACGGAAACCCTGGAGGTCGGAGGAATCTGCATTAATAAAGCGGCCCGCATGGTGACGATTGACGGAAAAACCGTAGATTTAAGTTATAAGGAATTTGAATTGCTGAATTATTTTGTGGAAAATCAGGGCATTGCCCTTTCCCGGGAAAAGATTTTAAATCATGTATGGAATTACGACTATTTTGGCGATGCGCGGACGATTGATACCCATGTAAAAAAACTGCGGAGCAAGATGGGAGAAAAGGGAGAGTATATAAAGACGATCTGGGGCATGGGCTATAAGTTTGAGGTTGGGGCATGAAGGGCATGAAACATTCGATCCGCATCCGCTTTACCCTTATCTTTATCGGGCTGATGGCAGTTGCTCTGGCCGGCCTTTTTATGATTAACCGTTTTTTTCTGGAACGGTTTTATCAGAGCGAAAAGGTCAAGGAACTGGAGCAGGCATACACACAGGTCGATGCACTTTTGGTCTTTGCCAAGGAAAACGGGGTGGATATTGCCCAGGAATTTAAAGATGCAGAGGAGCAGGGGCGTCCGGGGTGGAATGCACAGAGGGAAGAAACGCCGATGGTTCGGCTGGTGCGGGAACTGAATGAACAGTCCAATATTTCCATCGCCATTATGGACGGCTTTAACGGTACAATCGTTTCTTTTGAGCGGAAGGGAGATTTTTTAAGCGAGCGCTTTCTCAGAAATATCCTGGGACAGAATAGCCGGCCCAGTGAACTGGTTTCGCAGACCGAAAACTATACCATCCAAAAGATCTATGAACCCAGGGTACATTCTTATTACCTGGAGTGCTGGGGTTTTTTTTCCGACAACGGCACAAGCTTTATGATGTCTATGCCGATTGCCAGTATACAGGAGAGCGCTGCTCTTTCCAACCGCTTCCTTGCCTATGTGGGGATTGCCGTGATGGCGGGCGGAAGTATTTTAATTTATTTTACCACAAGAAAAATAGTTTCGCCCATCCTGTCGCTGACCGAGATTTCCGAGAGGATGAGCAACTTAGATTTTGAAGCCCGCTATGAAGGAAAAGCCTCCGATGAGATTGGGGTTTTAGGCTACAGC
The DNA here is from genome assembly GCA_946553025.1 of uncultured Clostridium sp. Lineage (GTDB taxonomy): Bacteria > Bacillota > Clostridia > Lachnospirales > Lachnospiraceae > Caccovicinus. The sequence continues at coordinate 24,304 of CAMNRM010000057.1, forward strand.
ATGAACGTGCTCTCCAGCCGCCTTAAAGAGGCTATCGGAGAATTAAAAACAGCAAATCTCCAGCTGCAGAGGGATGTGGAGGAGAAAATCCAGATTGATGAAATGCGCAAGGAATTTATCGCCAATGTTTCCCATGAATTAAAGACACCCATAGCCTTAATCCAGGGCTATGCCGAGGGTCTGACCGAAGGGATGGCCGAAGATCCGGAAAGCAGGGATTACTATTGTGAAGTGATTATGGATGAGACGCAGAAAATGAACCGGATGGTTAAGCAGCTGCTTACCTTAAGTGCATTGGAATCCGGAAAAGATATGGCTGTCATGGAAAGATTCGACTTAACCGAGAGGGTTCAGGGCGTGCTTTCCTCGGTGAAGATACTGACCGAACAGGCAGGGGTTAGGGCGGTTTTTGACGAAAAGGCACCTTGCTTTGTCTGGGCCGATGAGTTTAAAATCGAAGAAGTTGTAACGAATTATCTGAGCAATGCATTAAACCATGTTCAGCCGGGAGGAGAAATCCGGGTATCCTTCCAGCAGCAGGAGAGCCGGGTAAGGGTCTGCGTATTTAACACAGGAAGCCCTGTGCCCGAAGAAGATCTGCCCAACCTCTGGACAAAGTTTTATAAAGTGGATAAAGCAAGGACACGGGCTTACGGGGGAAGCGGAATCGGCCTGTCCATTGTTAAAGCCATTATGGATTCCCACCAGCAGCCTTACGGTGCAGAGAACAGGGAGTCGGGGGTGGTATTTTGGTTTATGCTGGAGAAGGCATAAGGCAGGGGAGGCGGGACTGCTGCGGTGGGGGCATATTCCGTCGTCACCGTGCTCCCGCTCCGCAAAAGAACACAGCACCCCCGTGAACAGTAACCCGAGGAACGAAAAAAGCTGGAAAAAGTTAGCGGATATATTTGCATTATAAAAATTCTGTGCTATAATGATAAAGATTTTATAAATTCTACAAACTGTTCCTGAAAACCAGGCAGCATGGATGTGCATGCAGAACGAAGACGGGGCAGGGAGGGAAGAGGAGGATATGGTTATGTGGACAAGAGCTGGCTTGAAAGAACAGGCCAAGGCTAACTTGAAGATGTATTACTGGAACGGCGTCCTGGTTATCTTTTTGGCAGGGCTGATCAGCGGATTACTGTCGTTTCTTGGGGGCGTAGCCGGTATGCTTATTCCGGCCGTTGGCTCACTTTTAGTAACGATTTTTGCTACGAATATTATTGCAGCGGGAATCGTCCGCTATTTTACCATCAGCGAACTGAACGGGAATGATGCCGGTGTCGGGGAATTATTCGGCTGCTTTTCCAACGGTTACGGAAGGATTGCCCTGGTTATGTTTTTGCGCAGTCTGTTTATTGGATTGTGGACGCTTTTATTGATTGTACCGGGAATTATTAAATTCTATGAGTACTATATGGTGCCCTACCTGGTTGCCGAGTATCCGGAAAAGGATCGGAAGGAAATCTTTGCCTTAAGCAAGCAGATGATGACCGGGTATAAGTTTGATACCTTTGTTTTGGAATTATCATTTATTGGCTGGTTCCTCTTGGGCGTTCTGGCCTGCGGAATCGGTACGCTGTTTGTTACCCCTTATTATGAGGCGACGAAGGCACAGCTTTATCTGCATCTGAAGGAAGAGCGTCTTGGCATTGTCCGCAGCGGAAACGGCGGGGCCGCAGTGAATACGAATATGAATAATAACGGGATTGCTTCCGACGTAGGCCAGACCATGAGTCTTGGGATGAATAGCGGGAAGCAGGGATTTCTGGTTGGCATTCAGGGTGAGTTTGCCGGGGCGAATATTCCGCTGGATAATGGTGCTCTGGTTATCGGAACCGATGCAAGCCAGTGCAACCTGGTTATTCAGGGACAGCAGATTTCTCCTGTACATTTAAAAGTGGAATACAGGGGAGGAATGTTTAGCGTGATTGATTATTCTTCTACAGGAACCTTTAATCTTCAGGGCGGCCAGCTTCCTAAAAATCAGTCGGTTTCCTTAGCATCAGGAACCTATCTGCAGTTAGGTACCGGAGGAGATATTTTCTCGCTGGAGTGTCGGTAGAAGCTGGAAGCGGCGGATTTTTAAAGTAAACCATCTTGCGCCCAAAAGTGAGTGCACTACCATAAATAAAAGTCTGCTGGGCGCACTTGGAATACCTGAATTGATGCCGCCTATCCGGCGGCGGACTTTTAAAGTAAAAACAGAAATAAATAAGGAAAAGAAAAGCTGTCATGCCGACGGTAACAGAATAAGGTATGGCAGCTTTTATCGTATTAACTTTTCAAAAGGATTAGCATAAAGAAAGGAATAAAAGGGGAATTTTATGAGGCATAAAGTATTAGTGCCGCAGTCCGTGGCAGAGGAAGCAATAAAAGCATTAGAAGCCAATGGATATTCGGTAAAAATGGGAAGAGGTGCAAAAGAGGAGGATTTAATTCAGGATGTATCGGATTGTGATGCAATTCTTCTGCGCACCGCACCGTGTACAAGGGCTGTTTTAGAAGCGGGAAAACAGTTAAAAATTGTTGCACGTCATGGCGCAGGCTATAATAATGTTGACCTGGAAGCAGCCAGTGAACGGGGAATCTGGGTAACGAATACACCGGATGCCACAACCAATTCTGTAGCTGAGTTTACCTTAGGTGCCCTGCTTATGGCAGCAAAGCGGACGGCATTATTCTGTGATGCGCTGAAGCGGGATGATTTTTTCTTTAAATATAACCATAAGGGAACGGACTTAATCGGAAAAACACTGGGAATCGTGGGATTGGGAAGGATTGGAAGCGCAGTGGCGAAAAAGGCGTACTATGGATTGGAAATGAAAATCCTGGCTTATGCGCCGACAAAAAAGCCTGAGGATGTTCCGAATTACGTGGAATTGGCGGACTGGGAAACCTTGTTCGCGCAGTCTGATTTTATTTCCCTCCATATTCCGGCGAGGAAAGAAAACGAAAAGCTTCTGGGGGAGAAGGAGTTTTCTTTAATGAAGAAAAGCGCCTGGCTGATCAACTGTGCACGGGGTGAGGTTGTAGACCAGAAAGCTTTGACCAGGGCATTGGAGCAGAAGGAGATTGCGGGAGCCTTTTTAGATGTTATGGAAAGTGAGCCTTTTGACTTAAGCTGGCCCTTGTTTGGAATGGATGATGTGGTAATTACACCGCACATTGCTTCCAATACGAAAGAGTGTATGCGCTTAATGGCAGTACAGGCGGCCGAGCAGATTCATAAAGTGTTTTCTGGGAAAAAACCAGATTGGCCAGTAAATACACCATTTTAATGAACTGGAGGAGCAAGAAGCGCAGTTTTTACAGAAATTGGAAAAAATGTGAAGAGCGGGGAGGAAGCAGCAAAATAATGAAATTGGGGAAAATACACGGCCGCGGTTTACTTTTGCTTTTTGCAGTTGTTTTTTTATGCACGTCATGCAGAAATTTAAGGGTAGCCACTACGATAGCATTGACGAAAGTTGAGGGCGAACTTGAACTTATTGACCGCAGGGGAAAGGATGTTTTGCCAAAAGAAAATCTTCACCTGTTTGACGGCTCGATAATGGCAACACATGAACAAAGTTATGCATGGATGAATTTAGACAGCAAAAGGCTGGTTAAGCTGGATCAGGAAAGCCAGATGGAGATTCAAAAGAAAAGGAAAAAATTAGAAATTGTTATGCAGTATGGCAGCCTGTTTTTTAATATTGAAAAACCACTGGAAAAAGATGAAAGCCTGGATATTCGCACTTCGTCAATGATGGTAGGGATTCGGGGTACCTGCGGCTGGGTGACGGTGGAAAATGAAAAGCTGCTGCTTGTTTATCTTCTGAAAGGAAGAGTGGAATGCAGTGTCTTTGACAAGGATGGCAATATCCTGGCTTCTGAAATACTGACCGCCGGACAGGCTGCCAGGTTGGCTCTTGATGGAGATACAGCTTCTGTCACCGTGATAAAAGAATTCGATATACAGGAGATTCCCGACTTTGTGATGGAAGAAATAGAAGGGAATGAGGAACTGATGAAAACTATTCAGAAACAGGGGGCGGATGATACAGACAGCTTGAAGACCGAATCCGATGAAATGCCGGCAGATTCCAATGGTGCCGATCATCGGCCAGGTACAGATGAAAATCAAGAAATCGTGGCAGATCAGGAAACAATAACTGACCAGGAAACAGAAAGCGGTCAGGAAACCGCAGCAGACCAGGAAACCTCGACAGGTCAAGAAACAACGACAGTGCAGGAAACAGAAACCGGTCAGGAAACAACAGCAGCGCAGGAAACAACCATGGCGCAGGAAACAACAGCCGGACAGAGTATGCGTGAACAGTATAGTGCTATTGTTGCACAGGCCAGCTCTTATGAGTATAATACCTGGGGTGAAATCACCGGTTATAGCTATACATTGTATCAAGAGGAATCTTTTTCTGTACCGACGCTTATTCTGCGGAAAAACGCCATGGATCGTATCGGCTATCTGCTGTTCCGATATGATACTTTGACGGGAACAACCAGTCAGGTCGGCACGGATTCAGCAACTAGATTTGAATTCCCCAGTCATGGATTCATTAATAATATTACGGACTGGCATCAAACTACAGATAGCAGCGCACTGAACTCCTTGGCGTTTTAAGCACGAACAGCGGGAAGTGGGGTTGTCGGGAAATAGATAGCCCCCACTTTCGCACTAAACTTGAAAAAAATAAAAAAAAATGAAAAAAGTTGTTGACTTTTGGAAAGTATGGTGGTAGTATATAACTCGCGCCGCTGATAAGGCGGTTGCAACGAAGACAAAATGAACCTTGAAAATTAAAGACTGAACAATACACAAA
>CAMNRM010000058.1 GCA_946553025.1 uncultured Clostridium sp.
CCAGATATTGAATTTTCAAGGTCCGTAGCTAAAATCTATGTGCGAAGTTTGAGTACATTATCTTTTTCGTTTATAATCATTGCATTTCTCATTTACTTTTTCCTCCACTTGACAGATGATACAAATTCACCTATGATAGCGATACAAAACAGAATAAAAGGAGATTTCTTATGACCAAAGATGAACATCGCTCTACTGCACGGGTTCTTTCCATTCTCAGCACGCTTTCTGCGGAAAAGGAAGGACTGACTCTGGCTGAACTTTCCCAGCGTCTGCATGCCCCGAAAAGCAGCCTTTTCCCCATTGTCCATACGATGGCAGACCAGAACTTTATTTTTTATAATGAAGCAGCCCAGAAGTACACGATTGGCTTAAATTCCTACCTTGTCGGCATTTCCTACATGAGCAGGCACAATGTTTTTGAACGCATCAAGGATGAGATGAAAACCATCGTGCAGCAATGTTCAGAAATCTGTCAGTTCGGCATCCTAGAACACAACCTTGTCCTGTATCTGGCCAAAGTTGATTCCCCGGAGCCTGTGCGCCTTACCTCGGACATCGGCAAACGGCTTCCTGCCTACTGCACCAGTCTGGGAAAAGCACTGCTGAGCCGCTGCAGCATGGAGGATCTTAAGGAACTTTACCCCAATCCGCTGGTGCCCTTTACTGCAAATACCGTTCAAAACCTTGAAGAACTTTATCAGCAGATTATAACTGTCCGCGAAACTTCCATTGCCGTCGAAGAGGGAGAAACCCACCCGGATATCTCCTGCATCGCTGTCCCCTTAGCCAGAAACCAGCAGGTGGCTGCTTCCATCAGCGTCAGCGTTCCCACTTTTCGCTTTACCCCGGAAAAAAGGGAGCAGATCGAAACGCTTCTGCTTAAGGCAAAACCCAGGTTAGAAAAGCTTCTGGAACAGAATGAACAAATCCAGTAAGCCTTTATGCACCCGGCAATCATTATTTTGCCGTTTCCAGAGGATACTGCGGACAGCCGTACTTCTTCGCCCACCAACCCGTGATAATCGGAACCAGGATAGCCGTAACGACTACAGCTGCGGCTATCTGCGTGGTTGCATCCCCGACATAAGGTGCCCAGCTCGGGTCAACCAGGGCCACGGCTGCCGGTGTAGCGATAGAGTTTCCTGCTGCGGTTGCCACAGCCCATCCGGCATAGCCCGGACGCTTCCCAATCAAACGGTCGCAGAGCACGATGAACGGGCCGCCGATAAATACGGCAATTAATCCCAGGACAATGCCGGAGGCACCGCCCTTTATAATATTTAACAGGTTAATGCTTCCGCCCAGAGTAATTCCCACAAACGGAATCAAAAGACCAATACCCGGTTCAAAAAATTCTTTTACCTTAATATCTATATTTCCCAGTATCATTCCAAATAAAAGAGGAACAATCACGGCAACCAGTGACATCAGCGGAATATCTGCCAGTCCCGAAGCACCCAGAGCAACGAGGGTTAAGAACGGCCCGTCATTAATCGTTAAAACACTCATCGCTGCAACATCGGTTTCATCGCCGAAGCTTGCCATCAGTGACATGTAAAGACTTCCGTTGCTGTTGGTTACCGAACTGATAATTGCCAGGGTTGTAATGCCGACAAAGCCAGCCGGCCCAAATATCTTTCCGATAACAATTCCAATCACCGCCCCGATGATAAACTTGGAAACCAAAAGGATTCCTCCCCGTTTAATTACCTTTCCCATTGACTTAAAATGCAGCTGTGTCCCCAGACACACCAACTGAACCCCCAAGATAGCCGCCGAACCTGCGCTGGTAAATACCGCAGTGGTAAACGACCCGATTTGCAGCGCTTCTGCAAAAAAGGTATTGACAATCGCCGATAAAAACATGGGGACGATCATCATTCCCGCCGGCACCTTCTTTAAAAAATCCATAATCATAACGTAACCCCTCCTAAAGGCTTTTTCTCATTGTGTATTGTTTTTCTATTTATTCCTTTGTTTTTTCTTTTGATGTTTTCTCCTGCTGTTTTTGCAGCTTTTAAACTTATCTTTAGTACCTTTTTTGTTTTTTCTTACGTATCTTCTCTGCTTTTTCCTTGGTATCTTTTTCTTTTTTCTCTGGTTTCTTTTTCCTTTTTCTTTTGCAGTTTCCTGGTCTTTTTCCGGATTCTTACTCCTTTCCTCTTTTGTACGTTATATCGCCCCTTATCCTTAGTTCTTTGTTTTGTTTTTTTCTTTTGTCCTTTGCGCAGTTTTGTTCTTATATAAGAACGATGTTCCTTATTACGAATATCCGTAGTCATATACTACTATATTTGTCGAAAAATGTCAATCCCTAAATCAACATTTTTTACAAAAAATTATAGTCAAAAATTCTGCGGCCTGTTTCATCACAAAACACTGAATTGACTATTCCTTTATTTAATGTTATAGTTAAGCCGGTCTTATTCGTTACTGTCCATGGGTTCACAGTAACAAATTATCCGAAGGTTTGACAGAAAGGAATTTAGAACAATGCTTTTTAGTTCACTGGTCTTTATCTGGTATTTTCTTCCAGCCGTAGCTTTACTTTACTTCCTGTTTCCGTGGAAACCGGCAAAAAACATGGTTCTTTTAATTGCCAGTTTATTTTTTTATGCCTGGGGGGAACCCAGATACATCCTTTTAATGCTCTTATCCATCTCCTTAAACTATATTTTTGGCATGATTCTTTCTGCCTGTCCGGAAAAAAAGAAGAAACAACTGGTGCTCTTTCTTTGCCTTGCGGTAAACTTAGGGCTTTTAGGTTACTTTAAATACTTTAACTTTGCAGCAAAACTCTTCAATTTTCTTATCCATCGTGAGCTAATTTCCTTCCGGGAAATCAGCCTGCCTATCGGGATTTCCTTCTACACCTTCCAGGCCCTGTCCTATGTTATCGATGTGTACCGCGGTGATATTTCCGTACAGAAAAATCCGCTTTACCTTGCACTCTATATTTCCTTTTTCCCTCAGCTGATTGCCGGTCCCATCGTCAAGTACCACGATATCGAAGCGCAGATTGCCAGCCGCTCGGTCAATCTTTCGATGCAGGCTTACGGAATTAAGCGGTTTTCCTACGGCCTGGGAAAAAAAGTCATCCTTGCCAATACCTTTGCCCAGGCTGCCGACCGGATTTTAGCCCTGCCTGGAGAAAACTTAGGAACCGCCATCACCTGGTTTGCCGTGCTGGTCTACAGCTTACAGATTTATTTTGACTTTTCCGGCTATTCGGATATGGCTATCGGACTGGGAAAAATATTCGGGTTTCATTTTATGGAAAATTTTAACTATCCCTATCTCTCCTCCTCCGTATCGGAATTCTGGCGCAGATGGCATATCTCCCTCTCCACCTGGTTTAAGGAATATCTCTATATTCCCCTGGGCGGAAACCGCAGAGGCTTAAAGCGCACCTGCATCAACCTGTTTATCGTCTTTGCCGCCACCGGGCTGTGGCACGGAGCCAGCATCTCCTTCGTCCTCTGGGGAATATACTATGCGGTCTTTTTAATTGCCGAACGGCTTTTCCTTGGAAAATGGCTGAACAACAACCCCCAAAAATGGTTAAACCACCTCTACACCCTGCTGGTGGTATTCTTTGGCTGGATGCTCTTTCGCGCCGAACACCTGCGCTTTGCAAAATCCTGGCTGCGCAATATGCTGACCTTAAAAAAGGGAATCTACCCCATCCGGATGTATGCCGACGGGCGTCTCTTCTTCTGGATGGCTGTGGGAATCCTTCTCTGCGGTCCGGTGCAGCACATATTTCCTTCATTAAAAAAGCGCCTGTACCGCCAGGAAAAAACCGATATCTGGGATGTAGCGGTTATGGCAGGGATTATCTTTTATTCCACGATGCTCTTAGTCAGCAATACCTATAACCCGTTTATTTATTTCCGGTTTTAAGTTTGCTTCTGGTGTGCAGACAAGCTTCTGTTTCTCTCTTTGGAAAGGAAGGACAATAAAGATGATAAAAATAAATATGAGCCGATGGATGGCCGGATGTTTCTGGGCAATGCTCCTTGGCCCGAACCTGCTGTGGCCCCTTGTTTCTCCCCGGATGGAAAATACCAACACCGAAAACCGCGTTCTGGCTGAATTTCCCAAAATAACGGCTGAAACCTCTCTCGAAGATTTAGAGGATTATCCCCGGCAGATCGAAGATTATATCAATGACCATGCTGCCTTCCGCAGTCCGTTTTTAAGCCTTAACGCAGGGATTAACCTGACCTTTTTCCGGTCGGTGGACAATCCCACCGTTATCCGCGGCAGGGAAAACTGGTACTTTTTTAACGGCGGCGCAAGCGTTGAAGATTACCGGGGGCAGAATCTTTTTTCGGAAATGGACCTAATCACCATTGCCTCGAAGGTTCTGGAAACCAGCCGGCATTTTAGAGAACTCGGCGTTGATTTCGTCGTCCTTCTCGCGCCCAATAAAGAAGGAATTTACAGCGAATACATGCCCTCGTACTACACCCGGCTTTCGGAATTCACCCGCTATGACCAGCTTACACAGGGACTTCGCGAACTGACGGACGTTCCTGTAATTGCCCCTAAATCCTATTATCTGGAAAACCGGGATCAGCTATGGTATTTTAAGACGGATACCCACTGGAATGCAGCGGGAGCTTTTATAGCCGAACAGATGCTGATTGAAACCCTTGGGGGAACTCCGATGGCTTTAGAAGATATGGAACTATCCTGGGATTATCGCGGCCCCGGTGATATCGCCCTGCTGTTTCATATGCCGGAGGTTTTTATAGAAGATTACCTGTACACGGTCAATGGCTACTATGAAAATGTGGAGGCAGTTCCTGAGCTTCCCTTCGCCCCCCTTCCCATCACCCGCACCTTTGCCCAAAATGCCCCGGATAAGCGGCACATTGCCCTGTTCCACGATTCCTTTGGCCTGTTTATGATGGATGACCTCTCCCGCTATTTTGAACAGGTAACTTACTATCCCTGGCAGGATTTTTCACCGGAATACCTGACCAAAGACGAACTTCCGGACGTCTTAGTCTACGAGATCGTCGAGCGCGATATTGCCCGCATCGTTTCGGATATGGATGAACTTATGCAGTCCGGACAATAAAACGGGCATTGTATCCCTGTCCTTTCTGTGGTAAAATAATAGCTGGGTTAAAAATAAAATGAACAATAAAATAAATGTTTAAAACCGCTTTGCAAAGGAGAAATACCATGGATATCAATGAAAAAGCCTTAAAGCTTCACTATGATATGAAAGGGAAAATCGAAGTTATTTCCCGAAAATCAATTACCACCCGGGAGGATTTATCCCTGCTTTACACGCCGGGTGTAGCTGAACCGTGCAGACAGATTGCTGCCGATTACGAAAAATCCTTCCTGCTCACCCGCCGCTCCAATTTAGTCGCCGTGATCACGGACGGAACGGCTGTCCTGGGCCTTGGCGATATCGGACCCGCTGCCGGAATGCCGGTAATGGAAGGGAAATGTGCGCTGTTTAAGGAATTTGCCGACGTGGACGCCTTTCCGCTGTGCATCGATTCCAAAGATACGGATACCATCGTCAATACCATTGCATTGATTTCCAAAAGCTTCGGGGGAATTAATCTGGAAGACATCGCCGCCCCCAGATGTTTTGAGATTGAACGGAGGTTAAAAGAAGTCTGCGATATTCCTGTTTTCCATGACGACCAGCACGGAACCGCCATCGTGGTTGCCGCAGCGATGCTGAATGCGATGAAGGTGACAGGAAAGAAGATGGGCGAGATGCGGATTGTGATTAACGGAGCCGGGGCAGCGGGTATCGCTATCGGAAAGCTTTTAATCCGCATGGGCTTTGGCAATGTGATTATGTGCGATATCCATGGAATTATCTGTGAGGGCGATGAAGGGCTGAATGCCGGACAGGAAGAAATTTCGCACATCAGCAATAAGAATAAGGAACACGGAAACTTAGCTGACGCCCTCAAGGGAGCGGATGCTTTTGTGGGTGTGTCGCGGCCGAATCTGGTGACAAAAGAAATGGTTGCCTTCATGAATCAGGGAATTGTCTTTGCCATGGCTAATCCCGTGCCGGAAATTATGCCGGAGGAAGCCAAAGCCGGGGGCGCTGCCGTCGTGGGAACCGGGCGTTCGGATTATCCCAACCAGATCAATAACGTGCTGGTCTTCCCCGGAATCTTTAAAGGGGCATTATCGGTGCGGGCAAAGGGAATTACGGAACTGATGAAAGAACGGGCAGCTTATGCCATTGCCGGGATGATTCCTGAAGATGAATTGTCAGCGGAGAATATTATTCCTTCGGCGCTGAATAAAGGCGTGGCGGATGTCGTGGCAAAGGCCGTGGCAGAAACGGCGGTTGAAGAAGGGATTGCCCGGGTAGCTTTAACACCATAACAATATACCGTAAAAATCATATTGCTTTTTCCACTAAGATAAGCTATAATAAATGCATCATGCATCACGCATTCATGACATGTCTGAAAAAAAGTAAATGATGAACACAAAACATGAATCATGAACACAAAACATCTATTATTAACAAAGAATCAGGAGGGACAAAACATGAAGAAAATTTTCGCAACCACGAATGCACCAGGCGCTATCGGACCGTATTCCCAGGCTGTACAGGCAGGAAACGTCGTATTTGTATCCGGTCAGCTTCCCATCGATCCGGCAACCGGAAACTTTGCCGGGGATGATATCAAATCCCAAACCCGTCAGTCCTTAACCAACATCAAGAACATCCTGGCCAGCGAAGGCATCGAGATGAGCCAGATTCTCCGCACAGGCGTTTTCTTAAAGGATATGAACATGTTTGGCGATATGAACGCGGTATACGGCGAATTTTTCGAGGGCGATTATCCTGCAAGAGCCGCTGTGGAAGTAGCACGCCTGCCAAAGGATGCACTGGTTGAGATCGAAGCTGTTGCTTACGTAAAATAAAAACAACGAATTTCCATTTGGCTTACCGGCTGTAAACCATTTTCTAAAACAACTTAAGGGGCTGTCGCTTTAATCTTCGTGCGGCAGCCCCTTTTCATTGAGATTAAAAATTATCACAAACGCATTTACACTTCAATTTACACTTCAAAAATCAAATCCCCATAGCTTGGCATCGGCCATAACTCTTTATCGACAATCATCTCCAGGCGATCCACCGGGGCACGCAGGGCTTCCATGGCGGGGACAACCTGTCGGTGGTAAAAGAGCGCCTGTTCACGTCCCTGTTCCATCGTACAGGCCAAATCATCCAGTTCAATCAGCTTTGCCAGTGCTTCCTTCGTCGCACGGAGAAGGTCTGAGGCTTCCATAATCATCTCATTCTGTACGCTCACATCCGCTGCCGGGCAGGCGGCAAGAACGGCGGTCAGGGATTTTGCAAGCTTCGTCACATACTGAATCACTGCCGGAATAAACTGCTTGCTTGCCATATCAATCATCGTCCGCGCTTCGATATTAATAATCTTGGCATAGGTTTCATATTCAATTTCGGCGCGGGATTCCAGTTCAGCACGGGTGAATACATTAAATTCTTCAAAAAGCTTTACCGCCTTTTCGGTCGTCAGCGCAGGGATGGAATCCACCATAGCACGAATATTGGGAAGTCCCCGCTTTTTCGCTTCCTCCACCCATGCGTCGGAATAGCCGTTGCCGTTAAAGATAATCCTGCGGTGCTCGGCAAGCATCTGCTTAATTAAATCATGGACGGCCTGTTCAAAATCCTCTGACGCTTCTAAAACATCCGCAGCTTCCTTAAAGGCTTCCGCCACAATGGTATTCAGCACCACATTGGGCGAGGAGATGGAATCGGTGGAGCCGACCATACGGAACTCAAACTTATTCCCGGTAAAGGCAAAGGGCGAGGTGCGGTTTCGGTCCGTGGCATCCTTATCCAAATCCGGCAATGTCGCCACGCCGGTCAGCAGCTTTCCGCCCTGGATGGAATGGGTGGCTTCCCCCGTACTGCAGAGCTGGTCAATAACATCCTCCAACTGTTCACCCAGGAAAATCGAAATAATGGCGGGCGGCGCCTCATTTGCCCCCAGGCGGTGGTCATTGCCCACGTCGGCGGCGGACTGGCGCAGGAGATCGGCGTGGATGTCCACCGCCTTTAAGATACAGGCCAACACCAGAAGGAACTGAATATTTTCATGAGGGGTTTCCCCGGGATTGAGCATATTAATTCCGTCATCGGTAATAATCGACCAGTTATTGTGCTTGCCGGAACCGTTCACCCCGGCAAAGGGCTTTTCGTGGAGAAGGCAGGTCAGTCCCCGGCGCTCGGCAACCTTTTTTAAGGTTTCCATCACCATCTGGTTATGATCGACGGCTAAGTTGGCTTCGGCATAAATCGGTGCCAGTTCATGCTGGGCAGGGGCGGCTTCATTGTGCTGGGTCTTTGCCGATACGCCAAGCTTCCACAGTTCCTGGTTGACCTCCCGCATAAACGCACCTACGCGCTCACGGATGGTGCCAAAATAATGATCCCCCATCTCCTGGCCCTTGGGCGGCATAGCACCGAATAAGGTTCTTCCCGTGTAGATTAAATCCTTCCTCTGGCGGTATTTCTCCCGATCCACCAGGAAATATTCCTGTTCCGCGCCCACGGAAGGGATGACTTTTTTCGATGTCGTATTGCCGAACAGGCGGAGAATCCGAAGGGCCTGCTGATCTAACGCCTGCATCGAGCGGAGCAGAGGCGTCTTCTTATCCAGGGCTTCCCCGGTATAAGAGCAGAAGGCGGTCGGGATACATAAGGTAACACCGGCAGCATCTTCCTTTAAAAACGCAGGTGAAGTACAGTCCCATGTGGTATAGCCCCTGGCTTCAAAGGTAGCCCTCAGCCCCCCGGAAGGGAAGGATGAGGCATCGGATTCTCCCTTAATTAATTCTTTTCCGGAAAATTCCAGCATAATTTTCCCCGTAGAATCCGGTGCCGAGATAAAGGAATCGTGCTTTTCTGCGGTAACTCCGGTCAATGGCTGGAACCAGTGGGTATAATGGGTCGCCCCGCGCTCAATCGCCCACTCCTTCATCGCCTGGGCCACAGAATCCGCAATCCCCGGCTCAAGTTCAGTCCCTTCTACGATGGTTTTTCTCAGTTTCTTATAAACGCTTTTCGGCAGACGTTCCCGCATCACTGCGTCATTAAACACATTCGCGCCGAAGATCTCGGCCACATTTACCTTTTCACTCATGAATGATTTATCCTCTCTTTTTGATGGAAGTTTCAACCTATTCTACTCGTTTTAGGGGGAAATGTAAAGTTTTTTATCCTGTTCATTTCACGAAAACATATAACTATATTTTCTTATCTGCATCCGTATTGTATCCTCTACCCGTCGTAAGATTGCTTCATCATAAACACCACGAAACTCAGACAAAATATGGATGGCATCTTCAATGGTAAATGCTGCCCGAAAACGAACTGCCGGAAAAAGCAGTTCACAGGCATCCAATTGTTCATCGAAATCCCTTGAAAATGGCTTTGATCTTATTTTGCTTCTGCACTCCTCTTCGGTCATGGAGATGGGATAATCCTTCCGAATATCGGAAAACAAAGCCGCCCCATGATCAAACACAGGACACTGCCGATAAGAACCATCCTTTTTTCGTATCACAGCTAAATTATGAAAATGTCTGTCCTCATTAAAAAATAATGCGTCAATACTAAGTACCTCCCTCAGATATTGCCCAAAATCCACAAGGCCGGTAGTCCTTTCTACCGTCTGAATCACATAACGTATCTTGTCTATTGGTTCCTCATAAGCAAGAATGGCTTTTGCGGCGCTTTTACCTTCACAAGCCTGAAATAACCGCTCCACAGAAATCACCTTATCATCCTCCGGCTGCATAAAATTTTCTGACACACAGCCATGAACAACTCTTCCGTCACGCAACAGAGGTTCATATTGGTATACCACACTCTGTCGGACATTCGTCTTTAAAAGCAGCCGGGACACCAGAACTTCCGCTAAAGCCTCATACCCCAAACCATCTTCCTTATACCATTTTCCATCAAAATACCACTTATTCTGGTTTCCCTTAGAGGACGGATTTTCTGTTTCACTGGTTATCCTTTGCAGACGATCGACTTCTATCATGCTCCATAACCCCCTTTATCTCCATCAAAAGTTCATAAACCTGGCGTTTCTGTTCCTCCTTATTTACTGCCTTCTTTATCACAGCATCATAAGCCTTTATCCCTTCCAGATCCATCTTCCACAGCCACTGGGAATCTTCATACACACGGCCTGCGGTTTTTTCTATAATAAGTACGGGATCATAAAAATCCAGTCCTATATTCTCTAATTCTTCCTGTATTCCATAGCGCGTCCTTGGCATACAGCGGCTCTCTAAAAATGCCTCATAGTCTTCCCATGTAGGTTTCGTTCGTATACCAAATGCCCTGCTGATCAAATCATCGGTAAAATTCATAATCTTAATACGCTGTACAGCATTGCTGACATCAATCAATGTAACCGGAACATCCCTGTCCATATAGACATAAATCACCCTTGTTCTTGCAATAGCTTCCTTAATTACTTTATGGACGGTACTGGCTGAAACTTTGACCTGTGCAGCTACCTGACGCATACTTTTTCCCTGCTGATAAAGAGAAAGAATACGTACTTTCCGGTCGTTTTCCAGCTTTGGACGGCCCCTTTTTAACGGTGTCATCCCTGCTTTCAGTTCCTGCAATTCCCTGACAGCCTGACTGTAGGCTTTCGTCAGATCACTCACCTTCTTCTGCAGCCGCTCAATTTCCTTCTGCTGCCAGCTCTCCTGATCCGCCATTTCCCCCATCCTTTCTGCTTTTATCAAAGCCATAATTCTATCATACAATATAATGTTCATAAAATCAAATAATTTATGAACAAAAAAGAACGAATAAAGAACGAAAAAAAGGCGCTCCCATCCTAAGGAAACGCCTTTTCCCAGTTTTTAACTATTTTTCAGTCACAAATACCCACTAACTTCTTATGCCTTGCCAACGGAACCAAACAGTTCCATCTTCTCTTTTACGGTTGCCTTGATGGCTTCGGTACCAGGAGCCAGAAGCTTTCTCGGGTCAAATCCCTTGCCCTGCTGATCTTTTCCTGCCTCAACATACGCACGGGTAGCTGCTGCAAAGGAAAGCTGGCACTCGGTATTTACGTTAATCTTTGCTACGCCAAGGCTGATAGCCTTCTTAATCATATCTTCCGGGATACCGGTTCCGCCGTGAAGTACTAACGGCATATCGCCAACCTTTTCATTCACGGCTGCCAGGGTTTCAAAGCTTAAGCCAGGCCAGTTCTCAGGATATTTTCCATGGATGTTTCCAATGCCTGCTGCCAGCATATCTACGCCAAGATCGGCAATCTGCTTGCACTCGTCGGGATCTGCGCACTCGCCCATGCCTACTACGCCGTCCTCTTCGCCGCCGATAGAGCCAACCTCTGCCTCGATGGACAGGCCAAGCTGATGTGCCACATGAACCAGTTCGGTGGTCTTTTCTACGTTCTCAGCGATTGGATAATGAGAGCCGTCAAACATAATGGAGGAAAAACCAGCTTTAATACACTTATAGCAGCCGTCATAGGTGCCGTGATCCAGGTGAAGCGCTACCGGAACCGTAATATTCAGCTCGCTGATCATCGCCTTAACCATAGCTGCAACCGTTCCAAATCCGGTCATATACTTTCCTGCACCCTCGGATACACCTAAGATAACCGGAGATTTCAGTTCTTCTGCCGTCAGAAGAACAGCCTTGGTCCACTCCAGGTTGTTAATGTTAAACTGACCTACGGCATACTTCCCATCTCTTGCCTTCTGAAGCATTTCTTTTGCGGAAACTAACATGTCAATTCCTCCTGTTTAAAAAAATTTATTCATTATTCAGTAAATAATGTCCCTGTCCTTCATTATAGCCTATTTTATTCAAAATGGAAAGAGGTTTTTTGCGGTTCTTCTTTGGTAAATTTGACGAAAATCTTGCCGGTTCGCAGGAACACAGCACGGAGAGCAATCTGTATGCAAAAAGCAGGCAAATCTTATCTCAGGATATCCGCAACCTCCGCCTTCATCCCCTCAACATCGCATTCCCGGTTATGGCGTATGGGTGCCGTGCGGATTTCCTCTACCGCTTTAGGCACATCGGTCTTGGACAGTGCACTCATCTCGTCAATCAGGGCAAATTCTTCCTTTCCTTCCTGTGGCCCTGCAATGGCTTCCATAACACTGTGAGAAAACTTATAGGGGCTTGCCGTAGAAGCAATCACCGTTTTTGCCTTATCCCCGGTTTCTTTGACATATTTCTGATAAACCGCAGAAGCCACGCCAGTGTGGGTATCCATCAGATAGCCCATATCGGTAAATACGCGCTTGATTTCTGCTGCATTTTCCTCCTGGGAAGCAAAATTCCCCCAGAAATCCGCCATGGCCTCGCGCATCTTTTCCGTAACCGTATAACTTCCCTTCCCGGAAAGTTCCGCCATCAAAGCCTTGTTCGCCTCAGCGTCACAGCCCGTACTTAAATAAATCAGGCGCTCTAAGTTGCTGGAGATTAAAATATCCATCGAGGGCGAAGAAGTCAGCATAAATTCGCGGTTCCGATCATAGGTTCCTGTGCGGAAAAAGTCGTATAAGACTTTATTGTCATTTGACGCGCAGATTAATTTTCCAATCGGAAGCCCCATCTGCTTTGCAAAATAGGCGGCAAGGATATTTCCAAAGTTTCCGGTGGGAACAACCACATTGATGGTTTCTCCTGCGGAAATCTCTTCATTTGCCAGAAGCTTTGCATAGGCATAGACATAGTAAACCACCTGGGGAACCAGACGGCCGATATTGATGGAATTTGCCGAAGAGAACTGAAATCCCTTTGCGGCAAGTTCTTCTTTAAACTCCCGGTCATTAAACAGCTTTTTCACCCCGGTCTGGGCATCGTCGAAATTCCCGTGGATTGCCACAACACAGGTATTATCCCCCTTTTGCGTCCGCATCTGCAGTTCCTGGATGCGGCTCACCCCGTCCTTGGGGTAAAAGACAATAATCCTCGTCCCCGGAACATCGGCAAAGCCCGCCATCGCTGCCTTCCCGGTGTCGCCGGAGGTTGCCGTTAAGATCACAATCTCCTTATCCACATGATTTTTCTTTGCCGCCGTGGTCATCAGATGCGGCAGAATAGAAAGCGCCATATCTTTAAAGGCAATGGTGCTGCCGTGAAAAAGTTCCAGATAATAGGCGTCGCCGACTTTTGCTAACGGTGCAATCTCCTCCGTGTCAAACTTGCTGTCATAGGCCCTGGCAATGCAGGTTTTCAATTCTTCCTCCGTGTAATCCGTAAGGAACAGCTTCATCACCTCATAGGCCGTTTCCTGATAGGTCATGGAAGAAAGCTTTTCCAGTTCTACGTCCAGCTTTGGGATTTCATTCGGCATAAATAATCCCCCGTCCTCTGCCAGGCCCTGGAGAATCGCCTGGGAAGCCGTAATGCCGCTTTGCCCGCCTCGGGTACTCTGATAGGTGATATTCATAATTTTTTCTCCTCTTTTCTCTCGGAAATATACAGAAATGTTCGGAAAAAGTTTAGCATAATTCTCTCAGGTCTGCAAGAAGAAAACTTATACTCTGTATGAAAATGGCACAAAACGTTACTGTTCACACGTTCACAGCCCCTGCCGCTTTTCTGCGATGCCGTCCCACAAAACCTCCCCCGCTCCGTCCATACCTGCTGTGCGCATTCGTTTTCCCCCGCTCAAAACACCGCTCGCAGACTGAAAAGCCGTAATTCCAGGGGAGTTCGCGGTTGCAGATGCTGCATTTGCGGGAATAGCTGGAACACTCCATCTTTAATATCCGGCTGATTTCCTCTTCGGTCTGACGGCGCTCTTCGGTCAGGTTTTCCAGCTGTATCGGAAGACCGACCTTGCGGGAAAACTGGAAATACAAGTCCAGCATCTTATAATAGCTTTCCAGATCGTACAAATCATCGCCCGGACTGTAGGGAAATTCGAGTTCATCCGCATCCCGGTATTCCAGGCAGTAATCCTTCCACAAATCCATCACCAGCTTATTATTAATATCCACGGCGCAGGTAATCAGCTTATAGATTTCCGGTTTAGGAAACTCTTCCATATGTCCGCCATGGACGGACAAAAAACTCTGATACAGGGAGAGAAGTTCGTCCACCTCCATCTTCTGGTAAATCGCAGGAGCGTCCATATCGGCCCAGATCTTAATTAAGCTGTCGATATCCGCCGGAAGCGAAAGAAGCTGTTCCGGAAAACCGATATAGGCTTTTAACAGAGGAACCGGCATCCTCCCTAAACCGTCCTCAATCAGTTCGATATCCTCCACGGCGGCTACAAAGCCTTCCTCATAAATCCCGAATCTCCCGGCTCTTCCGGCAATCTGCTTAATCTCCCCCGGCTCTAAATTCCTCTTGCTCACCCCGTCAAACTTCTGCGTTTCCACAAAGACAATCCGCCGGATAGGAAGGTTTAATCCCATGCCGATGGCGTCCGTACTCACCACCACCTGGGTTTCTTTTGCCAGAAAACGGCGAACCTGTTCCCGCCGGGTTGCCGGGGGAAGGCTTCCGTAGATAACGCTGCAGTGCACCCCCTGTCCCTCCAGATGAGCCGCCAGCGCCAGGACGGATTTTTTGGAAAAGACAATCAGCGCGTCGCCCTTTTTTAAATCATTTGGCAGGGTAAACGGCTTTCTTTCCACGGTCAGACGAGTATTTCGCTTATGGCGGATAACCCTATAGGAATCGCCGCAGCGCTTAATCATCTGCGTAATCACCGACTCCGCCTCCGGTGCCATGCACAGGTGGATCTCCTCCGCCCGAAGCCCCAGAATCGCCCTTGTCCAGTTATGCCCCCGGTAAGGATCGCCGACCATCTGGCACTCGTCCACAACCACGATATCAAAATACTCGTGATCATTTAACATTTCCACCGTACAGGACTGGCACAGGGCACCCGGCACCTGGATCGTTTCCTCCCCCGTCACCATCGAACAGGGCAGCCCCTCCATATTGCACTTATCATACACCTCAAGCGCCAGAAGGCGGAGCGGCCCAAAATACGCGCCGTGGCTGCACTGCTTTAACCGCTCTAAAGCATCGTGCGTCTTCCCGCTGTTCGTGGGGCCTACATGCAGGATGAATTTACGCTTCATCAGTCGCGCCTCCGGGTACTCCTCCTCCGGTCTTTTTTTGATGGATTCCCGAATTCCCTTCTGAATCGCCTTGGGGATGTAA
This sequence comes from uncultured Clostridium sp., assembly GCA_946553025.1. Lineage (GTDB taxonomy): Bacteria > Bacillota > Clostridia > Lachnospirales > Lachnospiraceae > Caccovicinus. The sequence continues at coordinate 15,242 of CAMNRM010000058.1, forward strand.
AAAAGTTCATACGAGCGTTCCAGGGAATTTGCCAGAAGATAACGGCGGATTCCCTGCATCCGAAGAACACGTTCCAGCTCCTCCTGCTCTAACTCCGGCAGATAGGCCAGGTCCTTTGCGGCAAGATATCCGCAAAATTCTTTCATCTTCTTTATCTGGTTTTTCACTTCCTGGCGCTGATCCTTTGGTGCCGTCGTTTCCTTCCTCATCAGATAGGCACAGACTTTGGAAAACATGGCATGGACGTCATTTAGTTCATTTGATTTCCCAATATCCTTCAACATTTCCTGATTCAGCTTCTTACAGCGCTTCTGCATCTCGACAAAGGTCATCGCCCGATAGCGCTTATTGGCACTTCCGAAAAATAAGTTCACATAAAACTCCGCCAAATATTTTTCTGTTTCCGTCATTCCCATTACTGCTTTTTCTCCGTTCACGTTAAACTGCACCCTCTTTTTGCGGTCAAAGAAGGTAAACTGCCTTTTTCCTTGCTATCATATCATAATTTTGTAAAAAAAGATAGGTTATTGGATAACTAGTAAACTGATACTGGCAAAAGAAAAGATATTGACATATTTTCTTTTGCCGCATATAATAATAGCACAAGACAGGCAACGGCGTGTGTCTGTCAAAGCGTTGAAGTAAGAGGGTGCGCCGGCAGGCATTGTCTTACGGAGCTTTCAGGAGGGGTTGTGCAGTGAAACCTCAAACCGGCGTAGGCCACAGGCCGAAAGAAAATGCACCAGAAGGCCCTGCCGCAAGGCGGGGCTTTTTGCTATATATGAAAGAGGAATATACACAGGGACAGCCGCAATACACTCTGCTGAAAAAGGAAAAAATCAACCAAAAAACGGGAGATATTATCATTCAGTATGACCGGCTTACACCGAAAGAAATAAAAAAAAATAAGGCTAAAAAGGAACATGAACACCCTCACAGTATTTCTATTATCGTGTCTGTGAGTCCTGCTGTTTTTCTTCCCTCTCCTGAACGTTCAGCCCCCCAAATTCTGTCTACATTCTGCCTTGCAGTCTGGTAAATAATCATACCCTGCTGCAAAGTCATCTCTCCGTCTTTCTTCCAGCAGTGCGGTATCTCATCTTCGTTCCAAATATATATTTTATCTTCATACACCCTGAGGAACTGGTCACTACTTACCGAAAACCATTAATAACCTTCCAACAAGCACCGCCCCCTGTCCCCTCCCATAAACTAAATAGAAACTTATCTCTTTTATCCTGTTCCTTATCTGGTTTTCTCCTCGCCCTTTTCTTTATTTCTTTCAAAACATTTCCTAAAATATATAGCCTAAGAATATTATTACATTAAAATTTTACACGAAAATGTCACCCTATTGTCACTTTTCGTTTTGCTTATTCTTATGCTATAATCAAATCATAGGATTTACAATTATTGTAAAGACAAAAAAGTATCAAATTATGTTTGCTGCTTACTATGTATTTGCTTCTATGTTTTACTTTACCTGTTTTTGCAGCCACGAATGATTTTACAACTACAAACAATTATATTCCTGGAACGCATAATATTGCACCAGTTACAGCAAGGGCTTCTGGCCAATGGATTCAAGCTTCAGATGGGCGTTGGTGGTATAAACATTCAGACGGTTCATATACAGTGAATGACTGGGAATATATTGATGGTGAATGGTATCACTTTGATAGTCAGGGCTGGATGCAAACTGGTACATTAGTTATCAATAAAATTACTTATAAACTTAATTCAAGTGGTGCATTATATTATACGCAATTACCGATTACCAGAGAACGTCAACAACAAACTATGTGGTGTTGGGTAACTTGTGCCCGTATGGTTGGAAAATATTATAATCCATCTACTACAAAATCACAAAGCGATATGGTTACTTTTGTCAAAGGTTCATCAATAAATGAAGGAGGCACTGACTCTGAAATTAAGCAGGCAATAGAATATATATGTAACAAAAATGCTGTGGCTAATAATACTAACTTATCTTTTACTGAAGCTTGGAATGAAATAAATTCAGGCGATCCATTTATTGCTCATATAAGTTGGAATAACACAGATATTGCAGGTTTAGGACATGCTATTACCTGTTATGCATTTGATAAAGAAAATTTTAATGGGTTAGCTTATTTTCATGATCCATGGGAAAATACTACAAGCTATAATGTTGCATACAGTGTTTTATTATCAGGATGCAGTCTTCCAACAGGTACAGGAAAATGTACCAGTGCAATATGGATAAAATAATAAGGGAGGTACTTTAATGAATAAGAAATTTTTTATTTTGGCTTTAACACTGTCATTTTGCTCGTTGACAGCATACGCGGCATCTAATTTAGAAACAGCTACATATGGAAAAGATAAAATTGCATCTTCATCCAATGCTACAGGTGATAAGCCAGAAAATAACATTGAGAAAAAAAAATCAAATATTATGAAGGAAAAATCAACAGAAAAAGAAGCCAGTTCTTCAGACGCTGTATCATTTAAAGAAGATGTATTTTTACCATTAACAGAAACTGCTGATTATTTTGATATTTTATCACTAGAAGATGATATATTGGAACGAGCACAGTATTTATATGAAATGGGTGAAATTAACTATCCAATTAATGCCAGTGATATTGATTATGATAAAGCAGTAAAAATTTTCATGGATGGAGAAAATAGTGTTACAGAATTATCAGAACTCAATAAGTCTAATTTAAAGAAGTATTTGGAGGATAAAGAATATATTTGGGAACTTCCGATAAATATTGGTTCTCAGACTATAAGTTTTACTTTTAATATCGGGAAACCACTTGATAACAATTTATTATCCATTTTAACAAAATCTGAGCAAGAAGAAATTAACGCAAATGAAGGCCATTGGATAATTGCCAGAGTATCTTGGAATGATAAAAAAGTGGATGATTATAAAAAATATGTCAATAAAATATTTATAGATTATGAAATAAATACGTCCGAAATTACATCTGTACTTATTGGTGGCATACCTAATATGTATCAGCCAGTAGTCATCGTTCTTATGGATGATAATTCTTATGTTGTACCATCATGTGAAGCAGCTGCATATTCAATGACTTCTCTTATCAATAACGACCCAGTCATTTCTAACAGAGCATCTTCTTCAATAAATATGCTTTCCTATTCTAAATTCAGAGAACTTATTAACAAATAACTATTATAAACAGGGTGCTGGAATATGTACCCTGTTTATAATATTAAGTTATTTTTAGTCTACATAAAAATATGTTTATTATAATTCCGATAAATATTATTTGACAACCTAATAGGAATTATAATGACTAATTGAAACAAACTCACTACCATCTTGAGTATATACAGTTCCGCTATAGGTAACTTTATACCCTCCTTCTCCTTTTGAAGGAGCAGACCCTTCATGAGTTATTCTATTATCTCGTGCAGTTACATTAATTGTTTCAGATTTTATTTTTGTGTACTTTCCAGAACCTAAAGATGTTTCTTTGTATAATGTTACAGTCCCAGAAAAAGATTTTAGTCCAGTCCCTTCTATATTTACATCATAATCAACACTAGAAGAACTTGGGTACACACCAGCATCAATTTCGTCAATAAAACGATATCGAGGACTAACTTTATTAAATTCCATAGTCAACGTGTTTGTAACTACTGCAGCATTTACAGTTAATGCAGGAGAAAGTATCATTCCAATAGCAGTAGCCGTTAAAATAGTAGGTAATAAATGTTTGTTTTTCATAAAAAAACTCCTTTCAATATTTTATCACTATTTATAAACACCTTACTTGACTATTTTTCTACAACTATTTTATATTTTCTGCAATTTTTATCATTTGTTGCTGTTCTAAACAGGCTGAAAGAACAAAACTGCCCCTATCTGTATGCCAGACAAGGTAATTGTTAGAAATTTTGTCATTAGCTTCAAAAAATTGCCCTTTATCATTATTAATTTGAACATACCTGACTGTATGTTTTTCATTATCTAATTGAAATGCCCTACTTTGAAAATAACAAGTTAATTCTATTACTTTTCCTTCAGTATCTTCATATTTTAGATATGTTTTTCTGTTATCACTATTTAATTCTTTTAATTGATATGAATCAGGTATAAATTTCACATTTAATTTTTCATCATTTAAACCATCAGTAGATGAGATAAAATCTAATCTAATAAATTTCTCATATACATTTATAATAACATTTTTACAAGCAGACCTCACATTATCAAATTGTAATAAATAAATAAATGTAATGCCCATAATTAGTAAAATTATAGATGCAATTTTTCTACTTTGCTTCAAAATAATTTTTAAATTTCTCTTCAAACGATATCGAATAATAAACTTATGCATTTTTAATTTATAATTAGTTGGTAAAGCTATGTGATTAATTTCATCATCAAACAAATACTCTTTATTCATTTCTAAAGTATATTCTTCTACAGCAACTTTCAATACAGTTTCCCAAATATCATTCACAGCCTCATCATTCATTTTTCCACTCCTTCAACTTTTCTTTTAATAGAATATTTGCCCTATAAATTCTCATTTCTACTGTTTTCTTTTCAAGATTTAAAAATTGAGCAATTTCATCATTACTAAAGTGTGCAAAATATTTTAATTCTAATACAATTTGATATATTTCATTTAAGTTTTCAATTTCTTTTACTAACTGCTTTTGAAAATCTTTTTTTATCATTAAATCAAGAAGACTTTCTGTATTCATATTTTCATTAATAATATTATCTAATGGAATTTCTTCAATTTTTTTATTATGACGCAAATAATTTTTACAAAGATTACGAGTAATAGTGATAATATAATTTCTAGTTCTTTGTATATTATTTAAATCTATTTTGTCTAAATAATCCGCGAGTTTTATAAATACATCTTGTGATAAATCTTCAATCGTAGTTTCATCATTCACAAAATGTTTAATAGTATAATAAACCATTTTTAAATAGCGATTATAAAGAAAAATAAACTTATCACATTCCTCTTTTGTATCAAAAGTTAATAAAATTATCATTCAGTTCTCCTGTCTATACTACCGTGATTTAATTCTATAGAAATAATAACATCTAAAACTTCCAGTAATTTTTATTGACTATAACGTGCATGTTTTCTATAGTTTGTAATTGTTTTCCATTGATTTTTTGTCCATCTTATATCTCCTCGTTGTTGATAAAATACTTATAGTTGTGTGAAATTTGTCCTTTATTTATCAGATAAACCTTTTATTTTCAGAATAATCAAACTTCTATCAAATCAAGACACTAATATATAGATTTTTAGATTTTATTCTTCAACCCAACCATATGATATTTTTAATATTAATTTCAAAATAATGTAGTATTTATTCTGTATTTAGTGTTAATAAATATATAAATATTAGAAAGGAATAATACAGCAAAAGATATGACTAAAAACGAACTAAAGGAATACTTAAAAGATTTCAGAAAAATACAGGCTCAAAAACAATATTTCGATTTTATTTCAAAATATGATAAACATTCAAGAAATCACATTCCCAATTTTATACTATTTGAATGCATTAAGTTATCACTTACTATTTTGGACGATAAGGAATACTTTATCATTAAATACCATTTAATATTACATTACACATGGAGAGAGATAAACATAAAAATGATACAATCATTTGGGTCAGATTCTAGTCGTACTGATAGAACTTTAAAACGAATACAAAATTTAGCATTAGAAAAAATGCTTACTTTTATTAACGACTTAAACTTCCCACATTAAAAATAGAGCTTTCATTGTATTAAAAATATTGTATGTTTAACTTTAATTGAACATTTTAACAAGCACCGCCCCCCGTCCCCTCCCATAAACTAAATAGAAACCTTTGTTTAGCATATGGGGGAAACATTCTGTGGAAGGAGATTTAATTACCGTTATTTTAATAGGAAGTCCCGAAAAGGAGAAAAACCTGCTTTTCCATGGACTGACACAAAGCGCAAAGCTGCCAGTTATCCATCGGCTTTTTCCTGTTGCCCGGGGAACTTACCGTTATTGTAATGAAGAATATCTGCTTCTCAATCTTCCTGAAAAAGGACAGGAAAAGTTTATGACACAGCTTCTCGATACAGGACGAGCCGATATTCTTCTTGTCCTATGCAGTGCGCATTGTCTGGAACAGGGGCTGAAACATTTGTCCAGGCTTTTAAAACTTCCATCCATTAAAGAAGAGGCGCTTCCCGTAGTTTTCTGCATCAGTTTCAGCCGGGCAGAGATAAAGGAAAATATATTCATCGATTTTGATTTGCTGGAAGATGTGCTGCAGATTCCTGTACTCCCCTATTACAGTTCTTCTCCAGTTTGTCTGGACGATATAAAAACCGCCGTTTCTTCGGTCTGGAACCGTATTTTTTCTTATGAATGTCTGGATTTTTCTCCCAGAAAACTGGCAGCGGAAACAACCGCTTACCTTGCTCCAACAGATCTTTCCTGGAAAGAAAACCTGGATATGATCGGCCTGATGATCTTCTTTATCCTGTTCCTTATCTGGTTTTTTATTTCCGGTGCACAGCTTCCTTCGCTCTGCCTGTGGAGAATCATCTATTGGGTGCAAAAGAAAGCTGCTGGTTTACTTATGATAATCTTTTAAAGTTCTTTTTTCAAAAAATATCCAAATATTTTTACCATTCCTAAGATATTATTTTTTATTCAGCAAGACACGAAAATTTTCTGGAATAGTATCATCTATGTATCCATGAAAGCAATTATGATGATGCCGTCGAAAAGAATAATATCTTCCGTTATACCAATTAATCAAATGATTTTCATTGTTAGGGACTGGAATTGCTGTATCAAGTACCTGCTGTGCAGTTTCATCATCTAAATCCATTGGACTTCCCCATCCATAATTTACCTTATGCTTTGGATTATTTTCATATACTCGAACACCTAAATTTTTTTCATGTTTAGCAACATGCTCTTTTCTGGACAAATTCATTAAACGAATATCCATAACTCTTGCAAATGCTTTTAATCTTCCTTCTAAAAAAAGAGAAGAAAATACAGACTTAGTTTCCAGACTGACAACAAACGCATTTCTAATATAAGATTGTCCAAGTAAAAATGATGAACCATATTCAGATTCAAAAATAATATTTTCATTCTGTCCGATTACTTCCATATTAATAAAAAAAGTTTTTAAAAACAATCTCTCTTCATTGGTTAATCGTACATCATTTAAAGCTTGTTCTATAAAATAACATGGTGCTAACTCTAATCCCCGTATTTGCTTATCCGTAATCAATTTTCTTAATAACCTGCGCTTTTTTAATTCTTTAAGAAGATTAACCAGAGTGCGCAGATTATTTATTACCTCATAAGTATTTTTTGATTTACCCTGCAAAGACAAATCATTTATCACAAATTCCATCCTATACCTCCCAGCTATAAAAGTTCTGTCAATGCATTATCCCATTCATCAAAAAATCCTTCTGGCCAGTAATCCAAACTTCCATCAGATAAGATATTCGGTGCATATACATTTGTATGAAATACCTTTCCTGCCGCCTCACGATCAAAAAACAAAACCTGTGTATCTTCTGATGATATGACTTGATTTTTTACGCTGATTCTCACTCCGTTAAGAATATGATCGCTATGTGTTTCAACAATCACCTGAATCCCTGCATTAGCAGCAATTGCCATCAGTTCACCGATAAGGCGCTGAGCCTTGGGGTGTAAATGACACTCTGGATTTTCTACAATAACCATATCCCCCGGTGTTGCTTTTAAAAGTGCAACAATAACCGGAAGGATATAGGTAATTCCAAATCCAACATTAATCGGTCGATATTCATTACTGCTGTTATAATCACTTTTTTCCTGATATCTAAGGCTTATGGAATCTGCTTTTATAATCTCCTGAATACTAAAATGAAAACCCTTAAACAATCGATTCAGCCAGAAATCCGTTTGATAAATTAATCCATTCGATATCGTTGGATTACAAAGAGCAGGAAAAACAGGTTCCGTTCCATATAAACTTAAATAACTAAATATTTTTTCTCCATGGATTCCCAGATTTTTATTGTAATTAATTGATGTATAAATCGTTTGAGGTATAATCCTATCTGCTGCTATATATTCAAAATTTTCAGAAAAAATATTAAAATCCGACACACTTCCACTGCATTTACTTTCAGAAACCACATAATTTTTATTTGATTCATAGGGAATATCAATAGTAAGAATACCTGACTTTGTATTCTCAAGTTTCATATGAATATTCGATTCTTCTGTATATTCATTAATGATGTCACTGGAATTCCCCAGATTAATATATTCTCCTGAAATAATCATATGTCTTAACTTTATATCTTTTTCATAAGACTGACGAAGTAAGAGCAATGACTGAATAACCGTAGATTTGCCGCACCCATTTTCACCTGCCAGAATATTCAGTTTTTTTAATGGGATCTGACAGTCATTAAAACATTTAAAATTATTAAAATAGATTTGTTTTATCAAAACTTTAATACCTCCTGTATCATTTGAACAATTGTTTCTAACCTTCGCTTTACACTATTATATTTTGCTGTATTTATATCCGAACTATACGTATGGTTCTTCAAAATACTTGCAAATTTTTCCAGTACTATTTTTTTATTTTCAACTAATTTTTTTCTTTCTCGTTCATTAAGTTCTGACAATGCCACCGACCAGCTTTCAAATAAAGCTACATTAATTGGATTTTTCTTTGCAGGAGGAACGCCTGATATGCGGCGAAATGCATAGTCGCCAAATATCTGATATGCACAATCCATGGCGTTTTCAAAATTTCTTTTTATTTGTATTAAGTTGCTTTTTGAACATTCATTTAAAAATTCCATCGTTTTATTCAAAAAAACTTCTATGGATGCATCACATTCCTTAAACTGTGTAATTCCCAAATATTTAAAAGCAATATAGCGAAGAATAAATTCCCTATCCAACATTCGATCCGGCAAAATAGAATTATTCGTTGCAATCTTGAAAGCTTCCATCTCTGCCAATTCCTCTAAAAGCTTCGTTGCATTCCCCTGATATAAAGCATGACGTATTTCCTGATTTTCTAACTTTAACCCCGGTTTGTTGATTCTTTTAAAAATGCTGTATTTAATATTCGATGGTGTTCCCGGCAAAAGAATATAAAGCGATAACTGTGTTTCTTCAATTCTTCGAATATATGCTCTGGGTAATTTATCATATCCACAACCATTATAATCTGTAAAATATTCCATTCCTTCTAAGATAAAAGATTTATCTATAACAAATTCTTTGAGTGTAGATAATCTCTGTAATCCATCAATAATCAACCAGGATTCATCATTCGTTCCGTCAAAATACAAAGGAGGAATAGGAATTCGCAGCATTAAAGATTCTATAAATTGGCTTTTTGTCGTCCCATCCCATAAACTGCGTTTCCTCTGGAATTCCGTATCCAAATTAATTTCCGAATATTTAATTCTTTTTAAAATACCTTCAATACTTAAAGGCTTTTGCTGAATTAATATTTTGTTTGAATCCAAGATGCCTTGTGTCGGAAAATCTCCTGTATCATCATCTTCAATAATCAAGACATTGTGCTTTTGCAGATAATCTACTGCACTTGTGTAAGCTTCCGGAATCCCTTTTTCATTCAGCCAATGTATAATCGTACTGCTTTTTAATGAACCATGAGTATACGCAATTTCAACTAAACTCCTAATATCGTCCTGAAGTTTACCTGGCAAATGATTTGTAGAAATAAGTTTACTTTTTTTTAAATTATGCATTGTCTTCTACCCCATTTCCAAAACTTTAAAACCTCCGTCCGCCCCCGCCTGCCCTGTGTCCGCTGTGACTGTGCGTGGTGCTCCTTCTTGAAGAACTGCTGCCTGAACTTCTCCCGCTGGTATTCTGGCGCGGAATAACCGTATGATGTACCGCAGTATTTATGAGATGATCGACCGGAGAAGCCGACTGCAGCAGGGCGTTTTCCTGATAAGCCAGTTGGCTCTCCCTTTCCTTCCCCGACATCATCCGATAACTGCGGGCAACACCTTTGCAGGCAAAACCGGCAATAGCTGCACTGACAGCAACAGCCATAAGGGCCTCATACCATCGAATCGTATAATGCATCTGAATTCTTCCGGTTTCACGGTCATAATTATACTGCCCTGCTACAATTCCCTTGTGCACGTAATCCTCACATTCCTGCAGCATGGTTAATGCAGCACCGGCGTAATTTTCCTGAACAGCATAGGGATAGGCGGCATCTAAAATATTCTCCAAACGCTGATCGGTAATCACCCGGATCATAATCCCGTAAGTCCCCAGATAAATTTCCCGGTTATCCATATCAATCAAAACAACAGCACCGTCTTCATCAAAGCTTTTCTCGTATCCATGGGAAAAATAGTATTCGTCCGCCGTTTCCTGTGCCGTATGTCCCCTGGTTTCATCGACCGTTAAAACGATGAATTCTGCTTTTAATTCCTCCCGCAGCCGCAAAGCCTCCTCTTCCAGTTCTGCTTTCTCTTCCTGGCTGAATAATCCGGCAAAATCAAATACCCTGACTTCTCCATTCTCTGCTTCTGCTGCACAGGCGGGAATAAAATAAACACTCATCACCACAATCCATGACACTACTATACCGAAAAATCTTTTTATTTTACTCATTATTTTTACATCCTTTAAAATGGCAGAAAATACCCCACACCCAACAGAACCAGAAGCACAGGAAGAAATATGAGCATAAACAGCCCAAACAGCTTCCCTCCATCCACCGGAAGCTCGCCGCAGATCTTGCCGGTCTGGCCATTCATGGCAAAGTAATACATCTTACCGTCCTTTGGCCCTTTATACGTCAGCGTCCACACCGGAAACAGCCCGTAATCCCACCGGGCATCCTGTACATCTGCAATCTGCTGCGAAACCTTCAGTTCCGAATACCCGCCTGCGCTTTCTTTAAGCTTTAAAAGGGCAAAATTCTTAACTTCCTGATACACTTCGGGAATAAATTCTTCTTTTCTTCGATCCCGTTTCTGGGCCACAAACCCGGACAGACAGCCCATGGAAAACGGCTTGATTCCCTCTTTGGGGTAGGGAAGCACACCCTCGCAGAGCCGGGAATCTGCCTTATGTATCGCGTTCCTTGCCACATAATTAATCTTTACCATGCCCTGGCGTTCCACCTGATAGGTTTTTCTTTCCGTATAGCGCATATTTCCGGTAGTCCAGGAACGAATCTTCGTCCCCTGTGCACTGAGCTTCCCATCTATCCGGCAGCGAAACAGCCAGTAAGGAAAATACACCCCGGTAAGCTTTTCTATCTGGCCGGGAGAATAAAAATCTCTAGGCACATATTTCTTCTTTCCTATCCATTCACTAAACATCCCCTCTGCCCGCTTCCGGTCAATGGCAAACGGCACCACGCAGTCCGGCAGATACTCCCCGCGAAGCCGTCCGGAAAGAATAACCGGATTATGGCAGTAATAGCAAAAGGTCGCCGCCGTCGTCGGATCGGTCGCAACCTCCGCCCCGCAGCTAGGACAGGAATAGACGGCGGCTTCTCCGGCTGCCAAATACCCGCCGCCGGCCAAGTCCGCCTCTTCTTCACCGGTTCCTGCCGTGTCCTCTCCATTTTCCAAAAAAGCCTGCCCTTCCAAATCCGCCTGCACAAACCTTGACAGGCAGTATTCGCATTTATACTTCTGCGTTTCCGGTTCAAAGATAAGCCCGCCGCCGCAGTTCGGGCATTTATAGGTAATTGCAGCCATAGATTTTCCTCATCCTCTATCTACAAAACTTAATACAAAACTTAACCTTGCCTTTTACCCTCTCAGGGCCTTGGCTTTCCGCATTCACTGCAGAACTTCCCCTGGTTGACATTCCCGCAGCTGCACGTCCACGGGCCGGGAGCCGGTCTTGGACTTCCGCACTCGCTGCAGAACTTTCCGTGATTCTTTGCCCCGCAGCCGCAGATCCATTCCCCTGCCCCCGCAGCCGCACCGCCTCCTGCCGTAGCCATATTTCCCTGCCCGGCACTTCCCGGAACAGCATTTCCTGCTGCCGGATTTCCATAGCCTGCATTTCCCGACGCACCATTTCCATAGCCTGCATTTCCCGAAACACTATTTCCATAGCCCGCATCCCCGGAAACACCATTTCCTGGACCCATTCCCGGATTCCCGTAAGCCTGATTCATCTGCATCTGCGAAAGATTGGTGGAAGACGCTGCACCCATAAATCCGCCGCCTGCCTGCATTCCCATACCCATGCCCATAAACCCGGCCATCGCACCGTTTGCATTCGAGCCTGCATTCCTGAGTCCTTCGGCAATCGCCCCCTGGACAAAGCCTTCGCGGATCGTCGGATCGCTGAGCATGGCCCCCTGGTTGCGCAGATTAATCAGCTTCTGGGACTCTGCATCGTAGGAAATGCTGGCGATCCCCACGGACTGGATCTCCATTCCGCGAAGCTTCTTCCACTCCTCGTCCAGGACATCCGCCATGTATTTTCCCAGTTCACGCCCCTTGGAGGCAACAAAGGAAATTCTCTGTCCGTCCGCCGACATCTGGTTGATGGACGTCTGCAATGCTTCTAAAAATTCCGCCAGATACTGTTCATTGATGGAATCCATCTCCACATAATATTCATTTTTAGGGATAACTTCCGCATAAAACCGAAGCGGATCGGTAATCTTCACCGAGTACGTCCCGTGTGCACGCAGAAAGAGTTCCGCATTATAAAAGCTGTCAAAATAGTTAATCGGCGTCCTTGTGCCGAATTTCAGTCCCTTGATTTCCTGAAGATTAATGTAAAATACCTTCTGCGCCAGCGGTGTAACACCCCCAAAACGAATACGGTTAAAGGATTCCACAAGCGCGTCGCCAAACTGCCCGTTAAACAGCGAAGGCATCGAAGAATGGTTCACCGTATAATATCCTTCCTCCGCCGTATAATCCACGACCCGGCCTCCATCCACCAGCATCATAAACTGGTTGGGATAAACATGAATCACTGAACCGTTCGATACCGTATTATCCGTTCCTTTAACATTTGCCCCTTTTCTTGTGCGCACACCGGAGGCAAATACCGTCTGTGCCCCCATCGCCGCCGGCTCAAACACCTCCAGCCACTGATCCGCCAGACCGCCGCCGATCGCGCTCGCTGCTGCCTTAATAATTCCCATCTTCTTTCCTCCTCATCCTTTCATCAATTCTCTGCCAAGATTATAACATGCTTGCTGTCCTTTTGCAATTTCAAAGAAATTGTCGATAGTGTAACTTTACCTGGGGAACCCAAAGGGCAGACTTTCCCCTGCACTTTT
>CAMNRM010000059.1 GCA_946553025.1 uncultured Clostridium sp.
GCTGTTGCAGAGGCCCTAGGGGGCCGAGGGGGCTTCAGGGACCAATGGGATATCCTGGACCTCCAGGGATTCAGGGCCCAACGGGAGTAGATGGGCCGCAGGGACCGGCAGGGCCGACAGGAGCAGAAGGACCTCAGGGACCGGCGGGGCCGCAGGGAGTAGAAGGACCTCAGGGACCGACTGGAGCAACAGGGGCACAAGGACCCACCGGACCAACGGGGCCGACGGGAGCAGAAGGATCTCAGGGACCGGCGGGGCCGCAGGGGTTGGCTGGGGCAACCGGGCCACAAGGGCCAACTGGGCCGCAGGGAGTAGAAGGTCCTCAGGGACTGACTGGAGCAACAGGGGCACAAGGACCCACCGGACCAGCGGGGCCGCAGGGAGCAGAAGGACCTCAGGGACCAGCGGGGCCGATAGGGGCAGAAGGACCTCAAGGGCCAGCTGGGACAACCGGGGCACAAGGGCCCACCGGACCAGCAGGGCCGCAGGGAGCAGAAGGACCTCAGGGGCCGACAGGGGCACAAGGACCTCAGGGGGCAACTGGGGCAACCGGGCCACAAGGACCCACCGGACCAACGGGGCCGCAGGGAGCAGAAGGACCTCAGGGACCGACAGGGCCGCAGGGAGCAGAAGGGCTTCAGGGACCGACAGGGCCGCAGGGGCTGGCTGGGGCAACTGGAGCACAAGGACCCACCGGGCCAACTGGACCTCAAGGACCAGCCGGACCGACAGGAGCAGAGGGATCTCAGGGACCAGCTGGGCCTCAGGGACTGGCTGGGGCAGCCGGGGCACAAGGGCCTCAGGGACCAGCTGGAGCAACAGGGGCACAAGGACCCACCGGACCGACGGGTCCTCAGGGACCGGCGGGAGCAACGGGAGCAGAAGGCCCCCAGGGGCCGGCGGGGGCAACTGGACCCACAGGACCGACTGGACCCCAGGGGCCGGCTGGACCGACGGGCAGTGGATTAGATAAAGTGGAAGCCTTTGTACCAGGGAAAACCTATGCTGCCAGAGATATGGTATTTAATAATGGAGCTTTATATCAGGCAGTGAAGGATAATCCAACCGGCATTCCCGGCACGTCACCGGACTTTGAGATGGTGACCATAACCGGGCCGGCCGGAACTGAACGTGAGGTGAATCTGGTATCCGCTATCCAGGGCGGTGTTCAGACTCTGGAATCTGATATGAATGTGAAGATAGCTGGCGTTATACAGAGATCAGGGAAGGCGATTCATTATTCCATGGAAACAAAAAACTTTGTACTGACAAAGGTTGGCATCTACGAGATATTTTATACTCTGACGTGTTCCTGTGATCCCAATGGCGAATTACCTGGAAACGCGGCAGTGAATTTAGTTCTTAATGATCAGATCCTTCCAGGAGCGTTTGCAGTGACCAATTTTGTAGATATGCAGGAAAAGAAACTTTTGGCAGGTCACGCATTTATGGGGGTATCATCTACACCTTCCTACCTCTCAATGAAAACAGGTACTCCGAGTAAGGCACAATATTCCAATATATCTATGTCGATTCGGAAAATAGATTAAAAAAACAGAAGAATGCAGGATGACCAGGAAAGAGGCTGATAGAACACATCAGCCTCTTTCTTTTAAAAGGTTATGCCTAAATCCCCGGAGGGACAAAAATGCCGCAACCCTTGAAGTTACGGCATTTAAACGTCCCCGAGAAGATTTGAACTTCCGACCCCACGCTTAGGAGGCGTGTGCTCTATCCAGCTGAGCTACGAGGACTCGAACGATATGAAGTTTATGAAACTTGCTGCAAAATTACCTTTATTATTCTACCCTATAACGGAGAAAAAATCAAGCAAAAATTTTATCAGGATTAACTTTCTATCAGGATTAATTTTCTGTAACTTTCGTATCTAATCAACTTCCTAGATAAACTTAAAAATTCACCGTACCCATCATCCAAATATGTCCTTTAAACCGCCGTCCAATTATCGGTTCGCCCAGCAAATCTTTTTTATGAATCCCTACCGTAAATAAAATTTCATTGCACTCAATAACCAGAGAATAAATTTCTTCACCGGACAGGCGATTCACCAGACAATTTACTTTTTTTATTTCTCCAATGATAGAATACTGATCACATTCTATTCCATAGGGCATAAAGCAGGATTCAATAATCGAATAAATATCCTCCTTCACCAGTCTGCGCGATACTTTGGAATACAAATCTATATCTTCAATGGTCAAACTCTCCATTGCATCTTCATCGCCGTGTTTTGCAGCTTCTAAAAGGTTATTTCGATTCAGCGAAGCTACTTTAGCCATTTCCATCTGTCTTGCTGTTTTTTGAATTGGCAGTAAAATCTTTCCCTCGGACGCAAAACTTGATAAATTTACCGATTTTACTCTTATTTTCTTTTTCTCCAAATGCCGAATCCTGTATTCCATCGAATTTATCACATAAAAAATTAAAGAAATTCCCACTTTATATTCATCCAGCATACCGGCAAATGTTTCCCTTTCCGTATGCCGCTGTATTGAACATTCTTCTTTTGAACTTTCATCCTCACCCACTAAATAAGGAAAATAGTAATCCAGGTGAAAGTTCCCTTCCTCGTCTAATTCTCCTACCAGGCTGATTCCCATACCGGAAGCCAACTCACAATGGTACTCCAAATACGTTGTATCATTGGGCAATTCTAATTTTCTGACAAGCTTTCCTTCGCGCAGCAATACTTTCTTTAATTCTTCTTCTTCTTTCCTTGTATGACATTCTGAAAACCCAGCAGCTCTTAAATATTTATGCATGGAATCACCCTCTTTCTTCTTCACTTTATTTTACGCTTCAATTATTTTTTATGTTACTTGTTATACTTGTTGTAT
Source organism: uncultured Clostridium sp. (assembly GCA_946553025.1). Lineage (GTDB taxonomy): Bacteria > Bacillota > Clostridia > Lachnospirales > Lachnospiraceae > Caccovicinus. Next base: position 2,859 of record CAMNRM010000059.1, read on the forward strand.
TCGTTGCACTATGCTTTCTCTAATCTGTTTTCTTATCTTTTTTCTCAAAATTCTGTATCAGGCTCTTATCAGGTGATTATACACTATTTTCATTTGAATTACTAGTCATAATTTTCATGAGTTTAAAAAATAAGTAAATCCAAAAAATACCTTTAAAACACTTTAAAAGAAAAAGTCCGAATAAAATCGCTTATCCGAACTTTTTACTTTATTTTACTGCTTTTCAATCTTTATCTTCCAAATTTATACAATACCCTGTGCCATCATTGCATCTACTACTTTTTCAAAACCTGCAATATTTGCACCGGCTACATAATTTCCTGGAACGCCGTAACGTTTTGCGGCATCATCAGCTTTGGCAAAGATATCAATCATAATCTGCTTTAACTTGGAATCTACTTCTTCAAAGGTCCAGGAAAGACGCTCACTGTTCTGAGTCATCTCCAGAGCAGAAGTTGCCACACCGCCGGCATTTGCTGCCTTTCCGGGCATAAATAACATCTGATTCTCCAGGAAGAAGTCGGTTGCCTCTCTGGTTGAAGGCATATTTGCACCTTCAGCTACAGCAAAGCATCCGTTGGCCTTTAAAGCTTTTGCATCGTCAAGATTTAATTCATTCTGTGTAGCGCATGGAAGGGCAATATCACATGGGATGGTCCAGATACCCTTTCCTTCTGTATAAACAGCCGTCGGAACCTTCTCCACATACTCTTTAATCCGCCCGCGGCGTACCTCTTTGATTTCCTTCACTACATCCAGCTGAATGCCGTCTTTGTCATATACATAGCCGTTAGAATCACTCAGTGCCACTACGGTAGCCCCTAACTGCTGTGCCTTTTCGGTTGCATAGATAGCTACATTTCCCGAACCGGAAACAACAACTTTCTTTCCTGCAAGTTCTTTTCCGTTCTTCTTTAACATCTCGTCAACAATATAAACCAAACCATAACCGGTTGCCTGTGTACGGGCAAGGGAACCGCCGTAGGTTAAGCCTTTTCCGGTCAATACGCCTTCATACAGTCCGGTTAATCTCTTATACTGACCGTACATAAAGCCAATCTCTCTTCCGCCCACACCGATATCGCCTGCAGGAACATCCTGATCTGCGCCGATATGTCTGTACAATTCCGTCATTAAACTCTGGCAGAATGCCATAACTTCTCTGTCGGATTTTCCTTTCGGATCAAAGTTCGTGCCGCCCTTGCCGCCGCCGATAGGAAGTCCGGTCAGAGAATTCTTAAAGGTCTGCTCAAACCCCAGGAATTTTAAAATACCCTGATTTACGGATGGATGGAAACGAAGACCTCCCTTATACGGGCCAATCGCACTGTTAAACTGTACACGGTAGCCTTTATTGACCTGAACCTGTCCCTGGTCATCTACCCACGGAATACGGAAAGATATAATGCGCTCCGGTTCGGTTAAACGCTCCAGTAATGCCATCTTGCGGTACTTTTCTTCATTTGCATCAATCACTAAACGAAGAGAATCCAATACTTCCTTAACGGCCTGATGAAACTCATTCTCACCCGGATTCTGGGCAACGACTTTCTCATAGACTTCATCTACATAAGACATTTGTATTACCTCCTTTTATCCTGCCACTTGCCTTCTGAGCTATAATTCAAAACTCTTCAACATTGTAACTTGCTAAAGAAATTATAGCAACTTAAGAAAACGATGTCAATAAAAAATCCTATAAAAAATAAGCAAAAATCCATGTAAGATTCATGCTTATTTTTCCCGTTTTATAATGGTTTAAAAAGTCCAATTCTTAATTTTTCTCAGGCTCCTCATATTCCACATAGCCCAGAGCCTGTTCAAGCGCTTCTTTTTCTTCCGTTCCCAAAAGAACCTCTGTATGTCCCATATCCACCCGTTTCAAATACATATAGCAGCCTTCCCGGCTGTGCACCGAATTAATAATAAATCCGCTGTTCGTATAATCCAGCATGGCAATGGCAAAACTTAAATTTCCGCCCATACCCTGAAATGCATTATAGCGGACAATGCCAAGTTTTTGAAACGATGCTCTTAGATTTCGATGCATATTGCGGATATTTTCCTTATTGGTTTTATCCTCAATTTTCAGGATATTAATATCTTCCATCTGCGTGATAATCAAATCTTCAAGTGTTTCCGCATCCTTTCCCCGCATAAAAATATCGTACCTGCGGTAAAGCTGACTCATTTTAATAAGACAGATAATTACTGTCACAAATAAAATCAATGTCATTATCGCCAAACCAAGGATAAGAAACCCAGGATCAATTCCCCAGTCATTGATAATACTATTTTCCATAATAATACTCACTCCTTACTCATCCTCTGAATTATTGTAACCATTCAGTTTGATTGTTACTGTTCACACGTTCACAGCAACGTTTCACTCTTTATCCTTTATCGATTTATAGCTTTATGGTTTCAATTAATTCTACGATTCTTTCCAGTTCAGAAGCCGAATAATATTCTATTTCTATTCTTCCCTTATTCTTATCCTTCTGATGAATCATGACTTTTGTTCCCATAATTCCTTTCATCTTTTCTTCTAAATCACGGAAAATAAAGCTTAAATCTTTTTCTTCACTTTCCTCCTTTTCCTTTTCATCCTTCTGTGGTTTTGTCATCATCTTTACAAGTTTTTCTACCTGACGAACATTCAATCCTTTTTCAATAATTTGAGAAGCCAGAGCAATTTGCTGTTCTTTTTCTTCCAATCCTAATAAAGCCCTGGCATGTCCGCTGCTGATTTCCCCGCTAATTAATAATTGCTGCACTGGTTCTGCCAGCTTCAGTAAACGTATACTGTTTGTAATTGTTGCTCGATTTTTTGAAACTCTTAAAGCAATTTCTTCTTGTTTTAAGCCAAATTCCTGCATAAGCTGCTGATAGGCAAGTGCCTCTTCAATAGGGTTTAAATCTGCACGCTGAACATTTTCAATTAAAGCTATTTCTACCGACTGCTGTTTATTATATTCCCGAACAATCACGGGAACTTCTTTTAAACCGGCCATTTTAGCCGCTCTCCAGCGCCGTTCTCCTGCAATAATTTGAAAATTATCCCCTTTTCTTTTGACCAGTAAAGGCTGAAGAACACCATATTCCTTCATCGAATCCGCTAATTCTTTTAATGTTTCTTCATCAAAACTCTTTCTAGGCTGTCCTTCATTTGGTTCAATTCTTGAAAGCTTAATTAATGTTTCACGTGAAACATTTTCTTTATCAGCAATGCCCTGTTCCATGAAATCACTATTCGATTGAATACCATTTTCATTATCAATACTTAAATTCTCTAACCCTTTAGTTTCTCCCTCTTTCTGATTTTCTTCCATTTCAAGATAAGAGGAACTATGATTATTATTTACATTATTGCCATTTCTATGTTTATTTTTTTCATTATTTTCTGCTTCATTTTTTCGTGACGGTTCTCCCTTTACCACATCGTCACCAAAAAAAGCACCTAATCCTTTTCCTAACGCCGAACGTTTTGCCATAGATAATCATCCTCCACACCTTATATGCCTCACAGCAATACATACCCATTTGTTATTTGATAAGATAATTAAAACTATTTTATCTTCACCCTTCTCCTCTGCTCATTACCTCCGCTGCTAAAAGACGGTAGCTTTCTGCCCCCGTTGACCGGGAATCATAGAGATTAATGGACATACCATGACTGGGTGCTTCCGCCAGACGAACATTTCTTGGAATAATTGTCTTATAAATATTCTGATGCAAAGTACTTTTTACGCTTTCTACAACCTCCAAAGAAAGGTTTGTCCTGGCATCATACATCGTAAACACAACACCTTCCATTTCCAAGGATGGATTTAATTTTTTCTTCACCAAATGTATGGTTTTCATTACCTGGCTCAGACCTTCCAGTGCATAATATTCACACTGAATTGGAACCAATACCGTATCGGAGGCAGTTAATGCATTAATTGTTAAAATATTTAAAGAAGGCGGGCAGTCAATAATAATATAGTCATAATTATTTTTCACCTGATTTAAGTATTTTTTTAATATTTCTTCCTTATTCTCAAACTCTAAAAGTTCAATCTCTGCTCCTGCCAGGTTTTCATCTGAAGGCAATACATCCAGATGTTCCTGAATACTTTCCGTAATACACTCATCAAGTGTACACTCTTCTAAAAGTAATTCATACACCGTATTTTCAATACTTCCCTTTTCCAAACCTAATCCACTTGTACCATTTCCCTGAGGATCAAAATCAACCATCAGCACCCGCTGTCCTGCTTCAGCTAAACAGGCCGACAGGTTAATTGCTGTTGTTGTTTTCCCTACTCCTCCCTTTTGGTTTGCAATGGCTATTATTCTTCCCATATAAAATCCTCTTTTCATGTAAGCCAATAAATAACATTTTATTTTACCATTATTTTTTTAATCACAAGTAGTATAACATAGAATTTTCTTTTTTCCTATACTTTTTCATTTGATGTAAAAAAATTACGTCATTTTTATATTACTCTTCCCATAAAAACCAAATAAAATGTTTCACGTGAAACATAAAACTTACCCGTTGTCATACGAATTCAAGTGTACTATAATAGAGATTAGCGGAGGTACATGCAATGAATAAAAACAAGTTATTAACATTCCTTTCTCTTACTTCGGGAGCTGCTGCATCCATTTCCACCATCAATAAATATATTCAACTTCACGCCACCAGCAAAAATCTTTTGGAAACTTCCAATTCACTCTGCTACAAATGGCGTCTGGGAAATATTCATTACACCAAAACAGGAAATGGAAAACCATTACTCTTAATTCATGATTTAAACACGATTTCCAGCGGCTATACATGGAATCCTCTAATTCATGTATTAAGCAAACATTTTACCGTATACAATATTGATTTACTGGGATGCGGACGTTCAGAAAAACCAAATATAACCTACACCAACTATTTATATGTACAGTTAATCTCTAATTTTGTCCAGTCAGTCATTGGAAAACGAACCGATATTATTACCTGCAAAGCTTCAGCTTCCATTGCACTTATGGCGTGCAGCAGTAATGAAGATTTGTTTGATCGTATTCTCCTGATTAATCCGGACAGCCTTTTAACCTGCAGCAATGTTCCTGGAAAATCAGCAAAACTCTATAAATTTATTCTGGATCTGCCGATTCTGGGAACATTAATCTACCATATTTCTACCAGCCAAAAAGCAATTCAGGATTTATTGATGAAGGAATATTTTGAAAATCCATATTCCGTAAAAAGAAATATCGTTGATGCCTGCTATGAGTCCTCCCACTTGGGTGAATCACCTAAAGCTGTATATTCAAGTATTGTCTGCCACTATACAAAATGCAATATTGTCAATGCATTAAAAAAGATTAATAACAGTATTTATATCCTTGGCAGCAAACATATTCCGGGAATGTACGAGCGATTAAAAGAATTCCAGCAATATAATCCTGCCATTGAAGTAATGCTTCTGGATAAAGGATTGTATGTGCCGCAATGGGAATATCCTGAAGAAGTATTAAATGGGATAGAAATGTTCCTGTCCTAATAAAAAAACTCCCTCAAATTTACCCTTCTTTAATCTTGTGCTGAGTAAATGATGAGGGAGTTTTTATTTTTTCTGTTTATTCTGTCGCTACAGTATAACTAACCTCTGCATAAAATTTATTTTCCGGTAAATTTCTTTTCAACCATTCGGCGGTAAACTCATAAATTTTATCTCTCTGCAATTCAACAATACTGGTTTTCCCATAATAAACCGTAATTTGTTCCTCTTTCGCCTGATTATCTCCCCTGTCCGCAATATTCCACTGGCGGAGCGTTAAGATATCCGGCTGGATTTTCGTAGAATACAGATAGGGAAAGGAGTTCATCACACCGTCTGCCGTAGAATAATTGGGGATTTTTAATTTCTCTTTTTTTAATCCTGCCTCGTCTAAAGGACTTGCCCCACAGGCAACCATCTGTTTTTCTTCCCCATTCTCTTCCACTGTCCAGGTATAACTTCCGGACTGTACAATATAAGGATCATAAAAACTGGTTAAGGGATTATTCAGTTCCAATTCCGGGGCATCCAACAGCAAAATATCTTCCTGACCAAAATCCTCATCATCCGATAATAAAACCATTTCCTTTGCCCTGTACTCAGCAAGATTATCATTTTCCACATTCTTTCGATTCATATCTTCCATTAAAATACGGAAATGCATCCCACCCTTCAGCTTCCAGAATTCCTCATCGGACATTGCATCGCGAACACCTGTCACAAAAAAAACGCCTGGAAACTCATCCGTATCCGAAGAAATCAATATACCGTCCTGCTTAATTTCTTTTACATGTGCGAAAATACTTACACGATAAGAGGTTCCCTTATTCTCCAAGATAAAATCCTCAACCTCTTCTTCTCCAACGTCCTGGCTTGCAAGATCAATAAATTTTTCTTTTTCTCTTGCGGAAACCAGATGTACATACATCGGCTCACCCTCTCCTGTTCCGCCAACAAGAAGGTAAAAATGAGCATCAATATCGTACATATGAATACACAGTCCAAAACCAACATCCTCATAAGTATAGCCGTCAAAATCCGACCAATCCAGTTTTTCTTTCCTGGATAATTCCAAAACCTGATCCAGAGTCAATAACTCTTTCTTCTCATCCTCTGTTTCCGATGGATCAAGTTCATTCCATCCATCCGACACATTAGTTTCAAGAGCAGTGACTTTTTCAACTGTTCTTTGTTCTCCCTGATCTCCCTGCGTTTCTTTTTCTTCTTGTATTTCTTTTTCTTCTTGCTTCTCTTCACTGGCCTGTTGACTTTCCAAATTTCCCTGAGGATTCTGAACCCTGTTATTGATATCAGTCACACTCCTGTTTTCCTTGCTGCAGCCTGCTAAAAATACAAATGCTGCCATCAAAAAATACATTTTTACTTTCCTTTTTATTTTCCTGTGCAATTCTTTCTCCTTTCCTATTACTCTATAATTACTATCATCATAGCACAGGAATATTAAAAAATTAGTATTTTTTTCCTTAAAGATCTTTCTACATTTTCTAAAACTTCCTTACATCAACATTTTGACAGATACATCCCGACAAATTCCTATCTATTATCTGTTCCTATCTCTTACTACCTCTTGATTTACAGTGTTTGATAATGGTTCTTTAGAAGGCAGCCCCGCCTTCCTGGGAAATCTTTTTGCGGTTGCTTTTTCTTTCCGTATAACCACAAAACTTCTCTTCATCTCTGTTTCCGGCAGGACAAAGGAATAAATCTGCTCTACTCTCCCACCAAGAAGACGGACTGCATTTTCTGCTTCGGAAACTTCATTTTCCACATCGCCCGACTTATAGGAAACCAATATTCCCCCGACCTTGACAAAGGACATACAATATTCAGATAAAACGGCCAGATGCGCAACCGCCCTGGACACGCAGAAATCAAATTTCTCCCTGTAAGCCGCATCTCTTCCAAAATCCTCGGCCCGCCCATGAACGGCTTTTATTCCCTTCAATCCCAAATCCTTACACACATCCTCTAAAAACCTTACCCGCTTATTTAAAGAATCCAGCAAAGTAATCTCATGCCCGGGAAAAGCAATTTTTAACGGAATTCCCGGAAAACCTGCCCCTGTTCCCACATCTATAATCGAGATTTTCTTCTCTGCTCTCTCCTTCCATTCCGGAAAGAGCAGTACAGGGGATAAACTGTCCACAAAATGCTTCGTCACTACCTCATGCTCTTCAGTAATGGCGGTTAAATTCATCACCTTATTTTTTTCCACCAACAACGCATAATAGCGAAAAAACTGATCCATCTGCTGATCCGTCAAAGCAATCCCCAACGACTGCAATTCCCTGTTCATCTGCAAAACAAAACTTTCCGTCATCCCAACCCTCCATCATCCTTTTATCATCCAGAACAGCAAGCAAAAGTAAAATATTACTGTTCACACGTTCACAGCAACGGGCAAAACTCCTGTTTCCCAATTCCAATACACCCTCACCGCAGCAGCCTGTGAAAAATAACCTTACTTTTCATTTTCTCTACATTTTTCATTCTCTCTAAGATCTGCGCTTCTGCTCCAAATAAATCAATAACACCGATATATCCGCCGGAGAAACGCCGGAGATTCTTGAAGCCTGTCCTATACTCACCGGTTTTAACTGATTTAATTTCTGTACGGCCTCTATGCGCAGGCTGTTCACCTGTGCATAGTCAAAATTTTCAGGAATCTTTCGATTTTCCAGCTTTTTGAACTGAGCAACCTGTTGTTTCTGTCTTTTAATATAGCCTTCATATTTTATATTAATATTAACCTGTTTTTGAACATCCTCAGGAAGCTTCGGCCTGTCCTTATCCAATGCATCAAGCAAAAAATAATCCAGTTCCGGACGCTTCACCAGTTCTGCCATCGTTGTTCCTGATTTTAATAAAGTACTTTGAATCCTTGCCAGAAATTCCTGAACCTTATCCGACGTCCCTACATTCGTCTTTTCCAGCCGTAAAATTTCTTCCTCGATAGCCTTTTCCTTCCACAAAACGCGCTGATACTCCTCTTCCGATACCAGTCCGATAACCCGGCCAATCTTTCGCAGACGAAGATCGGCATTATCCTGACGAAGAAGAAGACGGTATTCCGCCCTGGAGGTCATCATTCGGTAAGGCTCATGATTTTCCTTTGTTACCAAATCATCAATTAAAACACCGATATACGCCTGCGAGCGATCCAAAATCACCGGTTCACGCCCAAGAATCTCCATCGCCGCATTTACACCGGCCATAAATCCCTGAACTGCGGCTTCCTCATAACCGGAACTTCCGTTAAACTGTCCGCCGGCAAATAACCCTTTAATCGCCTTAAATTCCAGGGCCGGGGTAAGCTGCAGGGCATTAATGCAGTCATACTCAATCGCATAGGCATTTCTTACAATTTTTACCTTTTCCAGTCCGGGAACGGTTCTGTACATCGCATACTGGACATCTTCCGGAAGAGAGCTGGACATTCCTCCCAGATACATCTCATTTGTCGAAAGTCCCTCCGGTTCCACAAAAACCTGATGGCGGTTTTTATCCGGGAATTTCACCACCTTATCTTCAATCGAAGGGCAGTACCTTGGACCCGTACCCTCGATTGCCCCGGAAAACAAAGGCGAGCGATCTAAATTGGCCCGGATAATCTCATGGGTTTTTTCATTCGTATAGGTAAGCCAGCAGGAAACCTGCTCCTTCTGCACCGACTCCGGATCGGTGGAAAAGGAAAAAGGCACTACTCTCCTATCGCCAAACTGCTCTTCCATTTTTGAAAAATCAATACTCCGCTTATCGACCCTCGCCGGTGTTCCGGTCTTAAAGCGAAACATCTCTATTCCGTTTTGGATTAAAGAATCCGTCAGATGATTAGCGGCCTGCAGCCCGTTCGGACCCGTGGGATTACTGACATCCCCATAGATACACCGCGCACGCAGATAAGTTCCCGTACATAAAACGGCAGCCTTCACATGATACACTGCACCGGAACAGGTTTTCACCCCGCAAAGTCTTTTATCCTCTACGATAATTTCCGACACTTCCGCCTGGCGAAGGGTGAGCTTATCGGTATTTTCCAGGGTTTTTCGCATTGCCCTTGTATATTCCATCTTATCCGCCTGGGCGCGGAGCGAGTGAACGGCAGGCCCCTTTGATTCATTTAACATCTTTGACTGGATAAAGGTCTTATCAATATTTTTCCCCATCTCTCCGCCCAGAGCATCCAGTTCCCGTACAAGATGTCCTTTAGAACTCCCCCCCACATTCGGATTACAGGGCATCAGGGCAATGCTGTCAATGCTTACGGTAAATAATATCGTTTCCAGCCCCAATCTTGCACAAGCCAGCGCCGCCTCACATCCTGCATGTCCTGCGCCTACAACGGCTACATCATATTCTTCTTCTAAATACGGCATATTTTGCACCAAGCCTCAAGCGAAAATGCTTGCATTTTCATTTGAGGCACAAACACAAAGGGTGAAAGATTTGTGTTTGCATTTTATCCTTTCTTCTTTTTTTCTTTCACCCTTTCCTCCATTCTGTACACGCTTCACAGCAATCCTACGCATTAGATATAAACAATTATCCCTTCGTTCAAAGAACAGATTCAAATCATTTTCCCATACAGAACCGGTGAAAGATTTCATTGACCAGATCATCTTCCACGGCTTCCCCAATCACGGTTCCCAGGCGCTTATAGGCATCCATAAGATCAATCGAAAAGAAATCTTCCGGAAGTCCTTCTTCAATGCTCTGTTTTACCATACGGATGCTGCAAAGTCCGGCTTCCAGGGCGGTTTTCTGACGTACATTGGTAATAATCACCTCATCATTAAACCGAAGCTCCCCTCCATAAAAGCTTTTCTTAATTTCTTCTTCAAGCTCGTCCAGCCCGCGCTCTTCCTTTGCCGAAACCGGAATCACTTTCTTTCCTGACTTTTTTTCCAGCTCCTCGAAGGAAACCTTCATCTCCAGATCCGTTTTATTCAGCAGAACCAATGCCTTTTTATCCCGGATAAACGCCATAATTTCCTCATCGTTTTCATCCAGATCTCCGGAGCCGTCCACCACATAAATAATCAGATCCGCATCCAGTGCCGCCTGTTTTGCCCTGTCCACGCCAATCTGTTCCACAACATCCTGCGTATCCCGGATTCCCGCCGTATCAACAACATGCAGGGTAATTCCTCCAAGGGAAAGTCTTTCTTCCAGGGTATCTCTGGTCGTTCCGGCAATATTGGTTACAATCGCCCTCTCCTCTCCCAAAAGAACATTCATCAGCGATGATTTTCCGACATTGGGCTTACCTAAAATCACCGTCTTAATCCCCTCGGTCATAACCCTTCCGTTAGAAAAAGAATCCACCAGATGAGAAAGTTCCCCTTCCATCAAAAGAATTTCTTCTTTTAACCGCTCCCGATATCCTTCCAGGGAAATATGTTCGGGGTCGTCTAATGCCGACTCAATAAAGGCCATTGCATATAAAATCTTTTCCCGGATATACTTAATCTTTCTGGAAACCGATCCGCCAAGCTGGCTTACCGAAGCTTTCAGCGCATAGTCATTCTGTGCGTGGATCAAATCCATCACGGCCTCGGCCTGAGCCAAATCAATCCGCCCATTTAGAAATGCCCTCTTGGTAAATTCCCCCGGCTCGGCAGCCCTGGCACCCTGGCGGATAACCAGTTCTAAAATCCTTCGCATCACCCGAACTCCCCCGTGGCAGTCAATCTCCACCGTATCCTCTGCCGTGTAGCTGTGCGGGCCCTTCATCACCAGAACCAAAACCTCATCTAATTTTTCTTCCCCGTCACAGATAAAGCCATAATGAACGCGGTGTGAATCCTTAAGATCCAAATCATCCCCGTTTTTCTTTTTAAAAATCTTTAGAATTATTGAAAATGCCTCTTCCCCGCTGATCCGGATAATCCCAATCCCGGCATCGGTAAGCCCCGTCGCAATCGCAGCAATCGTATCCGTTCCCACAGCTTTTCCTCCCTCCTGCGCAGATCCGCATAAAATAAGTTTACGGCTTATGTTACTGTTCACACGTTCACAGCAGCCAAAAATCAAAAAAACAAAACATTCTCTATCATCCAAAAAAAGGGGCAAAAGAACCCAATCTCTCTACCCCTTTTTCATCGTTCCATTATTCTTTTCTGCGTTCACCAGTCAAAGGAAATTTAATTTTCTCTTCTCTCCCTGCGCCCGCCATCTCTCTTTAACGCAATAACCACATGCCGAAACGGCTCTTCACCTTCACTTCTGGTTGTTACATATTTATCATTCTGCAAAGCCGCATGGATAATTCTGCGCTCATACGGGTTCATCGGCTCTAAGGAAACGGATCTCTTCGTCCTCTTCACCTTATAAGCAATATTCTTTGCCAGCGTTTCCAGGGTTTCCTTTCTTCTGCTGCGGTAGTTTTCCGTATCCAGCTTTACGCGGATATAGCCTTCGCTTCCCTTATTCACCACCATTCCCACAAGGTACTGCAAAGAATCCAGGGTCTGACCCCGCTTTCCGATTAAAATACCCATGTCCTCGCCAACTAAATTAATGGACATTTCCTTTTCTTCGTCATTATAAGAAACCTGAATCTCCACCGGAAGACTCATCGCCTCAAATACCTGCTTTAAAAAGCCCACCGCTTTATCTTCTAAGGTTACCTCTTTCCTTGCCCGGATAATCGCCGGCTTGGCACCAATACCTAAAAACCCGGCGCTTCCCTTATCCACGACTTCATAAACTAATTTATCACTGGTTGTTTCCAGTTCAATTAATGCTTTGGTAATTGCATCATCTACGGTTTTTGCTGATACAGTAATCATATCCATCACTGAAACCCCCTATTACTTTTTGCTGTTTCTCTCATTGTACTTCTGCACCATAGCCGCTTTAGAAGCCAGGCTTCCCGGTTTTGCATCCTTGTTATAGTACTCTGTAGAGTCCTTGACAATGGCTTTCGTCTTTGCCATCTTTTCCATACGCTTTGCTTCTTCCTTATCTGCCTTCTCCTGCATCATCTTCAAGGTTTCACTAGCACTTTTGTTCATTCTTTCCGGCGGAAGTCCCTTTTTCGCCCGCTTTTTATTCGCCTTTTCCATGTTTTTCTGAATCAGCTCATCGATATCAACCTTGTTAAAATATGCATTTAATATCCACTGCTGGATAATCATAATCACACTCTGGGCAATCCAATAAATACCGATACCGGAAGCAAAAGTAAAACAAAAGAATACGGACATCAGAGGCATCATGACATTCATCTGATTGATCATGCTGGCTCCGGGAGCATCCGGGTCCTGCTTTGGCTGGTTTGCCATCATCTGCCGGCTGGAAAACCACTGGCTGAAACCGGCCAGAAGAGGGATGGCAAGGGCAGCGAGCATAACGGCTACGGAACCTCCATTCCCGCGGAAGAAATCCATAATAATCGTAGCCGGTGTGTAGGCAATGTTTACGCCGCAGAAATTCTGCATCTTGCTGATGGCCTCAACTGCTCTCTCACCGTTTTGTGCCGTTACCTCTGCAGCACTTGGAAATGCTGCAACAAACTCACCCCACTGCTTGTCCGTCATCTTATACAGCAGATCAATAATGGTATTCGTCTGGGTAAAATCCATCTCCGTCATACGATGAGCTTCGGCCAATGCCGTAAACACCGCATTTGACTGGAATCCGGACGGAAGAGCCTTGGCAACCAGTTCAAAATAATTCTTAACCGATGCCACATAGGCAGGAATATTATAAATTACCCGATATAAGGCAAATAAAATCGGCAGCTGAATCAGCATCGGAAGACATCCGCCCATCATGGAAGTTCCATACTTCTCATAAACGGCCTTGGTTTCCGCCTGCATCATCATCATCGACTGCTGGTCGTCTTTTCCTTTATACTTTTTCTGAATGGCATTCAGCTCCGGCTGCATAACATTCATTAATTTTGAAGTTTTCTGCTGCTTTACCGTAAGCGGAAAAAGCAGTAAACGTGTAACAATAGTAAATAAAATAATACATAAACCGATATTTAAAATACCAACCTGGCTGGTTATCTTAAACAGAAAATCCATAATCCATCCAAAGATTTCTGCTATCGGCCCTAATATAGCGCCCTGATTTTTTGTCAGAATGATAAAATTCAAACCAATATACCTCCTCATCCGTTACGGAACTGGATCATAACCGCCCTCTGCAAAAGGATGACATCTTAATAACCTTTTGCAGGTCAGCCACATGCCCTTGAATGCACCGTACTTGGTCAATGCTTCCACGGCATACTGAGAACAGGTCGGCACATAAATGCAGTGAGTTCTTACTTTTAACGGAGATAAATACTTCTGGTAAAATCTCACCAGGCTAATCAATAGTTTAGCCAACATCCATCACTTCGATTCTAATTTAATGTTATGCAGTCCGCACAGGTGCAAAAATGCACTCTCCAATTCATGATAATCTGAATGTTTTGCCGTCGGCCGGACGACAAGAATAATGTTCAACCCTGTTTGAATCCTGTGTTTATTTAAACGAAAAATTTCTCTGATCTGTCTGCACATGCGGTGTCTTACCACACTGTTGCCAACCTTTTTGCTCACGGAAATACCAATATGGTTCTCCTCTTCCCCTGTTTCCTCCACATACATAACAAAAAGTCGATTGGCATACGATCTTTTCTGTCGGTAAATCCGCTGAAAGTCAATGTTCTTTTTTATGGATGGAAAACGTTTCATATTTTAATCCCGCCTCGTAAACAAAAGGCCACAATTACTTGCGGCCTGATGTCTAAGCTTATTCTAAGCTGTTAATTTTGCTCTTCCTTTTGCTCTTCTGGCAGCTAACACTTTTCTTCCGCCTGCGGTTCTCATTCTCTGTCTAAAGCCATGTACTTTAGCTCTCTGCCTTGTTTTTGGCTGATACGTCATTTTCATAATTTAAGCACCTCCTCTGATTCTAACTTATTTCCTTCAATATGAATACACAGATTCAACGATTTTCCTTGTTTTAACCCACTTAAGAAGTAAGGGCGGGACATTAAACATCTTCTCAATTATATAGAAAACAAAAGGGTTCGTCAAGCTTTTTTCAAAAAAATAGACAGCTTTTTTGGCTGTCTATGAACATGCATTGTAATTTGGTTGAAGATTTATCGTTTATTCTGTTTAAGAAACACTTACCCGCGATACATATTGAACAGAAAAGACCTTTAACAGGACTTTTCCGATAACAGCAACCAATAGAGCTGCCGCAATAGCTTCCGGAACACCGGATGCCGTTATCGTCCCCATAATCAGACCCCAGACCATGTCCATGCCCACGGATCTTGCCTCGGCATACTGTCTGGCCAGCAAAAGATAAATACTTCCCATAACAAATACGGTATTGGTCATCGAACCGATAAATCCGGTTATCGGAAGGGCAATGATGGCATTCACCTTCAGCTTTTTTAAAAGAAGCCAGAACCATCCTGCAACCACACCGATCATCACCCGGCAGCCAATGGAAATCCACAGAGCCTTTACGGCCCCTAAAATTCCCGTAGTGCTCATAAACGGGGAAAATGCAAAGGAAAGCAAGGTCGGTGCCATGGTATTGCTGATTAAAGAGCAGATACCAAATACAGCCCCTAAAATTCCCCCCGCCAGAGGCCCTAAGAGAACAGCCCCCAAAATAACCGGGATGTGCACAGTTGTTGCCTTAATAATCGGCAGCTGAATCATTCCTAATGGAGTATTGGCCAAAAGGATTACAATTGCTGCCATCAGTGCAACACTGGTAAGCCAACGAGTGTCTTTTCCTGTCTTATTCATTTTTTTTCCTCCTGCTACTGTTCTTTGAAATAGAAAGATACAATGCATTTACATTTTCTATTATAATGAAAAATTCCTTCCCCGTCAATCCTGTTTTTCGTGGATATTTCCCCCGGTTACATAAGTTTATCCACAATTTGTTTATAACTTGTGGATAAACTGAATTTTATCCACGAAATTTCCCCAGATTCCCTCCCCGATTCCCCTGATTCTCCAAGATTTTCTCCTGTGGACAATCTCTGCTCTTTTTTCCTGGATTTTGTGGACAACTTGATCTTTCACAGGGGATCAACAGCCTGTTCTCCCCCTTTTCACCAAGTTATCCACAAAAAATTATTTATTTTTTTCTATTTTCATTGAAAAATGTTTACAATTAAGGTAAAATATACTGTAGATTGGGGGTTTATACCTTACCGGACGAAGGCAGCCCTAAACGTTACTGTTTGCACATCTACAGTAACCCCTAAACCATTTACTTACCTAACCATCAGGAGATTTGTCTATGATTGAGAAATTAAGAGAAAACTGGGATGATATACTGCTCTATCTCAAGGAAGAGCACGACATTATGGATGTATCTTACCGTACCTGGCTCCTTCCTCTTCAGATTTACGATGCCGATGACCAAAAAGTAGTGATTATGGTCCCGGACAGTGCCATGATTGGCTATATCAAGAAGAAATACGGCTTTTTTCTGAAAATAGCCATAGAAGAAAAAACAGGTATTGGCGGTGAAGTGGAATTTATTTCCAAAGAGGATGCAGAAAAAAGCAGCCTTAATAATAGGAAGAAACAGGCTTCAGAAAATTCCATTTTACCCCAGATCAGCCCCGAAACGCTTCAACATGCCAATCTGAACCCAAAATACACCTTCGATACCTTTGTTGTCGGTGCAAATAATAACCTGGCCCACGCTGCATCCTTAGCCGTAGCCGAATCTCCGGGAGAAGTTTACAATCCTCTCTTTATTTACGGCGGTGTGGGACTGGGAAAGACGCATTTAATGCATTCCATCGCCCATTTTATCTTAAAAAATAATCCGAAGGCGAAGATTTTATACGTTACCTCCGAAAAGTTTACCAACGAACTGATTGATGCCATCCGAAACAAGAATAATATCAGCACCACCGAGTTTCGTGAAAAATACCGGAATAATGATGTATTATTAATTGACGACATCCAGTTTATTATCGGAAAGGAAAGTACACAGGAAGAATTTTTCCACACCTTTAACGCACTTTATGAATCAAAAAAGCAGATTATTATCTCCTCAGATAAGCCGCCCAAGGAAATTGAAACCTTAGAAGAAAGGCTGCGTTCCCGTTTTGAATGGGGCTTAACCGTAGATATCCAGTCGCCGGACTACGAAACGCGCATGGCGATTCTGCGGAAAAAGGAGGAGATGGAAGGCTATAATATTGATAATGAAGTGATTAAATACATTGCCACGAACATTAAGTCCAATATCCGGGAGCTTGAAGGTGCACTGACAAAGATTGTTGCCCTCTCCAAGCTTGGAACCAACCGTGAGATTACCATTGAGCTGGCCGAGGAAGCCTTAAAAGACCTGATTTCTCCTAATGCCGTCCGGGAAATCACGCCGGAATCCATTATGCAGGTTGTGGCTGACCATTTTGGCATCACTCCTTTAGATATTGCCTCCCAGAAGCGCAACCGGGAAATCGTCGTTCCCCGGCAGATTGTGATGTATCTGTGCCGGAATATGACCACCACCCCGCTCCAGCTTATCGGAAAATACATGGGCGGAAGGGATCACACAACCATTATTCACGGTGCCGATAAGATTGCCAAAGATATTACGAAAAACGACAGCTTAAGAAACACGGTGGAGATTTTAAAGAAAAAAATTAATCCACAGTAAACCGTGTACGCCCGTGTGGACAGTCTGTGTATAAAAGGATCTTGGTTTACCCTTATTTTTGCCCTGTGGAAAAACCTTAAGTTCTTAAGAATGATTTTTAAGGTTTTCCACAGCTTCATTAAGCCTGTATTTTCCCATATTTTGAAGGATTTCCCAGGTTTTACACAAATACACAGCCCCTACGGCGGTTACGACGAAAATTATCTTTATTTATTCTTTATTTTATCTATTTTTCAATGAAAGGAAGTTATCAACCACGATGAAATTGACGTTCCAAAAAGACGCGCTGTTAAACGGCATTAACATTGTTCTCAAGGCAGTTTCTTCAAAAACAACGATGTCCATCTTAGGATGTATCTTAATCGATGCTTCCGGCAGTGAGATTAAACTGACCGGAAATGATATGGAACTTGGAATTGAAACGAAAATAGAAGGAAATATCTTAGAAAGAGGAAAAATTGCTTTAGATGCAAAGATATTTTCAGAAATTATTCGTAAATTATCTTCGCCGGATGCGGAAATCCGTATTGAAACCGATGATGCATTAAATACAGTTATTTCCAGTGAAAACTCGGTATTTAAGATTCAGGGCAGGGACAGTGAGGAATTTTCCTACCTTCCTTATATTGAACGGGAACATTCCATTACCCTCTCGCAGTTTACGTTGAGGGAAATTATCCGCCAGACCTTATTTTCCATTTCCCCAAACGACAGCAACAAGATGATGACCGGTGAACTGTTCGAGGTTCATGGGAATGAACTTAAGGTGGTTTCCTTAGACGGACACCGCATTTCTATCCGGAAAATTATATTAAAGGAAAACTATGATGATGTAAAGGTAATTGTACCGGGAAAGACGTTAAGTGAAATCAGCAAGATTTTAAATGGAGATAACGAGAGCGAGGTTGAACTTTTCCTCAGCCAGAACCATATCTTATTTGCCTTTGACCAGACCATCGTTGTATCAAGGCTGATTGAGGGAGAGTATTTCCGCATTAACCAGATGCTTTCCGGCGATTACGAAACTAAATTTACAGTGAATAAAAAGGAATTTTTAGATTGTATTGAACGGGCAACCATCTTAATCCGGGAAAATGATAAAAAGCCTTTAATCTTAAATATTCTGGATCATTCCATGGAATTAAAGCTGAATTCAAGTTTTGGTTCGATGAATGCGGAAATTCCCATCCACAAGACGGGCAAGGATATTATGATTGGCTTTAACCCGAAGTTTTTAATCGATGCATTAAGAGTTATTGACGATGAGGAAATTGATCTGCACATGATGAACCCCAAATCCCCCTGCTTTATCCGGGATGAGGATCAAAGCTATATTTACCTCATCCTTCCTGTAAATTTTAATGCAGCTTCTGTCTGATGGGTGTTTAGCTGCGGCGAACATGCAGGCAGCAGCGTAATATCCGCAAACTTACAGGTATAAGAATGGAGAAAAAATGGAAATCATTACCTTAAGAGAAGAATATATTAAACTGGGTCAGGCATTGAAGGCTGCAGGGCTTGTCGATTCCGGTGTTGAGGCAAAGTATGCCGTTGAAGAAGGAAAAGTAAAGGTCAACGGACAAACCGCCCTGCAGAGAGGAAAAAAACTTTTTGCGGGGGATTTGGTGGAATTTCACGGGCAGACCATAAAAATTGATGCGAGAAAAGCGGATTAGAGAGAAAAGACAATGATTATTGAGTCAATGGAACTTCAGCATTACCGCAATTACCCTGCCTTACAGATTTCCTTTGATCCCGGGACGAATATTTTTTACGGGGACAATGCCCAGGGAAAAACCAATGCCTTAGAGGCCGTGTACGTCTGCTGTACGACAAAATCGCACCGGGCGTCCAGGGATAAGGATTTAATTCGTTTCGGGCAGGAAGAGGCGCATATTAAGCTTCAGGTGAAAAAAGATAATGTTCCTTACCGGATTGATATGCATTTAAAAAAGAATAAGCCCAAGGGAATTGCTGTTAACGGCATCCCTATCCGAAAGGCAAGCGAACTTTTCGGCATTGCCAATGTTGTATTTTTTTCTCCGGAGGATTTAAACATTATTAAAAACGGGCCGTCGGAGCGCCGGCGTTTCCTTGACCTGGAACTTTGCCAGGTGAATAAGCTTTACGTCCATGCCTTAGTCAATTACAACAAAATCCTGATGCAGAGAAATAAGTGTTTAAAAGATTTATCTTTTCGGCCGGAGTATGAATCGACCCTGGAAATCTGGGACGAACAGCTTGTTCGCTACGGCCTTCCTTTGATGGAATACCGAAAGCAGTTTATCGGCCAGTTAAACCGGTTAATTGAAGTTGTTCATGGAAAATTAACGGGAAAAAAGGAACATTTAGTGCTTTCCTACGAGCCGAATGTGCAGCCGGAGGAGTTTTCGGCAGTGCTGATGAAAAACCGGGAATCGGACAAAAAGCAAAAGACGACCTTGTCCGGGCCGCACCGGGATGATATGAGCTTTTTTATTAATCAAATCGATATAAGAAAATTTGGTTCCCAGGGCCAGCAGCGATCGGCGGCTTTATCACTGAAGCTGTCCGAAATCGAACTGGTCAGGGAACTGATTCATGATTATCCGATTTTACTGTTAGATGATGTGCTTTCCGAATTAGATTCCGGCAGGCAGAATCATTTACTAAACAGCATTAACCACATCCAGACCATGATTACCTGTACGGGTTTGGATGATTTTATTGGACATCGTTTTCCGCTTAACCGGATTTTTAAGGTCACGGGAGGAGAAGTCTGCAAAGAAAACTAAGTTGCTGTGAACGTTTGAACAGGAACAAAATGAACGAGGAGGATCACAATGGGTACAGAATATGGAGCAGAACAAATCCAGATTTTGGAAGGGCTGGAAGCAGTAAGAAAACGGCCGGGAATGTATATTGGAAGCACTTCCGTCCGGGGCCTGCATCATCTGGTTTATGAGATTGTCGATAATTCCGTCGATGAAGCATTAGCTGGTTTCTGCGATGTGATTGATGTTACCATAAATGAAGATAACTCGATTACGGTCATCGATGACGGACGTGGAATCCCTGTAGATATTCAAAAAAAGGCAGGAAAATCTGCTGTGGAGGTGGTATTTACCATCCTTCACGCCGGCGGAAAATTTGGAAACGGAGGCTATAAGGTGTCCGGCGGCCTTCACGGTGTGGGTGCTTCGGTGGTCAATGCCTTATCCGAATGGCTGGAAGTTGAAATTTATAAGGACGGCAAGGTTTACCGCCAGCGCTATGAGCGGGGAAAAACCGTAAAAGATCTGGAAATTATTGGTGAATGTCCTCTGGATAAACATGGGACAAAGGTACATTTTCTTCCGGATAAGGAAATCTTTGAAGAAACCGTTTTTGACTATGATACCTTAAAAATCCGTCTGCGGGAAACCGCTTTTTTAACGAAGAATTTAAAGATTGTCCTTCGGGATAACCGGGAAGAAAAGCATGAAAAAACCTTTCACTACGAGGGCGGAATTCAGGAGTTTGTTACGTATTTAAACCGGGGAAAAACACCGCTGTTTAACCAGGTTATCTACTGCGAGGGCACAAAGGACGGGGTCTATGTCGAAGTTGCCATGCAGCACAATGATTCTTATACCGAAAATATTTATACCTTCGTCAATAATATCAATACGCCGGAGGGCGGAACCCATCTGGTCGGCTTTAAAAATGCCCTGACCAAAACTTTTAATGATTATGCAAGAAAGAATAAGCTGTTAAAAGAAAATGAAACCAATCTTGCAGGGGAAGATATCCGGGAAGGTTTAACTTCCATCATCAGCGTAAAGATTGAAGAACCGCAGTTTGAAGGGCAGACCAAGCAAAAATTAGGAAACAGCGAGGCCAGAGGTGCCGTGGACGCCATTGTCAGCGAACAGCTTACTTATTTCTTGGAGCAGAACCCTGCTGCGGCAAAGGCCATCTGTGAAAAATCCGTGCTTGCCCAGCGTGCCCGGGCGGCGGCAAGGAAGGCCAGGGAGCTGACCAGAAGAAAAACGGCTTTGGATGTGATGAGCCTTCCCGGAAAGCTTGCCGACTGTACGGATAAAGACCCGGCAAACTGTGAGATTTACATTGTCGAGGGCGATTCTGCGGGCGGTTCGGCAAAGGATGCCCGCAATAAAGCAAACCAGGCGATCCTTCCCCTTCGCGGAAAGATTTTAAATGTGGAGAAGGCACGCTTAGATAAGATTTATGCCAATGCCGAAATCCGGGCGATGATCACGGCATTCGGTACAGGGATTCATGAAGATTTTGATATAACCAAGCTGCGCTACCACAAGATTATCTTAATGACCGATGCCGACGTGGACGGGGCGCACATCAGCACCCTGCTTTTGACCTTTATTTATCGTTTTATGCCGGAATTAATCAAGCAGGGCTATGTCTATCTGGCACAGCCGCCGTTATTTAAGCTGGAAAAGAACAAGCGCATCTGGTACGCCTACAGCCCGGAAGAATTAAATGATATTTTATCCGAAGTTGGCCGTGATACCAATAATAAGATTCAGCGCTATAAGGGCCTTGGGGAGATGGATGCCGAACAGCTCTGGGAAACCACCATGGACCCTGAACGCAGGATTCTTCTTCGGGTAACTATGGACGATGAAACCGCCTCCGAACTGGATTTAACCTTTACTACATTGATGGGGGATCAGGTAGAACCCCGCCGGGAATTTATAGAAACGAACGCAAAGTTTGGTACATTGGACATTTAATGTGTGCACAAAATGGAGGAGAATATGGAACCAAATGTATTTGATAAAGTCCATGATAAAGATTTAAAGAAAACCATGGAAAAATTTTATATCGATTATGCTATGAGTGTAATTGCATCCCGTGCCCTGCCGGATGTCCGGGACGGATTAAAACCGGTTCAGCGCCGTGTGCTTTTTTCAATGATTGAATTAAATAACGGTCCGGATAAGCCGCACAGAAAATGTGCCCGTATCGTCGGTGATACCATGGGTAAATATCATCCCCACGGCGACAGTTCGATTTACGGTGCCCTGGTCAATATGGCGCAGAAGTGGTCTACCCGCTACATGCTCGTTGACGGACACGGGAATTTTGGCTCTATCGACGGCGACGGAGCAGCCGCCATGCGTTACACGGAAGCCAGATTGAGCAAGATTTCCATGGAAATGCTGGCAGATATCAATAAAGATACGGTGGATTTTGTCCCCAATTTTGATGAAACCGAGCGGGAGCCGGTGGTTCTTCCCTCGCGTTTCCCCAATCTTTTATGCAACGGTACTTCCGGTATTGCCGTGGGGATGGCGACCAATATTCCGCCCCATAATATTAAAGAAGTTATCGCCGCAGTGGTGAGGATTATCGATAACCGGGTGCTTGAAGACAGAAACACGGATCTGGAAGAAATTATGGGCATTATCAAAGGCCCGGATTTCCCCACGGGAGCGACGATTTTAGGCCGTTCGGGCATCGAAGAAGCTTACCGGACCGGCCGCGGAAAGATCAAAGTACGGGCAGTGACCAACATTGAAGCCCTGCCCAACGGGAAAAATAAAATTGTTATTACAGAGATTCCCTATCTGGTCAATAAGGCAAGGCTGATTGAAAAAATAGCCGAACTGGTCAAGGAGAAAAAGATTGACGGAATCACGGATGTCCGGGATGAATCCAACCGCGAGGGCTTAAGGATCTGTATTGAACTGCGTCGGGATGTGAATGCAAATGTGCTGTTAAACCAGTTGTACAAGCACACCCAGCTTCAGGATACCTTCGGCGTGATTATGCTGGCTTTGGTGGATAATCAGCCCCGCGTGCTGAATCTTTTGCAGATGCTGGAGTATTATTTAAAGCACCAGGAAGATGTGGTCACGAGAAGGACGAAATATGACTTAAATAAGGCCCAGGAACGGGCGCATATTTTGGAAGGTCTTCTTAAAGCCTTAGATTATATCGATGAAGTTATTCGGATTATCCGCGGATCGGCCAATGTCGCCGAGGCAAAGCAGCAGTTGATGGAGAGGTTTGAATTAAGCGATATTCAGGCCCAGGCGATTGTGGACATGCGTCTTCGTGCACTGACCGGTTTGGAAAGGGAAAAACTGGAAAAGGAATATGCGGAGCTTCAGGCGAAGATTAAAGAACTTTTAGGTATTTTGTCGGATGAGAAAAAGCTTTTGGGTGTAATTAAAGAAGAGATTCAGGTGATTTCCGATAAATACGGGGATGAGCGAAGAACCGGTATCGGCTATGATTATGATATGTCCATGGAAGATTTGATCCCCGATGACGATACGGTGATTACCATGACAAACTTAGGTTATATCAAGCGCATGGATATTGATAATTTTAAGGCGCAGAACCGCGGCGGGAAGGGCATTAAGGGGATGCAGACCATTGAAGAGGATTATATTGAAGACCTCTTTATGACGACGAATCACCATTATGTAATGTTCTTTACCAATAAGGGCAGGGTTTACCGTCTGAAAGCCTATGAGATTCCGGAAGCCGGAAGGACTGCGCGTGGGACGGCCATTGTTAATCTTTTACAGATGATGCCGGATGAAAAGATAACCGCTGTTATTCCGATGAAAGAATATGAAGATAATAAATTCCTGTTTATGGCAACGAAAAAAGGTATGGTGAAGAAGACACCAATCAATGAATATGCCCATGTAAGGAAAACCGGACTTCAGGCGATTCTTCTTCGGGAGGACGATGAACTGATTGAGGTAAAAACCACGGATAATACCGAAGAAATTATTATGGCAACCAGGAAGGGGATGTGTATTCGTTTCCATGAAAAAGATGTAAGAATCACCGGCCGGGTTTCCATGGGTGTTATCGGAATGAAATTTGAAGATGACGATGAAATTATCGGTATGCAGACGATAAGCCAGGGAGAATGTCTGCTGGTTGCCTCAGAAAAAGGTTATGGGAAGCGAACCTTTATTCATGAATTTAAGCGCCAGAACCGCGGCGGAAAGGGCGTGCTCTGCTATAAAGTTACCGAAAAAACAGGCTGCCTTGTCGGCGCAAAGTTAGTAGACGATCACCGGGAAGTTATGCTGATTACCAATGAGGGAATTATTATCCGTATGGGTGTCAGCGATATCAGTATTATCGGAAGAAATACCTCCGGTGTAAAACTGATGAACATTGATCCTGCGTCGGATATTAAGGTTGCAAGTATCGCGAAGGTAAGGGACAGCGGGACAAAAGAAGAAGAAAATGACTTTTCTGAAGAGAATGATTTTCCTGAAGAAGAAGTTTTTACAGAAGAAGATGACGAAACGAATGAACCAGAGGATTAAAAAATAATGAACCGAATTATTTATATGGTACTGCGCAATATTTACCGGGTTCCGTTTTGGTTTTATCAGCTCTGCAGGTTATGCAGGGCTGATGATCCTCATACGGAAGAGGAGCGCTATGGATTTTTACATTGTTTAGTAAAGGAAGTCAACCGGACCGGCCGTGTTAAAGTGAATTATTTTGGAGCGGAAAAGCTTCCGGAAAAAAACGGTTTTATTTTATTTCCCAATCATCAGGGTCTTTTTGATTCTCTGGCATTAATTGAAAGCTGTCCCAGACCTTTTGGAATTGTCATTAAAAAAGAAGCATTAAAATGGATTCTGGTGAAACAGGTGGTTGCCCTGCTTCGGGGAATCGGAATTGACCGGGAGGATATCCGGGCTTCCTTAGAAGTGATTAAGCAGGTAACGGACGAGGTAAGGCAGGGAAGAAATTATGTTATCTTTCCGGAAGGCACAAGGAGCCGGGAGGAGAATGAAGTATTGCCGTTTAAGGCGGGAACGTTTAAAAGCGCGGTTAATGCAAAATGCCCCATCGTCCCTGTAGCTTTAATTGACTGCTACCGTCCGTTTGATCTTCCTTCTATAAGAAGAGAAAGCGTACAGGTACATTTTCTTGACCCGATTTATCCGGAAATGTATACAGGGCTGAAAACAAAAGAAATTGCCGAAATGGTTCACGATCAGATCCAGGAAGCAATAAACAGGAATCGAAGAGATGGAAATAATTAGGAAAAAAGAAAAATTAAAAAAATTAAAAAACCGGTTGACAAAGTAATTGTAGTTATGTATAATAATCTATGCGTCTGATGGCGTGTCCAGAAGAACGCAATCATATGGAAAATATCAATTCGGAGAAATACTCAAGAGGCCGAAGAGGCGCCCCTGCTAAGGGTGTAGGTCGGGCAACCGGCGCGAGGGTTCAAAT
>CAMNRM010000060.1 GCA_946553025.1 uncultured Clostridium sp.
TTTTATTGAATTTTCAAGGTACATAGACACTTATTTAAGTGCGAAGTTTGAGTAAATGATGTGAATTATAAAACAGAAGCATTAATGGATTTTATTGAAGATACAATTGAAACCGATGGGAGGTTCAGTAAGCATAAAAACAGGTATTCAAACTATATCGTTGATTTATTTGTTGATAAAATTAAAAAGTATTCTGCTGCTGATGTGCTGAAAATCTGTGAGGAAATATACATAAGTTATCAACGGCGTCATATCATCAGGAGAAAGTAAGTTTAACTCTTGCAAATCTCCTGCTTTTGTTATATAATCAGGGATAGACCGCGGCAGAGGCCGGATTTGTGCTGGAAAAGTTTGACAGAAGCGGCGGCATCCGGCGGGAGGAGTTATAGCTGTACAGTAAAAACTGCCGCGTGTGCGGCTGGAAGAATATAAGAGATAAAGGATGGAATGTAAGATGGCTATTTTGCAGACATGGAGAGATTTGGCATATGGCGAAGGGTTGAACGATAAAGAGAGAGAAAATCTGTGGACCGGGTATTTTACCATTGAAAAGGGGATTTATGAGCAGATTCTTTCCAACCCGACGCAGGTAATCACCGGAACGGTTAAGGAACTGGCAGAAAAGTATAATACGGAAATTTTAATTATGACCGGCTTTCTGGATGGGATTAATGAAAGCTTGAAGGGCTATGAGAACCCGATTGACACGATGGAAGAGGATACCGAGGTTCGGATTGAGATTGACCCGGAGAAGCTGTATTACAATATGGTTGAGGCGAAGGCGAACTGGCTGTACGAACTTCCGCAGTGGGATAGTATTTTAACCCAGGAGCGCAGAAAAGAGTTATATAAGGAGCAGAAAGCTTCCGGCACGGTGCGCAAGCCGAAGAAGGTAGGCAGAAATGATCCGTGTCCCTGCGGCAGCGGAAAGAAGTATAAGAAGTGCTGCGGGAAGAATGCGTAGGAATTGCAGGAATAACCGCAGGAAAATTCGATAAAGAAACAGACAAGCCGTTGAGTGATGATTCAGCGGCTTTTTGCAACAATGGAAGAGAAGAGGGAAGAAGAATGGATGCTTATACCAGTTTTGCCAGAGTGTATGATATGTTTATGGACGATATTCCCTATGATGAATGGTGCGCTTACCTGACAGGGCTTTTGCGGGAGCATGGGGTGAATGACGGACTGGTTCTGGATTTGGGATGCGGGACAGGGACACTGACGGAGATGCTGGACGATGAGGGCTACGATATGATTGGGGTGGACTGTGCGGAGGATATGCTGGAAATTGCCATGGAAAAGAAACTGGAATCCGGGAAGGATATCCTGTATCTGCTTCAGGATATGCGGGAGTTTGAACTTTTCGGCACAGTCCGCGCCGTGGTCAGCATCTGCGATTCCATGAATTATCTTCTGGAATATGAAGATCTGGTACAGACCTTAAAACTGGTGAATAATTACCTCGATCCCGGCGGGGTGTTTATCTTTGACCTCAATACCCCCTATAAATACGAAACGCTGCTTGCCGACCATACGATTGCGGAAAACCGGGAAGAGGGCAGTTTTATCTGGGAAAATGATTTTGATGAGGAAAGCCGTCTGAATACCTACGCTCTCACCCTGTTTATTCCTGAAGGTAGGGAAATTTCGGGAGGGCAGGATGCCTGGGAGGAAAAGGAAGAACTAAAGAAAAAGGATGATTCAGGAGAATGGGATGGCAGGGGCGAATGCTGCAGCGGGGGTGAAGGTTACAGCAGTGGAGGATGGTACAGGAAATATGAAGAAATCCATGTGCAGAGGGCGTTTTCTTTAGAGGAAATCCGGCAGGCGGTGGAGGAAGCGGGGATGAGGTTTTTGGCCTGCTACGATGCATTTACCCATAATCCGCCAGAGGATGAAAGTGAGCGCGTGTATTTTGTTGTGGGAGAGGCAGGAAAAGAAAAGTTAAATAACAGAAAGGAAAGAGAACATGTCTGATTATATTATTCGGGCGACGGCAGCCCAGGGACAGATCCGCGCATTTGCGGCGACGACAAGAGATATGGTGGAAACGGCAAGGTGTGCGCATAATACCAGCCCGGTAGCGACGGCGGCTCTGGGAAGGCTTTTAACCGCCGGGGCGATGATGGGGATAATGATGAAGGGTGAGGAGGATATCCTTACCATTAAAATCGAAGGGAACGGGCCGATTGAGGGGCTGACCGTGACGGCAGACAGCAGGGGGAATGTCAAGGGCTATGTGTTCAACCCTTCCGTAATGCTTCCGCCCAATGCAAGGGGAAAGCTGGATGTGGGCGGTGCCCTTGGGCTTGGGGTTTTAAGCGTAATTAAGGATGTGGGATTAAAAGAACCCTATGTCGGGCAGACGATTTTAGTGACCAGCGAGATTGCGGAGGATTTAACCTATTATTTTGCAACTTCGGAACAGACGCCGTCGTCGGTTGCCCTGGGGGTGTTGATGAACCGCGATAATACGGTGCGCCAGGCCGGAGGCTTTATTTTACAGATGATGCCGGGGGCGGAGGATGCTGTGATTGACCGCCTGGAACAGAAGCTGAAAGAGATTACTTCGATCACAGCGCTTCTGGATGAGGGGAAGACCCCGGAAATGATTTTAGAGCATGTAATCGGCGAGTTTGGCCTGGAGATTAACGAAAAGATCCCAACCCGGTTTTTCTGCAACTGTACGAAGGAACGGGTGGAAAAAGCATTGATTAGCGTGGGAAAAAAGGAAATCCAGGAAATGATTGACGACGGAAAAACCATTGAAGTAAACTGCCATTTCTGTAATAAAAATTATGCATTTACGGTAGAAGAACTTAAAGAACTGTTAAACAAGGCTGTTCGATAATGCAGCGGTTAAACAGGACTGTTTGGCAATACGGCAATTAATCAAAGCCATTCGGCAATAAAGTGCCAGGGCAGAAAAATCAAAGCATTCAACAATAAAGCACCAGGGCAGGGAAATAAAGTGTCAGGATGGGAATATATCGTGAATCTGTAGGAAATGTGTGAAGAAAAATATACCAGCATATTTATTATTTTTTCTAATATATATTTATAAGCATTAATGCATTTTTCTTTATACAATTTAATAAAATTTCGGAAAATTTAATAAAATTTTCACAAGCTGGTTTCTTCGCCTTTCTTCTCTTTTCTTTCCGCTTCCCTGCCCCTGTTCGGCTTCTTTCATCCTCTTTTCTGTACTTGTTTTTGAAGGAAAACGGATTCTTTTGCTTCTGGTGTATTTTCTTAAAAACAATCTTAGTCATTCCATAAACAAATTGTGCAAAGTTTAACAAGAAATTTCTGCCTGATTTGGGCAATCATCCGAAAAAATATCCTCTTTTGGAAGTAAAAAGAAGGGTTTTACAGTGAAAAACGATTTGTACCTGAAAAAATTTTATGCTATACTTGTATACAATGAAGGGGCTTAACCAGGTCAGGAGTCCGTTCATAAAAACAAGAAAATGTATAGAAAGAGGGTTAGATTCGATGGGTTTGGCTACATTTAAAGGCGGGATTCACCCCTACGAGGGGAAAGAACTGTCAGAGAACAAGCCGGTTTTAGAACTGCTTCCCAAGGGCGAACTGGTATTTCCCATGGCCCAGCATATCGGTGCCCCGGCAAAGCCTCTGGTAAAGAAGGGCGATCGGGTGCTCGCTGGTCAGATGATTGGCGAGGCAGGCGGTTTTATTTCCGCGAATGTACTCTGTTCCGTATCCGGCACGGTGAAGGCGGTAGAGCCAAGGCTGATGGTCAACGGACAGATGGTGACGAGCGTTATCGTGGAAAACGACGGGCTTTATGAAACAATCCCCCATTTCGGCGAGGAAAGGGATTACACCAAGCTTTCCAAGGAAGAGATCCGCGGGATTGTCAAGGAAGCGGGAATTGTAGGACTGGGCGGCGCGGGCTTTCCCACACATGTTAAGCTTACGCCGAAGGACGAGAGCAAGATTGATTACATCCTGGTCAACGGTGCGGAGTGTGAACCGTATCTGACTTCGGACTACCGGATGATGCTTGAGGAGCCGGAGAAGATTGTCGGCGGCCTGAAAGTGATTTTATCCTTATTTGACAATGCAAAGGGCGTTATCGGCATCGAGAACAATAAGCCGGAGGGAATTAAGAAGCTTCAGGAGCTGGTGAAGGACGAGCCGAGAATTGAGGTGCAGGAGCTTTTAACCAAGTACCCGCAGGGCGGCGAGCGTTCGCTGATTTATGCCGTGACCGGGCGTTCGGTAAATTCCTCCATGCTTCCGGCAGACGCAGGCTGTATCGTCGATAACATTGATACCGTCATTGCCATTTATAATGCGGTATGCCGGCAGACCCCGTTAATCCGAAAGATTATTACCGTAACGGGCGACGCCGTTAAAAATCCTCAGAATTTCAATGTAAAACTGGGGACGAATTACCAGGAACTTTTGGAGGCGGCAGGCGGCTTTGGCGCAGAGCCGGAAAAGATTATCTCCGGCGGCCCGATGATGGGAATGGCGCTGTTTTCCATCGACCTTCCGGTGACTAAGACCTCCTCGGCGCTTACCTGCTTTACTAAGGATATGGTAGCTGCACAGGAGCCTACCCCATGTATCCGCTGCGGACGCTGCGTATCCGTATGTCCCAGTCATATCGTTCCGCCGATGATGATGAAGGCGGCGTTAAATGACGATGTGGAAGGCTTTGAGAAGGTAAACGGCATGGAATGTATGGAGTGCGGAAGCTGTACCTATGTATGTCCGGCGAAGCGCCCGCTGACACAGGCGTTTAAGGATATGCGGCGGCAGGTTGCAGCAGCCAGACGGAAAAAAGGGTAGGAGGGAGCAGAAAATGAGTCGATTATTAAACGTTTCATCTTCCCCTCACGTCAGGGACACGGTGACAACGAAGAGTATTATGTATGATGTGCTGATTGCCATGCTTCCGGCAGCGGCGTTCGGCGTGTATCAGTTTGGATTCCATGCGCTGCTGATTCTGATTGAAACGATGGCGGTGTGTGTGATCAGTGAATATGTTTTTGAAAAGGCCCTTGGGCGTCCGGTGACGATTGCCGACGGAAGCGCCCTGGTAACGGGTATGATTTTAGCCTTAAACATGCCCCCGGATATCCCGGTGTGGATGCCGGCACTTGGCGGCGTGTTTGCCATTATTATCGTAAAGCAGCTTTACGGCGGACTGGGACAGAACTTTATGAACCCGGCGCTGGCGGCGCGGTGCTTCCTTTTGATTTCCTTTACCGGGAAGATGACCACCTTTACCTTAGACGGCGTGTCCGGCGCTACCCCTCTTGCCGTATTAAAGAACGGCGGCAGCGTGGATGTGGCAGCGATGTTTCTGGGAAGGATTCCCGGAACTATCGGTGAGGTATCGGTTGTTGCCCTGCTGATCGGCGCGGTGTACATGCTGGTGAAGAAGGTTATTACCATTCGGATTCCGGCGGCGTATATCCTGACCTTCTCCGTATTCGTTCTGCTGTTTGGCGGACATGGGTTTGACCTTAACTACTTAGCGGCCCATCTTTGCGGCGGCGGTTTGATTTTCGGTGCCTTCTTTATGGCAACCGACTATGTGACCAGCCCGCTCACCCCGAACGGACAGATTGTCTTTGGCGTGCTCTTAGGCTGTCTGACGGGTCTGTTCCGCTTATTCGGCGGTTCGGCAGAGGGCGTGTCCTATGCGATTATTTTAAGCAATATCGTAGTTCCGTTAATTGAAAAAGTAACGCTTCCTACAGCATTTGGAAAGGAGGCTAAAAAATCATGAGTAAATCATCAGGTTTTATGAAAGACGCCTTGATTTTATTTGCCATCACCTTAGTATCCGGCACGGCCCTGGGCGCAGTGTACGGGATTACCAAGGACCCGATCGATAAGGCAAAGAACGCAGCCAAGTACGCCGCTTACCAGGAAGTACTTCCGGCAGCCGCTGAGTTTGACGAGGAAGGCATGAAGGAAAAGATTGACGCCAGCGCAGCCGATTTAATGGCGCAGGGCTGGGGCAATGTCTACATCGACAGCGCGGCAGCGGCAAAGGACGCTTCGGGCAATGCTGTGGGCTATGTGATTTCCTCGACCTCGAAGGACGGCTTTGGCGGTGAAGTAAAGATTACCGTGGGCATCGACGGCGAGAATAAGATTACAGGCATCGCTTTCCTGTCCTTATCCGAAACGCCTGGTCTTGGTATGAACGCGCAGAATCCTGAGTTCTACAGCCAGTATGCGGGCAAGGATGCACAGCCGCTTTCCGTAGTGAAGGGCGGCGGGGCAGGAGATGCCGAGATTAACGCCATGAGCGGCGCGACGATTACATCCAGCGCAGTAACGAATGCAGTCAATGCGGCGACCTATTTTGCCGTAAACTGTGCACAGTAAGGGGAGGTGGGAAGAATGAATAAATATACAGAGCGCCTTTATAACGGTATTGTAAAGGAAAACCCGACCTTCATCCTGATGCTGGGTATGTGTCCCACGCTTGCGGTTACAACCTCCGCGATGAACGGTATCGGCATGGGACTTTCCACAACAGCCGTTTTGATTTTCTCTAATGCTATTATTGCCGCCATGCGGAAAATTATCCCGGACCGCGTGCGTATTCCGGCATTTATCGTTATCGTAGCTTCGCTGGTTACCATTGTCCAGTTATTGATTCAGGGCTTTTTGCCGGCTTTGGATAGTGCATTGGGAATTTATATTCCTCTGATTGTAGTAAACTGTATTATCCTGGGCCGTGCGGAGTCCTATGCGTCGAAAAATGATGCCATCTCCTCTGCCTTTGACGGTATCGGCATGGGTCTTGGCTTTACCGTGGGCCTTACCGCTATCGGTATTTTCCGTGAACTTTTAGGTTCAGGAAGCTTCTTTGGGATGCAGATTATCCCGGAAGATTACCATATTGCCATCTTTGTTCTGGCTCCGGGCGCATTCTTCGTTCTGGCGATGCTGACCGCGGTACAGAATAAGTTAAAGCTCCCTTCCGCGACCAACGGCTCCGCACAGCAGTCCAAGTTAGCCTGCGGCGGTGACTGTATGCACTGTTCCGGTTCCTCCTGCATGTCCAACCACGAGATTTTGGAAACCAGGAAGCGGCAGGCTGAGGAAGAGGCACTGGAAAAGAAGAAAGCGGCATTAGCGGCAAAGGAAGCCGAATTAAAGGCTGCAACGGAAAAGAAAGAACCATAGGAGGATTGGAATGATAAAGGATTTATTATTAATCATCGTCGGCTCCGCTCTGGTGAATAACGTCGT
Organism: uncultured Clostridium sp.; assembly: GCA_946553025.1. GTDB lineage: Bacteria > Bacillota > Clostridia > Lachnospirales > Lachnospiraceae > Caccovicinus. Next base: position 7,249 of record CAMNRM010000060.1, read on the forward strand.
ATTAAGCCAGTTTCTGGGCCTGTGTCCATTCCTTGGAGTTTCCAAAAAGACAGAAACCTCCGCCGGTATGGGCGCTGCCGTAATCTTCGTTATTACCCTGGCGTGTATAGCCACAAGCTTAATTTATAATTATATTATGCTTCCTCTGGATATTTCCTACTTACAGACCATCGTATTTATCCTGGTTATCGCTGCCCTGGTGCAGTTCGTGGAAATGTTCTTAAAGAAGAATATGGTTTCCCTGTACGAATCGTTAGGCGTGTATCTTCCGCTGATTACCACCAACTGCGCGGTTTTGGGCGTGGCGCTGACGAATGTACAGAAGGAATATAATTTTATTCAGAGTGTATTTAATGGTATCGGTATTGCCGTGGGCTTTACCATCGCCATAGTTATGTTAGCCGGTGTCCGCGAGAAGATCGAGGGCAATGACATCCCCTACAGCTTCCAGGGAATGCCCATTGTTCTGATTACTTCCGGCCTGATGGCGATAGCATTTTTCGGATTTTCCGGGTTGATTTAACCTGCCGGGCTTAATGCAGTGCAGGGTGGAAAACAGGCAGAAAAAGATGAGTGCAAATATCGTTTAACAGGAGGAAACGGAGAATGAGTATTATGGGTATTATCATTGCCGCCGCAGTGGTCGGAGCCGTGGGTCTGGTGATCGGCGTGCTGTTAGGCGTGGCAAGTGAAAAATTTAAAGTAGAAGTAGATGAAAAAGAAATCTTAGTCCGCAATGAGCTTCCGGGCAATAACTGCGGCGGCTGCGGCTATCCCGGCTGTGACGGTCTGGCCAAGGCTATCGCGGCGGGAGAGGCGGCCGTGGACGCCTGTCCGGTGGGCGGCGCTCCCGTCGGAGCAAAGATTGCGGCGATTATGGGCGTGGAGGCCGGAAGCGCAGAAAAGCAGGTGGCCTTTGTCAAATGTAAGGGAACCTGTGACAAGACCAATATGCAGTACCGCTACTATGGAATCGACGACTGCCGCAAGGTTTCCGTGGTTCCCGGTGCGGGCGAGAAGGCCTGTGCGTATGGCTGTATGGGTTACGGGACCTGCGTAAAGGCGTGCCAGTTTGACGCAATCCATATCGTGGACGGCGTGGCGGTCGTGGATAAGGAAAAATGTGTGGCCTGCGGAAAGTGCGTGGCAGCCTGTCCGAACCGTTTAATTGAGTTAGTGCCGTATAAGGCAAAACATCTGGTACAGTGTTCTTCCCACGATAAGGGCAAGGACGTCAAGGCCAAATGTGAGAACGGATGTATCGGATGTACCCTGTGTACCAAGCAGTGCGAGGTCGGTGCGATCCATATGGAAAATAATCTTGCTGTAATTGATTATTCGCTGTGTACCAACTGCGGAAAATGTGCGGCGAAGTGTCCGGCGAAGGTGATTCAGTAGGGGACGTTTTAATTACATTAAATGAGCAGAAATAATGAATTTATAATGTAAAAAATAGGTATAAAAGAGAGTGATAATGCTGCGGTATTATCGCTTTCTTTTTGTTTGGAGAAGATAATATAAAAATGTATTTCTTGTTTGCATTTTCCCAAAATCTTTGCTATAGTAAGTAGTGAAAGATAAGCCGGACAGGGTCTGGCAGAGGATAGAGTTGCGGCAAAGGAGGATATTTCATGAACAATCAGCTGATATGGAAGGACGAGTATAATATAGGGGTGGATATTATTGATAACGAACATCAGAGGCTGTTTCAGATTATCAATAACCTTTTTATGTTGGGAAAGCAGAACCGAAATAACCCGAAGGCATATCAGGACGGAATTAAGTTTTTAAAAGAACATACGATGAGCCATTTTGAAGATGAGGAATTGTATATGCGTTCGATCCAATATGGGGGACTGGAAACGCATCGCCGTGTACATAAGGGATTCCGCGAAGATACGCTTCCGGCGCTTGAAGAAGAACTGATACGGGAAGCCTATTCGCCTGTTTCGGTTGAGCATTTTCTCGGTGTCTGTGCCGGGTGGCTGATCGGACACACGCTGACTGAGGATCGGGCCATCGTGGGGGATAAGTTAAGCCAGTGGAGGGATCTGCTGCCGGAGGAAGAAGTTAAGGCGATGCAAACGGTAATATCCAGCCTTATTCAGGATATGTTCCATTTGGAAACCAAGGTGGTAAGCGACGCCTACGGCGGAGAACGGCTGGGAAAAAGCGTGTATTACCGGCTGGTCTACGGATCGGACGACAAGGATAAGCAGTGGGAAATTGTCCTGGCGTTTGAAGAAAAGCTTCTGGTTAATACGGTCGGGAAGATTTTGGGAGCACAGTCCGATGAGTTGGATATTATGCTGATTAATACGTCGCGCTATGTGGCAAAGCAGTTTGTATGGCGGGTAATGCAGCATTTTCCGTCCTTAAAGCTTTACGAGATGAAGCAGGAAAACCTTCTGACTTATGATAAGTTTTTAGAGGTATTTGAAAAGAAAAAACCGCAGGTCAGCCTGCTGTTTGATACCAGTGCGGGATATTTTTCCTATTGCCTGATTGCACCGCATCTTCTGGAAGAAGGGATAGGCGTGCCGATTGGGGCGGATAACGCGATGACGGAGATTGAGCGCTATCTCTTAAAACGGGGGAGAAACCGCAAGAACAAGATTCTGGTAGTGGATGATTCCGTGACGATAAGGCAGGGGCTTAAAAATCTCTTAAGCACCAGCTATGATGTGAATCTGGCAAGATCCGGCGTAGCTGCCATTCGCGCCATTACCCTGGAAAAACCGGATCTGGTGCTGATGGACTATGAGATGCCGGTCTGCGACGGCAGGCATACTTTGGAGATGCTCCGAACGGAGGAAGAATTTGCTGATATTCCGGTGATCTTTCTGACCAGCAGGGGCGACTCGGAAAGCGTGAGCAAGGTTATGGATTTAAAGCCGGAGGGGTATATGTTAAAGTATTTAAAGCCAACCGAGATTAAGAACCGGATTGATGAATATTTTCAGAGAAAAAGCGCTGAGTAACCAAAAACCATACCATGAATATACTATCTTATAAGTAAATGGACAGCTTATTTGACAGCGGCTGTTCCATGCGGCGGGGAAGGATAGTTCATGGAAAATCAGGTTTTGTGGAAGGAAGAATATAATATCGGCGTGGATATTATTGATCAGGAACACCAGAAATTATTTCATACGATTAATGAACTTTTTGCCCTTCGGGGAGAAAAAAGGAAGAATCGCAGGGCTTACCAGGAAGGGATTCGGTTTTTAAAAGAACACGCGATGAGCCATTTTGAAAATGAAGAACTGTATATGAAATCTATCGGCTATCAGGGATTAGACATGCACCGGCGTCTGCACCGCGGATTTCGTGAGGACACGCTTCCTGCACTTGAGGAAGAATTGCTGCGGGAGGACTATTCGCCGACTTCTGTGGATCATTTTCTGGGTGTCTGCACCGGATGGCTGATTGGACATACCCTGACCGAGGATCAGGCCATTACCGGGGAGAAGATGAGCAAGTGGGTAGATTTGCTGCCGGACGAAGAGGTCAAGGCGATGGAGATGGTCATTGCCTGCCTTATCCAGGATATGTTTCAGTTAGAAGCAAAGGTGGTCAGCGATGCCTACGGCGGGGAGCGGTTTGGGAAAGGTGTGTACTACCGGCTGATTTACGGAACAAAAGATGAGGATAAGCAGTGGGAGATTGTTCTTGTCTTTGAAGAAAAGCTTCTGGTTAATACCGTGGGGAAAATCATGGGGATTACCTCCGATAAGCTGGATGTTATGCTGATCAATGCTTCCCGCTACGTCGCCAAACAGTTTGTCTGGTGGGTAATGCACCGTTTTCCTTCGTTTAAGCTTTATGAGATGAAGCAGGAAAACCTTTTGACCTATGATAAGTTTCAGGAGGTATTTGCAAAGAAAAAACCGCAGGTGAGCCTGCTGTTTGCAACCGATGCGGGGTATTTTTCTTACTGTGTAATTGCCCCGCATTTGCTGGAAGAAGGGATCGGGGTGTCCATCAGGGCGGATAATGCGATGGCGGAGATTGAACGTTATCTGATAAAAAGGGAGCGGACACCCCGTTCGAAAATCCTGGTGGTGGACGATTCGGTGATGATTCGGGAGGAAATGAAACATCTTCTGAGCAAGGACTATGACGTCACCATGGCAAGGTCGGGGATGGCAGCCATTCGGGCCATTACCTTAGATAAGCCGGATTTGGTGATGCTGGACTATGAGATGCCGGTCTGCGACGGGATGCACACTTTGGAAATGCTCCGATCCGAAGAAGAATATGCCGATGTCCCCGTGATTTTCCTGACCGGAAGGGGCGACCCGGAGAGTGTAAAAAAGGTTTTGGATCTGAAGCCGGAGGGTTATATACTGAAGTATTTAAAACCGATGGAGATAAAGAACAGGATTGATGAGTATTTTAAACTGCAAAGCAGCAAAAAAGAGATTAAGCTGTAAAGCTTAATCTCTTTTATTCCATGGAGCATACGGGATTCGAACCCGTGACCTCCACACTGCCAGTGTGGCACGCTCCCAACTGCGCTAATGCCCCGAACGAAAATAGTATAACATAAAACCTGGGGCTTGTAAAGAAGAAAATGATTTTTTCGGTATATTTTCAGGTATATCGGTTACTGTTCATGTAGGTCTGCGCACTTGCTGCGCTGACCGTAGGTTAAACTGGGCCAGTGAGCAAAAATCCCATCGACGAAGGCGATTTTCATGGATTTTTGCCTGTTGCTGTGAACGTGTGAACAGTAACGTATATCGGCGTATGTGCCTGTGTATGCTTCCTAAGATAAAATAATGTTGGAGTCAAAAGTCAATTTGCGTCGTTATTTGTCTAAAAAAGAAAATTATTCCAAAAAACGGGGAAAATGGTAGACTTTATCGGGTGCCTGCGATATAATAAAAAAGGCTGTATTTTCGCCTATAAACAGAATATTGTTTCTCTATATGTACAAAAGAAGGGATATTTTTCTGAAATTTTGTGCCGGAGGATTGAAGGAACAGCCTCTGCATAAAAGACAGGGGTGATGGGATGAAAAATAAGGAAACAGATAATGTATTAAAAGTAGCGATGTTCGGTGGGTTTTCGATGAATTATAATGATGTCCCACTTGCCTTTGGTCGGGCCTATCGCTTAAAGTATATTCAGTTATTTCAGCTTCTGCTGCTGAATCAGGCAAAGGGAATTGCCAAGGATGTACTGTTAGAGAACCTTTATGGGATGCAGGATGGTGCAAACCGTAACAACAGCTTGAATAATTTAATTTTTCGCCTGCGCAAGCACCTTCTGGAACTTGGGTTTGCGGCTTCAGATGATATTGTCCTGAAAAACGGAAGATGTTTTCTGGTTATGGAGGAGGAGATCGAAGTTGATGTCTTAGAGTTTCAGCGTCTGGTGAAACAGGCAAATCAGGAGAAGGACACACAGAAAAAGGCAGATATACTGTTTCAGGCAGTGGAACTGTACCAGGGGGAACTTCTGCCGCAGATTTCTACCGAGCTGTGGGTGACGGTGGAAAGTCTGCAGTGCAAGCGCCAGCTTGAAGAGGCGGTCAAGGTACTTGGCGGGCTTTTGCAAGAGGACAGGGAATTTCATCGCCTGCGCAGTCTTTACGGCCGGCTTGCACAGATCTATCCGTTGGAAAACTGGCAGGAGAAGGAAATCGAGTGCCTGATGTCGATGAACCAGCACCAGGAAGCCTGTCAGCTCTATCAGAGTACGGTTGACTTATATATAGAAGAATTAGGTGTGCCGCCTACGGGAGAGTATCTGAAGCGTTTTCAGGCGATGGGAAAGAAACTCTCCGGCCAGTCTGAAAATATCCGGGCGATCCAGCAGGAACTCCAGGAACAGAAACCGTTTTCCGGGGCGTATTACTGCTGTTATCCAAGTTTTATCGACAGCTACCGCCTGATGTCCCGCCTGATGGAGAGAAACGGACAGTCCATCTATCTGATGCTCTGCACCCTGGTGGACGCAAAAGGAGCACCGTTAAACAGCCATAAGATGGTGGCAAAGAAGATGGAGTGGCTGTTCGAGGCTATGGGTCGGGCGATGCGTTCCGGCGACGTCTATACCAAATACAGTGTCTGTCAGTATCTGGCGCTTCTTCTGGGAACGAACCAGGAAGACTGCTCGATCGTATCCTCGCGCATTGACCAGAAGTATATGGAACTGAGCGGCGGGGGAAGAAGAGAAGTGCAGTACTACGTCACCTCACTGGCCACAATTCCCGACGAACCAGATAAGCACAATTTCCGCAGGAATCTGGGAACATGGGGCGGACAGTCGGCAGCGGCGGCAGGGATGAAAAAAAGGTAGAAGCATGGTTTGGAAATATTGTTCGGAAAGAAGAAAGGAACAGACACGATGGCACCGGTAACAGCACAGGAAAAGCAGGGGACGATGGAAGATATTTACAGACTGCCGGAGGGAAGCAGAGCCGAACTTATTGACGGCAGGATTTATGCCATGGCACCACCCTCCCGAAAGCACCAGCGCATTGTGGGAGAACTGTTTGCCGTTATCCGGGAATATATCCGTCATAAGCAGGGAAGCTGTGAAGTGGATATTGCCCCCTTTGCTGTATTTTTATCCGCGGATGAATCCAAGTATCTGGAACCGGATATCTCGGTGATCTGTGATAAAGATAAGCTGGATGATCGTGGCTGCAACGGCGCACCGGACTGGATTATCGAAGTTGTATCGCCTGGCAGCAGGGTTATGGACTATTATACAAAGCTTTCCCTGTATCGGGAGTCCGGTGTGCGGGAGTACTGGATTGTCGATCCTATGAAGCAGATCGTCCTGGTCTATGACATGGAACATGACGCAGCACCTGCGATTTATTCCCTTACAGATACCATTAAAGCAAATATTTATGATGACCTGGAGATTGACTTTTCCGGGCTGGAGTTTTGATGGAGGGGAAACGAAAGTAAGAAAAAGATAAAGCCATGCCTGCTGTAAAAGAGAGCATTTGCAGGCATGGCTTTATTGGTGTTTTAGGATAAATCAGGTTTACATAACAGTGTCGTCACATAAGGTTCCATTTTCCCAAAGTTCATTACAAGACAAGTCAATATCATCATTCCATGATATACCATAACCGCCGGGATCTACCTTTACCTGTTCAAATAATCCAGTAACGGTGTAAAGTGTCTTAAACACATCCCATTTTTCAAACAATGGTGCAACGTTATATTGTTTTTTTTCTCCTGTAGCAAAGTGAACTAATATACGATAAGCTGGCAGTGGATGAACTTCTTTTATTTTGTAAAACATAAATTTCCTTTCTGCTGTCTGCCTTTATTCAAGGGGTGGAAGCTTTTTGAATTCCTGAGTATCCCAGATTTTTAATAAATCTTCTTTGTGGTGTATGGCCCATTCGCGAACGAGTGCTTGACCTTTGGCAGGTAAATCACCTTCTATCATTTCGAGGGTTTTGATATCAAAAGCCCCCATGTATTCACCATATACAGCGTGAAAATGTGGTGGGTTATGTTCACTTTGCTGAAAATACATCTTAATAATTATTCCGTAGAATCTTGAAATTACCGGCATTTTACACCTCCGTAAGAGGCAGCTTGTTGTAGAGCTGCTATTTCTATGCTTATATTCTAGCATTATATCATATCTATAAAAGCCCCGCAATGCAATATTTGCCTGTCCTGCGATAAACATCTAATCTCGACTTGTCTTTAAAAATCTGTAAAGATTCTCCCTAATTCTTACCAAAAAATTAGAAGAATGGAAAATTTGATCAGAAAAAATTAAAAATGTGATAATTTTTGTGATAGAAGATTTGCTAAAGTAGGGTTAATCAAAAACAGAGGAGTGGGCCATTCCTCGATTTTTCAGACGTTATTTAGCTGCTGATGTTAATTTCATCGGTTGATGACTAAAATTAGAAAGGAAGATCTGGGGCGTGAATGAACATCATCTTAGTTTTAACAACACCGGTAAACTAGCCACATTTGTTGTCCATGTGCAATGCCACCAGAATGCTACCTGGCAGGGACAAATCGTCTGGGCTGAGAAAAATCAGACTTCTTCTTTCCGCAGCGCACTCGAAATGATTAAACTCATGGACAGCGCTGTAGAGCAGGCTGGTGTGGATAATGATAACTTGCATTTTCAAGAAACAGGAGGAGAGTAATATGTTGAAGAAAGCAGTACCCAATCTGAAACGGTGGGTTAGCGGGTATCTTGTAGCTGTAATGACCCTTATGCTGGTTTTTAACAATTCGTTTGCATTTTCCGCATTAGCAGCAGAAACCGCATCGGGGAGCAATGCTGAAAAAGAAGCAAGTGCTTCTGATGCATTTAAAAACAGCAAGGTTTCCCTGAAGAACAGTCAGAAAGAAGATGTACAGTTCCTGATTTTCTCGGAACAGTCTTCCTATGAGCCCGGGGAAACGGTTTGTCTGGATCTTTACATAAAGAATAATACAGATAAGACCATTACCGACGGCCTTTTAAAGATTGCAAGAGCAAAAGGCATTGAGAAAGACAGTGCCTATTTTGAAGATATGACGGATCTCTACGAAGCCGCTAACCGTGAGGAAGAAAAGCCTGAAGAAACAACGGCTGAGGAAACAAAGGCTGAAGAAACGGAAGAGGGAACTTCCGCAGAAGAGAAAGAAGAACTTACGGCAGAAAGCAGCGAAGAGATTGGTTTAGAAAGCGCAGAAACTCCGGAAATCACAGAGGCTGCTGAAAACGTTGAAGACCTGCTTCCCACAGAAAGCGAATCCGCGGTAAGCAAAGAGGAAAATTTGGGGACGGAAGTTGCAGACACAGAAGCTGCTGAAATAAAGGACACTGCGGCACCGGAACCAACGGCGGAAACGATTGAGCGTGAAACAGAAGAAACCGTTGAAGAAGGCAGCGCGGCGGTTGAGGATGAAGAAAGCAGCGCATCCGCTGAAGATGAGATAAGCGAAGACGACGAGGAAGAAAAAGAAGAGGAAGAAGATCCGGAACGCTTAAGCGAACTGGAAATCCTGCCGGGAAAGACGGCTTATATTAATTTCTACTACACCATTGACCCGGAAATCGAAGGGATGAAAGACCAGAAGGTTGACTTTAGTTTTGCTTATACCTTAGAAGACGAGGAAGGAAAGCAGACGAAGAATACCTTAAGAGAAACCTTCCGTTATGCGGTAGATGCACTGAACCTGATGACCGTGACCGCAGGCGGAGAAAAAGGATATGTAGAAACCGGAAAAGAAGACGAAATGCTTCTGGAATTCGACCTTGGACTGATGCGGGAAGTATTGGAAGAGGCGATTGAAGAAGAACTCGAAAAAACCGAAAACGGCGACGCCTCCGCAGCAGAAGCAAAGAGGGCAAGCGCTTCGGAACTTCTGGTCGGCTGGGAAGATGAAAACGGCGAACGGCCACTGGGAAAGAAAGACCCGGCGGTGATTAAGAATCTGAAATGCGAAGTAGAAACCTTTGGCGTGAAGCTGGATAAATTCAAAGCGATTCCGGTGAAGGATGATGATAACTTTGGAACATCCTTAAAGTGCAGTTTCTATGTAAGCAGAAAAACCCTTCCGGGAACTTATTATGGAAGAGTCAATGCTTCTTACAAGATTAAAGGAAAATCCTTCCATACCACCCAGGGATTTAAGGTTGTGGTAAAGCAGGAAACCGGAGAGATGGAACTGGTCGGAAAGATTGGGGACAGCGAGATTATCATGACCGGCCCGGTAAGTTCCTTCCCGAAGGCAGATGAACTGTCCTTGAAGGTATCCGAGATTACGCAGGAACAGCAGGAAAAGGTAGATGAAGCCCTGCAGAAGAAAGCCGAAGAAGAAGGAAGCGAGATTAGCCAGTATAAAGCACTGGATATCAAGCTGATGGCCGACGGAGTGGAAACCGAGCCAGAAGGTGATGTGCAGGTAAGATTTAAGAACGTTAATCTGGAAAAGGTAGATGAAAAGAACGAAGCTGAACAGGAGAAGGCTGAGGAAAAGTCGATTGTGAAAAAGGCTGTAAGGAAGGTTATGTCCCTGTTTAGTGATGGAAGTGAGGAAGAAGATGCTGCAACGGTAGCTGAAACAGAAACGGAGGTTGAAGCAGAAAACAAGGACAGCGAAGATGGGAAGGCAGAAGGTAGTGAGGAAGCTGCTGGAGAAACCGGAGAAGCCGCAGAAAACAGCGAGAATATCAAGGTGCTCCATCTGGATGAAGATGCCATAGTCGCTAATGAAATGAAGAGTGAAGTGCAGGAAAATGGCGATGTTGTGATGGATACGGATCATTTTTCGATTTATATTGTGGTGAATGTGCCAAATCTTTCTGAATCGGAAAAAGTTTCGATTAGAATAGAGCATCATGCATTTATTGAACAAATGAAAATGGAAAATGGAGTTCCTGTTGAAGTACCATCAAATGTTGATAAAGACATCATTATTCCTTCTGGAGCAATAACTAATGAAAAACGTGAAGCATTAAGAAAAGCATATAGAAACAGTATATTACGTCCAGGAGCAACTTGGTCAGATGGCACTGCAGAAGAACCTAATAAATATTATGAAACAAAAGATTTTGAGATATATTCTGCTGATGAATTAGAACTATCTAATGGTGCAGGAACAGGACTTAATTATTCCATTGCCGTAAAAAACTGGAGCAAAGTAGCTTTGGGCGGACATTATATTGTAGATTATATAGAGTTTAATGGAAAAAAATATAATGAAAGTAATTCAAATGAAATTATAGAATTAAATCAAAAAAAAGGCAATATAATTAAAATTTACTATAAGCCTGAAAATGAACTTGTTAAAGCAGATGTCGATTTTCATGACTATAATGTTACGATGACAGGAAACGCGCCTCAAAATCCACAAAATGAACCAAACCGTGATGAGAATGGTCAGGCCATTTTAGAAGGGTGCCATAAAGGAATAAGAACAAATCGTGTAGGAATAAATAATGTGCATCTAAAGAATGGTGTCTATAACGAAAGTCAAAACTATGATGGAAATAGAATTGGAGTTGGTATACATCCTACTACAAGTAGTTCAACTTCTTCCATATGGCATGGATATAGTGGAGAATGGAATTATAGAAGAAAAACAACAGATTTACCTGATGAGAAATTAGAAAAAGGAGAAATAACATTTGGTAATAAAATAGATCCTGGACTGTTTGTAAAAAACTCAGTTACTACAAAAGAAATAGATGAAAATGGAAACATCATTGACTATGTGGCACAAAAATATATCTCGGATTACCAGTTACAATTTAAGCGAAAAGGGGATAATTATGTTTTAACAAGCGTACTTGACGAAAGTGGAGTTCCAATAGAAACTGCAAAGAATTTAGATGTTTTGGAATACACACAAGTAGGATATTCTAGTGGGCTACCATTATTTTCAAATCTTTTTTGGCCAATGGATAATGTTTCTTATGGAACAGGAGAAATTCACGATCCACTGTTTGGAAATAATTATGGATTTGATCCAAATGATGAAGCAATGAAAAAAGGTAATCTCAATTTAAAACATAACTGGTACTTTGGAATGCGGTATGATTTTGAATTTACTATTGGAGATTATATTGGACCAATGAATTATTATTTCCGGGGAGATGATGACTTCTGGATCTTCATGGATGGGATACATGTTAAACCGGTAGACCTTGGCGGAATCCATGCGGCAGAGGGTGCCTATGTTGATTTACGAAAATGGATGGAAGAAAATGTTGATATGAGCAATACGAATGCTCCCCATCATATGTCTGTATTTTTTATGGAACGTGGTGGAACTGGTTCCTGTTGTTATATGAGCTTTACCATACCAAATGCTATATCGATTCCTTCTACAGGATCAGAGCTAACCTCAAAAACTGTCCAAAAGATTTGGTTAGATAAGGAATTTGAGAATCGTCCAGAAGAAGGTATTAAGGTTCAATTATATCAAAATAACAATGATGAAAATGCTGCAAAGCCATTTGGTAAGGAAGAAACATTAAAAGCAGAAGATTGGACTTTTACATGGACTGGACTTCCAAAGTATAGTGAGGTAGGCAATAATAATTTACGTGAATATACAGTGAAAGAAGTAGATGTTCCAGAAGATTATGCTAAAGCTTTGGAACTTGAAAAAAATGGTATAACTTATATTACCAATGTCCGCTTAGTAGATATTGATGTTTCAAAAATTTGGGAGGATGGATCTAATAAATTAAATAGCAGACCCCAAAATATCGAAGTACAGCTTTACAAAAAACTTATAGACTTTCAACCAGGTATAGGTGCAGAAGGAGATTCTGGTGTTTCAAATCAAAATCAAGAGGATTGGTACAGCAAAAACCAATATATTTCTCCCAAGGAAAATGAGGACTGGGAGGAAGTTGGAGCCCCTGTTAAACTCTCGGGAGAGGCAAATGAGTGGAAATATACCTGGAAAAACTTACCTCTTTATGAAAACACAAAAAAGGATTATACCGGTGAGTGGAAGAAAGTTATCTATACAATTGGCGAATTAAATGATAGTGGTTATTATAAAGCTTCCTATAATGCCAATGCCGATAAAGACAAAATTACATTTACAATTACAAATACATTTAAACTTACAGGTAAATTACCCATCTATAAAAAATGTATTGGTCTTACAGAAGATGAAAAGAAGACATTCACATTTAAAATGAGAGAACTAGAAAAAAATGGTAATATGTCATGGCTGCCTAAAACACCAAATACATCTGATTCTTCTATAGATGTTGAGGTTGATGGTATAGATGGCACTCTGATAAATCAATTTGTAATTGAATATAAAAGTGAGGATTTTGGAAAAGCTGAGCAGGACGGTTTTTGGTATAAGTGGTATGAGATATGGGAAGAAAATACTGGTCAAAATTTCATTTATGATGATACACATTATGTAGCAAGAATGAAAATTAGCTGTACCCCACAAATGTGTACTGCTACATGGGATGTTGAAAATGTTTATATTCTCGAAGATGGTAATTTGAATAAGGGGCAGAAATTTGAAATAAATGAATCTAGTGGCAATAATAATCCTAACAAAGAATTCGCATTACCATTTGTAAATTATAAGAAAGCAGATTTAGAAATAAGCAAAAAAGTAACAAAGAATGGTTCAACAACAAAAGACTTTGCTTTTACTGCTGAGATTACATTGCCAGAAGGTACTGATATTACAAGATTTAAGTTACCAGCTTCGACAATTCCAGAAGGAATTTATATCGAAAATCAAGATAAGTCATTTACTGCAGGGTATGAGAATAAGGGAATAATTTACGGAACTAACACTATTAAAGTTTTCTTTAAATTAAAACACGATAGCAAAGTAATTATTCCTGTTCCCATTGGCAGTACAGTTACAATTAAAGAAGATGAAAGCAGCCATGCGGGTTATAATGTATCATTTGAATATAATAATTCTGTAATAGAGGGAGATTCCCTTACGATTCCTAACATTGCTCCTGGTAGCTCTACTCCAATTAGTGTAACTTGTACCAATGCCCCTGGTGCAGTCCTTCCGGATACCGGAGGCCCCGGACTTTTGATGATGAGCCGCTTGGGATGGATGCTATTACTGCTGGCTTTATTGATGGCAGGTATGGAGATTCAGTTCTATGGTGAACGCAGAAACCGGAAAACAGCCAATGTACAAAGAGAAGACAGCCGAGGTTTTGACCCAGATGATTATTGATCACTTTAACTAATGTAATGCATATCTGCGGAGCAGGGACATCCGGTTCCGCAGGTGTACATAAAGAACCGCAGACGTTGTACAGAGCAGTTTATGTACAAAGCTGGAAACCAAGGAAGGGAGGCGGGAGGAAAAAGAGTATGAAAAAACATCCGAAAAGGATATTTGGATGTAAGGTAAGCAGTTAGAAGTAATTTGTTTTATCCGGACAAAAGTCCAAACATCCCGAAAGGGAACACTGGTTATTGCGTGCTTGAAAAAGCATAATTAACAAATAAAAAAGAAAGGAAAACAATTATGAAAAAGATGAAAAAATTAGCTAGTTTAATATTAGCAGTAGTTATGGTTTTATCTATGACTATAGCGGCATTCGCTGAAGAAACAAATTATACAATTACAGTGAAACATCAGGCAGGTACAAATGTTTCTCTGGTAGGAAATACTTATAATGCATATAAGCTATTTAATGTAACCTATGATACAGAGAGAGATGCTTATGCCTATACAATCGCTCCTGAATTTGAAGACTTTTCTTACCCCAGAGTAAGAGGAGAAGACCTGATAAAGTATGTAGAAGGGTTAGGAAATAATTCTGAGGAATTAAATGCATTTGCACAAAGTGTATTTAGTTTTATTACTGAAAATAAAATAGCTTATAAAGCTTCTGGAACAGTAAATGAAGGTGAAGACTCTGTAGTTCTTAATGTAGGCGAACCTGGTTATTACTTAGTTTCCGGTACAGCAACTACAGAAAATGGTGAATCTGTTATTGCGGCTTGTGCATTAAGTACAGCAGCACCAAGTACAGAGGTTAATGTTAAAGCGGATGCTCCGTCCTTAGAGAAAAAAATTATTGAAAATAATGTACCTGTAGACGCAAATAATGCTTCTATCGGCGATACTGTTTTTTATCAGTTGACATCTAAAGTTCCTAATATGACAGGATATGAAAAGTATTATTTTGTTGTAAATGATACATTATCTTCCGGATTAGATTTTAATCCAACAGCAAGTGATCCAGAAACAGAACCGGATCTTCAGGGAAATCCAGAAATTACTATTGGTGACAAAAAATTAGTTTATGGTACCGATTATACAATAGAATTCTCCGAAAGAGCAAACGAAACTGACCCTACTTCATTTTCCATTATTTTTAAGAATTTCATCCAGTATAAGGAGCAGGCAGGCGCTGACATTATAATTAATTATCATGCTGTTATTAATGGAAATGCTGTAATCGGAAGTGAAGGAAATGATAACGTAGCAAAACTTCAGTATTCCAACAATCCTAATGTAACTCCTGATGGTGTTCCTGAAAATCCTGACAAACCAGGACCAAATGATCCGAAAGGTGAAACTCCAGAAGACAGAGTTATTACTTATGTAACAGGTGTTGAAATTATTAAAGTTGATGGTGCAAATGGCGACCGCTTAGTTGGCGCTGAATTTACAATCAATGGTGAAAAAGTTAATAAAATCAAAGTCATTCAGGATGTCTTCGAAGAATCAGAGGATGGAACATATTATAAACTTAAAGATGGTACCTATACAGAAACTGCGCCTACGAACGATACTTTAGATCATTATGAAAGTGAAACTACGTATAAAAAAGTATCAAAGCCAGTAGTGGTTGAGAAAGTAGAAAACGTTGGTGTTAGAGGAACTGTAGATAATAACGGTGTTTTGCATTTTGACGGTTTAGCAGCAGGTGAGTATACGATTACTGAGGTAGTTGCACCAAACGGATATAATTTGCTTGAAGATCCGATTCGTTTAAGAGTTACCTGTGTTGTGCCAGATACTGTTGACAACGACCATGACACAGCTGAATGGGGTTATATGGCTAATGGAGCTGGTATGATTGATGGAAGAGGTTCTCTTAATGCTGATGGTCGCATTGAATTGACAATCGAAAACTCTGCAGGTACCCTTCTTCCTTCCACTGGTGGTATCGGTACAACAATCTTCTACGCAGCCGGCATCATCTTAATGGCAGGTGCAGTATTCTTCGTAGTTAGAAGAAAAAGAGCATAAGTAATTAGAAACATACAAAATATAATACTAGATTACCGACCTAATAAATAACCTGAACATTACACATACGAAGTAAACATATTAACCACAGAAAGGACAGAAAACCCCATGAAACGCATCATCATTAACATTTTCATCGGATTGATTTTCCTCACCGGTCTTTCTGTCCTTCTCTACCCTACAGTCAGCGATTACATCAATGAACTGCATTCCTCCCGGGCCATTGCCTCCTACGACAACACCGTTACGGAAATGGCTCCCGAGGATTATACCAAAGAACTGGAAGCGGCAGCCGCCTACAATGAATACCTTGCAAGTTTTCATAATCTGAGTGCAGCCGCAACAACAGAAGGCGAACGGGATGACAGCCCCTATAACGAGTTATTAAACATTGGCGGCAACGGCATCATCGGTGCCATCAAAATCCCCGTAGTAAAAATCAACCTCCCCATCTACCACGGCACAGACGAGTCTGTCCTCCAGGTAGCCTCCGGTCATTACCTGGGTTCTTCCCTCCCCATCGGCGGAGAAAGCACCCACGCAATTCTTACCGGACACCGCGGACTTCCTTCCGCAAAGCTTTTCACTGACCTGGACCGCTTAGAAGAGGGAGATACCTTTTACATCAAGGTTTTAGGAGAAATCCTGGAATATCAGATTGACCAGATTGAAATTGTCCTTCCCGAAGAGGTGGACGGCTTATCCATCACCCAGGGCGAGGACTATGTAACCTTAGTGACCTGCACTCCTTATGGCATTAACAGTCACCGGATGCTGATTCGCGGAACCCGTATTCCTTATGACGGCAACTACGATGCAGATGTAGAAACCAAGCCAGCCCCGGAAAACTCGGATGTACCCAAGGAAGAGCAGGGCAATGGATTCACGACGAAACAGTGGATTTGGTTTGGAGTTGCGGCATTTGGGGCAGCGATTGGCGCAGGACTTTTACTTCCGGGCAAGAAATCAGAAAAATCAGGAAAACCCGGCAAAAAAGATTCCGGCAAAAAAGACTCTGAAAGCAGCAGAACGGAGAAGAAAGAAGGTAGCCATGAAAAGGAAAACTAAGTTAAACAGGATGGCGGCTTTCCTGGCGGCAATGTTACTGACCGTCTTTAGTTTGTGCCAGGCCGCATTTGCTGCAGACACAAACGTAACCGTCAGTGAAGATGCAAATATTGATACCGACCGACCCTTATCGTTAAATATTACCCTGGTCAGAGACACGGCAGAGATAGCCGCAGACAGAACAGCAACTGTCCGGCTCTACCAGGTAGGTGAATGGGACAGCACCCAGGGCAAATATGTACTTACCGAAGACTTTGCCGATTCCAAAGTTGTTCTGGACTTGGATAAGGCAGGCGATATCCGGGAAGAAACCATTGCTTTAAGAAGCTATGTGGCAGAAAAGAAGCTTGCCCCCCTTGCTGAGGGACGCACCCAGGAAGGCAAATACAGTTTTACTGATTTGTCCATGGGCCTGTACATGGTGTGTTCACCCAGTGAGGACGAGGCAAAGGAACTTGGCGATAATGCCCGAATGACCGCCTTTTTAGTTACCCTCCCGCTGTGGACCGTTGATGATACCACGCATATCGGCGGCTGGGTGTACGATGTAGCCACTTCATCCAAGTATGAAAATGTTCCCCGTAATCCCGGCGGCAACACCCCAGGCGGCGGAGGCCCCGGAAGGGACAGAACCCCAGGCGGCGGAGGCCCGGGAACTCCAGGCGGCGGAACACCTATTGACGATGAGGGAACACCATTAGGTCAGGGTGAAAATCCTCCTACAGAAAATATCGATGACGAAGGCGTACCGTTAAGCGATAATCCCTTCCAGCAGATTATCGACGATGTGTTAGTTCCTCTAGGACTCTTACCCAAGACCGGGGACGGTTCCATCAGCTACACTCCCCTTTTGGCATTAATGGGTGCCAGCGGATTATTAATCTTTGCGCTGATTCGGCGGAGGATAAAGAAGGCACACTAAGATAAACAGATTTATTTCGAGAAGATAAGGATATAATATACAAAAGAAATCAAAAAAGCACATAAGCAGTGCAGAAATTTCTGGGCTTATGTGTTTTTTATTTTTCTCAGGATATCTCTTTTCCAATGTTAACTTTTGTGTTTTGGAACACTCTCTATATAGCCTTCGGCTTCTTCTTCAGAAAGTTTATAATTGTTGATTAAACATTCCTTAATCTTAGAATTGGCAGCACCAAATTCACGCAAGGTTACTACCATCTGTAAAATCGATTGTTCCCGTTCTTCTAAAAGTTGTTGTTTTTGCTTTTGTTCTTCTAAAAGTTTTTGCTCTTGTTCTTCTAAAAGCTTCTGCATTTGCTTTTTCTCGTCTAAAATCTTCTGTGTCTGTTCATTTATGATTTGATTAATTTCCGGTTCCATAATTTCCATCAGCGCCTGACACATACTCTCATCTCCTATCAATTCTTCTACAGTTTCCTTATTAGCCCGGATGGCTACTTCCAGAATAGAATCGGCAAGCCGTTTATCAAAGGATTCACTTAACCCTTCAATCTTTTCCAGCAATTGTTTAATTTCATGTTTTTCCAATTTGTCCGACAAGGATTTTAACCATGTATGATGCTTCGTATCCAGTTCTCTTGTAACAATAATCTGCGTCGGAAACAATACGCCGCTCTTGATATAATAGATACCTGGATAAGGATTTGTTACCCTATATTCGTTTTCTGTAAAATAACGAAACAAACCATAAGGCTTTCGGTTCCTGATTATGGATACCGTAATATCACTGGCCTTGATTTCATCTACCGTTTTTCCATAAGCCTTATATAAACTGGCATAGGCTGAAGTTTTATAAAAAGTGTCAATATCCAGACTGTCATCCGGTGATTTATATTCTAAAATATTATGCCCCAGAAACTGTGCTCCGATTTCATTATCAATTTGAACTTTTTCATTTTTCTTAATCACTAAAAGGTCAATCTCCAGAGGCTTAGTATTCAGGTTGTATTCTCTTTCGTAAATTAAATCCTGGCGATAGGCTGAAAGTTCCAGGTCGATCGCAGCGGCAAATCCCGGATGCCATTGAATGATTTTATCTGCCATGTATAAAAGCTCCTTTTCTTATACCCCAATTATAGCAGAACTATGCCATTTTACAAGCGCATTTTCCGTTTTTATCCAAAGTTTCTTTGCATTTGGCAGAAAAACTAAAGCTAAAAGTGAGAAGAAACAGAATTTTTCACCCAGGTGTCTTAAAAAAACAGGAACTGGCTTGTATACGATTAACTTTACATTACAGAAGTAACCATTTTTATATGATTTTCTATGGACAATCATTGGTTTGCATATTCTTTATAAGCCTGTTCTGCCTGAACCTGTGACAAAGCAAAACGTTTTTTCAACTTTTCTATTGTTTTTTCTTTAGGAATATTATCTTCAACCTGATCAATAATAAATATCCGCAATCCTTCAGTTCTTCCCTCGGCCCTTCCCTGTTCCAGACCTTTATTCACACCCCGTTGCTCCGCTTCAAACATTCCCTGATTATAATCCCGGATAGCTTTTTCTCTTGCTTCATATTCCATCCGTTTTTCTTCATCCTGACTGATAAACTGTAGATGACGATAGGCATTGTCAATATAAATATTCTTCCCCACAACCATCTCAAAATCCTCCTTCCTCTCTGCACTGATGAATTTTCCCCATAACTCGATAGCACTGCTGTCCTCTTTTAATTCCCTGGGCAGCTTTGGCAGTTCCATTACATGAAATTCCATTTTATCGGTGTACAAGATATTTCGCTTATCCTCACGAATATGAAAGCAGGAATAAAAATGTTCCTCTTTTTCTTCTTTTTTCTTGCTTCTTTCTGTATTTTCCTGACCAGCAACATTCTCATTTAACCCCTTTGGCATTTTCTGATTCTGTTGAATCCTTTTTTGCCATGGATAAGGCACTCATCTTTTCTTGTATTCCAATTATAGCAGATCTGGGCTATTTTACAAGATTATTTTCCGCTTTTATCCAAAAGTCCTTCTGTTTTGACAGAAAAGCGAAGGGAATTAAGCGAAAAAGCAGAAAAAACAAGCAAAAATGAAAAAAGCGCAAAAACTCTTGAAATTATCTTTCAATAACCTTTATAGGCATCTAAAAATATACTTCCCTAATTCTTTCCAAATATTTCTAAAACGATTTTTAAATAACCACAAAAACAATCTTTAGACACATAAAATGAACACAATTTCTGCTATCTCTTTTTACGGATTTTTGGTTTTTAAATTTTAGGATTTTGGGACTGCTGTTTGCAGCAAAATCATGAAAAATGATTCAATTTTTTTATCGACTAAATCCCCGAAAAATGGCTTTAATTCAAAGAAAAAATTTCTTAAAAAAAGTGCTTTTTTTGACATAAACATCCCACAGGGAGAAAATCCTCCTACAGAAAATATCGATGACGAAGGCGTACCGTTAAGCGATAACCCCTTCCAGCAGATTATCGATGATGTGTTAGT
>CAMNRM010000061.1 GCA_946553025.1 uncultured Clostridium sp.
TCGGTCGAGGGCTTATCCTAGAAGGCAGGTAGGGTTATTCGCCTGAGAGGGCGAAGGAGAAAGTAGTTGATAAAGAGAAGCGGATGAATTCAATATGTGGTTTTGAGGGTACATGGAAGAGCTTGAGAAGCCAGGAGGTCAGGGTGAGGCAGAAAAGAGAGAAAGCCAAGCCTTGAACAAAAGCCCGGGGTGTGGCTCAGCTTGGCTAGAGCGCCTGGTTTGGGACCAGGAGGTCGCAGGTTCAAATCCTGTCACCCCGATGAAAAAGGATAAAAAGCGATAAAGCATGAAAAAGAAAAAAGATAGAGAAAAAGATATGCGCGAGTGGCTCAGTTGGTGGAGTACGACCTTGCCAAGGTCGGGGTCGCGGGTTCGAGTCCCGTCTCGCGCTCTTATTTTTTGCCTGTAGAATCAGAGGTTTCCGGTATTGCCGGGGACTTTTTTGCTTTGTGCGGCAGTTTATGTTGTATTTCATGTTGCACCGTGCTTTTTCCAATAAATTTTGCTAAAGTTTTTTGCTAAAGTTTTGGCATTTTTATACGTTACTATTGATACATTTTTTAATATAAATGTAGAAAGCTGGATAAATAAAAGATATAAGGGAAAAAATTGGGGGAATAATAAAGAAAAGGTATTGAAAAGCAGGTGCGTTACCTGTTTTTTTTTGATATAATAGTAAAATCGTGAGATAAACAATAAGGAAATAGAGCGGGAGAATATATAAGAAATGGCAAATGAAAATTTTAGTGAAGATTTCTATGAGGCGGCAATTCGGCATTGGATTGGCGGTTGTATTCTGGAAGATGTACAAGAATATGACAGCGCTGTATGTATGCATGGTTTTTCCGCAGAATGTGCATTGAAAAAAATATGGGAAACAATGGATACCAGCAATCCGCCTAAAAAATATAGTCATTTTGGCGAGGCATTATTCAGGGATATATCTATGATGCTTTACGACGCTACAGGCGTAACCGATGTTATCGCTCCAGCAGGTGCATTGCGGTTGGCTAATATTCATCTTCCCCAGGTCTTATTTCAAAAACATCCTGATCGACGATATTTTTGTGATAATACATATTCAGCAGAAGACACTAAAATCTGCCGGGATGCAGCACAGGACTTGCTTTTGGAAATGGTAAGAATGCGTTTGGATGGATATATATAGGAGGGAAAATAAAACATGACTACATTTAATAATGTTTTGAATGAAGCAAAAGATTGTGTATGTTCATGGGGAAAAAAGGAAGTTTTATTTGCTGTTACAATTGTCAGAGATGTCTACGGAAAACTTTCTTTTTTAATGGATAACAAGGAATCCATAACTGAATCCGATAAGGACAATTTTACCGCACAGATGGCAGAAAGAATAGGTTCTTATTTCAGCGGCAGAATTTACTGGAAAAGGTTATCTCACAGTCAAAAGAGTACAGCAGAAAGAGAAAAATTTATTATTCAGATGATTGAGGCAGAACGGGAATCTTGGGATGAAAGGGATGAAATTGTATTTTATCTATCAGAACGGGCAATTGCAAAGAAAGCATGGATTTATCAGCGAGAGGTTCAGGAATCTGTATGGCCCTATGAGGAAGCTGTGTCAGAGGATGGCTGTAAGGTAATTTCTTTTTATTCATTTAAGGGCGGAATGGGAAGAACAACTGCTTTAGCAAGTGTTGCCCTGACGCTGGTTCACCAGGGAAGGAATGTGATTATGGTGGATATGGACATCGAAGCTCCTGGGTTGGCGTCTTTGTTTTTTGATGAGGAAGTTATTACCGGGGGATTATTAGATTATTTGCTTGAACATGAAATTGACTCTGAGATGTCCATTGATCATTATCTGTTGGATGTGACGGAACCTGCTCTGTTGGACGAGAATTCAGGGCATCTGTATTTGATGCCTGCAGGTAAAGTCGATGATAATTACTTGCAGAAACTGGCTCGAATTGATTACCAGGATCATCGGGAAGGCTATCTGCGGAACGCATTAGCAACGATGCTCATCGAGATAAAGAATACTTTTTCTGTAGATTATCTTTTATTGGATGCACGGGCAGGATTTCACGACATGGGTGGAATTGCTGTGACACAGCTTCCTCACGGTGTGGTGTTGTTCGGCAATGACAGCAGGCAGTCCTGGGATGGAATTACCCAGGTTTTGCGGTCGATAGCGAAAGGACACGATGAGGATTTTCCGCTGATGATTGTCGGAACCATGTGTCCAAACCCGGCATTGCCTGCTTTTGCAGCGGCAAAGGAGCATTTTATTCGGAAATCTTATAGTATATGTCTGGAAAATTATTACAACATAAACCATGAGCTGCCTGGAATTGACGCGGAAGGCGAACTTCATTATCCGGAGCTGATATCTTATACGGAAAGCTTAATGCAGGGTATAGAATTATATTCGGACGGAAGCCAGGAACAAAATCAACGGGTAAATACCTATAAGACTATATTGACCGGAGAAAGCTATCGGAAAATCACAGCACGGATACAAGGCTGGTTTGGGGAGAATTAATCAAAATGGAGGAATTTATGGAAGCTGAAAAAAAATATGCGATATTAGAAGGAATTTCCGGATGTGTGCCGGAGAACGGTGCCGGTGAGGATGAAGAAAACCTTCTGCAAAATTTCCTTCCTCTGCGGAGCTACAATAAATTGGCCGATCCAAAAAATTTTCTGATTACCGGAGGCCGCGGATCAGGAAAAACCGAACTGTTTCGTATATTGACTTCCTGCGGCGGTTTGCAGCATATCCTAAGCGAAAAAGACCGAGCACGCTACTCAAGGTTGAAGCCGAATGAATTTGTGACGGGTTTTATAACCACAGGGACAGAAGCAAAATATTTTCCCGCGGCGAATACCTGCGATGAACTGTTGGTCAAAGCAAAACCCGATAATCTTACTTCTTTTTGGGGTGCACTGCTCTGTTCGGTCATTCTGCGTCAGTTTATTCATGAAAAAGAAATGGAACAGTTAGCAGACCAGTATTTTGATGAACGGATAAAAACAAAATTAACAGAAAGCAGCAGTGAAATTTCCGTATGGTGGAACGTGTTTGATTCCCAGAAAGAAAAATGGGAAAGTTTTTTAGATAAGGCGGACAGCCTTTTGGAGAAAAAAAGACGATTTTTCTGTGTGGTTTATGATGAATTAGATCGTATTTGCAGTAATTATGATGAATTGTTTAAGTTTATCCGGAGTCTGTTGGATTTCTGGTATCGTCATCATCAGCGGTTTACCAACATTAAGGCGAAAATATTTTTGCGGAATGATTTATATAATGCAAAGGCTCTCCAATTTGTAGACGCATCAAAAATGAGGGCCTATCAGTTTGAATTGAGCTGGGATGTAAATTCTCTTTATCGCTTGCTGGTCAAACGTCTGGCCAATGCCGGGGTGAATGTGCTGGAAGAGTATTTATGCAGTGTTCCGGGACTTTTGCAGCCGAAAATTTACGGGGAATTAGGATATCTGCCCGGCGATTCGGAAGCTGCCATTCGGGAACTGATAGCAAAAATGATTGGACAATATATGGGAAAAAATGCAAAACGCGGAGTGAGCTACTTCTGGGTTCCTAATCATATCCAGGATGCAAATGGAGAGGTGACTCCAAGAGCATTTCTAAAATGTTTTGCTTTTGCTGCTGAAGAAATGTTGCAGCATAAAGAAGAAATAGAGGTATTGGAAGCAGAAAGAGTGTTATCACCAGTAAGTCTTCAGGGTGCCGTGGCAAAAGTTTCTGTGGATCGAGTATATGAATTAACGAGAGAAGAATACCCGTGGCTGCAGAATTTAATTGCCCGGTTGAAGAATAAAACGATGTTGATGGAAAAGAATGAGTTTTTAACTTATTTAAGCCCTGAACATTGGCTTGCAGAGGAAAG
The DNA here is from genome assembly GCA_946553025.1 of uncultured Clostridium sp. Taxonomy (GTDB): domain Bacteria; phylum Bacillota; class Clostridia; order Lachnospirales; family Lachnospiraceae; genus Caccovicinus. The sequence goes on from CAMNRM010000061.1 coordinate 3,891, forward strand.
AATTAAACTTCCCGGAAAGACAGGCCAGGAAATTTTAGCCGCTTTAATGAACCTGGGAATTGTGATGGAAATTGCTGACGGAAGAATTAACGTGCCGGAAATCTATCTGCATGGATTTGGCCTGAAACGAAAAGGGGGAATAAAACGCCCTAAATAGACGAAAAGATTTTGAAAAGAATATGTATACGACGGGAGATTTTCTTATGATGAGATTAAAAATAAAATCGGGAATGACATTTTTTCGCTGTTTTTTTCTGTTTTTTATAGCAGCGTTTCTGTGTACGGCATGTGTAAACCCGAGGCTGACGGCCAGGATAGCGCTGACAAAAACGGAAGGCCAGATAGAGATTGTAAATCGTCGGGGAAAGGATGTTTCGCCCAGGGAAAACCTGCATTTGTTTGACGGCTACAGGATGGGGACGGATGCTTTGAGTTATGCATGGATGAATCTGGATGAAGATCGGCTGGTGAAGCTGGATCAGGAGAGCCGGATTGAAATTGAAAAGAACAGGAAAAAGCTGGAAATTATTGTAGAGTCCGGCAGTCTGTTTTTCAACATTGCCAAACCGCTGGAAGAGGATGAATCTTTAGATATCCGGACATCATCGATGATTGTGGGGATAAGGGGCACCTGCGGCTGGGTGGAGGTTTTAGGCGATGAAGGTAAACTGCGGGTTTATCTTTTAGAAGGCAGGGTGGAGTGCAGTTCAGGCGAAGAGAAGAAAGAAGTGCTTGCCGGCGAGATGGCAGAGCTGACTGCGTCAGGAGAGATCACGGTATCAAAGTTTACCATGCAGGATATTCCGGAGTTTGTGATGGAGGAACTTTCGGGGGAAGAGGGGCAGGCAATGCTTGAAACCCTGGCAGAAAACGGGAGCGGACCGGAAGGAGGAAACGGGGAAAATGCTGGCGAAAACCTTATTTTAAATAATGGGAAAAGTCTGGTTCGTTTTGCGGGAAATGACTATTACTGGAAGTATACGGCAGACAGTGTGGATAATGAAGGATTGTTTGCGCATTTTTATCTGAAGCCGGAAGCAGAAAACCAGATGATCTGCCGCCATCCGGACGGAACGGAGGAAGTGTTATTTACCATGGCGGGGAACGGAGATATTTACCTGGCAGGAGATCGGATGTATCTGTCCTCGGGCAGTGAGGCTTTTTCGGTGAAAATGGATGGAAGTGAGCGGATAGATTATGGTTATACCCGGTGGAAGGGTGTGGACAGGCAGGGAAAGAACATTATTGGTCATGGTGAGCAAAAGGTTTTTTCCGTGAATGCACAGACGGGAGAGCGGACGGAACTGGCAGATTCGTCGGCAGATATGTACGGCTATGAATTTGCAGGAACAGCGGATGATTATCTCTATTATTCTTCTTCGGATACAGAACATGGAGAACTTGTTTTATACCAGATAAATTTAGAAAACCCGACAGATATCCGGGAGGCCGATCGGTTTGCATTGCCCCAGGATTTAATTGATATTCCGGGAAATGTTTTTGCTACGCAGTTAAATCGACTGGGAAATACGATTTACTATTCCTATGGCTACTATGCGGGAACCGGCGGTTATTTCCAGGCCGGCGGGATTAATTATGTTCTTCAGGACGAGAACCGGATAACGGTGGAATCTGGTGTGCTGGTGCCAAAGATTACCGCGGAGGAGTTTTTGGTGGAAGAAAAGCAGGGCGGGGTGAATGTATATTATATTGACGACGTAGAAGGAAGCTATATCGGGTATTGGCAGGATACGCCCTACAGCGGATGCATGGTTTTTGACAGTGCCACGGGAAGCGTACAGCCCTCCGGCTTTCGTTTAAGCCGGCCAGGGGCTGTCGTTTACCTGGACGGGGCTGTCTGCAGGGAAGAAGAACATCAGGCATCTTATACGATATTAATTCCGCAGGAACTGGCAGCGGCCTATGGATGCAGGGATGAACTGGAAACAGCACAGTCCGTTACCCTTATCCGCGACGTGGAAGTGATTGGCAATGACGTGTACTATACGGTGGAAAAGAGCAGCCGCAATCCGCAGGGCGATATGGGCTGGCGTCCCGGCTATCTGCGCAGTTCCAGTGAGCGGTATAAGATGTCTATTGGCGGAAATGGATCAGAACTTTTATTTTCGTATTAAGAAATGGAAAATGGGTTTCTTTGCCATGCCAATCCTACAAAAATTAAGAGGAATACGGTGCCAGCGAAAGCCGGATAAAATATCCCTTGTCGTGGTCGCACACCGGGCATTTTTCCGGGGCGGCAGTACCCTCGAAGGTGTGACCGCAGTTTAAGCAGATCCAGCCGGTTTTTACATCGGAGATAAAGAGTTTATTTTCCTCTAGCAGCTTGGCAAAGGCATCGAAGCGGTCGCCGTGCATTTTTTCGATATTGGCAATCTGGTAAAATGAATTGGCAATCTTGGGGAAGCCCTCTTCCATGGCCTTGTCGCCGAAGGTCTTGTAGACGGGATCGTGCTCTTCGTACTCATTGTGCTGGGCTTTGCGCAGCAGGTCAGTGATACTTTCCGTGATATCCACCGGATAGCCCCCGTCGATATGGATGGTTTCCCCTGCCATCTCCTTTAAATGATTGTAAAAAATCTGGGCGTGTTCTTTTTCCTGGTTGGCGGTGAAGGTAAATACCGCCTCAATAACATGAAGCTTCTGCTTTGCTGCCTCCTGTGCGGCAAAGGTGTAGCGGTTTCTCGCCTGGCTCTCCCCGGCGAAGGAACGCATCAGGTTATCTTTGGTTTCACTGGTTTTAAAATCAACAGCCATAAAATGAAAAATCTCCTTATTCATAGATTCTGGGTAGTTTATTAAAACTTTGTACCATGATCTAGTATAAGGAGATTTTCTTATTTTATGCGGTGATTTTACCGGATGGATAAGCTTGTCGTTTTTCGTGCGGTCAGTGCCACGGCTGCGTCATAGTAATCGTCCCAGGTCCATGTGTCGTCGGGATAATCGGTTTGCTTTTCGGAACATAGTTTTGGGCCGGATGTGCGGAGAAATTATCTGATTCACTATATTTTGTCGGGATATGGCAGTTTTATCACCGAAGATAAGCAGTACAGGCTTTGTCCGGGGCAGGGGTTTTTTATCGAACCGGGATGGACGACCTGTTACCGGGCCGATAAGGAAGAACCGTGGACCTATGTCTGGGTGGGATTTAACGGGACGCAGGCGGCAGAACTGGTGAAAGGGCTGGGCCTGGGGAGAGGCTGTCCGGTGTTTTCCTGTGCGGCATCAAAGGAACTGGAGGATGCGGTTGAACATCTCTTGCTTTCTGCACCGTCAGATGCGCTGCTTTCCTTAAATCAGCACCGGTATCTGCTTTCTTTTTTGCATGTATTGGCGCAGAACCTGGCTTCGGAACCGGAATCGGCGGCAGCAGGGGAGAGCAGGGGAAATTATCATATTGACAAGGCATTGAATTTTATCCGTGCTAATTACGCCAATCAGATATTAGCATTGCCCAAGGGAACTTTAGAGCAGGTGTTGTACAGGCAGTTTTTGCTGTATTCCTTCTTTTCCGTACTGATGCAGGAGGATGTTTTTGGCCAGAATTTTGGGGGAAGAAAGGAGAAAAATCCCTATGTGGCAGAAGCACTGTGTTATATTTCGGACCATTTTGCCGAACCGATGTTAGTGGGGAAGGCAGCTTCTCATTTAGGAATCAGCAGGAATTATTTTTTCCTGTTATTTAAGCAAAGTATAGGATGTTCGCCGTTAGATTATATTATTCGTTTTCGTCTGGAGAGGGCAGCAGAACTGTTAAAGCAGACCGAATATTCGGTAGATGTGATTGCAGCTTCCTGCGGCTATCAGGAACCGGCAGTGTTTTCGCGGGCGTTTAAGAAAAAGTATGGGAAATCGCCGTCGCAGTATCGGAAGGAGGTTTTATAGAAGGGTTTGCTGTATTCTTTTTTTCATGTTGATGCAGGATGATGAAAAAAACAGAGTTAAAAGGGTGCTGTCGTGCGAAAAAATGTGGGGCAGCACCCTATCTTCTGAATAACCATTGCTGTGTTTCCGTGGGCAGAACGGTAGAATTCCTTAATGAACGGAGGAATGGATGGATAAAAAAGATTAAATTATAAATAATTTATATAAAAATGAATAAATATGGTTTAAATTTATAAAAAATATGCTATAATGGTTAAAAATAGATAAAAGGAGATAATTATGGCATTACGAGCAGAAGATGTATTTAGGCCAGGGTCTTTTCCAGAACATACGTATATATCACGAAAATCCGCAGTTTCTAATTTATCTTATGAGTTTCGTTTAATGCAAGCAATTAAGGTATCAGGATTTCTGACCTCTTTAGTAGGGCCGTCAAAAATGGGAAAAACGATTCTATGTGAAAAGGTAATTGGATTTGAACATATTATTGAAATTTCAGGGGCAGATTTTAATGAAGATACGGATTTTTGGAAATTGGTGTCGGCAAAGGCCGGCCTGTCTTATGAAGGTCAATTTGCGTCAGAAAAAGTAATTTCAAGTACAAATGATAAGTATACAAAAAAAGAAATCTTTTCACTAACAAAGGATAAAATTATTGATTATTATAAAAACGAAGAGTTGGTTCTTGTCATTGACGACTTTCATTATGCGCCAAAGGAAAAAAGAATGCAAATTGCCCAACAATTAAAAGATGCAATTCGCAGAGGATTTAAAGCAATTGTTGTTTCTCTTCCTCATCGGGCAGATGAAGCAATCCGTCAAAATGCGGATTTGTCAGGCAGGTTAAGTCTGATAAATATGGAGGCATGGAAGGTACAAGATTTAAAAGAAATTGCAAAGTTGGGGTTTAGTAAATTAAATATACCGATTGAAGAAAGTGTTGCAGAGAAAATTGCGGTGGAAAGCCTGTCTTCTCCTCAGTTGATGCAGTATATTTGTCTGAATATTTGTACAATATTAGAAATGATGGAAGGAGAACATATTCAAATTGGACAGGAAATTTTAGAAACGGCGTATCGTTATACAACAGCAAATTTTGAATATGGTGATGTTATTTTATTGATGAAAAAGGGGCCAAATACAAGAGGAAAAAGCAGAAATGTATTTCAAACAAAGGACGGAAAAAAATGTGATATTTATGCGTTAATTATAAAATCTATTGCTGAAAATCCGCCAATTATGCGCTTGGAATTTGAGGATATTAAGGAACGTATTTATTCCCTTATTGCAGAAGGGGATGAAAAGCCAAAACCACAGGCATTGAAAGAAAACTTGATTAAACTGCAGGAACTGCTGCATGGAAGAGAAGATATTTTTAAGGTGCTTGATTGGAAAGAGGGAGTGTTGTATATTCTAGATCCGTTGTTTTTATTTTATTTGCGATGGGGAGGGGGGAGTGAATAAAAATGATGTTTGGTATCAACAGTATGGGACAAGCCGCAGAGCTGTTTAGGGAAGCACAAAATCCGCAAATGTTTTCATCTGCAATGTATGCTTTGCAAAAACATATGAAAAGCTTGGGAATGGATTCACAGTATCTGTTAGAGTTAGAAAAACGTGCATATTATTTAAAAAATGAGTATTCTGAAAAGGATACGAGAGAGAATATGGAAGAAGCAAAAAATAGAGTAATTGCGTATATTGAAGAGATAATCGATAATAACGTGGAAAATGAGAAGCTAACAGAAATTTTGGAAAATTTCTATCTGTTTTTAGAGAACCTAATTGAGAGGAAGCCTCACAAGCTTGCGGGTATTCAACGTGATCAGTTAGCATATTTGAAAATAAAAAATGAGTATGATATACAGCATTTACTCTATGCCTTTTTAAAACCTCTTTATCCTATGGCAAGGACAGAAGTAAATGAAGATACGGGATATTCTGTTGTGAGAACGGATATTTTTTTAGATGAAAATCATGTTATTGAAGTGAAATATACCAGGGAAACTACAAAATTAAAGAAATTAATTGAAGAAATCGAAGCAGATATGGTACATTATCACGCAAAAAATATTTATTTCTTTTTATATGACAAGGCAAAAATTATTGAAAACCCGTTAGCATTTAAACAGACTTATGTAGATAGAATAAAGGACAAACAAATACATATAATAATTCATCAGGAAAAGAAATTGTGAGTATATATTATAGAATATTTTAAAAAGTCAAAAATTTTGTAATTATCTCTATTAGACACAGATGTTCAGAATTCCTTCATTACTATTTTATTTATTATAGTACTTGACAATACATAGTAGTAGGTATAATATAATACACAAGGAGGGGTCGGATGAATGCACAGTTAAAAAAGGGCGTGTTGGAACTGATTGTTCTGGAATCCGTGCGGAAGAGGGATATGTACGGTTATGAGCTGGTGGAAGAGGTATCCAAGGTGATTGATGTGAACGAAGGGACGATTTATCCCCTGCTGAAACGCCTGACGAATGAACATTATTTTGAAACCTATCTTCGGGAATCGACGGAAGGGCCGCCCAGAAAGTATTATCATCTGACCGCAGCCGGTGTTTTGTACAGGGATTCTTTAGAGAAGGAGTGGGATGAACTTCAAAAACGGGTTTGTAGATTTTTAAAGGCGGCAGCAGAGGAAGAAAAGTAAAGAGTGACGCCGAAATGTGTTGGCAGATACCAGAATACGTTGACGGGCACCGAAATGTGTTGGCAGATGCCAGAAGATGTTAGCGGACACTGGATTATGTCGGCGGATATGGACAGATTGGAGGCAAGATGAAAAAACAGGAGTTTTTGGAGGAATTAAAGCGGTATCTGCATGTGCTTGCGGATGAGGAACAGGAGGATATTCTTCAGGAGTACGAGCAGCATATTGAGATGAAGATAGAAAAGGGATTGAGTGAGGAGGAGGCTATTCGGGACTTTGGTTCTGTTCGGGAACTGGCCGGAGAGATTCTGGAAGCCTATCATGTCAAACTGGATATTCCGAATGGTGCAGAAGAAAGCCCGCATCAGAAAAGATTAAAGGAATGGAAGCAAAAATCACTTCGCCTGTCCGGCAGTTTTGTGAAAATTCAGTTAAAAAGGGCAGGAAAAGGGTTTTGGCAGGGGTTAAGGAAGCTTTGGGCTTTTATGAGAAAACCGTTTTGCCTTCTGAAAAAGGCTTTGCACAGTGGGCAGGAGAAAATAAAAAGCAGCAAGTGGCATTTGAAGAATAAGGAGAATGAAGAGAATAAAGAGATGCCGCAAAGCAGGAGTAAAGAGGAACAAACTGAAAAAGTAAGAGAGAAACGGATGAAAAAAAGGATGATTTTTCCGATGATGGTAAAAGGAATAAAGCAGGTTGGCTATGGTATTTTTTGTATGGTATGCTGGTGCCTGCGGCTGATTTGGAATTGCGGCGTATTATTTGCTGCTGTATTTTCTGCCTTTATGGGGCTGGTGTTTTTGTATTTGTTCGGTGCGCTGTTTGTTCTGTGGAGGCAGGGTTATCCACTGGGCGGGGTAGTACTTGGATGTATGGGGGCAGTACTGTGTTTTTTGTCCCTGGCTGTTTTTGGCTGTACTTTTTACCGGAATAAGCCGAGTCTGGAGCAGAAGGCAGAGCAGGTAAAGACCAGGTGAAGCACAGTTCAGGCAAAGTACAACGCAAAAAGACTAAAAAGTACAGAAACGGAAAACAGAAGGGGAAAGAACATGGTTAAGAAAAAGAATATTCGTATGATAATGGCAGGGGTTTTTTGTGCCGGTGTGCTTATGGGGGGACTGGGAACCGGTATTGCATTTGCGGAAATTTCCGGTTTTTCCTATCAGCCTGTGGAAACGCCGCAGGAGAATTTTAAAACAGAAACCGTTACTTACATCATGCCTGAGGAAACGGATAAAAAGATAGGAATCGATCGTTTTTATGGCGGGACGTTCTGCAAGCTGGAATGTCGGGAGGATATTCCCAGGGGACAGGCGGAAATCTTCATCACCTATAATGAAAATGCCTGCAGCGTAGCGCTAATGGATGACGTGGATAATGAAGAGAATGTTCGGCTGCGGTTTTATCTGGACTGCGGCAGCGATTTTGAAGCTTTTATGAAGGTTAAGGATGATTTCCTGGAAGGTCTGCGGAGAAAGGAAATCCGGGATTATCAGATGGAATATATTAAGCGTGTGGAGGTGCGGGTAAATCCTGAGGATGAGGAGAGATTTTACTGGTATTAAAAAACTTACGGCACACACAGGTCGGCATGTAAAGAGTAACAACAGTAACAACAAGAGAGAAAAACAACCAGAAATACAATAAAAAGATTTATTAATCTGGAAAATCATGATATGATGATACCAGGATTCCAAGTGCAGAAATTCTTTTGAAAGCAAGCTTTCGCTGGAGTTTGGCCTTTTGATCCTGGTATTATTTTATTGATTGGACAAAAGGAGCTTTGGGCATGGGTGAGATGGGCGTGTACGGTGTTTTTGCGGTTGGAACCGTGTTTTTGCTGTTTCTATGGCTGTGCCTGCTGGCAGGTATCCTTGTACTGCGTATACGTCACAGGGATAAGGAGAGTCAGCGGCAGTTTTCTTGTGAAAAGCAGTTTTTTGCCGATATATACCCCGCGGGGGATATTATATACATGGTGCTTGACCGGGAAGATAAGCGGCTGCTGTATCTGAGCGGGAATGCAGAGCGGATATGGGGGATTTCACGGGAGAAGGTTTTTGCGGATATTGAAGCGCTGGAGTCGGTGTCAACCCGGGAGTATTACAGGGAATTTATGGAAAAATGGCGGGCCTGGGACGGAGATGGGCAAATACTGCAGAATTTTACCGTGGAAAAAGCCCCGGGTGAACCGATCTGGTATGCACTTACCGTCACGCTTGCAGAGAAAAAAGACAGGGTTCTTTTCCGGTTTCGTGAAAATACCAGTGAACAGGCTGAAATCGGTCGTCTGCGGGAGGAAATTCACAGGGCGCAGGTGGATGTGCAGTATAAGACGGATTTTCTTTCCAATATGTCGCATGAGATCCGAACACCGATGAACGGAATCCTGGGAATGCTTGCTTTAAGCCGGATGAGTGCTTCGAGGATGGATGATCACTGCAAAAGCAGCAGGGAATATGCGGCGATTTCGGAATATCTGGAAAAAGCCGAGAGTCTGTCGCAGTTTTTGCTGGGACTGATTAATGATATCCTGGATATGTCGCGGATAGAGAGCGGGAAGATGGAGCTGGCAAAGGAACCGCTGGATTTATTTGCATTTGCGGAAAAGCTTCGGGCGATGTTTCAGAAAACCATTGAAGAAAAAGGCGTAACCTTTAAGATAGAACTTCTGGATTTTGATGTGCGCAGGGTGATTGGCGATGAACTCCGCCTTTCCCAGGTGATTGTCAACTTTTTGTCCAATGCAGTGAAATTCACACCGGCAGGCGGACAGATTACCGTGACATTCCGACAGATGAACCGTATGAATGGGAAACTGCACTTTATGATCCGTGTTCGCGATACCGGAAAAGGGATTGCCCCTGAATTTTTACAGCGCATTTTTAAGCCGTTTGAACAGGAAACGGCGACGATAGCCAAATCCTACGGCGGGAGCGGCCTGGGCATGGCGATTGCCGACAACATGGTAAAGCTGATGGACGGCCAGATTGTCGTGGACAGTGAGGTCGGCAAGGGAAGTGATTTTAATGTCTATCTTGCGCTTCCCGTCGATGAATCCTGTCCGCAGGAAATCCCGGAACAAGAAGTTATTGTCAGGGATCTCCCCGCAGAGGAACCAAAAGAAGAAAAGAAGCATAGCGTTAAAGGAATGAAGCTTTTAATGGCAGAGGACAATGAGATCAATGCCGAAATTTCCATCAGTATCCTGGAAGAGATGGGAGCACAGGTGGAGCGGGCCGTGAACGGGCAGGAAGCGGTCGATATGTTTAAGAAGCATGAACCGGGATATTACGATACGATTTTAATGGATATCCAGATGCCGGTGAAAAACGGCTGGGAGGCAACCGCGGAGATCCGGAGCCTGGAACGGGAGGATGCAAAGACCATTCCCATCTACGCCCTGTCTGCGGATGCTTTTGTGGAGGATAAGCGGCGTTCGGTTTCTATCGGGATGAACGGCCATATTTCAAAACCTATTGATTTTGATGAACTGGTAAAGACCATAGGGGGAACAGGAAGTGAAGGATAAGCAGAGAAAGTTAATCGAATATGTGCGGAAGCATTTTGCCGGAATCGGGGTGGCGACGGTGACGATGGGCATGGCGATTACCGTTGCAAAGGGTGTTTCCGGCCAGGAATCGGGTTTTGATCCGGGAGAGATTGATACCACATTTTCCACGGATTTTTCCGGGCTGCCGGATATCACCGGCTATGATCTTTCGGGCCAGGGAGAGGACAGCGAAGAAGTGAACCATGATTCCGGCCATGAACAGGAGGAGGAAGAAACGCAGGAGGATGAACAGGAAGCCGAGGAGAAATCAGAAGAAATGCAGGATAAAACCGAAGAAGAGAATGCAAATCTGGCGCTGAATGAGATTGAAAATCCCATGGAACAGCAAAAGGAACAAATTATATTGCCGGAGGAGATGGCGGCAGAACTGGATTCTTCCGATAAAATTAATGCTTCACTGGAGGAGGAACAGGAAAAGAGTGATGAAGCCCTGACGCCGGATACACAAAACCTGCAAAAGGATTCGATGGCAGGGAATCCTTCGGCGAAGCAGGAAAAGGTTTATGGCAGCGGTTCGGGTGGAGGAAAGGGCTCTGGCGGGAAGAAGGAACCGGTAAAGACCGAGGAGAATAAAAAGCCTGAAGAGGAGAGCAAGCCCTCCGCTCCGGAAGGGAATAAGCCCTCTGGGGGAGAAACCAACAAGCCGCCCGCAGAAGACAAAAACCCGGGAGAAGGCGGAGAAAACCGGCCGCCGCAGGAGAATAAAGATCCGGAGGATAACGGCGGCGGGACATTGCCGCCCGACGGCGGGGATCAGCCGGAAAATCCGGGAACAGAACTGCCGCCGGAAGAAAACCTTCCGCCGCAGGAGCCGGATTCCGGGAAATTTTCCGTGGTGGTTGACGGGGTAAAGCAGGAGTTTGACAATGAGGACGATGCGCTGGCATGGATTGCGGATAATAACGGAACGCTGAGTGAAGAAACCGACAAGTATTTTGAAGGTTTTATCAAGGATGACGACGGAAATTATATTCCCAGCTATGCGGATAAGGATAAATTTAACGGAAACGGAGATGTGATTTACGATTATAATGGCGACAGCGGGGTATTTGTTGCGCCAAACGGAATGAAGCTTGATCTGGGCTTTGCGTCTTCCGAGGCAAGGGAAAAAATCAGGACCGTGGTTATTCCCAAGATGGTGGAAACCATTCTTTTGGGGGATGGCGGAAGCTTCCCTGTGCTGGAAAAATTTGTTGTTTCTGCAGATAATGCCAAATACTGCAGCGTGGACGGCGTACTGTACCAGAAAATCGATGGGGGCGGTACGGAACTGATGCTGATGCCTGCGGCAAAAAAAGAGGTGCTTGCCTGGCCCGACAACCTGGTTTCGGTCGGCGGGAATTCTTTTTATGCTTCAACCCTGGAGAAGGCTGAACTTCCCGGCACGGTTAAATACCTCCGGGATAATGCATTTAACGAGTCATCGGTAGGGACAATTATTTTGCCGGAGGGCTTGGAGAGCGTAGGAAGCTTTGCTTTTTCCTTTGCCGGCCCGGCAGAAGGCGAACAGGCAGCATTTCACCGGATTATCGTAAAAGCAGCAGTTCCGCCAAAGCTGTCCGGTACGGCCTTTTACTGGATGGATTATGCCCTGGAACATCAGCAGGAGGAACCGGTTACCGAGATTCTTGTCCCGGACACGGAAGATGACACGGCCTACGAAGAGTATCTGCGGACCTGGGGGATGGCGCTGGCCAAGCGCTATGGCGGTACAGCCGCCCTTAAGATATTAAAGACAGAAAACCGGGCGCAGGAGAGGTTTGAATATTATGAGGAAGACGGGAAAAGCGGATTTCGGAAAATCGGGCAGGAAAACGGATTTTATTATGAAGATGCATCCGGTGTCTATCGGGTAAATGACGAAGGAAAAGACATTTTGGTAAGAGGCAAGAGCGGTGTTTCCGTGGCAGATTTTTCAGCATCGGGAATTGTCGGCATTGACGAGGGGGCATTTGACGAATGCTTATCGCTGACGGTGGTTAAACTGCCGGAAAGCCTGGAAGCTATGCCGGAAAATATTTTCTCCCAAAATACATCCCTTCGTGCAGTGATTTCCTATGCGGAAAATCCACCGGCAGAAAAACTGGGAGCACCGGAAAACTGTGCTGTTTTTGTAAAGCCGGAGGCATTGAAGGATTATCAGGATGCATGGGGCGGGCAGGTGCGCAGGATTACAGGGACATCCGATACCTATACGGTGCTCAGTTCCGGCATTGTATTTGATTTGGAAAGCACGCGGCTTTTGGATATTCCGGCGGATATGACCAGTTTTCAGCTGCCAAGCTATGTCAAAACCATTGCCGAAGGCGCGGCCCGCGGGAATACGGCATTAAATACGGTAACGGTTTCGTCAACCGCAAAGCTTACGACGATTTGCGCGGAGGCATTTTCCGGCTGTACAAACCTCTCGGCGATAACGATACCTGCCGCAGTGACGCAGGTGGGGGAGAAGGCATTTTCTGACTGCACCAATCTGCGCACCGTAAGCTGGAGAAGCGCAGCCTCCGTGCCTGAATCCTGCTTTGAGGGCTGTGTAAAGCTGACGACCTTCGGGGCGTCCGGCAGCGGGCATAATCTTAAAGCAATAGGAAGACGGGCATTTTACGGCTGTCAGGCACTGCAGACGGTTTTATATTACAGCTATTCTTCCGGCGGGACGAACTATTATTACTATTATTTTCTGGAAGAAATTGGGGAAGAAGCATTTTCCGGCTGTTCCTCGATGACCTATGCCTATCTGCATGATTCCGTAAAGAGCGTGGGTGATCGTGCATTTGCAGGAAGCGGACTGACACAGACATTTTGGTATACCGATCTGTCGATACCGGAGTACTGTTTTGAGCAGTGCAGAAACCTTGCAACCTGGGGATGGGGAAGTAAGTCCATAAGCGCAGTCGGAAAGGGTGCATTTTACGGGTGTACAGGTTTGAAAAGTATTTCCTTGCCAATAGCGGTGGAGAGGATTGAGCAGCAGGCATTTGACGGACGGGAAGGCAGTGGCTTGACCCTTACCTTTGCCGCAGACAAACCCGCGGTGTGGGACGGACCGGAGAGTCTGGAAGATCTGCTAATCTATGTCCCGGATTCCGCCGGGGAAGATGATCGGATATACAGAGCCTATTTGGAAGAATGGGAAAGCTGGCTTGGAGAGGAACCGGGGAACGTGTTAAAGACTAAGGATAAGGCCGAGGAACGTGTACCTGGGGAGGGAAAAGACGAGGAAACAGAACCGGAGGAAACGGAGCCGGAGGAAACGGAACCGGAGGAAACAGAGCCGGAGGAAACGGAGCCGGAGGAGAGCAGTACAGAGGAAAGCAGTACAGAAGAAAGTAGCGCGGAAGAAACAAGTCCGGAAGAGAGCAGTACAGAAGAAACAAGTCCGGAAGAAAGCAGTACAGAGGAAACAAGTCCGGAGGAGAGCAGCACAGAGGAAACAAGTCCGGAGGAGAGCAGCGCAGAGGAAACAAGTCCGGAAGAAAGCAGTACAGAAGAAACAAGTCCGGAGGAGAGCAGTACAGAAGAAACAAGTCCGGAGGAGAGCAGCGCGGAGGAAACAAGTCCGGAGGAGAGCAGTGCGGAAGAAACAAGTTCTGGGGAAAGTGCAGCAGGAGGGACAGTTTCAGAAGAAAAGAATTTAGGTGAAATTGCAGCAAAACCGGAAAAAACAGAATCGGAGGAATCGGATTTGGATGAAGAGAAATACGGGCAGGTGGTGCCGGAAATTGGAAAGCCGGAAGAAACGGACTCCGAAAAATCCGAATCCGAAGAACCTGAACCCGAAGAATCCGAATCTGAAGAACCTGAATCTAAAGAAACTGAATCCGAAGAACCTGAATTCAAAGAACCTGAATCTAAAGAAACTAAACCCGAAGAGTCTGAATCCAAAGAAATTGAATCTAAAGAAATTGAACCCAAAGAACCAGAGCGCAAGGAATCTCCAAAGCAGGATGGACAGGAAAAGGTGAGGAACAGCGATGATCATTAGGCAGTCAGAACAGATTATGAAGGAAGTTGGCAAGGTGCTGATTGGCAAAGAGGAAGTGATAGAGAAGGTTTTGATGGCAATTTATGCCGGAGGTCATATTCTTCTTGAAGATACTCCGGGTGTGGGAAAGACAACGCTGGCTGTGGGATTTTCGCGGGCATTGGGGATGGATTATAAGCGTATGCAGTTTACTCCGGATACCATGCCTTCGGATATTACCGGCTACATGCTTCCCGCGCAGGGGGACGGGCAGATGGTGTATCGGCCGGGGGCGGTGAATACCAACCTGTTTCTCGGCGACGAGATTAACCGGACTTCCCCGAAAACCCAGTCGGCGCTTCTGGAAGCCATGGAGGAAGGCAATGTTACGGTGGATGGCGTTACCTATCTTCTGCCAAAACCGTTTATCTGTATTGCCACACAGAACCCGGTGGGGATGTCGGGGACACAGCCGCTGCCGGAGGCGCAGCTTGACCGGTTTATGATAAGGATTTCCATTGGTTATCCAAGTACGGAGAATCAGATTCGGATTCTGGACGAAAAGAGAAATCAAAATACGATGGATGAGGTACAGGCGGTTGTCACGCGGGATATGGTTCTGGAAGTGCAGAATTATCTTTCAACCATCCGCATGACGCAGGCGGTACTGCGCTATATGACGATCTTGTGCGAACGCACCAGGGAAGATGACGGTGTGGAACTTGGGGTAAGTCCCCGGGGAATTATTGCCCTGTCGCGCATGGCCAGGGCGAAGGCTCTGCTTTCCGAGCGTGACTATGTGGTTCCGGAGGATGTGCGGGCAGTTTTCCTGGATGTGTGTACCCATCGTGTGATTCTGCGTCCGCAGGCGAAGATGGAAGGGCGGAGCGTGAAGGGGCTGCTGGAAAAGATTATGCAGACAACCGAGGTGCCTCTGATGCCCGGGAAAAAAAGCTGATGATGAAAAACAGGGTAGTTTATTTACTGGTTATTTTAGCCGTTTTGTTCTGCGGATTATGGGGAGGGACGAGGCTGGCACCGGTGCTTTTTGCCGTTTTGCTGGTTTTGCCTCTTCTTTCTGCTGCCGGGCTTTATGGTTCGGTACATAAACTCTCGCTTCGTCTGCAGGGAGAGCATATCTGCCGTTCCGGGCAGGCACAGGAACTTCAGATAACGGTTTCTTCCCCATTTTTTCATCCTATAGGGAAAATACAGCTTTTGGTTTACCTGGAAAACCGGGTATTCGGCACAAAAAAAGAAGAAATGCTCTGCCTGGAAATGGGCAGGGGAAGGCAGCACAGCTATACGGTTTTGCTGGATACATCGGTCTGCGGGGCGCAGGTTCTGGAAGTTCGGGAAATGCTGTGCACAGACTTACTGGGCCTGTTTTCCTTCCGCAAATGGATGAAAGAGGAGTTTTCCTACACGGTTTACCCGTATGAGGCACAGATTTATATTTCCCTGTACCGGCAAAGAGAGAGGGAACAGCCGGGGGATATTTATGACGGGAAAAAGAGCGGAACGGATATCAGCGAAGTCTTTGGCCTGCGGGAGTACAGGGAGGGCGATCCGCTGCAAAGCATTCACTGGAAGCTGTCCGGAAAGATGAAGCAGTTGATTGTCCGCGAGTTTGGACGCCCGGTAAATTACCATACCCTGCTTTTACTCTCGCCTGCATTTCACTACGGAAATCAGGAAGTGGAAGAGGCTGTGGTCAGTGCGGTGTTTGATTTGGGGATTTCTGTAAGCCGTGCCCTGCTCAACCAGAACATGGCGCATTTTGTCGGATATGCGGCGGGAGGAAGCCTGTTTTGTTCGGCGGTGGATTCCCTGCACAGCTACGAAGAAATGCTTTTAACCCTTATGCATCATCCCGTGCAGAAAAACGGGGATGAAACCCTGCTTTCTTTTATCAGCCAGCAGATGTACAGACAGTATACCAAAGTGGTTTACGTAACCGGCGCGGTTAATGAGATGGCGGCACAGAATTTATCGGTTCTGGCGGATTTGACCGTACTTTTGGCGGCAGAAGGACAGTCCGGGTATCTGGTGGAAAATGCAGGTTATACCCTGGTTCGGATAGCGATAGAAAAAATTCGTAAGACGGAGCACAGTATTCCTATCTGACCGGCAAAGGCGGATGGAAAAAGAAGGGGGTTCCTTGCGGAACATGCCCCGCCTGCGCAGCCCCATGAACAGTAACAAGAAAGGAAAAAGAAGCAGGATATGCAGATTTTAATGGAAAAGAAAGGGAAATACCGCGCAGGGATTTCGGCGGATGTTCTGCAGGCGGCTGCGGCTGCGGGAATCACTGCGGGGTTAATGGGTGTGTTTTTTGTTCTGGGAGGTACGTCCTTTCTTGTCTGGCCCATAGCAGCGGCGGGGGTTTTGGCGGCGATAATTACGGTTTTGGATCTGCGGGTTAAGGGGCGGGCCTATGGACTTATCTTTGCTTTATCGGCGGCGGCCCTTTTCTTTTTCTTATCGGTTTCCCGGGTGCTTCGGGGAATCTATGTGTGGGCAAATGTCTTTCTTGGTCATTGGAACCGGGTATTTGGCACATTTTATGAAGAATTTTCGGTTTCCGGCTCTAGCGAAGCCGATTTAAACTATACAGGGCTGATTCTGGCCTTTCTTGCAGCGGCTGGAATCAGTGCACTGGTGCGCCGAAAAAGTGTGTTCTTCCTTTCACTGGCGGTATTTGTTCCGCTTTGTACAGGATTTCTGCTTTCCGTCAGGATGCCTGCATGGGCGGCAGCAGCATTAATCGCAGGCTGGGCGGCGGCCTGGTGCTGTGCAGGAGGGTCATGGATAGTCCGCTGGGATACGATTATTTTAATGGTAAGCGTGTGGGCCGTCTTTTTCTTTTTGCTTCCGGCAAACCCGACCATGCTCTGGCAGAAAACGGCGGCACAGTTTCAGCTTGGCGTAAAACAGAAAATGGAAGAAATCCGTTTTGGAAAGGACTTTCTTCCCCAGGGAGATCTGCTGAAGGCCAATACGATGCTGGACGGACAGGGTGCACGTCTGGAACTGGAAATGCAGGATGTTTTTCCGGTGTATCTTCGGGGATTTATCGGATCGGAATATACCAAAAGCGGCTGGAGGACCTTTCCGGCAGAACGCTATCAGGGAGAGTTTTCCGGTATGCTTTCCTGGCTGGAAAGACAGGGATTTTACCCCGGGGCGCAGTACGGGGCTTACCGGGAAGCCGATGCAGAAGAAAACCCGGCGGAAAATACATCCCAGGGCATGGAAAAAGATAAGGATAAGGAAGAGAAACAGGTTCTGGTGAAAAATATCGGGGCAAACCGCCGTTATATTTATCTTCCGGAAACCATGGCTTCCTGTTCAGAGGATGCGGGGAAATGGAAACAGGACTGGTCGATGGAAGCCTCCGGGTGGTTCGGAAAGAAGGACTATGCATTTACCACATATGATGTTCAGAGCAATGCGGAAGTCCAGACACCGGCGGCCTGGGTTTACCAGAATACAGGGGCAGCCGAAAACGTAAGGAATTTCCGGGCAGCCGAGAGGGTCTACCGGTCATTCGTTTATGAAAATTATCTGGATATTGACGATGAAGAAAAAGAATTGATTGAATCCGTGTTTTTCCATGGGGAAGGCGAAGAAAAGGCGGAGGGGGTGTACACGGTCACTTCACGGATAAGGGCTGTGCTGCGTATTCTGGCAGAGTATAAGGAAGCGCCGCCTGGTGTGCCGGCAAACCGTGACTTTCTGGACTGGTTTATCGACGAAGGGAAAGAGGGAAATGCTGCCTACTTTGCATCTGCGGCGGTTTTGGCTTACCGGGCAGCCGGGATTCCGGCACGATATGTCGAAGGCTATGCATTGACCAGGCCGCAGGCAGGGCGGGTTAATGGAAATACCGTGACATTGACCGGGAAAAATGCCCATGCCTGGGCGGAAGTCTATGTCGATGGGATTGGCTGGAGGGCTATGGAGGTCACGCCGGGCTTTTATGAAGAACTGTATCAGGCAAATATTGTCGTCGCCGTCCCGAATGAGGAACTGGAGGGGGCAGGCGACGGGGATTCCGGGATATTGACATCGGAAGAATTTGAATATCCGGATTCGGAGGAAGAATCATCGGCATCCATGGATGAAAAGCGCACAGGCATTGGGATTTTGCTGTTTCTGGGAAGTGTATCGGTTATTCTTCTGGCGGGGATAGCGGTGATGGTTTACTTTTTGTATCGGTACTGCTGTTACCGGAAAATGAGCGGAGAAAGGAAGATGACGGTTTTATATTTCTGGATTATGCGGATGCTGGAAAAGATGTACCATGGTTTTAATATCGAACATCCGTTTACCCTCCGGGAGCAGGGAGAGGTTTTCCTGGATATCGAACTCTATGAGCGCACCGTGCGGCGGGTGGAGCGGATGGTCTACGGCGAAAAAGCACCGGAGGACAAAGAGATATTTGCCGCCGAAGCATTGACGGTGCAGGTTTGGAAGGCATTTCGGAAAATGTTTGGATGGAGGGCGGTATTTTCGGTATTTCGTGCTGCTTTTGCGGGGGAAAGGCAGTGACGGAAATGGTGATGGAATACGGAGAGAACAGAGGGGAAAATAAGTGATGGAATAAGGTAGGAAATGAGCAAAGGAATAGATATAGAAACCGACAGGAGTGCTGGGGCATTCCTGTTTTTTTTAGATAAAATTTATCATGCAAAGTCCGTAGAGAGATTGAAAAAACAAGAAATTTATGTTATTTTATTAGTGGAAAATGTTACATAATTTTATAAATGTAACGTTTTGGTAAAGAATTAAAATGATAGAATATTCAGAAAATAAATGTGCAGATGCTTAAAATCAGTGAGGATATGGAGGAAAATGGGATGAAAAAGAAAAAGATAAGAACCTTGTATAATCGTGCCCTTTCCATGGCATTGGTTGTATCAACAACAGCGTCGCTTTGCCTTGGTGTTTCCGGGGTGACAGCCGCGATGGAGGAGCAGAGGCGTGCAGAAGAAGCCACAGAAGAAGTGGTTTCCGGCGAACGTCATCACCATACGTTTGCGTGTTATGAGGAATATGAACTGGATTGTACAGAAAATCATTCCGAAAATGAGCACAGGAAAAGCTGCTACCGCTATTCCGGCGAAAGGATTTGCGGCCTGGAAGACGGAGATCTGCACCTGCACGGCCCGGAATGTGAGGTGGCGGCAAAGGTTCTTATCTGCGGGGAAGATGAGGATGCTTCAGGGGAAATTTTGGACGAAGAGGGCGATAAAACGACTGATGGAACCGCGGATGAAACGGCGGATAATGAAGGCGCTGGGGAGTCAACCGCAGATGATGGAAGTGTTGGCGGTGGAATCGCTGATGATGGAATCGAAGGCGGAGAAGTAACCGACGGGGGAGCAGAAGGCGGTGAAGTGGCTGGTGATGGAATCGGTGGGGATGAAACAGCCGGAGGTGGAAACGCGGGTGGTGAAATGGTCGGAGATGAAATCGCTGGTGATGAAATAGGTGGCGGTGAAACGACTGGAGATGAAATTGCTGGTGGTGAAATAGCTGGTGATGATATAGCTGGCGACGAAACGAATAATGGTGAAGATAATACTACAGGAAATACCGGGGAAGAAATGAATGGTTCGGACAGTGTGGAGAGCAGTAAGGAAGCAGCCGACAGTTCGGATGGCGCGGGAGAAGAAACCTTAGAATCAGGAAGTGCAGGAGAGGAAACGGCGGGTTCTGTTGATGCAGGTAAAGAAACAGCGGGTTCTGTTGATGCTGGCAAGGAAACTACGGGTTCTGCTGATGCTGGTAAGGAAACTACGGGTTCCGTTGATGCAGAAGGAAGCAAGGAAGAAACGAATGCTTCAGGCAATGCGGGAGAGGAAAGCAGTTCGGGAAGCAATGATAAAGAAACAGCAGATATTGAAAATGCCGGGGAGGAAACTGCTGCTTCGGATAGTGCGGGGAAGGAAACGGCTGGCGCAGAGGGTACTGGTAAGGAAACGGCTGGCGCAGAGGGTGTTGGTAAGGAAACGGTTGGCGCAGAGAGTGCTGGTAAGGAAAGCGCCGGTTCAGAGAGCGCGGGTGGAGGAAATTCCGGCTCTGGGGAATGGAATAATGGAGGAGAAACTTCTTACGGAGAAAAAACGAATATCAGTGCAGTAAAATCTGGCAGGGACAGGTTTTCTTTGCTTGCAGTAAATCAGCATTCTTATAGTTCGGTACTTTTTCCGCAATTGTACATAGGAAATCCGTTAAATGCGCTGTTGGATAAGATTTTACCAGAGGAAGAACTTTTAGCAGGTGAAGATGGAACTGGGAATGCGACAGATAATGAAATAGATAATGAAAGTGAAACGGTAAATGACGAAACAGAGAGAACGGAAGATGCTGATAATGGAAAAGGACATCAGCATAGCGAAGAATGCTATAAAATTATTTACCAGTGCCGTGCAGGTGTGGCGACGATGGCTTTGCGGGAAGGGGGAGTTGCTAATGAAGGAGATTTAAGAAGGGCAATTACTAACTCTAGTGGAGCAACTACAATTAATATAGTTGGAGATTTTGATATTACAAGTACTATCGAAGTTAGTAGTGGAAAGAATATCACTATTGATTTACAGGGACATACATTAACTTATAATGGAACAAATGCTACAGATTCAATGTTTAAAGTAGATGGCGGAACATTGACAATAAAGGATTCAGCGAATGCACAGCAAGGTGCAAAAAAAATAAGTGAAGAGATTGTCAGTGAGGCAGAAGAAGCCAGTTATGATGAAACTACGGGGCGATTGACTTATTACGTTACCGAATGTTCTGTGAATTTGGATGGAAAGAGTACAACGAATACGGTTAGGAAATATGTTTATGATTTAGGCACTACTAATAATGTAGGTATGCTTAAAAGTAATGGGTTAGATGCTTTAATTTCAGTATATGGAGGAGCGGCAGGAAAATTAATAATTGAAGGGGGAAAAATTACAAACGAAGATGGAAAACATGGTATATATATTGACAGTGGATATGTAGATATAAAAGGTGGATATTTGGTTGGAAATGGACAATATGCAGGGATTTATGAAGAAAATAGTACAATAAAGACATCTCCTACATTAAACGGAGGTGCTATTTGGATAAAATCAGGAGGATTAAACGTTTTAGGAGGTGTTATTGCCAATAATAACGCAAGGCATGGTGGCGGAATTTATGAAGAAGGTTGGCCTACGGTAAATATTACTGGGGGTTTTATTGCAAATAATCATTCAGGAATTAGTGGTGGCGGAATCTATGGCTTAAACGGAATAATTCAAGTTTCAGATAATGCATCTATTATTGGTAATTTGGCAGATTATGACGGTGGCGGAATTTCTTACGCCAATTCTAATCCTGGCAATACCTCAATGGTTCTAAAAATTACTGGAGGTTGTATTGCAGGGAACGAGTCTGGCTTAAAAGAAATAAGTGGAGGTAAAAATGGTGGTGGAGTATATTTGGAAGCTGCCAAATTCAATAATGTTATTGAAGGAAATGCTGTTATCTCCAATAATATATCTAATAATGGAGGAGGTGTTTGTTTAAGTAACAGCAAAATGACACTTGGAGGCAATGCATCGATTGTTGCAAACAAAGCGGATATTAAAGGCGGCGGGATTTATTGTATCGGAGCAGACGGGGAAGGTAAAATTGGAGATAAGGTAATAATTGCCGGGAATACAGTAAATGGAGAATTAAATAGTTTAGAAGCTGAAGGTAATGATGCATTGACAACCTTGCCTACATTTAATGGTTATATTGAGCAAGGAGAGGAAAGTGTAGGAGCAATACCTGTTGCTAATGAGCAGGAACTAAAGAATGAGATACAAAATACAACGAGTACAAATAAGGTTATAGAATTAGAGGATGATATTATCTTAAATGATCCTATTATAATTGATGATGGTATTGATGTTACAATATTATTAAATGGAAATGATATTGAACCAAGTGAAAACTATAATACAGGAGATAACAAATCTTTATTTATAGTAGAAGGAAAAGCGGGGCAAAAGAGTTATCTTATTATTAAAAATACAATAAAAGATGAAAATAGAACTCCAGATGTTAAATTAATACAAGGGCCTGTTACAGAGTTTCAGACGGAAAATGTCGGAAGAGCAGGAAGTTATGATGGAAATACAATAACTTATTATTTAACAAAATCAGAACCTTATGGAAGCAAACCACAAATATCTACACAGGAAACAACATACCAATATACAATTACTTTAAATGATGAAAATAGCTTAGATAGAATTGGGTCAATTAAAGGAAATGAAGGTAATAAGCTGGATTCGATAATTAGCGCAGGTTCTGATGCTTCAGTTACAATTGAAGGTGGCATAATTACCGGTGCTAAACATGGTATTAAACTTGAAAATAAGGCGGCCATGGTGTAAATGGTAGCTAACACATACCAATGACAAACTGCAAAGATTTTGCTAAAATAA
>CAMNRM010000062.1 GCA_946553025.1 uncultured Clostridium sp.
TAAGCGGCGCAAGGCTGAAAACAATGATTAGCAAGCTGATATATCCGCAGTTCATCAAAAGTACCACGCTGAAAAGAATATATGACAGATTCCTTTGTGACATATCCCTGGAAATGCCTTTTGAGGAATTGAATTGTTATCCGGCGCACTGGATATGTTTTGAAAATGGGATGTACGATTGCATGGAAAAACGCCTGCTGCCACATAGCCCAAAATATAAAGCCATAAATCAGATACCGCATGAGTACAAGCCGGATGCGGTGCATGAGGGGAAAAGGACAGAGGAATTTTTGAATTTTATTTGCCCGGAGCCTGACAGCCGGGAAATGCTTTTACAGTTTTCAGGATATGCACACACAAAGGATGTAGGGCAGCAGAAGTTTCTTGTACTTCTTGGAGAGGGCGGCAGCGGAAAAAGCACATTTATAAGGCTTATGGAATCATCCGTTGGGAGCCGGAATCTGTCAAATATCAGCCTGACCGATTTACAACAACGGTTCGCAAGTTTCGGGCTTATTGGTAAGCTGCTGAACAGTTGCGCAGATTTGGAAATATCTGCACTGGAAGATACGGCAATCATTAAAAAGGTTTTAGGGGAAGATACTCTTAGAGCGGAGCAAAAGGGGCGTGATGCAATTTCTTTCAAGAATTATGCGAAGCTGATATTTTCCACAAATGAGCTGCCAGTTGTAAAGGCTGAAAAAACGAATGGTTTCTATCGGCGACTTTTGGTACTTCCCATGAACAGAGTGCCTGAGAAAAAGAACCCTAATTTGCTAAATGAACTGTTGCAGGAAATTGACTATTTTATATGGCTTTCTGTGCAGGCACTTGAAAGAATGTATGAGAATGAAATTATTTTAACCTCTGCTGAATCAGAAAAGACCGTGGCGCAGTTGCGCATGGACAGTGATACGGTACAGGCGTTCCTTATGGAAGAATGTGTTTTGGATGATGGCAGCAGGATTGAGCGAACAGACCTTTATAAGAGATACGAAAAATATTGTGAAGATACCGACCGCCAAAGCCTGACACGGAATAATTTTTATAAAAGTTTGCGGCTAAAGGGATATAAGGAATTAAAGACGAATGGCATTTATATTTTCAAGGGCATTTCTGAAAAAAAAGAGGGTGCAGAACTGCCCCAACAACCCCTAAAAACTGCCCCTAACGGATTTACTGAAATCCCGGAGGGCTATCAGGAGGAATTACCTTTTGACTGATGGGGGATTTTTAGGGCAAAAGGGCAAGTGTGGGGTAGTTGGATTTTGCCGAATTGCCCCACTAAAAGCCTTGTATTTACTGCATTTAGGGCAAAAGGGCAGTTTTTTATAAGAAATATTGAAAAGTTTTAAAAAAGTATGCGTTATGGGTATTTATGTATATAAAAGTAAAACAGCGAAAAAAATCTGCCCTTTTGCCCTTTTTGGTTTTTTGGTAACGAATTTCAATAAAATATCAATGGCATTTTGGATATGCCGGAAAGGGTGACAACATGAAAGAATCTGTAAAAGAAGTATGGATAAAATTTGACAGTCAATCGGAGTATTACGAGAATGAGAAAAGATTGTTTGCGCTTTTGGATGAAAGTCCGGGAGATTCCATTGTAAAGGTATATGATGCGAGTACCAAAGGATGCAAGGAATTGAGAAGCCGCAGATTTGATGAAGTACAGATTGCCATTCTGACGGATGCTTTTGGAAAGGACAATGTAAAGTTTCAGGAAAGAAGAGTGAAAACAGAACAGAGCAAAGCATATAAAAGACCTATTATCCGGCAGATTATACCTTGCAGCCATGATATGTACGCAGTAGTCAAAGATTCTGACGGCGGCGAGTACAAATATAAAGTGTTGCTGTATGCGCTATGCAGTGATGGGGAAGTGTACCCCCTATTCTATGATGATTGGTATGGTGTTTGTCTTTCATGTGATGCGGTTTTTTGTGCGGATAGATACGAATTAGAGGGCGGCGAGGTTGTTTGTTTGCCGGAGGGAGGAACACCAGATGAACAAAAATAGAGTTATCCGTTTAGCGGATGCGCCAGAGTGTTCTGCTGTCGTCACAGCATTTTATAATCGATACCGGGGAAAAATTGCAGAGGTTGAAACTATACAGCAGAGAAATGATATTCTATCAGATATGCAGCAGGATTTTGAAGGACAAATACAGCAGGAGCCACAGAACCGGAATGGACTATCGGAGGCTTATCAGTTGCTAAAGCGGGAGTGTTGGCAGGTTTGCTTGTGTGGTAATGAATAAAGAATGATAAATTGTTTCCCGTATAGGTACTAATAAAAGCAAAACGGAGGCAGTAGCAATGGCAACAAAAGAGCAGATGAAGGAAGAATTTGTCTATTTTGGGGAAGCATGGAATTTTTTCAAGAAATTTTATGAGGTACAGGAGAATGATTCTTATTGGGATGCACTCACCGCAGAGGCAGGGAAAATATTACAGCGGCATGATTCCCCTTTATGCAAGGCAGTAGTGCTGGCAATTATTGATGAACTGGAAAGAAAATACAAAACTAAGGGGGCAAAGTATGAAGCAATATAAATTTTCGGTAGCACAGATTAAAAATCTGATAAAACATATGGTTATCTTGGTGGATAGTCGGGAAAAGCAGAACGCCCATGTTTTAGATTATTTCAGAAAACAGGGCATCTCCTACGAAGTTGCTAAACTGGATTATGGGGACTACAGCTTTTATATTCCAGCAGAGGCAACCGGAAGCACAAATATTTATTTTCATCGGGATATTGTAATTGAGCGCAAGGCATCCTTGGAAGAACTCTCCGGGAACCTGGCACAGCACAGGGATAGATTTGAAGCAGAGTTTTTACGGGCTGGAAATGATGGTTGTAAGGTTTATCTGATGGTGGAGGCTCCAGGGGGATATAGTGATATTATTGGGGCAAAATATCAAACATTGATGAAGCCACAGGCATATATGGCAAGCCTAAAAACCTGGGAAAGCCGTTTTGGATGCAATGTGCAGTTTATTGATGGTCAGTATAGCGGGTATTTCATTATCAGCACATTTACATATTATTGTCGGGAAGCATTAAAATAAAAAATCCCTCTGCCGGCCGCGACAGGAGCATAGGCAGAGGGAAAGGCACTATCTGAATTGCAGTATAGCAGAACAAGGAGGATAGTGCAATATGCGGACAAGAAATCGAAAATTGATTCATTATGGCATTACCGAAGCCAGGGGCCGGGAATTATTGCAACTGGCCACACAGGAAGATTACCGGGATTTGGTGTGCCAGGCGGCAGAACTAAGTAATTCTTACCTGGCGTCTTACCTGGTGAAGTCTTTGCGGCAGGGGATTGGATATGATAGAATTTTCGGACGAAGATATATTTATCCATGTACCAGGGCAGATTTTTACGGGTATCGGAGGAAAACCCTTGCCATTATTGACCGGCTGCTGGCAGAGAAAGGAGGCTTACCGGATGGGCAATTACCGTAGTGGTGGACATAACAAACAGCATGGGACCATAGAAAAATATAGGCGACTTGACAGTTTTCGTTTTTATGATTACTTAATGGGCGATAAATACCTTTACTGTAAAACCAGCGTAAAATATCCGTTTAACACAGGAGATATAATATATCATGCTCAAAGCAAGACAGCGGAAATCAGAACCGGAGGCAGCTATTACGATTTGGAATTGTCACGGGTGCCTTGGATTGACGGAAAGTCTATCCGAATGTATTTCCATTGTTCATGCTGCGGGAAGCGTGTCCGATACCTTTATCACAAGAAAGACTGGTATATGTGCCGCAACTGTGCAAAATTGAATTACCGGATTCAGCAGGTAAGCGGCCTGGACAAAATGCGACTGCAAATGGAACGGCTGGTTGAAAGGGAATTAAACTATACTTGTTGGAGGGCAGAAAACCCAAACGCCATGATAGAAACGCTGTATTATATTCCAAAACCAAGATATATGCGGCATGAAAAGTATGATATGCTGTTGAAAAAGTTCCGGCAGCTTCAGGAGGAATATAACAAAGAACTGCTTAGGCAATGTTTTAATCTGTTACCAAGTCGGATGCGCATGGAAATGATGAAGGATTCAAGGTAGAATGTAAAAACGCCAATGATTTAGGCAAACGCAGAGAAATAGAACAAGAGATGTTGAAAAGTGTTGAAGTTTGGCCAGTAAAGAAAGGCTTATCCTAAAGGGTATGAATACTATTCCTGCCCTTACAATACCGGGGTGAAACCGGGGAATCCAGGAATTTCCTTACCTAATACGCACAGCAGCCGGAATTTATGAACACGATAACGCACGGGAGAAAATAGCGAAACCTCGCAAAAAATTGCACACAAAAAAAAGAGCAACAAAGTATCAGGCGTGGGGAAGGGGCCGTGCCTGATAGCAGGGACTTAGAGATTTTGGGGTTCTGAAAGGTATCTCCACGCGGGGGACGGCTCTTTGCGCTTTGTCCGTTTTTCGGACGAAGTAAGAAAGGCATCCCCATGCGGGGGCGGCTACAAACACAATGAGAAGAGGACAACATGGATAGATGTATTGAGAACGTGATTGAATTTTTAGAAAATCAAGAGAGCGCCACAGTTACCTTTTCCCAAGGGCGATACAAGGGGAAGATTCGTAAATTGGCAGAGGAACGTCCTGGGGAATGTCAGATTATAGCTGAAAACAAAGACGGGAGTCTTTGCGCTCATATTCCTACGGCATGGATAAAGATTATCCCACCAAGACAGCTATCAGAAAAACAGCGTCAAGAGATAGCAGAAAGATTGGCTCGTAGATAATTGAAATCACCTGAACACAGGGAACGAAAAGGGGTAAATCGGGCTTAAAACCGTGTAAGGGTAGAAATCTAAGGGTAAGAGAATAAAGACTGGAAAACGGCGATAAAAACAGAATATTGTTATTGCAGGGCTTCGGCAGATATGCTATGATTATTTCACGGAAAGTCATAGAGCCAGGCGGCTTTACCCTCCATCTTCGGAGGGGCTAACCCTCCAGACGAAAGAAAGGAGGGCGATGCAATGTATGTTACATATCAGGATTTAATCCAGATCGGTATACTCGTTGTTGCCCTTGCGAATTTGATTTATCAGATTTACAAGGGAAAAAAGAAATAGCCGCCACTACTGCCAATAGTGACGGCTGACGCTGTAAGGCGTTAAGTCAATTCATTTTTGGGTAGAGCCGCTTCTATGGCTTTCCCTTTTTCTATGCTTAATATAGCACATCTGGCAGAGGAACGCAAGGGGAAATACATGTTTGCGTGCCTCTGCTATCTGCAATTTCCTTTATCTGGTTTATTCCTTCTGCAATACCTGATAGGCCCAAATTAAAAGCCATTATTCCTGTTTTGGATTGTCCGGCATGTACTCCATCAAATCCCCTGGTTGACAATCAAGCAAACTGCAAACGGTGTTTAACTCGGCCCATGATAAAAGCGTGTTTGTTCTCATTTTCTGTAAAGTTGATTCTCCTAAAATTTTTTCCTTGCGTAACTTATATGTTGAATAACCTTTGCTTTTCAGTAATTCAAGAATATTAGTTTTGTAGCTTATAGACATTAAATAAAAGCCTCCTTTCCCATCATATACATTATATCACGGATATACACAAAAGTAAAGTGTATAGAACCAATAAAATATACACATAATATTTGTGCATATTAACAATAGACATACACACATTATTTGTGTATAATAGGCTTATCAAAAGAAAGGAGCACACAAAATGAAGCAGATAACCAACATCCGAAAGAGTGTTTGCATCATGGCCAATGAACTGAAAAAAGCAGGTTATTCCTTATCCGAAGCGTTCAAAAAAGCATGGCGCAGGGTAAAGCTTTCCATGACCATCAGAGCAACCGGAACCACTTTTGAGAACCGGCAGGAGCGCTTACAGTTCTTAAAACAGTTCAAGGCAGAGGATTTGACCGTTACACTGGAAAGAGAAAAGGAAAATAAGTTTGATTGTAACGCCATTCAGATTGTTATACATATCAAGCCTATTCACCGCAAAACCATTATCGGGTATGTGCCCAGAGGTTTGTCCAGGGAGCTTTCCAAGGTGATAGATGCAGGAGCCACAGTCAAGGCTAAGCTGCTGGAAATTATCGGCGGCTATGGGCATAAGGAAACGCTGGGGGCGCTGATTAACATTGCCATATAAAGAAAATGCCCTTACCAGTGCGCCAACACCGGCAGGGGCCAGTAACCCGACAATCATCAATAAAGGGGGTACGAGGGAATTATACCATTTCCTCCTGCCCTCTGTAAAGAGAGGATTTGAAAGAAATGCAGGTAATTGAAACAGAACACTTAAACTGCTGCCCATTCTGTGGCGGCGAGGCAGAAATGATAATATGCAATGCGATAGGGGGAGTTGAAAAATCAGTAAGGATAAGCTGTAAGAAGTGCAGGTGTTCCAGCAATATCTTTGTTACTGGCCGGTTGGCCTTCCCTTTAAAGGCAGGAAAAGATTATGTAAGTTTAGATGAAGCTAAAGAAAAAGCTATTGCTTCGTGGGAAAAGCGTACAGGTAAAATACTGGTAGAACCAGAAAAAGAAATTATGGAGATTGCCAAGGAATTACAGGCTAATCCACTTCTTTATCAGGTGATGCAAAATGCTGCCAATGCCAGAACAAAAAGAACCATTCAACAGGCAACAAACTTTTTAAAAGAGCAAGCCAAACAAAAGCAACAATAAAGCTGAATAAGTGATAACCAAAAGTAAAGCGCAGAAGCTGGAAACATTGATTGAGTTTATCCGGCTTCTGCTGAAAGGAGGACAGGCATGGAGATAAGAGAAATGATTGAATTAATGATTCAGGAGAGGCTTTCTTTGTACTTTAAGAAAAATAATGGGCCAGGGATGGCAAGATTACAGAGGAGCAATGAGTTTTTGGCTTTGTTAGAGGAGAAGGCTCCGGAACTGGCAAAGGAGTTCAATGTTTATCTGGATTGGATTGCCGCGCATGGAGGGGATGAACAAGAAGGAATCTATTTGTATGGTCTGCATGATGGCATCCGATTAATGCGGGATATTATCAGTGCAACATAGGGGGAAGTTGAATCAGCCGTCCGAATTTCGGACGCTTGGTAATATTATCAGTGCGGCACAGGGGTGAAGTGTAAGGGTATCTATAGTATCTACACCCTTTTGAATATTATTAGTGCAATGTAGGTTAAAAAGCATGGCAGAGGTTTTCCCACCTATAAGAAACTTGCGAGTTCAGTACGGATTTCGTACTGACATATGACCTCTGCCTCCTGCACACAGGAAACTTGCACCGGTGCAAGAATGGTTAAAATGGATTTAAACCTTGACAAAATTTAACATTTTACAGAAAGGGGGATTTTATGGCAGGAAAAAAGAGAACGGATAATAAGGGCCGGATTTTAAGAACCGGAGAGATGCAACGGGCAGAGGATAGCCGGTATTTATACCGATATACGGATTTGCATGGTAAAAAAAGAACGGTGTATGCCTTGACGCTGCCAGAATTAAGAGAGAAAGAAAAGCAAATAGGCCGTGACCTTCAGGATGGAATAGACGTAAGTAAAGCAGAAATGACATTAAACCAGTTATTTCAGTTATATATGGAAACAAAGTCGGATTTGCGGCCCAGTACACGCTGTAATTATATGGGTGTTTGGAAAAATACAGTAAAAGAGTCTGTTTTGGGTAATATGAAAATCGGACAGATAAAGCAGATCCATATTCGGGCATTTTACGCTGACCTTACAAAACAAGGATTGTCAGCAAATACGATTAAACTATGCCATAGCCTGATTTTCCCGGCGTTGGAAATGGCCGTGGATTCGGATATTATCCGAAAAAATCCAGCAAAGGATTGTAAAAAGGGAATAAGTGGTACAAAAAAGGAAAAAGTGGCAATGTGCATTAAGGAGCAGGAAAGACTATTGCACTTTGTTAAGAACAGCAATATTTATAAGGTGTATTATCCATTGCTTGTTTTTGCTTTATGTACAGGGCTTAGGGTGGGAGAATTGACAGGACTTCGCTGGGTCGATGTGGACTTAAAAGAAAACATTATACATATTCGGCAGCAGCTTATCTATAAAAACTATGGGGATGGGTGCAGATTTCACCTTCAAGATTTAAAAACCGACGCAGGACGAAGGAATATTCCCTTGACCGCAGAGGCAAGAAAAAGTCTGATTCGACAAAAAGAACTTTATTTTTTACTTGGCATATCCCAGAAGCGGCAGGAGGTAGAGGGGATTTCAGATTTTGTTTTTATTAATACCCAGGGAAATCCCTATGCGACAAATGCCATTAACCTTATGCTGGATAACGTGGTAAAAGCATACAATAAGCAGGAAGCGGCACAAGCCCAAAAGGAGAACCGGCGTCCTTTTCCTCTGCCGCATATTTCCGCACATATATTAAGACATACGGCATGTACCAGGCTTGCAGAATCGGGACTTGAGCCCAAGGTGCTACAGTATATCATGGGCCATGCAAACATCTCTGTGACCATGGATATTTATACCCATTTGGATTTTTCACAGATTCAGAAGAAAATAGAAGAGGCACAGGAAAAGGCAGTTATGGGATAAGGACAGGCCGTTGACCGGATTTTTATAAAAAGGTACAGAAAAGGTACAAAATAGTGATTCTCTTTTCGGACGCCAAGAGAAAACTCCTGTATTCATCGGCAAAATAAAGGATTTTCACCAAATTACTAGCACTCAATGAAAATGAGTGCTAATTTCCTGTTGACTTTTTGTTATACCTGTATTAGAATAAGGAGCGAGGCATAAAAGACTGTCCACAAACCCCGTGGAACAAAAAACAGCCGTGAAACGTAAAAACGAAAAAACAACAGAACCACATAGAAAAGGAGTGTTGCATTATGGCAAAATCTGGAAGCTTATCAATTAACAGCGAGAACATATTTCCCATTATCAAAAAGTGGCTTTATTCCGACCACGATATTTTCTACCGGGAACTGATTTCTAATGGCTGTGACGCGATCACCAAGTTAAAGAAGCTGGAACTGATCGGAGAGTTTGAAAAGCCGGAGGATATGGAGTACAAGATTCAGATAACCGTAAACCCCAACGATAAGAGCATTGTCTTCGAGGATAATGGTCTGGGCATGACCGAAGATGAGGTGGAAGAGTACATCAACCAGATTGCCTTTTCCGGTGCGCAGGCCTTTATGGAAAAATACAAGGACAAAGCAAACGAAGATCAGATTATCGGTCATTTCGGTCTGGGCTTTTATTCGGCATTTATGGTAGCCGATAAAGTAACCATCGACACCTTGTCCTACCAGGCGGACGCGAAAGCCGTTCACTGGGAGTCCGAGGGCGGCACTTCCTTTGAAATGACCGACAGCGACAAAGACACCATCGGCACAAAGATCACCCTCTATCTCAACGAGGACAGCACCGAGTTCTCCAACGAATACCGCGCAAGAGAGGTTATCGAAAAATACTGTTCCTTCATGCCGGTTCCGATTTTCCTGGACAATGCAGCCGACGGCCCGCAGTATGAAACCATCGAAAAAGACGAACTGACCGATAAAGACACCATCGTAGAAACTATTGTCGAGGAAGCCAAGACCGAAGAAAAAGAAAACGAAGACGGAACCAAGGAAGTTGTCGAAGTTTCCCCGGCAAAAGAAAAATATAAAATTATTAAGCGCCCGGTAGCGTTAAATGAGGTAAGCCCGCTCTGGAATAAGCACCCGAACGAGTGCACCGAGGAAGAGTACAAGGACTTCTACCGCAAAGTCTTTATGGACTACCGCGAGCCGCTGTTTTGGATTCACCTGAACATGGACTATCCCTTTAACTTAAAAGGCATCCTCTACTTCCCGAAGATTAACTTAGAGTACGAGAGCCTCGAGGGAACCATTAAGCTGTACAATAACCAGGTATTCATTGCCGATAACATTAAGGAAGTTATTCCCGAATTCCTGATGCTCTTAAAAGGCGTAATCGACTGCCCGGATCTCCCGCTGAACGTATCCCGTTCCGCCCTGCAAAACGACGGTTTTGTTAAGAAGATATCTGACTATATCACCAAGAAGGTTGCCGATAAGCTTTCCGGCATGTGCAAGACCGACCGCGAAAACTACGAGAAATACTGGGACGATATCAATCCTTTCATCAAGTTCGGCTGCATTAAGGACGAAAAATTCCAGGAAAAAATGAAGGATTATATTATCTTTAAAAACCTGGAAGGCAAGTACCTGACCCTGCCGGAATGCTTAGAAAAGAATAAAGAAAAGCACCCGGACAAGGTATTCTATGTCACCGACGAAAAAGAACAGAGCCAGTATATCAACATGTTTAAGAAAGAGGGCATGGATGCCGTAATCCTTCCGCACAGCATTGACAGCCCGTTCATCAATCAGTTAGAGCAGAAAGACGAAAACCTGAAGTTCCTGCGCATCGATACCGATGTGACCGACATCTTCAAGGAAGAAACCGCAGAAGAAGACGAAGAAAAAGCAAAAGCCGATGCCGAAACGCTGTCCGCAGCCGTAAAAAAAGCCCTGAACAAAGATAAACTGGAAGTAAAAACCGAAAAACTGAAAGACACCACGGTAGCCTCCATGATCACCATATCCGAAGAATCCCGCCGGATGCAGGAGATGATGCGGATGTACAGCATGGGCGGCGGCATGGACCCGTCAATGTTCGGAGGAAACGGAGAAACCCTGGTATTAAACAGCAACCATCCTCTGGTAAAATACGTCCTGGAAAACAAAGAAGGAGAAACCGTAGACAAGATCTGCCAGCAGCTTTATGATTTAGCAAAGCTGAGCCACGGCAGCCTGACCCCGGAGAGAATGACGAACTTCATCACCCGGAGCAACGAGATCATGATGGTTCTTACCGAAACCCAAAAAGAAAAATAAAAATACAGCTAAAAAAATTCAAACCACCACCAACAAAATAGCGAAGGCAGGACATATTCCGTGAGGAACACCCTATAGAACGTCGGCACTTGGTGAGGTATTTCACGAACCTAGTGTCCGCTACGTTCTATGCGGAGCGAGAGCGTGTTTCCGATGGAATATGTCCTGCCGAAGCGGACTCCCTCCAGCATAACCCCCCAAGCCATTCACCTAAAACGCAATTACAATCCCCCCGTCATTGGCATAAACCGTAGCGACCCCTGCGGTTTCGGTGACAATAATCTCCTTAAACCCTCCGCGCTTTTCCATCTCATCCTTCACGAGCATGGCGCGGCTTGGACAATTGCAGTGGGCGATCACCAGCACCCGGTCTTTCGTATCCGCAACCGACTGTACCGCATGATCACACATCCGCTGAAGGGCTTTGCTGATTCCCCGGGCCTGATCGATCTTCACGATCACCCCCCGATCCCCCGCCATAATCGGCTTAATATTCAAGGTTGTGGCAAAAAACGCCTGCAGTCCGCTTAAGCGTCCGTTTTTGCGCAGGTTATCCAGGGATTCCAGGACAAAGTAGGTTTTCATATCATCCCGGTAAGCCGTGGCTCTCTTTTCAATTTCCGCAAAGGGCAGTCCCTGCTCGCATAAATCCCGGATATACAGGGCAAGGTTTAACTCACCGGCCGAGGCAGAATGGGAACTGAGGACACAGATATTTTTCTTCCCATGTTCTTCTTCATAAAGGCTTTTTCCAAGGACAGCACTGTTATAACTCCCGCTTAAATGCTCCGACAGGCAGATAACAAAAATATTCTCCTCCGGGCATGTGTAGGCATCTTTAAAGCTTTCGGGAGAGGGGCAGGCCGTTTTCGGGCAGTCCGGGCTGTTTTTCATCAGCTGGATAAACTCTTTTTGATTAAAGTTTTCATCGTCAACAACGGTAGTTTGTCCCACCTGTAAGGTCAGGGGAATCATCTGAAAATGAGAATCTTTTTTTAATTTTTCGGTTAAGTCCAGGCAGCTGTCGCCAATAATTTTATACGTCATGAATCTTCCTCCATAACATGACCAGCGGATAGAAAAAGCAGATATGGGCTAATCATGTTTTTAACATGTAGTTTTAATTACTACTTATTATAGCATTATCTTTTTTTAATTTCAATCTTTTCATTCGTGTTTTTCTGTGCTATACTTTAAAAAGCACGATGTTGGGTTTAAAGATATTTTGCCCAGGATAAGGCCAAAAACAGCCGGCCATTTTCATCCAGCCAATTTTAAAGAGATTAAGGAGAAAGATTATGGGATTTTTAGCAGCTTTTATGGGATTTATTCTTCTTCTGGTGCTGTTCGTCGTGGCGGTAACGGTTTCGACGGTAACCGGAACCTTTGGTGCGATAGCCGATGATATGAATGAGGATAAGGGTTGATGCGAAAAGGATGGGACAAGCTTTAGCGGCTGTTCCATCCTTATGCATAGGGAAATATTGATTACCGTTCCCATCGTTTTCGGCAGTAAAATATATTCAGTCAGAATGTTAAGTGCGTTTTATGCGTGTTCTAAGCAGCAGGTATTTATGCATTTGCAGAAATAATGTCAAGGAGCTTCTGATACTCGTCCTTCGCACCCTGAAGCTGGTCGGAAGGGATGTCCGATTTTTTATCGCGGAAAACCTCCACCAGGGGAACGATATAAGTTAAAAGATTGTCAAAACCCAAATTTCCTGCTACGCCCTTTAAGGTGTGGGCAGCACGGAAAGCTTCCTCAAAATCGCTGCTGTCAATAGCATTTAGGAGATTCTGATAACTTGTATCTGCCGGGAATTTGCGAAGGAAACGCTCATAAAGCCCTTCATTATTCATAAAACGATTCAGAGCGCCGCTTACATCGACACCTGCGCTCTGCAGCTGGTTTTTAAACTGATCTGTCATAGCACCTCACCTTTTCTTAAAATTTTGTCTTTATTATATGCGAAATTTCCGTCAAAATCAACTATTTTTAAAAGAAAGGAGTCTGACCATGGGAGTAAAGGACAATAATACGAATAAAAATCCCAGAAAATCATTTTTTTACTATTATGGAATTGTTCTTCTGGTTGTATTTTTGCTGAATACGTTTTTGGTTCCCCAGATGATGGAACGGTCGGTAAGAGAAGTCAGTTACGATCAGTTCCTGCATTTTGTGGAAGCAAAGCAGGTAGGCATGGTTTATCAGGACGGCGAGAGCCTGGTATTTACGCTTAAGGAGGATGTAGAACAGGAATGGGGGGTTACCGCCTACAAGACAGGGCTGTGGCCGGATGCGAACCTGACGGATCGCCTTCTGGACGCGGGTGTTGTCTTTTCGCAGGAAATTGTCACCCAGCCTTCCCTTCTCAGCACTATTTTCGTTCAGTGGATTATGCCGATTGTGCTGTTTGTTATTATCGGGCAGCTTTTAGGAAGGACGCTGCAAAAGAAGATGGGAAGTATGGGCAATCCGGCGATGACATTTGGAAAGTCCAATGCTAAGATTTATGCGGAAACGGAAACCGGGAAAACCTTCGCGGATGTGGCCGGGCAGGAAGAGGCGAAGGAGGCACTCAAAGAAATCGTGGATTTCCTTCACAATCCTCAGAAATACGCCGAGATTGGCGCGACCCTGCCCAAGGGTGCGCTCCTTGTAGGCCCTCCGGGAACCGGAAAAACCCTGCTTGCCAAGGCGGTTGCCGGAGAAGCCCATGTGCCGTTTTTCTCGATTTCCGGTTCGGAGTTTGTGGAAATGTTCGTCGGCATGGGTGCGGCAAAGGTGAGGGATTTATTTAAACAGGCAAATGAAAAAGCCCCCTGTATTGTCTTTATCGATGAGATTGATACGATTGGAAAGAAGCGTGACGGCGGCGGAATCGGCGGAAATGACGAGAGGGAACAGACCTTAAACCAGCTTTTAACCGAAATGGACGGTTTCGACGGGAAAAAGGGCGTGGTGATCCTGGCGGCGACCAACCGTCCGGAATCTCTGGATCAGGCGCTGCTTCGTCCGGGACGTTTTGACCGGCGGATTCCTGTAGAACTTCCGGATCTGAAAGGGCGGGAGGCAATTCTGCGGGTGCATGGAAAGGATGTAAAGCTGGAAAGTTCGGTGGACTTTAATTCGGTTGCCCGGGCGGCTTCCGGGGCAAGCGGTGCGGAACTGGCCAATATTGTCAATGAAGCGGCCCTCCGTGCCGTCCGTATGGGGCGCAGCGTTGTCACCCAGTCGGATTTGGAGGAAAGCGTGGAAGTGGTTATCGCGGGCTACCAGAGAAAAGACGCCTCCGTTTCCAGGAATGAAAAGAGGATTGTGGCCTACCATGAAATCGGCCATGCCCTGGTTGCCGCCTGTCAGAGCAATTCTGCCCCTGTGCATAAGATTACGATTATCCCACGGACTTCCGGTGCCTTGGGTTATACCATGCAGGTGGAAGCGGGAGAGCGTTTTCTGATGAGCAAGGAGGAGGCGCTGAATAAGATTGCCACCTTTACCGGGGGGCGGGCAGCCGAGGAATTTATGTTCCAGTCCATCACGACCGGCGCGGCCAATGATATTGAACAGGCAACAAAGATTGCAAGAGCCATGGTCACCCGCTACGGAATGAGCGACCAGTTCGGCATGGTTGCGCTGGAAACCGTGAATAACCAGTATCTGGGCGGAGATACCTCCATGGTCTGCGCTCCGGAAACGGCCAAGGCGGTGGATGACGAGGTGATTGCCATTGTAAAGGCGCAGTATGAGAAGGCTATGGGAATATTAAAGGCCCATGCCGCGAAGTTAAATGAATTATCCGAATACCTTCTGGAAAGAGAAACGATTACCGGAGAAGAGTTTATGGAGATTCTTCAGAGGGAATAGAAAAAAGGCTGCTGTGAACGCGAAAACAGCAACGAAACGTGAGGGCTGCGTGGCAGAAAACGTTCTGTCGGCAGCCCTTTTTTATGCACATAGGAACTCCGGGGACGTTGGTCATTGCTGTGAACATGTGAACAGAAACCGATGGTCAGCTATCCCACTCATAGGGGAAGCCAAGTTTGCGCATAAAGTCAACCATCTGCCAGCAGTCGCACTGACCGCATTCGTCGTCGGCATAGGCTCTTGCCTCAAAATCATCCTCCATAATCATATCTTCCCAGGATACCAGATAGTTTTTGATGGAGTCCTCTTCGATATCAAAATAGGAAGCAATAATGCTGCTGTTTCCGGAACTTTCCCGGCGGTCTTTTTCGGAAGCCGTTTCAAAATAATCCGGCAGGGGCGTGAAGACGTCAAGAACCTCCCCTTTATCGTAGAAACAATAACCCCAGAAATCATCATCATAAATGTAGAGCAGCATCACCGGCTTCATGGTGGTTTCGGAAAGAAGCTGGGCAAGCGCGTCATAGCCGCAGCAGTGGTCATTGAGTAAAATGCTGACACCTTTGGGGAATTGCTGGAACTGACATTCCTCCGGAACCAGTTCCAGCATAGAGGAATCGGATATCTGTTCCGCTTTTTTCAGGGCAGCTTTAGCCGTTTTTTCATCGCAGTCTAAAAGTAGTACATTTTGTAAAAATAATCCCATAACACAAAGCACCTCCTATGGGGAACTTCCTTGATAGGTTAAAACTAATACCATTATATAAAAAATCCCCGCATTTGTCATTCGTGGTTTTGGCAAATTTTGGGTAGTGTTTTTGTAAAACATGAACAAAAAGTTATAGAAAACATTTGTTCGAAAAGGCTTGAATAGTAAAAAAAGGTATGCTATACTTAGTGCACTGAAAAGCAGAAAGGATCGTTGCTGTGAATATGCAGACAGTAACAAAGGATCAGGAACAGGCGATGGGAGGCAGATATGGCGAAGCAGTTTATTAAGATCCGAGGTGCCAGCGAACATAATTTAAAAAATATTTCGGTAGACATTCCCAGGAATGAACTGGTGGTCTTAACGGGGCTTTCCGGTTCGGGGAAGTCGTCGCTGGCTTTTGATACGATTTATGCAGAAGGGCAGCGAAGATATATGGAGTCGCTTTCTTCCTATGCAAGGCAGTTTTTGGGGCAGATGGAAAAGCCGGAGGTGGAAAGCATCGAGGGACTGTCCCCGGCGATTTCCATTGACCAGAAATCCACGAACCGCAACCCGCGTTCGACGGTGGGAACGGTGACGGAGATTTATGACTATATGCGGCTTTTGTATGCGCGGATTGGGATTCCCCATTGCCCCAAGTGCGGGAAGGAGATTAAGAAGCAGACCGTGGATCAGATGGTGGATCAGCTGATGGATCTGCCGGAGCGGACGAAGCTACAGCTTCTGGCACCTGTCGTGCGCGGGCGCAAGGGCGAGCATGTGAAGGTGCTGGAGCAGGCAAAAAAGAGCGGCTATGTCCGTGTGCGGATTGACGGAAACCTGTATGAACTCTCGGAAGAGATTAAACTGGAGAAGAATATTAAGCATAATATTGAGATTGTGGTCGATCGTCTGGTGGTAAGGCCGGGGATAGAAAAGCGTCTGACGGATTCGATTGAAGCTGTGCTTGCGCTGGCGAACGGTCTTTTGCTGGTGGACAGCGGCGAGGGGGAGATTCTGCGGTTTTCCCAGAGTTTTTCCTGTCCGGACTGCGGGATCAGTGTGGATGAGGTGGAGCCGAGAAGCTTTTCGTTTAATAATCCCTTCGGTGCCTGCCCGGAGTGTTTCGGACTGGGCTATAAGATGGAGTTTGACGAGAATTTAATGATTCCCGACCAGTCCTTAAGTATTTCCCAGGGGGCTATTGTGGTGATGGGCTGGCAGTCCTGCACGGATAAGGGGAGTTTTACCGGGGCTGTGCTGGAGGCATTGGCCCAAACCTATCATTTCAGCCTGGATACGCCGTTTGAGGACTATCCTCCGGCTATCCACGATATTCTGCTGTACGGGACGAAGGGAAGGGAGATTAAGGTCAGCTATAAAGGGCAGCGGGGAGAAGGCGTGTACGATGTGGCTTTTGAAGGCTTGATTGAGAATGTGAACCGGCGCTACCGGGAAACCTTTTCCGAGAGTTCCAAGGCAGAGTATGAAACCTATATGCGGATTACTCCATGTCCGGCCTGTCACGGGCAGAGGCTGAAAAAGGAGTCCTTAGCGGTTACGGTCGGCGATAAGAATATTTACGAGGCGACGAACATGTCGATTGTCCGGTTCCGGGAGTTTTTGGACGGGCTTAAGCTCAGCTCCATGCAGGAAGCTATCGGCGGGATGATTTTAAAGGAAATCCGTGCCCGGGTAAGCTTTCTGATTGATGTGGGACTGGATTACCTGTCCTTATCGAGGGCTACCGGGACGCTTTCCGGCGGTGAGGCACAGAGAATCCGTCTGGCAACCCAGATTGGCTCAGGGCTTGTCGGCGTGGCCTATATTTTGGACGAGCCAAGTATAGGGCTTCATCAGAGGGATAATGATAAACTTTTAAAGACGCTTCTGCATCTTCGGGATCTGGGAAACAGCGTGCTTGTGGTGGAGCACGACGAGGATACGATGCGGGCGGCGGACTGTATCGTGGATATCGGTCCGGGTGCGGGGGAGCACGGCGGACAGGTGGTGGCTGTGGGCACAGCCGAGGAGATTATGGCCTGTGAAGCCTCCGTTACCGGGGCATATTTGAGCGGACGAAAAAAGATTCCGGTGCCAAAGGAGAGGAAGAAGCCGACGGGCTGGTTAAAGGTTAAGGGAGCGGCGGAAAATAACCTGAAGAAGATTTCCGTGGAGATTCCTCTGGGCGTGATGACCTGCGTTACCGGTGTTTCCGGGTCGGGGAAAAGTTCTCTGGTGAATGAAATTGTGTACAAGTATCTGGCAAAAAAACTGAACCGCGCCAGGACGATACCGGGGAAGTTTTCCGGGATGGAGGGGGTGGAACTGCTCGATAAGATTATCGCCATTGACCAGTCACCCATCGGACGGACGCCGCGGTCGAATCCGGCGACCTATACCGGGGTATTTGACCTGATTCGGGATTTATTTGCCTCGACTACGGATGCGAAGACCAGGGGATATTCCAAGGGGCGTTTCAGCTTTAACGTTAAGGGCGGACGGTGTGAGGCGTGCAGCGGCGACGGGATTATCAAGATAGAGATGCATTTCCTTCCGGATGTGTACGTGCCTTGCGAAGTCTGCGGGGGACGGCGCTATAACCGGGAAACGCTGGAGGTTAAGTATAAGGGAAAGAATATTTACGATGTGCTGAATATGACCGTGGAGGAGGCGCTGAAGTTCTTTGAGCATGTGCCGACGATTGCCAGGAAGATTCAGACCCTGTACGATGTAGGGCTTTCCTATGTGAAGCTGGGACAGCCTTCCACCGAACTTTCCGGCGGCGAGGCACAGAGGATTAAGCTGGCTACGGAACTGAGCAAGAGGAGCACGGGAAAGACGATTTATCTTCTGGATGAGCCGACGACGGGGCTTCATTTTGCCGATGTGCATAAATTAATCGAGATTCTGCACCGCTTATCGGAAAACGGAAATACCGTGGTTGTGATTGAGCACAATCTGGATGTGATTAAGACGGCGGATTATCTGATTGATATGGGACCGGAGGGCGGCGACCGGGGCGGAACGGTGATTGCCAAAGGTACCCCGGAGGAAGTGGCCAGGAACCCTGTTTCCTATACGGGAAAGTATGTGAAGCGGTATCTGGAGATGGGATGATAAAGGATGGGGGAGATTTTGGAAGGGAATGTGCACGGATGTTTTCAGACATCCGTGCAGCCGTTTTGGTATGTGGTAGTTCCGGTATTTAGCAGTTCTGGCACTTTTATAAGTATTCTCTCAAAAGCAGTTTTTAATGAAGATAGCCGTAGATATCACTTACAGCACCATTGACAAATTCCAGGCGGTATTTGCCGTTAGCGCCGAAGAACCAGGTGCAGACGGCATAGCTGGTAATCCCTTCATTGGTAAATACGATATGGTTGTCGGAACGGACATGTTCCTGTCCAAGGATGGCAAGAACCTGATCATAGGACATACCCACAGTGACGGCAGAAGCCTGTTCAACCGTAGGAAAGAAGCGGCCTTCCATGGGAATGTAGCGTCCATCGCTGTCATACAGGAAACCGTCGGTGGAGATGCCGGAGGTGACTGGCAGGGTGCAGTCAAACTCTACCCAGTACCAGGTGCCGTCCGCATCCTGAACCCATTCATTTTGAGCGTAGGTGCCGTCGTCTTTGATGTAGCACCAGAGCGTAGAATAGGTTGCACTTTCCCCATCGGGACTCGTATAGGTGTGTGTCCAGGTTCCGGCAAATGCAGAGGCCGCCATAAGGGTGGACATAACCGCAGAAGTGAGGATTACCTTTGCCTTGTTCATGGTTGCTGATTTCATTCGTTTCATTATAGAAGCCCTCCTTAAATGATGTAATGATGATTATTGGTTAATTGTGTTTATATTGCTATATTTATTAATGAACCTGCTGTGCTATTCTGTATCCTAAGAAGCAGTAAAAGACGTTTTGTCGCTTCCATCATTATATCTTGATTTTACACATTTGTCGATAGAAAAATGGGCAGGATTTCCATTTCATTTTCATTCTTAAGAAAATTCTGGTATTTTGACAAAACCTCTTGCTATTTGTCGCCTGATTCGCTATAATAAGTGTGTGCAAAAGAAGAATAAAGCTGAACGCTTGGGTTAAAGTACATAGGTATTGCCTCAGAAGATAGAAGAAAAAATAACTTAAGCTACAAATGGTAAGGTGAATTGAAAATCTGCAAAAGAACAAATATAGAAAACGCGAAGGAAGAGAATAAAAAAGTGCAGAAGAAAAATAAAAAGTTGTGCACGAAAGAAGAATAGAAGAACGCTGTAATACCCGATGACCGGCAGTCAGAGTTAGCTGCATGGCGGGGAGGACAGCGTTCTTTTTCGTGCAGTAGGTTTGTATGGCTGGTGTTTTAGCAGATGCGCCTGCGTGTGTGTTTGTAAGGACAGGTTTTGGCAGATGCGCCTGCGTGTGCGTTTGTAAGGACAGGTTTTGGCAGATGCGCCTGCGTGTGCGTTTGTAAGGACTGTGTTTTGGCAGATGCGCCTGCCTGTGTGTATTTATAAAAATGGGGAATAAATATTATTGTTATAGAAGGAGCTTGGGATGAATAAGGAAATGATTATTGTTTTGGATTTTGGAGGGCAGTACAATCAGCTGATTGCCCGGCGTGTCCGTGAGTGCAATGTTTACTGTGAGGTCTGGCCTTATACGATGGGGATCGAGGAAATGAAAGCAATGGAGCCGAAGGGAATTATTTTCACCGGTGGGCCGAACAGCGTGTATCTGGAAGAATCGCCGCATATTTCGGAGGAGATTTTTAAGCTGGGGATTCCGATTTTGGGGATCTGCTATGGCTCGCAGTTAATGGCCTATACCCTGGGCGGGCAGGTGGCAACTGCGCCGGTCAGTGAGTATGGCAAGACGGAGGTTGAAGTTGACAAGGCGTCGCTGCTTTTTCGGAGCGTGGGAGAGAAAACCATTTGCTGGATGAGCCATACCGATTACATTGCCCAGGTACCGGAAGGGTTTACTATTACAGCACACTCACAGGTCTGCCCGGTTGCAGCGATGGAGTGTGCCGGGAAGAAACTGTACGCAACGCAGTTTCACCCGGAAGTGATGCATACGGCAGAGGGGATGAAGATGCTGCACAATTTTGTCTACGAGGTGTGCGGCTGCCGGGGCGACTGGAAGATGAATTCCTTTGTGGAATCGGCGATCGATGACTTGAAGAAGAAAATCGGGAAGGGAAAGGTTTTGTGCGCATTGTCCGGGGGTGTGGATTCTTCGGTTGCGGCAGTACTGCTTTCCAAGGCCGTGGGAAAACAGCTGACCTGTGTCTTTGTGGACCACGGGCTTCTGCGCAAAAATGAAGGGGATGAGGTTGAGGCTGTGTTCGGGCCAAATGGGCCTTATGAGCTGAACTTTATCCGGGTGAATGCGCAGGAGCGGTTTTATCAAAGATTAGCCGGAGTGGAAGAGCCGGAGGAAAAGAGAAAAATTATCGGTGAGGAATTTATTCGGGTGTTTGAGGAGGAAGCAAAGAAAATCGGTGCCGTGGATTTCCTCGTGCAGGGAACGATTTACCCGGATGTGATTGAATCCGGGCTGGGAAAATCCGCTGTGATTAAGTCGCACCACAATGTGGGCGGGCTGCCGGACTGTGTGGAATTTAAAGAAATCGTCGAGCCGCTGCGTCTGCTGTTTAAGGATGAGGTGCGAAGGGTCGGCCTGGAACTGGGGATTCCTGAATACCTGGTCTTCCGCCAGCCATTCCCGGGGCCTGGTTTGGGGATTCGGATTGTCGGGGAAGTGACGGCAGATAAAGTCAGGATGGTGCAGGAAGCCGACGCCATCTACCGTGAAGAGGTGGCAAGGGCCGGCGTGGATAAGCGGCTGGGGCAGTACTTTGCCGCTCTGACCAATATGCGGTCGGTGGGAGTAATGGGCGATTTCAGGACCTATGACTATGCCGTAGCGCTGCGGGCGGTGGAAACTTCCGATTTTATGACCGCCGAAGCGGCAGAGATTCCCTGGGAGGTGCTGCAGAAGGTAATGAATAGGGTGGTTAATGAGGTGAAGGGCGTGAATCGAGTGTTCTATGACTTGACTTCTAAACCGCCGGGGACGATTGAGTTCGAGTGATGAAAAATTTTACACAGATTATTTTATATGGCAGGTGGTCTATGAGATTGCCTGCTATATTTATATTATGTTATTTTTGGAGAAATTTGCGTTGAGGATTGTTGTCAGTGTAACTATGTATTTTTATGGATGAAAGAATAAGCAAATATATAGCGAAATGCTTTACAAATGCTGTGACATGTGATATGCTCGTAATATCAAAAAGGAAGAGGTGATATATAATGGCTCAAATTAGTTTGCGCATAGAGGATGATGTAAAGAAAAAGGCAGAGCAGGCGTGTGCCGATATTGGCATGTCTTTATCTACGGCTATAAATATTTATCTTAAAAAACTTGGACGAGAGAAACGGATACCGTTTGAAGTATCTGTTGATCCGTTTTATTCGCAGGAGAATATGACCAGACTTAGGGAATCTGTAGCGCAAATGGAAGCGACAGGTGGTACGATACATGAGCTGAATCTTGATGATTAAGTCATGGTCAGATGCGGCGTGGGAAGATTTTGAATACTGGACAAAGCAGGATAAAAAGACGTTGAGGCGTATTCTTCAGCTATTGAAGGATATTGACCGAAATGGATACGAGGGAATAGGAAAGCCAGAGAGATTAAGCGGTGACTTGGCATCTTATTGGAGCCGACGAATAGATGATGCAAATCGTATCGTTTATCGGATAGAAGATAATATGATAAAGATTGTTCAATGTGGTTCTCATTATAGAGATAAGTAAAATCGGCAACATTTTGGCAACAGAAAATCAGCAAGCCA
Source organism: uncultured Clostridium sp. (assembly GCA_946553025.1). Lineage (GTDB taxonomy): Bacteria > Bacillota > Clostridia > Lachnospirales > Lachnospiraceae > Caccovicinus. The sequence goes on from CAMNRM010000062.1 coordinate 22,333, forward strand.
TAATAAACGATGTAATTGATGTAAAAACAGGTGTGTATTTGCATAGAACTTAAACAAATAGAGTTAAGAACAATAAAGAACACGCCGAATTTGAATAACGAACAGAACGCCGGAAATGCTGATAAAATGGGCGTTTCCGGGAGCGTTTGCAGATACCGGAAAAGTATACATATTTACAAAACGTAATTGGTGTATAAGTAAAGGAAAGTGAGGAAATCATCATGAAGCAAACCGTAAAAGAAAATGCAGTAAAAAAAGTACAGGAATTAATGCAGGCGTTTTCCTGTTGTGCCGAGGCGAAGGCAGCCGCGCAGAACTGGCTGGATGCCCTGGGGACAGACAAGGAGGCCGAACAGACGAAAAACCTGATTGCGGAACTGGAAATGGATCTTGTGACCGTTGACGGTTTAATTGCCTTTGCCGGTTCTGAGGCCGGAGCGAAGGTTTTTGGCGAAGAGAAGGCCAAGGAAGTGAAGACCCACGGTGAAGAACTGAAAGCTTCCGGGGTTAAGTACTGCGACTGCCCGGCCTGTGCCGCGGTGGAAGCGATTCTGGGAATGAAAGAGGAACTTTTAGCGGAAGAATAGGGTTTAGAAAAGTTTTTTTACACTGGATAGGGGAGAGCCGGAATATGTTTCCGGCTCTTTGCGCATAGGAAAAATATGGATAATGGCGCTTCTGGTGTATGCCATTAGTTTATGCCATTGTTTTATTGCGCCCGGTTATCCGCCGCCAGCTTTCGCTGACCACCCCCCACAGCGGGATCAGCCAGAGGTAGAAGGATACCGCCATGGACGTCAGGGGAGCGCCTAAGGTGGCTAAGGGAATGGCTCCGGCGACGCCCCAGGGAATCAGGGCACAGATAACAATGACCGTGTCCTCAAGCGCCAGGGCCAAATCTTCTTTATTATCATAGAGATCCTCGCAGAGTTGGCAGGTGAGAAGGGTTCCCAGGCTCTGGTTGCAGCTAATTCCGCAGGAAATCAGGGCGGAAAGGGTCACGGTGCCAAAGGTTCCCAGACGTTTACTCTGACGGATAAGCGCCTCCTTGATCGGCAGGATCAGCGGCGTGTGGGAGAAGATGCCGGAGTAGGAGGAGGAGATCAGGACAATGATGCACACATGCAGCATGGAAGTAATCCCGCCTCCGTTGAGGAGTTTTGCAAGTTCGGTCCCTTCCGGTGCCGCATAGCCCCGGTAGAGGGAGTAAAAAAGTTCTGCCGGATTGGTTTTCTGAAGAAGGAGAGCTATCACAATCGAGGTTATGATACTGGTCGTCATTGTCCACCGAACGTCGATGTGCAGAAGGGACATCACCAGGATAAGGATGGCCGGAAGGCTGACGATCCAGTGCAGGGAAAAATATTCCTTAAACATCGCCACGGAGGAGGTATCCGGCTGGACGGAGCTTCCCCCGGCAAACACCGTATATAAAACCGCACTCAGGATAAACGGAACCAGGCAGGAGCGCATCATCCGCTTAATATTGCCGTAGATATCCGTCTGCGTCAGGGAACAGACAAGCTGAGCGCTCGAGGACATGGGGGAGCAGCGATCGCCGAAATAGCTGCCGGAGAGGATAGCGCCGCCGAGTAAAAACGTGCTGATTCCGGCAGTACGTCCAATCAGCATACAGATAACGCCCATGGTGCTGAAGGTTCCAAAGGAAGTCCCGGTTAAAAAGGACATCATGGAACACAGCAGGAAGGTGCAGAGGACAAAAAACCTGGGCTGGATAAACGAAATCGAGTGGTACAGGATGAACGGAATAGTCCCGCAGAAGCGCCAGCTTGCCGTCAGGCATCCGATAAGGATAAGGATGATCAGGATGTTTGCCACCTTTGTCATGCCTTCTTTCATCATCAGGACAGTGGCTTTTGGGGAATTTCCTTTTCGTATACTGTAGATGCCAAAGCAGAGCACGCCGAATAAAAGCGCAAAAATAAGATCGGTTCCGCTTGCAACGCAGAGAATTAATCCGCCTAAGAAAAGTCCTAAGGTAATCTGTTCCGCTGTCATAAAAGTACCTCCGTGGTTGTTGTGTTAGTTGTTGAAAAATTTTTCTTTCTGCGCCGGTATTTTAGATGATTTTAACATATATGGATGAAGAATGTCAATGCATGATGCATCATAAAAATTAATTTCAAAAATCGTAAGAATTCGACCGTTTCATGTAATTGTTCCTTTTTTGTTTTTCTGTTACACTTTTACCTGTCGAGGGTTCCTGAAGGATACCTGTATGCCATTTGGCGGCACGAAGGAAAGTCCTTTGCGGGTAAAGAAGGATAAAAGATTGAAAAGGATTAAAAATTTAAGGAAAAACGGAGTGAATTACTGATGAATAACCAAAAAACCATGTATTACAAAAGCAGCAGCCAAAAAACCATTGTACATACCATGATTGCCCGTATATTCTCCGGTTTGCTGGTGCTTGGGATTGCTTTGTCTTCTGTGCTTTGTTCTCCCATTACCGTGAAGGCCCAGGATTGGGAGAATCTGGACGGAAAGTACAGGATGCCCGATGGGACACCGATTGAGGGCGCTATTGCCCGGGGAATTGATGTATCTTACTGGAAGCAGGAAGTTGACTGGGAGCAGGTAGCTGATAGTGATGTGGATTTTGCCATGCTTGGAACCCGTTTTCGCGGCGAGATCGATCCTTATTTTCCTGTGAATGCCCAAAAGGCCAGGGAGGCCGGGTTAGAGGTGGGTGCCTATATTTATTCTTATGCAACAACGGTGGAGATGGCCGAGCAGGAGGCGGATTTTGTCCTGGATCTTGTTAAGGACTTTGAAATTTCCTTCCCTATAGCCTTTGATGTTGAGGACAATGCTACCTTGGGAACACTTACTCCGCAGCAGGTTAGCGAAATTATCAATGCTTTCTGCGGGAAAATTGAAGAGGCAGGCTATTATCCCATGCTTTATGCCAATGAATACTGGCTGAACAATAAGATTGACCTGTCCATGGTTTCCTATGATTTATGGGTAGCCCGCTATAATACGATGTACACCGTCCAAAACCCGTCTATGTGGCAGGCGACGAATACGGGTGCCGTCAGCGGGGTGAATGGAAGTGTGGATATTAATTTTTTATTTACCGACTATTCCTTTATCATTCCTGCCAATACCTGGAGAGTTATTGCCGGAAACCGCTACTACTACCAGAATCACAAAATGCAGAAGGAATCATGGATTCATGACGGGATAAACTGGTACTATATGAATGCGTCCGGAAATCCGGAAACCGGTTGGAAGCAAATAAACGGCGTGTGGTATTATCTGGATTTATTCGGAGCGATGCAGACGGGCTGGCAGCAGGTAAACGGTACGTGGTATTATCTTGATTTGTCCGGAGCAATGCAGACGGGCTGGCAGCAGGTAAACGGTTTGTGGTACTATCTGGATGCGTCCGGAGCAATGCAGACGGGCTGGCAGCAGGTAAACGGTACATGGTATTATCTGGATGCGTCCGGAGCGATGCAGACGGGCTGGCAGCAGGTCAATGGTCTGTGGTATTATCTTGATCCGTCCGGAGCGATGCAGACCGACTGGCAGCAGATTGACGGACAAATTTATTATTTTGACCCTGCAGGCGGCCAGATGATTAATCTGGAATCTCTGCAAATGCCTGCAAACACAGATATACCTTCATAAAACGAATTTTTATGTGTAAATTCACTGATAATTCGCTGATAAGATTTCAAAGAAGTGCTGGTCATTAGTAAAAATCCCGTTTTCGACACTTGCAAAATAAAAAGAGGCAGAAAACCCTGTATTTATG
>CAMNRM010000063.1 GCA_946553025.1 uncultured Clostridium sp.
AGGGTTTCAAAGAAACCCACAGGTTGATTTAATTGAGGTTGTATGCATTGATGGATGGCATGATATTGTATGGGCATATGCTAAGCAGTTTAACATTGATAAGTTAAAATGGATAGTTATGGGAGGAAAAACGGGTCAAGAGTCTATTAGGAATGGTGTTTATAATCTTGAAAATTTTTGTCAAGATGATGATATTATAATTGTTCATGACGGTATTAGACCTATGGTAGATGACAGCGTTCTTACGGATGTCATTAGAACAGCCCAGAAATATGGTAATGGAGTTACATCATTACCATATAACGAACAGATATTTGTAGTTAATGATGTGGATAATATGACAACAACCCAGTATATTCCAAGGGAGACTCTAAGACGTGTATCAACACCTCAAGCATATAATTTTAAAAAAATCAAATGGGCATATCATGAGGCTTTTGAGAAAAAAATTGGGATTAAAGGTTCATCCTATACGAATACTATGATGGTAGAATTGGGTGAAAGGTTATATTTTGCTGCTGGATCAGACAAAAATATTAAACTTACAACAAAGGATGATTTAGAGATGTTTAAAGCCTATCTGAAGTCTGATAAAGATAGTTGGCTCAAATAATATTTGAAGGAAGTGGTTAGATGAATGTATTTGAAAATAAGCAATATCAAGAAGACCTTGCGTTGATATCAGCAATTGAATTACCTTGGGAAAAACTTTATAATAGATCGATATTAATTTCAGGAGCTTCCGGTTTAATAGGTAGTTTTTTGGTGGATGTGATAATGTATAAAAATCAGAAGGAAGGGTTAAATTGTACTATTAATGCACTTGGACGCGATGAGCGAAAAGTAAGGGAACGATTTGCTTATTGTTACAATACAGATCCTTTCAATTTCTATGCTTGTGATATTAATGAACCGATTTTTAACAAGAAATTAGGCGGGATAGATTATGTGCTTCATTTGGCTAGTAATACACATCCATTTCAATATTCGACAGATCCAATCGGTACAATAACGACAAATATTATAGGCATAAAAAATTTGCTTGATTTCGCCGTGGATTGTAAGGCGAAACGTATGGTATTTGCTTCTTCAAATGAAATATATGGAGAGAATAGGGGGGATGTAGAGGTATTTGAAGAAGATTATTGTGGGTATATTGACTGCAATACAATGAGAGCTGGATATCCAGAAAGTAAACGGTGTGGAGAAGCGCTTTGTCAAGCGTATCTACACCAAAAGGGGCTAGATATAGTAATTCCAAGATTTACAAGATCTTATGGACCTACTATGCTTATGTCTGATACCAAAGCAATTAGCCAGTTTTTTAAAAAAGCTATTGCGGGTGAAGATATTACTTTGAAAAGTGCAGGTAATCAATATTACTCATATACATATGTTGCTGATGCAGTATCAGGTTTGTTGACAGTATTATTAAAAGGGAAAACCGGAAATGCATATAATATTGCTGACGAAACATCGGATATAAGATTAAAAGATTTATCAGCGTTGATAGCAAAGACAGTGGGGAAAAGTGTTATTTTTAAAGAACCAGATGATATTGAAAAGGCAGGATATAGTGTGGCAACTAAAGCGAGACTTTCTGGAGCAAAAGTTCGGGAAATAGGGTGGCTACCTAGATATGATATTGAATCAGGAATAAAAAGGACTGTACAGATTCTTAAAGAAATACAAAAGAGTGTATAAGTTTAATTTGTATGCATTCTTGAGAGGATTTAATTTGATATGGAACAGATGAATTTGAATCGTTCGAATGATAATTGCCTTAATTTAATACGGATTCTTGCTGCATTTCAGGTGATATATGGGCATTTAGTAGAGCATTTAGAATTGCATACTTCTGAAATTGTATCTTATTTAATTGTGTATTTTCGTGGAGTGCCTATATTTTTTGCAATGAGTGGATTCCTTATATGGTTTTCTATAGAAAGAACCAATAGTTATAGTGCTTATCTTAAAAAAAGATTTTTTAGGATATATCCTGAGTTATGGGTTGGCGTTTTCGTTGAAATTATAACGATTTTAATTTTATATGATGAATGGAATCTAAAAGATATTATTCTTTTTACATTTACACAATTGACAATTTTTCAATTCTGGACACCAAGCTCTTTAAGAGGATATGGATGTGGAACTCCGAATGGATCATTATGGACAATATGTACTTTGATACAGTTTTATATAATTGCATGGTTTCTGCATAAATTATTACATAAAAAGAAAATTCTTTTTTGGATTGTTTCACTTGTGATTTCTGTTTCTATTAGTGTTTTACTACAAGTTATATTAGAAAATATGTTTGGAATGTCAGTTTTTACAAAATTATTTGATCAATCAGTTGTCCGGTATTTGTGGTTGTTTATAGTTGGAATTTTTATTTCAGAATTCTGGAATGATATTGATACATTTTTGAAGAAATATTGGATTGTATTTTTACTTTTAGGAATGTTGTTTTACATAACGAAGATAGATATATTTGCGGGGTATTACTTGTTTTGGAGTGCTTTTATGATATGTGGGGTTATTGGATTTGCATATCAATATCCTTTTTTGAAAATTAGAATAGATATTTCTTATGGATGCTATATATACCATATGATCATTGTAAATATGTTTATTACTTTTGGATGGGTGAAAAGTTGGAGGTATTTTTTTGTAATATATGGTTTGACTTGTATTATAGCGTATATTTCAACAAAAACAGTAGGGCAATTGGCAATGAAGTATAAGAAGAAAGGTACTTTAGAATGAAGAAGTTAAAATTAATGACAATTATAGGAACTCGGCCAGAGATTATTCGTCTATCCGAGGTGATTAAGAAGTGTGACTTCTATTTTAACCAGATTCTGGTTCATACAGGACAGAATTATGACTATTCGTTAAATCAGGTTTTTTTTGAAGATTTGGGATTACGTGCACCGGATTGTTATTTAGATGTAGTTGGTGATGACTTGGGGGAAACAATCGGGAATATTATTGCTAAAAGCTATAAACTTATGATAGAAGAAAAACCAGATGCATTGTTGATTCTTGGTGATACAAATAGTTGCCTAAGTGCAATCAGTGCAAAACGGCTGCATATACCGATTTTTCATATGGAGGCTGGAAACCGTTGCTTTGATGAATGCTTGCCTGAGGAGACGAACCGAAGAATCGTGGATCATATTGCTGATGTAAATATGTGCTATAGTGAGCATGCAAGACGTTATCTTAATTATGAAGGAACAGCGAAGGAGAGAACGTATGTAACAGGTTCTCCCATGGCGGAGGTTTTGCGCGCGAATATGAATAAGATTCTCTGTAGTAATGTTTTAGATAGGCTTGGACTTGAGAAAGGTAGATATATACTTTTATCAGCGCATCGGGAAGAGAATATAGATACTGAGATGAATTTTAACAGTTTATTTACGGCGATTAATTCAATGGCAGAGAATTATGATATGCCAATACTTTATTCTTGTCATCCAAGGAGCAAAAAATATCTTGAAAGCCGGGGATTTTGTTTAAATAGCAGAGTTGTCGCACATGAGCCGTTAGGGTTCCATGACTATAATAAACTTCAGATGAATGCTTTTGCAGTAGTAAGTGATAGTGGAACATTGCCTGAGGAATCAAGCTTTTTTAATTCTCAAGGCTATCCGTTTCCGGCTGTCTGTATTCGGACAAGTACGGAGCGCCCAGAGGCATTAGATAAAGGTAATTTTATACTTGCTGGAATCACTGCTGAACAAGTACTTCAAGCGGTCGATACAGCGGTTGAAATGATACGGTGTGGAGATAATGGATCAGAGGTTCCGAATTATGTGGATGAGAATGTTTCTGTAAAAGTAGTAAAAATAATCCAGAGTTATGTGGGAATTGTAAATAAAATGGTATGGAGAAAGTGATTTTAAGGTCTAGAGTGAACGGTTTGTTTACGGTCCGCTCAATATTTCCTCAATATAGTGATGATGTAATGGATGCTATTTCTCTATCCGATCAAAACGGTCTTTCTTTGATATACATCTAAAATGCCTTTTATCCATGTAAAAGGCATTTTAGAAAAAGGGATTAAGTTTTTACCAATTTACGCTGCTGAATTAAGTTGTGAACTTCCATTCCACGGCTATTATAATAATCTATACGTTCCTGACGACTCATATCTTTTGTTTGATAGTAGTTGTATTCTCTTAATTTATGAATATCTTCGATGGTAAAATCAGGACTTAGAACAGGCTTATTCATTATTACTCCTCGCTTTCTAATAATACAGATGGATTTAGAATTTCAATTGGTTTATGGCCTTTTAGATTAGTAATTGCCCGTATCCCCCTTATTGTCTTAATATTTACGATGTGTTTGAAATTCCATGATATGATACAGTCACATTCACTAGCAATAGCGGCTCCAATATGCTGGCAGTCATCATAGCTTTTTTTTGTAAGTATACCCATTTCAATGATTTGCTGTGCGATATCCGCAATATTATCATCAATTTGAATCAAGGTATAATCAATAAGTCCCAAATAATCGAAAAGCTGACTCTGTTTTGGTTCTGAACACCCTTTGAGTTCTTCAAGCGTTACCGTGGAAAGATAAACTTTATACTTTCCAGAGCGAAACATTTCCCATAGCTGTCTGGTATCAGCCATTTTTTCAGGCACATCCTCCTGGAGTAAGTGGCTAACAACCGAGGTATCTAAGTATACTCTTAATTTTTCCATATCTATCACCTCCAACCGGTATCTTTCCATTTAGATTATACAAAAAAACAAATAAAAAAACAATGGAGAAGTGAAATTTTGAACTCATCACTTGACAATATGGCTACTATAAGAAAAAATCCCATCGACAAAGGCGATTTTCATGGATTTTTGCCCATTTCTGTGAGCGTGTGAACAGTAACTCTGGAGGGATGCAAAGTATTGCATGGGAAATTTTCAAGTTGATCATCATCCCTGTTTCATGTATACTAAATAAAAAACCAAGGTAAAGTGTACTTAGATCGTGGAGGGTTTCGTTATGGAAGGTTTTATCGATGTTATTTCCAGGAATATCAACACCGTGATTGTTATCCTGGGAATCGTGATTTTTACATTAATTATTGTCAATGCGTTTAAATTAAGCTATCACAGAAGCAGAATTGATGACGTAATGAAAAGAAAACGTAAAAAAAGAACTATTGGAAGAAAAACCTGGGAAATGAATGAAAGTGAGGAAGATGAAAGCGTTACGCCGGAAATGATTCGTGAGTATGAAAAAGAATTTAATCATACGCGAAGCCTTTATTTTATGTATACACAGTTAATTCCGATATTCCCCTTACTTGGTATTTTGGGAACGGTTTCCGGGCTGATGAGCCAGGTGGTGGCGGAGAATATTGACGCATTGTATGCATCATTAAATATAGCACTTGGTTCTACCTGGTGGGGATTGATCTTCGCGATTACATTAAAGTTTGTCGTTGCATTATTTCCCGGGAAAATCGTCGATGATGTGGAAATTATGCTTGATGATTATTATAATAAATTTAATGATGCACTTGCGCAAAAGAATATTGTAGAAGAATAGAAATGTTTTTGGAAATAACCTTATCGTTAAGGAGATAAATCGATGATGAGAAAGAGGCGTCATAATCAAGGAGATATTCTTATTGACTTAACCTCATTGCTGGATGTTGTTTTTATTATTCTGCTGGTGGTGATTTGTAACCAGCAGAAGATAACCAGTGAGGTTCAGACGCAGCAGGCAGAGGCCGCAGAGCTGAGTGAACAGGCGGATGTTCAGTTACAGCTTTATCAGGATCAGATGAACATGATGGATAATCTTTGCCTGGTATCCGTAAATGCAAGGTATGAATCGGAAAATGTAACGGTCAGGCATGTCTATATCCAAAAAAAGGGAGAAGAACTGGAAGAGATTGATTTTATTGGAAAGCAGACGGCAGAATCTTTACAACAAATTAAATCCAGTTTAGAAGAATACATTCAATCGCATCCGGGAAATCCCGTGATTCTTTCTCTGAATGAAAATGATGAAAAGATTCTATACAGAGATGAAAAAGCAATCCAGACGATTTTTAATGATTTAAAAAGGGATTTTGAGAATGTGTATATTAAATAGGGTCTTTGAGGATGTACAGGTTAAAAAGGGATGCTGAGGACGTATAGATGAAAAAGGGATTTTGAGGATACAGGGAGAAAATCAATATAGAGGTGTTGTAATGTTACCAAAGATACTTATTGTGGTTGGCATTTTATTTGCCGTTTGTGGGTTTGTTGGACTGATTGCTCTGTCGATTCAGCCGTTTTTTAAGGCAATACGTGTTGTGTTCTTTCACAGCACTGATGATTTAATGTATTATACGGATCATGGAAGAACTGTTCTGGAAAAGGAGTATAAAGTTCTCAGAAGGTCATTTGTATTTTTTCTGTTTATGGGATTTATTTGCCTGATTACCGGTGTATTGTTGAAAAATGCTCCAAGGGGTGAGGATTCACTTTTTTCGGAATATGTTGACGGGGCAGCAACCGGGGATGACAGGATAGACAGCCAGCAGAAGCAGGAAAGCGGTGCAGCGGGGAAGGATGAATATTCGTATGAAATCTTAATCAGTGAAAAAACGATTTACTGCAACGGACAGAAAATGGACAGCATCGAAGGATTTGAAGCCTGTATTAAACAATTAGACAGAAGGCAGGGGATTTTTCTCAAGGATGATTTTGCAGTTTCTTCCACCTATCATAAAGTCGAAGAACTGCTTGATACTTATGGGATGAACTATGAAACGGAAAGTGATGAATAATGCAGAAGATGAAAAAAATAATTCTCATTTTGCTGGTGATTTTAAGTGTATTAGTATTATCCGGCTGGGGGGAGAAATCGGTTGAATTGCTGAATAATACATTATTAATTGATTTGGATAAAGCCATTAAAGATGCTCCGATAGGAAATCAGGGAAATACCCTGATGTCAGGAGAATTACCGAGTGAAGAAACATCCGCTCATTCGTCAGAAAGCCATCCGCTTCAAGAGTCGGAGGCTTTACAGGAAGAGAAAAAGATAACGATAACGATTCGAGATACAAAGATTACGTATAATGACCGCGTATATTCCTCTGTCGAAGAATGTGATTTAGAAAATAAAATAAAAGCGGAGAATAAAAATGGAATTTACCATGTGCAGCTGGTGGATGATTATGCCGAAGCCCATGTTTATCGCGAAGTGCTTGCAATATTAAGAGAATTAAATAAGACGGCGGGGATTGAGATTAGTTTTGATTAATTATTGACTAATCATTGACTAATTATCAGGATTTATTTACGGCGGTGCGTCTGCGGGTGGGCGCATAAAGATTTTGGCGGGAGTATTAAAAATGTATGTTCACAGAAGAAAATTAATGTTGATGATGGTGCTGCTGTTTAGCACATTGCTTTGCGGATTTATCTTTCATTCATCGGAAATGACATTGGATACAGAAAAAAACGTTGTGTATCAAAAGGATACGGTGGATAAGATTCTTGAGGATTTTTCATCCAATCGCGATTTTTCTAAAGATAAGTACAATAAAACCCAAGTGGTTCTTCTCGGCAAGCTGTCGGAGATAGCAAAAAAGCATAATGCTGTGACCCTGGTATCGGTGAGCGGGACGCAGACGGGGACGGTTAAATGTTCTTCTTCCGATGCCGATGTGATTGCTTGTATTGAAACACTTTCGGCCGGCGATGTGGTTAAGGTTTATGGGGAGTTTTCGATAAGTTTAATCGGCAGCCATTTAACGATGGAGGTTTCTAAAATAGAAAAGACAGACGATGATGCCGTTTCCGGCTCTTGTTTTTCTCTGCTGAATGGAAAAACAATGGACAAGGAAACGATGCTTGTCCGCACGCTTGCAGGGGATAAGATTACGTATTATATTCCAGAAGCATGGTCAGGGGCAGAATATCCTATTGCGGATAATGAGCTGGGAAGTATAGAGGGATATCAATACCGGTTAAATGAAATTCCCTCCTCTGCGGCGGTGCAGCCGGAAAGCTTTTTTGTCTGCTATTTTGATAATAAGCTGTTAAAAAAATCCAGTGATAAAAGTAAAACTGAACTGATTGAACGGGCAATTATTGCCAATATATTAAAGAAAAATCCTGACCGTCTGGATAAATTTCCGGCAAAAAAAGTAAATACTTATTATGGTGCCAGGTATCAGTATTATCAGGACGCCTATCAGGATATCCTTGGAGAGGGGCATCATGTGGAATTTGTTTTTCAGCCGATGGATACGGAGGGAATTATTGTCTATCTCTATGTATATTCGGATGCAAACCATGTGGATGATATTATGTTTTTGATGCGGTTGCTGGAAATATCCTGAATAATTGTGTAATTCCTGAATTTATGTCATGAAGTAACCCTGTTAGAAAATAGAAGGGTAGAGGAATTTAAAAAATGGAAAGGGGACTGGGATATGGATAGGAAGGCAAAGTTACCGATAGGGATCGAGGACTTTGAGAAGCTTCGCACAGAAGGGTTTTATTATGTAGATAAAACAGGCTTGATTACGGAACTATTGCATAACTGGGGAGAAGTGAATCTTTTTACCCGTCCCAGGCGGTTTGGAAAATCCCTGAACATGAGTATGATCAAATCGTTTTTTGAATATGGCTGCAGTCGGCAGCTTTTTGAAGGGCTGGAGATTTCAGGGGAGCAGGAATTATGCGATAAATATATGGGGAAATTCCCTGTGGTTTCGATTACTCTGAAAGGGGTGGATGCCAGGGACTATGAGGGAGCACGGATAATGCTGGCTTCGACGATTGGTCGGGAGGCTTTACAGCATTTGTTTCTTTTGGAGAGTGACCGGCTTTCCGAAGAAGAAAAGAAACGGTATCGCCAATTGATCCATATTGATGAAGAAGGAAAAACAGGATTTATCATGGCAGAGGATGTGCTGAAGGACAGCCTGATGACCTTAACCCAGCTCCTCAGGAAGCATTATAAGCAGAGAGTAATTTTGCTGATTGATGAGTATGATGTACCTCTGGATAAAGCGCATCAGTTTGGCTATGATGAAGAAATGGTTGGGCTGATAAGGGGGATATTCGGACAGGCATTAAAGGGGAATAATCATCTGTATTTTGCGGTGCTGACCGGATGTCTGAAAATCGCCAGGGAAAGTATATTTACAGGACTGAACAATTTTAATATCTTTTCTATTACGGATATTCGCTTTGCAGAGCATTTTGGCTTTTCGGATAAAGAAGTGAAGAATTTACTGGACGATTATGGCCTGGCGGATAAGTATGGAGTGATGAAAGAATGGTATGACGGGTATCATTTCGGAAAGACCGATTTGTATTGCCCGTGGGATGTGATAAGTTATGTGAATCTTCTCTGTTCAGAGCCGGATGCATCTCCCCGTGCATTCTGGATGAATACCAGCGGGAATTATATTATCCGGCAGTTTTTACGGATGTCTACACCGAGAATCCGCAGGGAGATGGAAACTCTGCTTGCGGGGGGAACAGTGAGGAAGAAAGTGAATCAGGAACTGACATACCGCGAACTGTATCAGGGCATAGAAAATCTTTGGAGTGTATTATTTCTTACGGGATATTTGACCAGCAGGGAAACTGCAGAAGAGGAGTTTTATGACCTGGTGATTCCCAACCTGGAAATCCGAAAGATTATTATGGAGCAGGTGATGGAATGGTTTCAGGAGGAAGCCAGGAAGGATGCTCCTGTGCTTGATGCATTTTGTGCGGCATTTGCCCGGGGCGACGGCAAAACGGTGGAGAGGCTGTTTACCGCATACTTAAAGAAAACCATCAGTATTCGGGATACCAGTGTAAGGAAAGCCCGAAAAGAGAATTTTTATCATGGTATTTTATTAGGCTTGCTTAGTCATCGGGGGGATTGGGATGTTGATTCTAATATTGAATCCGGAGATGGCTACAGTGATATTCAGGTGGAGATTGAATCGGAGAGTACAGGGATTGTCATCGAGATCAAATATCCCGAAGGAGGGGATCTGGAAGCAGGATGCAGGGAAGCGCTGAAGCAGATAGAGGAAATGGGGTATAAGGAAAGGCTTAAAGATGATGGGATGTCAACGATTATTAAATACGGAATTGCCTGTCGGAAGAAAGAATGCATGGTGAGGGTAGAAAAAGAAGAGGGAAAGGAATTTTAACCTATCAAGGAAGTCCCCCGCTTCTAAGTCGTAAAGACGAAAGTAGTGGGTAGGGGGACTTACTTGTGTCAGGTGGGGTGCAAGCCCCATCTGACAAGCTGCGATAGCAGCATAGGGGATATGAGGAAGTAGCGAAGCGGATTCCGAATTTCCTTTTAACTCTTTTTTCCTTTCCGCAAATCAATCACCTGATCACAGTGTTCAATCATCGATGGATCATGGGTAGAAAAGATAATGGTAAGCCCGGATTCTCGTAAATTCTGTAAAAGAGATAAGATGGATATCTTCATTTGAACATCCAGGGCGCTGGTAAGTTCATCGGCAATTAATATCCGCGGGTGGGTTATCAGTGCACGTATAATGGCGATTCGCTGCTTCTCGCCGCCGGATAATGAAGCTGCTTTTCGATGGATATAGTCGAGGTAGTCGAGATGCATATACTTAAATAAGGTCCTCAAATGTGCCGGGGCCTTTTTTATTGCGTTATTTTTAGAAAAAAGCAAAGGCAGGGTAATATTATCATAGACGTTCCACTCGTCAATTAATCCATAATCCTGCGGAACATAGCCCATAAATGCCTGGCGGAAATTTTGCTTTTCTTTTAAACTTAAATTTTTTAACGAAATGCGGTGGGAGGAATTGTTCTGAACATGGCTGTGTGTTGCTGATTTGGGCAGCATAAAGATCCGTTCATCGAAAAGTGTATAGCTTCCCTCATTATAATCCGTAAAACCGAATAAGATATTTAACAAGGTCGTTTTTCCTGAACCGGATTCTCCGACCACGGCAACAAAATCCCCCTGATGAATCGAGAAGGAAAGGCGATTAAGGATATTATAATTTTCATAGGTTTTAGTCAGGTTTTTTACTTCAATGATAGGTTCGCACAAGATAGTTATACCCCCTGTTTAAAAGTATAAAGATACATAAATGAATCAGCACAAGGAAAGGCAGGAATATCCATTCATTGTGCCAGTACATCGTTCCACTGAATTTACAATAACAAAACCACAGCAGTTGACCAAAAAGAAAACCAAAACATAGCTGAAGCATAGTTAGTATTCCGATGCATTGCAGATAGAATTTGCGGTTAAGGTTACAGTAATTGAAAATAATAATGTATTTCTTCTGTTTGTAGTAAAATAACAGATAAAAATTCACAGGCAGCACAATATAAATAAAAACACCTAACACCAGAAATTTAAAGTAGGAGGGAAGCAGATGTAAGGTAAGACTATAAGAATGTTCAATCTTATCCTGCCTTTTTTGAATTTGGATAAAAGGATAATTTTTTAAAACTTCTATGGTTTTTTCATAATCCTGAATATACATATAAAGATAGAAAACCGGCTTTTGGAAGGTACTTAAATGGAGCGGAAGCATATCCTGCGGATCAAAAATGAGCAGTGTATCCTGTAGTGATTGGATATGGTCATAGTTAGGAGATAAAAGTAAAAGATGGTCAGCGTTATCGATGACATGGATATTAATTTTCCATGTTTCCTCATGAACATACATACCTATGGGCAATGTATATTCAGAGCCGGGTTTAAATACTTTTTGCAGCTTATCTGGAACAATAACCGAATAAGTGTCTTCACGGGGATTTCCTTGAGGAAAAAGATGAAAATATTCGGCTTCTTCTGCGGTAATTACATTGATACATACTATGCGGTTATTTTTGATTGTCGTATATAAAGGATTTCTGTGATAGTTTAGAATGAGGGCACTGCCTTTTAATGCGTCGGTTAATTCCTTTTCTAATTGTTCACATTGATTTCCTTCCGGGATGGAAAAACTCACCGCATAAATATTTGTATAATCTAATTCTTCTAATGTTTCGCGTTTTTTATTTAATTCACTGTGCTTTGTAAAGCAAAAATTCATAAACAATACAAGAAGAACAGAAACAATCCCGCAGTAGTAAAAGGGGAATTTAAAGTTCAGATAATTCAGATACAGAAAATGTTTTAACCTATCCATAATATCCTCCCCAGCAAAAGCAGATAAGCCAGAAACAGTGACAGAACTGCGGCTGTTATAAGTTCACCCAGGATAATCTGCTTTAAAAAAGTTTCGGAACCTCCAGACAGCAGGTAAACGGATGTATGCGATTGATTTTTGTAATAGAGAATACTGCCGGTTTGAAACAGAAGCAGTGTACATAAAGCAAAAACAAAGGCAATGGAAAGGAAGTAGTCACTTAATGAATTCCATAGATTAACGACAACATGCCAAAAATTGGATTCAAAAGAAAAAGTACCTTTTTGCTTATCGGATAAAATTTGATTGTATTTTCTGCGAAGCTGTATTCTCTCCCATAGATTTATGCGGTGTTCTGTTTTTAGTATAATGTGACTTGTGAAAAATGGTGTCTGTGCATGAAGAAAACAATTAAGAGGAATCATCGATTGTTCGGCAGTATAGGAAATACCAATAAGCTGAAAATCCGTGTTGCCAATCGAAAGCGTATCCCCAATCTCATGATTTTTATAGTAAGTCCGGTAATCTTTGTTTGATAAAATAATTTTATTTTCTCCATTGATTAATTCCTGCTCAGTAAAACTCCTTCCATCCAGTTCAAAATCATCAACGGGATTATCCGGTGATGCGATACCAACCCCTAGGAGCGGGGGTACGGAAATCCGAATTTCTTTTATTTTTTGCAGGTTGTATTTTTCTAATAATTCTAACAGATAGATAAATTCTTTTTGTGCTGTTCCAAGCCCCAAGTTAACCGTATAGGAAGTATTTGCTTCGTGAAGCCCGCCGTAATTCATAAGATTGTCATTAATTTCTGTATGGATGATAGTCATGATTGTGTAAAAAAGGGCGGTTAGTATTATGGCAATGTAAGCCAGTATGGATGAATCGTAGCGGATATAGTTTTTAAGTAAGTGTAAGTAGTGCTTGAGGTGAAGGGGGAATTTGTTCATGGATGTTGATTTCCTTAGTCTTTCTTAGTCCTTTATAAGTTGAAAATAATGTTGTTTTGTAATTGCAGGTATTATATTAACACAATAAAGTAGTAAAGTCAATTGATATTCTAATTGGAAATTTTTATATTGATATTGCTACATATTTGTCTTAATAAAATTGTAAGGCTATGTAAATAAAATTTTAATTTTCCGATGATTGACATGGGAAATTGTTTTGTTAAAATAAAATCATCACTGTTTACAATTATGTATTTAATCATAGTTTCCTGAAAAATATATGCGTGGTATTAATATGTCTAAAAATTTAAAGAGCACGATTTTTTTGTTAATTACATATTTTCTTCTTTTAGGATTGATAATTATTTTTAAATATCCTAAGACAATTAAAGATTTATCTGAACTTGAAAGACAAGGGAAAATTTCAGTATCTGGAAAAGAGTTAAGTATTATTGATGTAAAAAAGACTAAAAATACAACATCTATTTCTTATCTGCTCAAGGATGAGAAAGAACAGATCTTTGTTATGACAGCTACATGTTTTCCGGTTTTTCCAAGGTATGAGTTGTCTGAAATTATTCCGTTGGAAAAAGAAGAAAGGTGTGATCCGCAAGATTTCTATTATGATATTATGGTTTATAGTGATGGTATTTCTTTATACAGTTCAGAAAAATTTCGTTTATCTATTTTCGTGATTATAGTGCCATTGACATTATTTGTAAATATCTTTAATATGGTATGCTATTACAAGCAAGGAACATAATAAATTTTAGATATCCCCTCCCTAATAGGTAATTCAGGAAGGGGATGAATTGTATTCATTATACATCTAAGCCGTATAGTTGATATTGGAGGGAACTTTACTTGTAAATGTATGTTTCGGAATTTGTATATCGTAGATATCTGTTCCATAGGGAATATCTAAAGTAAAGTCGTCTTTCAATATATATTTTTCACCAGAAATTGTGATTTCTGTTCCCGGATCAATACAGTTGAATACGCTTTTATCGTAGGAAAAGTCAGAGGATGTCATAGTGTAATATCGCAAATCATACTCTTCTTTTGTATATAGTGGATTTTGTTTTGAATCAGAATAAAAAAAATCTGACTGCTTTAAACCGACTTTTACTGAAAAAAAGCCTTTGGAAATACCTGCATTATTTAGGTAATTTCGTATATCATCATCTGAATAACCAAATGATGGAAGGTTAGAATTCCCGGGAGGAAGCATTAATGCATGACCTGATTTTAATTTATTCCAGAAATGCAAATACCTTTCTGTTTCTATATCATAATCAGAATATCCAAGAATGTTTTCTGAAATTGGCGTGCACAAACTGCCTTTTGGCGTTGAAAATATTGCCAGGCTTTTGCCTGAAGAATTAGTATATTTAAAATATTTTGCACTTCCAAAATCCATCACATTTCTTTTTGCATATGCTTCATATAAAGAGTCAATATTAAGTTTGGGAATATCACTTGCTTTAAATGAAGTTCCATCATTCAGTGTAAATAAATTTCCTATTTGTGTATAACTTCCGCTGCTGTTAAGTTTATTGAGTAATGCTTTTTTGTTTGCGGTAGTTGTGAGATTTTTGCTATTACATGTGGAATAATATTTTATAAAGTTAATTTCCATGAAAATCACCTATTTTAATATTGTGGAATAAGGTGGATATTTGGTATTATCATACACCGGATAAAAGTAAAAGAATCTAATATCAGGT
Source organism: uncultured Clostridium sp. (assembly GCA_946553025.1). Taxonomy (GTDB): domain Bacteria; phylum Bacillota; class Clostridia; order Lachnospirales; family Lachnospiraceae; genus Caccovicinus. Next base: position 14,847 of record CAMNRM010000063.1, read on the forward strand.
ACCAGTTTAACCGTTGAATTGGGATAGAATTCTACATTCCAGGTACTTTTTAGTTTCATATTCAATGCCCCTAGATTAGTTGCAAATTCATCGCCGTGATAAGGAAAAGTAACATTCTTAGTTGAATTAGAATTTGCTATACGAGCACCACTGTATCCAAGAGATAAACTATCTAGTGTAATTTTTGTAACAATAGCATCATCTGGTAGGATATCTTCATCAGCAAGTGAAAATGTCTTCTTTATTGTGCGATTTGTGCGTACTGCATCAAAGCGGATTTTAACTTCATCACTGCTTAACATTGGTGTTCCTACAAATAAAGAATATATATTTTCTTTTTCTGTAGCACCAGTGATATGAATATAATAAGTGCCTTTATCTGAATTGAATTTGGTTATATTATATCTAGTGCCGTATTTTTTCGGGATTATTTCATTATTATCTGCGTCAAGTAATTCGACATAGGTAGCATTATCGCCATAAGCATGTACAACAGATAAATATTGGATACCGCCTGGAAGATCAATCTTATACCAGTCGTCATCTGATGAAGTAGCCCGTCCTCGTATAGAATATCTACCTGAAAAATCATCTGCTGAAAATCTCTCAGCGATTTCATTTGTAAGATATGTTGTTTGGGCGGTTTCTCGTGTATCATTAGGCTCAATTTCACCTATATTATTTGGTCCTTGAAAAGCAGCATATGAAGTTAAGTTGAAACTAAGTGCTATTAAAAAGGCAATACTAAATTTTGTGATCAATTTTAGATTTCTTTTCTTTTGTGTAGTGATTTTTTCGTAGACATTTGTGAATTTCATCAATATTCCCCTTTCTGAATGTTTATAGATTGATATTCATAATACTTTGTCAGATTAAGTTTTCATTGTTTTCACCATTCCTTTCCAAGGCACATACAAATTGTGAAAGTTTAATTAAATTCCTTCACTTGTTTTTCTTTTCCATGAAACGATAATAAATCTTAATATGATTTGAAAATAATATGTCTGCAAAAATATTAAGACTATATTGTAGTAATTATATTAACACAAGTAGGCGACGATGTCAATACATAATTTGGAAAATATAGTGTAGTTTTACTTGGGAAATTTTGGAGGAAAACCTTCGATCTTAACTTTTTTTCAATTGTTAGACCAATAATTCTCAAAAATTTCTGTAATTTTATTTGTCGAAAAATTTTTAAACGAATAATTAAAGAAATAGTTATATAAAATCACTAAATTGTTGTCTTGATAATTTTGCAAGCATATAGAAATAAAATCTTGATTTTCTAAGGATTGACATATAAGGTTATTTTTGATATATTTTAGCTGCTACATAATTGTATTAATTAAATGGTTTTTGTTTGCTCGTTACTTTTAGGATGTATGTATAAATATATAAAATATAAGGAGGCTTTTATGCGTATTCGATGGAAACAAATTTGCTGTATTTTAGGTGCATGTATATTGTGCACGGGCTGTTTTCGTTATAGATTTCGATACGACCAGTGGCTTAGAGCCTATGGATTAATGCCGTCCGAAGAAATCCAGGAGATTCCCGAAGATTTTAATTATGAACAGTTGATTGAAGTGTTTAATCCTGTGGATGCAAAACCTATTCGCCAGATTACAGAGCCGGAAGTGATTATGGAATATACGAATAGAGGGATAGATACATCAAAAAAACTGATTGATTCCCTTCCAGAGGATATAGAAATATTGCTTGTACTTGATGAATATGCTAAAACGGATGAATACTTTGTAAATAAGGGCTATGAGCCAATTACGCACAACAAAGAAGTTCTATGCAAAGCCAATGATGAATATTACCTTTATGATGAACAGATAACAACTTCAACGTCCGAACTCATGTATATTTATCAGATAGATGAATCTTTTGCTTCCTATTTGCTTGGCTTGTGTGAAGGGGAATACAGGGTTATAGATAAGGAAAAAATATTTGAATCATGGGGAATAGATAAATAAGCTGGGAAAAGACTATTGACATTACTACTATAATGTAGTATGCTTGAAGGCGATAAATATAATATTGTTAGTATATAACTAAAGAAGGGAGGGAAATCGTGAAATTCAGTCTAACATCAATGGAACACGCAATTATGATGTTTTTCTGGGAAAACAAGCGCTGGGCTTCTGGGGCAGAATTGTGGGAGTATCTTAATCGTTCCGGAAAGAATTGCAAGCGCCAGACGGTGAATACTTATTTAACCCGTATGGCTGAAAAGGGTATTTTGACAAAAAATGGGACGAAATACATGTATACCTATACAGAAAAGCAATTTGAAGCCGAACGTGCAAGAGAAGTTTTGGATAATGTCTACCAGGGAACATTGAAGAATTTTTTTGCTGCATTAACAGGTGGAGCAAGGATAACGAAAGAGGAGAAGGAAGAATTAAAGGCATATTTAGACAGCCTGGATGATGAAAGTAGGCAGTGAATGGAAGAAATTGGAAGTAATTAAAAAAATGACAGAAGAGGAAATGGGGATAAATTGGGGATTTACGTTGCAGAGAAAATGAACAAGAGGTCTAAATAATGGATATTTTATGGACAATGTTTATATCGAGCAATAGTCTATTTTTATTGTTTATTACCATTGAGTATTTCAAAAAGGATTTGTTCAGCCAGCGCCTTCAATGTGTATTATTAAAATTAGCGGTATTTTTCTCTGTTTTTCCCATGGTTTTTATAAAGTTTGCGATACAAGCCATAATGGATGAATTTTGGCCTGTAAGAGATCCTATGTTTTTTAAAGTCGAAGGAAAATCACCGCTAATTGCTAAAACACCGGAAGCGTTACATACAAACATGGCATTTAAACTTACCTATGCTGTTTTTATTCTGTGGTTGTGTGTTGCGCTGTTTGTTTTTGTTCGCTATGTAATTATATTGATAAAACTTAAAAGAACCATAGTTAATTCAACCAGTGAAAACGTGCCGGAAGAACTGTTGAAAATTGCAGAAGAACAACGTAAGGAACTTAATTTAAGGAGAAAAGTTGAGTTTCGAGTGGCAAAGGCAGAATTATCTCCCTTTACTCTGGGAATATTTAAACCTATTGTGATTATTCCAGCAATAAAAGATTTGGAAAAACAGAAATTGCTTCTTACTCATGAACTGTATCACATCAAACGATGGGACGGATTAATGAAGCTGATAGCTATGGTTTCCAAAACGATTTATTGGTTTAACCCGTTGAGCCATAAGCTGTATGCGCGGCTGGATTTGGCCATGGAATGTTCGTGCGATGAACTGGTGATAAAAAACATGGATAAAGAAAAACGAAAAAAATATGCCTTTTTAATTTGCGATATGGCAGAGTATAATTTAGATTATCCGGCAATATTGACTGTTTCGTTAAGTAATGATAAAGAAAAGTTAAAAGAGAGAGGGGAATTGATTGTGAGAAACACGAAGAAAACTTCAAAATATGCTTTTTTTCTTTCACTGGGATTGATTTTGGTCAGCAGTTTTCCGATATTTGCGTCTGAAGGGGTACAAATATTTTCCTGTAGTGAAGAACAATATGAATTCTTTTTGGTAGAAGGAGAAGATGACAGTGTTGAGTTTTTGCTGCCGGGTCAACAAAAAAGGTTTGCAAAAATAGAATATCCTGTTCAATTTATCGATGAAGATGGAAATGTATATAACGTAGAAGATATTCATACACGGGAAGCATGTACTAATCATAATTATGTTAGTGGGAAAGTGACAAAACATATAAAAAACAGTGATGGAAGTTGTGAAGTGAGATATTATGATGGGAAAAGATGTTCCGTATGTGGTCATGTTGTTTATGGTCGCCTTATAGATGTAGAAACTCATTCAACCTGCCCTCACTAATCCCTAAAATCACATAACATCAAAATAAAACAGGCAGTTCCTTACCAGGGATAACTGCCTGTTTTAAAAGGTTTCAGAGTATTCCAATTTTTCTGATACCGAAAATAAATCAAAAGCTTCATTAATTCGGTAAAACTGCATCCTGCACCGTTTTGCAAGTTCTTCATCGTAGTCAGAGTCACCTGCAATAAAAGATGTTGTTTTATCAATGCTTGGATATTTCTGCATTGCCATTTCAATCATTCCTGTTTCGGGTTTCCTGCAATGGCATGGTTGACTTCGGGCATGAGGACACATAAATATATCTAACAAATCTATTCCCATATCTTTTAATTTAACACACATGGCATCATTCAACATTTTATACCTTGAATAGCTTATATATCCTTCATGAATAATATATTGATTGGTAATGATGATAATTTCGTATCCCTTGTTTATTATACTTTTCAGTCCTTGAAGGGAATTGGGTAGAAACTCAAGTTTATAAATATTTGTCCAATGTTCATCTGCATAATCTTTAACGATTGTGCTATCGCGATCTAAAAATGCAACTCTCATCATGAAGTCCTTTCTTAGATAAGTGAAAATGTTTTAATCCTTCTTTTTGTTGTTCTCCTCATTGAGTTTATCTATTTTCCTTAAAATAAAATAGCCCATGACAGTAATCGAAATAACACTGGCGAAATCTGTGCCTATAAAGTGCTGACATACAAAAAAACCTGCAAAAAAAGTGGTTACAACAGCGATAAAATTCATTTGTCTATTCTCCTTTATTAGTTGTTTGTGTGCATCATCTACGTATAAGTTAAACCCCGCTTTCATTTAGGCTTTTGTAGACATTAAAGTCAAGTTCCGTTGTTGTTTGATATAAAAAGCGGCACATACTTTCTTCTGCACTAATCATTGTACACGGCCTCCGCCAGTTTTGTAAGAAATTTTTCTCCGATGAACTGAGCGACCGGCATTGCGACAGCATCTCCCATCGCTTTATAGCCGTCGTTATAGCTGCCGGGAAGAATGAAGCTATCCGGTGCGCCCATGAGTCTGGCAGCTTCACGCACTGTTAATAAACGGGCATGTATTTCATCGTTTCTTTTTACAACTAAATATTGCCTGCTGCTTCCGCCCTCAGGAGTTCGCAAACATCCCGCTATGCCGTCAAAACGCAATTCTAATTGTTGCTCTCCATGACGTGTTCGACGATAACCAGTAGCGTAAACCGTATCATATTCATTTAGTTTTGCCTGGTGGCGTTCTGGGATAAGCCGCAATACAGTATCTTTATCAAATTTTGATTCTTCCTCAATAATATCTTTCAGTGCGCTGCGGCGGCAAGGAGGTTTTTTTGCTTGCCACCAGATCCATCCGGGTAAAGTCCTTCCTAAATCGGAGGCAGCTTTATTATGCAGCCAGCAAGGAGTGCTTCCGGTCAAGTATGCAGGGATTTCATAACCGTGCCCTATGGCAATAACAAAAACTCTCGGTCTTGACTGCGGAACAAAATGAGAGGCATTTAAAATGATAGCGCCGCAGTCATAGCCACGTTCCACAAGCGCCATATGGAGAACCCGATAATTATTGCCGCCATTTGTGGAAAGTAAGCCAGTTACATTTTCTAAAGTTAATATTCGGGGCTTTTCTTTCATTTCATCCAGAACGCGCAGCCATTCCCATACCAACCCGCTTCTGGACGCATGAATGCCGCCCAAAGAACCTGCTAAAGATAAATCCTGACACGGAAAACTAGCCCAGGATAAATGAGCAAAAGGCAAATCTCTGCCATTAATATTTTTTATGTCGCCAAGTTCAAAATGTCTGCATCCAAAATTGGCTTCATATACAGCCGCTTTCTGTTCGCTGATATCGTTAGCCCAAATTGGTGCAAACATACCTTTTAAACCGTATGCAACTAACCCGCTTCCTGCAAAAAACTCATGCATCGTCCAAGGCGCGGAGGACAAATCAATCTTTTGTTTTTTATGCAGAGTGCTTTGTAACAATCTTTTTTCCCCCTGTCTTATTTGAAGTTCGCTTGCTATTGGCAGGCTTTTTGGCATTCTCAGGAATATTTTGATTTTAAAAACTGGTATAATTATATTCGTTTAAGCAAAATAAAGCAAGTCCCAAGTATCCAAAATCCCCCCTCATCCTTTCTGCGGAGAATGAAATGATTTTGGGGATTTCCAGGAGGAATCCAGTTCATGGACTGCCGGGGTATAGTAATAATGAAGCCTGAATTTCCTAACCCCAGGATATCTTCTAAACTTCTGTTCGATTCTCTGGCTGATGGAGGAGCAGTCTTCCTGCTTCATCTGAAGCATCAGCAGCAGGTACTGGTTTTTACTGTAACGGGTGTAAATATCGGTTCGCCGCAGGGAAACTGCGATGGCTTCCCGAAGGTATTCCATGGTGGTATCTAAGCCGTTCCCTTCCTGAAACCAACTGTTCCCCTCTTGGATTTCTGTAAGGGAACACAAAAGCAGATAATGGGAGAGTCCATCTCTCGCCGTTCTGCGTATCTCATAGCGGTAGGCCCAGGCAAAGGTGGAGTAATTACAGTAAAATCCACCCTGAGAATTTCCCTTTTCTTCCAGCTCCTGACGGATTTCCCATAGCTGTTTGGAAGAACCGCGAATCTGCATATTAATTTTCTGCACCTGTTCCTGCACTTTGGCAGAGGGCCTCAATCCCATCTGGTCCATCATGTTTTTTTCCAGTTCCTCCGAAACCTGATAGGCTTCTTTCCAGCGCTCCATTCCCATCAGGGCCTCCATCCAGCCGATATACCATTCTTCATAGGGATAAAGATGCGCCGCCCTCTTGGCGGCTTCGAGCATGGGTTCATAATTTTTCCCCGTCTTTAAAAGCAGCAGGTATTGGCGCATACACTGGGTGTAGAGGTTTTGAAAATAGACCTGCTTCTGTGCAACCCAGGGTTCCGAAGTAAGTTCGGGCAGAAATTCTCCCTGATAAAATGCACAGGCTTGCTCCAAAGCTTCCTGTGTCCGGCTTCCAAGCGCATCCTTTGCCGCCGCTTCAAATATTCTGGCGTCTACGCAGATTTCCAGATCCGGGGGCTGCCAGCAAAAAATACCTTTCTTCTGCAGATTATCGTTCTCCTGCATCAGCCCTAATTCTATCAGATATTTTTTCAGCCGGTAAACTAACACGCGAAAGCGCCCATACCGGCTGTTCTCGTCGCCGTCCTCGTTTTGATAGAGAAGTTCCATCGCCTTGTGTCTTTCGATTCCCGTTTTTCCGTAAAATAAAATGAGAAGAAATAAATTTTTTGTCTTATTGAACGCACTTCCGGGAAGTTCCAGTTTTTGATTTTCCAATTCCATAGAAAAATTGCCCAGCATATGGACGAATAAATGTCTTGCCATGGACTCTCCTCTCCGACGGTATTCCATATCGTTGAACATTACCAGTCTTTTGAACATTATACACTCTAAGTTGTTAAAATTCAACCATTAGTGTTTAATATTTCAATACAATATTTCAAAACAATGAATAAATCACGGTTTTTTTCTAAAATTATTTTTTGTACAGATATTTTCGGTGATCCATTTCTGTGTAAAAGAAGGAGGTGAAGTATGGACGTGGAACTTGGCAATCGTATCAAGCACTTGCGGCAGCAGGCAAACCTGAAACAGTCCCAGCTCGCCCAACTTATCAATGTTTCTCCGGCTCTGATTTCCGCCTATGAACTCGGTGACCGAAAGCCAAGTCTGGAGGTTTTGGTCAGCCTGGCTGCTACATTTAAAGTTTCCACCGACTATTTGCTTGGCCTTCAATACCACACACCATGCAGTCTGGAGGGATTGTCAGAACAGGATGCCAAAGCTATTCTTACGCTTGTGGAATCGCTTCGCTATAAGGCATTATTTCGGGCTGAATCCGATGCATAACCAGTCATTATTATCCGTAAACGGAAAAACCGGCAGGCAGTAACTTCGCCTGCCGGTTTTTTGCGTTATTTTTTCGCAATTTTCAGGCAGTTGTAACGCCGGATGTAACGGAACAAATGCTAAAATTTCTTTAAACCGGAAAGAAAAGTAAAAACAGGAAGAAAACGACAGCATCAGGGATGAAATATTTCCGGGAAGGATAAAAACTAGTTGTCAAAAAGGAGGAAACTGTATGGAAAGGAGAACAGAAAACCGATTAAGACAAAGGAAACGGGCATTGCAGCACTGGTATCCGGCGAAGCGGCTGGCGGCATTTATCCTGTCGTTTGCGATGATCTTTGCCAATATCGGCAACTCCGCCGCTGTGGCGATGGCAGCGGAAGGAAATGGCGGTCGTGTGGAATTTCAGATGAGCCGGGAGGACGTCTGGGCGGCGGCAAAAGAAGCCGTGCGTGCCGGGGGCGGAATTTCTGCGGAGAATTTTAATTTTACGCAGGGCGATGCAGAAGGCGTCAGGGCATTATTTGCCGGAGGACGGCTTTTTGAAATTACAAACGGCGTTAAATACGAGGCTTACCCCGATACCGAAGGAGCGGAACTGCGGGTATTCATCCGTATTCCCGGAGATGGAGATCCGGAAAATTACCAGCTTACCGGTGAGGAAAAACTGGTGTTTATGTATATGAACAGCGGGGAAGAAGCCCTCAGAGCCAGCGTAAAAATTGTCGGGGAGGAAAGCGGGGAGAGCGTGGTTAATACCGGAGAAATCCTCGTAGAGTCCTGGCAGGAGGCATTTGGCGAAAATCATAAGGAGGATGAGGAGAACTTGTCCGGCCAGACGTTCGCACCAGCGCAGGGAAGCCAGAACGGTGCAGGTAAAGAATCAGCAGGAAGCACAGACAGCGCAGGCAGTGAAGAAACGTCGGCTGGCGAAGAAAACGCAGTCGGTGAGGAAACGACGGCTGGCGAAGAAGTGATTTCCGGTGAAGAAACGACAGTCGGCGAAGAAAATGCAGCCGGTGAGGAAACGACGGTCGGTGAAGAAAACACAGACGGTGGGGAAACGACGGTCGGTGCAGAGAATATGGGTGGTGAAGAAACCGCAGCCGGGGAAGATGGTTCTGTTTATGATGAAACTGGTGCTGATGAAGCAGGCAGCAAAACAGAAATAGAAATCGGAACGGGAACAGAAGCCGGAAGCGGGGAAGATGCAGACAGTACAGATCCTGGAACCCTGGACAATACCGAAGTGAGTGGAGAAGAATCTAACAAGGCGGAGCAGGATAATAGCGACATATCGTCCGAAATAGGAGAGGAAGCTAAGGCAGAAACCGAAGTTAAGCCGGGCAGCGAAGCGGGGGCAGAAGCATCCGCAGAAAAATCTGAGGCATCGCCAGAGAAGGCAGAAGCTGCGCCCGAACACAGCAACAAAGATGTGAAAGAGCCGGAGAGGGCGGACGGAGCGGAAGAAAAAACGAAAGAAAAGACGGAAGAAAAAACAGAAGAGAAATCAAAGGATGCAGAAAAAGCATCGGATAAGAGTGCAGATAAAGACAGTTCTTCGGATACATCGGGAAGCAATGGAAATGATGAGAATAAGGAAACAGCGAAACTGTCCAAATCCGAAAATCAGGTGCGCGTCGTAGCAGAAAGCGCAGGAGATAAGTATGGGCTGGTAGCTTTAGGAGAGAACACGACGGCAAGAGTAATCGTGATGAAACTCTCGGCTACGGGATTTGCGGCAGAAGATGAGGAAGAAATTCCGGCAGATGTTCCAGAGGAAGTGAAGAAGTTTTTGGAGGCAGTGAAGGAACTGCCCGTACCGGAAACTGTGACGAAAGAGAATGCGGAAGAAATTATAGAAAAGCTTTACAGTGAAACCCTGAGCGACGGGTATGCGCTGACAATAAACAGCGATGAACCCTGGACACAGCGCGAAGATGTCAAAGCTGCCTGTGTTAAGTATGAGGTGGCTTTTGCGGCGGCAGAAAAAGTGTTGAAGCTGGAAGAGGCTGGTACGTTTGAAACTAAGATTGATAAAAATAAGAGCCTGTTTGGTCGGGACTATCATATTTATGAACAAAACATAGTTTATGAACTGAATCGTAGAACGCTGAATCTGAATATTACTGTTCCTGTAGGTGAAACAGTGATAGATGAAGGTGTGTTCAGATTCTGGGATATGAGTTATGGTGTCTATAATGTGTCTAGTTGGGATGATTTTGATATCTGGAGTACTAATGAAGATGTCCTGAAAGTTAAAGCTGTGCCTAATGGTAAGTCGCTGAAAATCATTTATGAGGGTATCGCAGATGGTACCGCTCAGATTAAGATGGCGTTTAACCTTACTACGATCAGCACAGGTGAAGGTTCTGTATGGGGAGCTGGAAACTGGGGCGGAGCGGCATGCGCAAACTGTACAGTGGGTACTATGACGGTAGGAACCGGAACGGGTAGCGGTAAGCCATCTAGCGGTAAGCCATCTAAGCCTACAGATGAAGATGTACAATATTTTTATAGTGACGCAAATAGAGCAGTTATTGTACGATGTGTAAATACTTCTTTTCATAATGGTAGTTTATCCCGTCTTGCTGTGGGGTCATACACTATTGGAGAGGTTGAAGTTTATGATGGCAGTAATAAGGATTTGGCCACAGATGAATGGTTATGGATGTGCAAAGTTCATGTAGATCAAGAGTATTATTTGGAATTGTGGCATAAAAATTTTCAGAATTCACGTGGAACACATTACTTGCAAGATTCCAGTAAAGATGTATATGCACCATTTTTTTATTTTAGGGGAGGGTATTGTTCTTATGCAGACCAAAACTTGGATGAGGGATGGTATTGTTTGACAGAAGATGCACCTGTTTATGTTGATATTACCCATAATAAACCCGTTGAAGTTCAAACATACACTGTCATCTACACTGATGGCGTACCTAATGTCATTGTATTTCCTGATGAAGGATATGAAGGCTTGAAAGCTGGTGAATCTACTCCTTCTTATATGGGGGTGGAAGGAAAGAGAGAAGTTATAAATGGTGTCACACAGCCAAAACGTGATGGTTATACATTTATGGGTTGGGCACCAGCAGTTAATCCAGTAGTAAGTGCGGATGATGCGAATGATAAGAATGAAATAATCTATACAGCTACCTGGCAGAAGAATGAGGAGAAGCCTATTCCAATCACTTATAC
>CAMNRM010000064.1 GCA_946553025.1 uncultured Clostridium sp.
AAAAGTGCAGGGGAAAGTCTGCCCTTTGGGTTCCCCAGGTAAAGTTACACTATCCTTCTAAATTTTATGGTTGACAACCCCATCCTTCTTCTATATAATAGTCAATAACTTCACAGAGGCGATGATAAGAAGAAGTAGTATCCGACAGAAGCATACAGAAAGCTGCCGGTGGATGAGAGGCGCATGGAAAGCCGGGTATGAATACATCTTTGAGCTTTGCACTGAACGGTTGGGAGATTTTGATAAAGGGTGATAAATTATCCTGCTTCTGTTTCCCTGCCCAGTAGGCTGCGACGGTTTTGCATCCGTTATCGTGCGAGTGCTATAGAGCTGGATAGGCATGGAAGGGTATGTTTTTGTACCTGATGTAAACCGGATGTAGGACTTAGTAAGGCAGGCGGCGCGAGCAGTCTGTGAATGTAAGGTGGTAACACGGGTATAAACTCGTCCTTCAGCTTGAGGGGCGGGTTTTTTGATCCGAAGAAATGAGAAAAGAAAAAGGAGAAGAAATCATTATGCAGATTTATGATGAATTAGTTGCCCGCGGGCTGATTGCCCAGGTGACGAATGAGGATGAAATCCGGAAGATGGTGAATGCGGGGAAGGCCGTATTTTACATTGGCTTTGACCCGACGGCGGACAGCCTTCATGTCGGGCATTTTATGGCGTTATGCCTGATGAAGCGGCTGCAGATGGCAGGGAACAAGCCCATTGCCCTTCTTGGCGGGGGTACGGGGATGATTGGCGATCCTTCGGGGCGGTCGGATCTGCGGCAGATGATGACCGTGGAAACGATTCAGCACAATATTGACTGTTTTAAGAAGCAGATGAGCCGTTTTATTGATTTTTCGGACGATAAGGCGCTGATGGTCAATAATGCGGACTGGCTGATGGAGTTAAATTATGTACAGCTTCTGCGCGAGGTCGGGGTGCATTTCTCGGTAAACCGTATGCTGACGGCGGAGTGCTATAAGCAGAGGATGGAAAAGGGCTTAAGCTTTTTGGAATTTAACTACATGATTATGCAGAGCTACGATTTCTATGAGTTATTCCAGCGCTACGGCTGCAATATGCAGTTCGGCGGCGACGATCAGTGGTCGAATATTTTAGGCGGTACGGAACTGATCCGGCGCAAGCTTGGCAAAGACGCACATGGTATGACGATTAACCTTCTGCTGAACTCCGAGGGCAAGAAGATGGGCAAGACCCAGGCCGGTGCGGTATGGCTTGATCCGAATAAGACCTCGCCGTTTGAGTTTTACCAGTACTGGAGAAATGTTGCCGATGCCGATGTCTTAAAATGTCTTAGGATGCTGACCTTCCTTCCGTTAGAACAGATTGATGAGATGGATAAGTGGGAAGGCAGCCAGCTAAACCAGGCGAAGGAGATTTTAGCTTATGAACTGACTAGCCTGGTTCACGGCGAAGAAGAGGCGAATAAAGCGCAGGAGGCGTCCAGGGCGCTGTTTGCCGGCGGCGGGGACGCTTCCAATATGCCGAGTTACTGCTTAAAGGATGAGGATTTTAAGGATGGAAGCATTGATATCCTTGCGGTTTTAACCTGTTCCGGTCTTGCGGGAAGCCGTTCGGAGGCGAGAAGAAATGTGGAGCAGGGCGGCGTTTCCGTCGATGGGACACAGGAAAAAGATGTGAAGAAAACCTTTGCCAGAGAAGATTTTGCCGGAGATGGAAAGGTGGTTAAGCGCGGAAAGAAGAACTTTGTGCGGGTGTATGCAGAATAAGGATTACTTTTCACATGTTCACGGCAGCGAAGAATTACAGAATAAATGCAGAATATCGTAAAGATTCCTGCCGGAATTTGTAAAAAACTCTTTCTTGCATTTTCCTGGAAAGAAAGGTATGATTATCCTAAAGTAATTTTGGGACGTTTATGCGGAATATCTTGACAGGAAAGGGGCAACATTATGGCATACAGCAGAGGTAAAAGGGCAGCGGCAGTGCTTCTGGCGGCAGTGATGATTCTGGGTACAGGCTTTACTTCCTTTGCCCAGGGCTGGCAGCAGGATCATCTGGGCTGGTGGTATGAAAATGCAGACGGAAGTTATCCGATAAGTACCTGGTATGAGGATGAGGACGGTTCCTGGTATTTTTTTAACGAGCAGGGCTATATGATCTCCAACTGTTACCGTCTGATTGACGGAAGCTTTTATGCGTTTGGAAATGACGGGAAGTGGAACGGCTGTATTTTTTCCGATATTTATCCCGGCGTGTGGACGGGGAATAATTACAGCAACGAATGGTCAGGACTCCACCTGAATGTGCCCGAGAACTTTCGCAGGACGACGGCCATGGATTCGGGAAGGCTTGGGGAGAGCAATAATTTTGTAGAGTTCGTCCTCTGGACACCGGACGGAACCGGTTCAGGGATAGAACTGGAATACCTGGATGCCTATAATTTTTCCAAGGGTGCAGAAACGTCGCTGGATTCCATAGTGACGCTGCGGGGGCTGCGGCTGATTTTAGAGGGCTATACCATCGATGAGATCACCGAGGTTGTTCTGGGAGGAAAGACTTACGCGAAGCTGTCGGCAAATCTGGAGGGTGTTTTAAAACAGGATCTTTACTGCCGGAAGGTGGGAACGCATTATTTTGAGTGTATTTCTGCCATCTATGAGCCTTTTAGTGAGCCTTATATCCAGATGCTGCTGGCTGGAATGTATTAAAAGATTTTGCTGATAAATGCAGGTTTGATGAATTGATGAATGGATGGAACCGATGAACAGATAAGCTGCTGTACATGAAAGGGATGTGCAGCAGCTTTTTTGTACTGATTTCCTGCCCGGAATAATAGGATGATAGCAGGAACAAAGCTTGCTTTCAGGAGGGTGTGGGAATGTCGCTGCCGGAACTTTTTCTTTTAGCTGTGGGTCTGTCTATGGATGCCTTTGCCGTGTCGGTGTGTAAGGGGCTTTCACTTTCGCGGGTGGAAGCGAAACATATGTTTTTGGCCGGACTGTATTTCGGAGGATTTCAGGCGGGAATGCCTGCTTTGGGATATCTTCTGGGACTGCAGTTTCAGGATACAATTGTTGCCGTTGATCACTGGATTGCTTTTTTCCTTCTGGGATTTATCGGATTGGATATGGTAAAGGATGCTGTGGGAGGGAAGGAAGAAGCCCTGGATAATTCTTTTGCCGCAAAGACCATGGTGGCCTTGGCTGTGGCGACCAGTATTGATGCGCTGGCAGTGGGGATTACCTTTGCATTTTTACAGGTAAGGCTTCTGCCTGCGGTTTCCTTTATCGGCATGACAACATTTGCTCTTTCCATGGCAGGGGTGAAGGCGGGCAATGTTTTTGGCAGCCGCTGCCGTCTTCGGGCGCAGCTTGCCGGGGGCGTAATCTTAATGCTTATGGGGGTGAGAATCCTCTGCGAACATCTTCTGGAACATGGAAGGATGGGGTAGGGTTAAATTTTATCTGTTTTGTGTCTTGCAAAGGAAAAGGATTGTGTGTTATGATGATACACATTATGGAAAATGGTATTCGGTGAGATTTTACGGGATAACAAAAAGGAAAAGGACGGCGGATGATTCGATGAACGATGAATGGATCGATGAGATTGGGATTCTGGCAAAGCTTGAACTGACCGGAGAAGAGCGGGAGAGGGCAAAGAAGGATGTAGAAGAGATGCTTGGATACATTGATCGGCTGAGGCAAGTGGACACCCGGGACGTGGAGCCGATATGCAGTGTATTTCCCGTGCATAATGTATTTCGGGAAGATGAAGAGATTTTGGTGGAAAACCGGGAAGACATCCTGGCGAATGCACCGAAGATGCGGGACGGGGCCGTGGTGGTTCCCAAGACGATTGTCTGAGCAGACGCAGAGCATAAAGATGGCAGAAATAAATCTTCAAACATACTCCGGAACAAAACAGGAAGGATGAAGCTATGGATATACTGGATTTAACGGCTGTGGAACTGGGAAGGCAGATTAGAAGCGGGCAGGTTTCAGCAGTGGAGGCGGCAAGGGCTGCGCTCTTGCAGATAGAGGCTGCAGAGCCGTCCTGCCATGCGTTTATTCAGGTTGACCGTGAGGGGGCGTTAACACAGGCCGAAGAGGTTCAGCGCAGGATTGAGGACGGGACGCTGACCGGGCCGTTAGCGGGGGTTCCCATGGCGGTGAAGGATAACCTCTGTATAAAAAAGCAGCAGACAACCTGTGCGTCGAAGATGCTTGCCGATTTTCGTCCTTCCTACACGGCAACCGCGGTCGAATGTCTTGTGCAGGCGGGTGCAGTGATTCTGGGAAAGACGAATATGGACGAGTTTGCCATGGGAAGCACCACGGAAACCTCGGCCTTTGGCCCGACGGGAAACCCCTGGAATCCTGACTGTGTTCCCGGCGGCTCCTCCGGGGGATCGTGTGCGGCAGCTGCGGCCAATATGTGCTTTTATGCCCTGGGGACGGATACGGGCGGTTCGATTCGCCAGCCCAGTGCTTTCTGCGGCGTGACCGGAATCAAGCCGACTTACGGAACCGTGTCCCGGTACGGGCTGATTGCCTACGGGTCATCTTTAGAGCAGATTGGGCCCATTGCCAGGGATGTCCGGGACTGTGCGGCGGTTTTGGAGGCGATGGCTGTCCGGGACGTTAAGGATTCTACCTCGGTTTGGCGAAAGGAATGTGATTTTACGAAGGCATTATCGGAGGATGTGCGGGGGCTTCGCATCGGGATTCCCAGGGAATATTTTGACGGGGAACTGGACCCGGAGATAAGGGATGCTATCCTCTATGCGGCAAGGGCATTAGCGGGAAATGGTGCCGTTGTGGAGGAATGTTCCTTCCCCCTTGTCGATAAGGCGGTGCTGGCTTATTATGTGATTGCCTGTGCGCAGGCCAGCTCCAATCTGGCGCGGTTTGACGGGGTAAAGTACGGCTATCGGGCCGGGGATGAAGAAACTCTTCACCGGATGATAAAAAAGAGCAGGAC
The DNA here is from genome assembly GCA_946553025.1 of uncultured Clostridium sp. Classification (GTDB taxonomy): domain Bacteria; phylum Bacillota; class Clostridia; order Lachnospirales; family Lachnospiraceae; genus Caccovicinus. Next base: position 4,957 of record CAMNRM010000064.1, read on the forward strand.
CGAAGGCTTTGGATGCGAGGTTAAGCGCAGGATTATGCTGGGAACCTTTGTCCTGCGTTCCGGGTATTATGACGAATATTATCTTAAAGCCTTGCAGGTGAAGACCCTGGTTGCGCAGGCATTTGCCCGGGCATTTGAACGATTTGACATCCTTTTAACGCCGGTGGCTCCGATTACAGCGCCGAAAATGGGTGAGTCCTTAAAAAATCCGATACAGATGTATGCCCAGGATAAGTACGCGGTTCCGGTAAACTTAGCCGGGCTTCCTGCCTTGGCGCTTCCCTGCGGGACGAGCAGAAAAGGGATGCCGATAGGGATGCAGATGATTGGGAATTATTTTCAGGAAAAGACGCTGTTTCGTGCAGGCCGCTGTTTTGAACGGATGCGTGCGTATAAAAAGCCGGGACTGTGTGAAGCGATAAGGAAAGCCGAAAGCAGCACAAAAACGGCAGCTTCCGGAAAGAGAAAGGGGTGATCGGCTATCGAAAAGGATTATGAGATGGTGATTGGCCTGGAGGTCCATGTGGAACTGGCGACGAAGACGAAGATTTTCTGCGGCTGTTCTACGGCATTTGGCCAGGCTCCAAACACACAGATTTGTCCGGTGTGTACCGGGATGCCGGGAACTCTTCCGGTATTAAATAAAAAGGTTGTGGATTATGCTCTTGCGGTGGGGCTGGCGCTGCACTGTGCGGTGAACCGGCACTGCCATTTTGACCGGAAAAATTATTTTTATCCCGACAATCCGCAGAATTACCAGATTTCCCAGCTTTATGCGCCGATCTGCCACGATGGTTTTGTAGAAATCGAAACGGAGGAAGGGAAAAAGAAGGTTCGGATTCATGAACTGCACATGGAAGAGGATGCGGGAAAGCTGATTCACGATGATTCTGTGCAGGGGGCGTGTTCGCTGGTGGACTATAACCGCAGCGGCGTTCCTTTAATTGAAATTGTATCGGAACCGGATATGTGCTCGGCCCGGGAGGTTATCGCTTATCTGGAAGATTTAAGGACAGCGATTCAGTATCTTGGGGCGTCGGACTGTCGGCTGCAGGAAGGTTCTATGCGGGTTGATGTCAATCTTTCGGTCAGGAAAGCCGGGACGAAGCAGCTGGGAACCCGAACCGAGATGAAAAACTTAAATTCGTTTAAAGCCATTGTTCGTGCGATAGAGGAGGAGAAGAAGCGCCAGGTTGCCCTGTTGGAAGCCGGCAGGGAAGTTGTGCAGGAAACCCGGCGCTGGGATGATGACTGCGGCATTTCCCGGCCGATGCGATCGAAGGAGGACGCTAAAGATTACCGCTATTTTCCTGAACCGGATCTTCCTTCCCTGGAAATTTCCGAAGCCTGGATAGAAGAGATACGAAGGGCTCAGCCAGAGATGCGAAAGGAGAGGGCGGAGCGTTTTCAGAAGGATTTTTCTCTTCCTGCCTATGATGCCCTGCTGCTGACCCAGAGCCGTCAGATGGCGGAAGTGTTTGAACAGACGGCGCTTATCTGCCATAAACCCAAAGAGGTTTCCAACTGGCTGATGACGGAGGGGATGCGGCTGTTAAAGGAGAAGGCCATGGGACCGGAGAGAATAAGGCTTTCTCCCGTACACCTGGCAAAGCTGATTAAACTGGTGGAAAATAAAGTGATTAACCGGACGGCGGCAAAGGAGGTTTTTGCGCAGATGTTTATTTTCCAAACCGATCCGGAAGACTATATTAAGGAAAAGGGGCTTTACGCCGTGCAGGATGAAGACGCCCTTTTACAGGTGGTTGTGCAGGTGATTGCGGATAACCCGCAGTCGGTTAAGGATTTTAAGAACGGGAAGGAGCGGGCGGCAGGTTTTCTGGTCGGACAGACGATGAAAGCCATGAAAGGAAAGGCCGATCCGGAAGTGATAAATCGACTTGTACGGGAACAATTAGCGGAATAGGTATTGACGCAGAGCGAAAAATGTGTATAATATCGAAAAAAGAAAGAGATTTCATAAAAGCCAAAGAAAGGGAATGAACTCATGAAACCATATGCAGAAATGACGAAGGAAGAACTGTCCGCATTAAGAAAACAGTTGAGTGTCCGTTACAAAGAATATCAGGGAAAGGGCCTGAGTTTAAATATGGCCAGAGGAAAGCCCTGTACCGAACAATTGGACTTATCCATGGGGATGATGGATGTATTGGGAAGCGAAGATGATTTAACCTGTGAGGACGGGACGGACTGCCGTAACTACGGTGTGCTGGACGGAATCCGGGAGGCGAAGGAAATCATCGGCGATATGATGGAAAATCCCATTGACAATATTATTATTTACGGCAACTCCAGCTTAAACGTTATGTATGATACCATTTCCCGTTCGATGACGCACGGGGTTATGGGCAGCACGCCCTGGTGCAAGCTGGATAAGGTAAAGTTCTTATGTCCGGTTCCTGGCTATGACCGTCACTTTGCTATTTCTGAGCATTTTGGAATTGAGATGATTCCCGTTCCCATGACCCCCACCGGGCCGGATATGGATATCGTGGAGAAACTGGTTGCTTCCGACGAGGCAATCAAAGGCATCTGGTGCGTGCCCAAGTATTCCAATCCTCAGGGAATTTCCTACTCCGATGCAACCGTGCGCCGTTTTGCCCGCTTAAAGCCTGCAGCCAGCGATTTCCGCATTTACTGGGATAATGCTTACGGTGTTCATCATCTGTATGACGAGGATCAGGATCATCTGATTGAAATTCTCGCCGAATGCAAGCGGGCGGGAAATCCGGATATGGTCTTTAAGTTTTCCTCGACGTCAAAAATCAGCTTCCCCGGCTCCGGTCTTGCGGCGATTGCTACCTCTTCCAATAACCTGGAGGATATCCGCAAGCAGTTAAAGATCCAGACGATTGGCTATGATAAAGTAAACCAGCTCCGCCATGTGCGCTTCTTTGGAGATATCCACGGTATGGTCGAGCACATGCGCCTTCATGCCGATATTCTGCGCCCGAAGTTTGAATCGGTGGTCAATATTCTTGAAGCTGAACTGGGCGGCCTGGGCATCGGCGAGTGGACGAAGCCCAAGGGGGGATATTTTATCTCCTTTGACTCCTTAGACGGCTGTGCAAAAGCCATTGTCGCCAGGGCAAAAAAGGCAGGCGTGGTGATGACGGATGCGGGGGCGACCTATCCTTACGGAAAGGACCCGCACAACTGCAACATCCGTATCGCGCCGACTTATCCCTGCCTGGAAGACTTAAAGACGGCGATGGAGATTTTTACGCTCTGTGTAAAGATTGTCAGCATTGATAAGATGCTGGGAAAGAGTAAACCGGGGATGTGATCGTTGACTTTGGAATTCGTCAGTCATCAGAGAACCAGGAAAAGGTAAGCAGGAAGAAACTGCCGTGCGGGGAGATAAGATAACCCGCAGGGCAGTTTTTTCAAGAGGAAAATAAGAAACGAGCACAAAATGGAGGAAAAGATGGCAGTAAGCAAAAAGAGGCGGATGGGGAGGATGCTTGCGGGAATTGTTCTCGGGGCAGGAATTCTTTCCGGGTGCGCGGCGCAGAAAAAAAACGCCGAACCCCTGCGCAGGTCCGAATTTCTTTTAAATACATTTGTTACCATAACGCTTTATGATAAAGACGAGGAGAAGCTTTTGGAGGAAGCGGTGAAGCTTTGCCGGGATTATGAGGAAAAATTAAGCAAAACCGTGGAAGGCAGTGAGATTTATCAGATCAACCACCGGGAGGCGGGCGTAAAGGCGATGGAGGTTTCGGATGAAACCGCGGAAATGATTGAAAAAGGGCTTTATTTTTCCTCTCTTTCCGACGGTGCGTTTGATCTTACCATTGAGCCGTTAAGTTCGCTCTGGAATTTTACCGGGGAAGTAAAGAAAGTGCCGGATGCCCAGGCGATTAGGGAAGCCGCAGAGCGGGTGGATTACCGTAAGCTGTCCGTGGAGGGAAACCAGGTGAGTTTTTTGGACGATCAGGTCAATATCGAGCCCGGGGCAGTGGCAAAGGGTTATATTGCGGATCGGTTAAAGGCGTATTTAAAAGATCAGGGCGTGGAAAGCGGTTTAATTGACCTGGGGGGAAATATTCTCTGCATCGGGTCGCGCCCGGATAATACGCCGTTTAAGATAGGACTTCAAAAACCGTATTTTGATCGGAAAGAAACCGTGGCTGTGTTAAATATCACCGATCAGTCCGTGGTGACTTCCGGCGTATATGAGCGCTGTTTTGAACAGGACGGCGTTCGCTATCATCACCTTCTGAACCCGAAAACAGGCTATCCTTACGACAACGGCCTGTTAAGTGTCACGATTGTTTCCGACAGTTCGGTGGACGGCGACGGTCTGAGCACGGCCTGTTTTTCCCTGGGGCTTGAACAGGGGATGGAACTGGCCAATTCCCTGGACGGCGTATATGCCTATTTCATTACCGAGGATTATGAGATTCACTGTTCCGACGGTGCAGAAGCATTGTTAAATAAGGATAACCAGTGATAAGAGGATAACCCTTTACAATTCGCCCCGGCTATACTACAATAAATATTGCGCAAAAGATTGCCGTTAGCTTTCAGGCAGGTCTGCGCAGCATCAGCAAGGAGTATTTTATTATGCAGAACCAGCAGAACTTAAACCAGCAAAAGTTAGGGCAGCAAGGGTCTAATCCGCAAAAGTCCAAACCGCAAAAAGAAAAGCAGCAAAAACAAAGATGGATCAATGCGGAAATCATCGCTTATGTTCTCTGCGGTGTTTTAACTACGCTGGTGGACTGGCTGGTCTTTGCGCTTCTCAATGAGCATTTAAAGACCGATTACCGCGTGGCTACGGCCCTTTCCTGGCTGTGTGCGGTGATTTTTGCCTATATTGTAAATAAGCTTGTGGTTTTTAAAAACTATCAGTTTCAGCCTGCCCGTCTTTTTAAAGAGTGGTGGAGTTTTTTTGCTGCCAGGGCGGTATCCGGCGTAATGGTTATGGTGATGATGGTTTTTTTTGTTGATGTTCTTCTGTGGAAGAATATTTATCTGGGAAATCTTACCCTGGGCGTCTACCTTGCAAAAGCCATTGTTTCGGTGATTAATTTAGTGGTCAACTATGTGTTCAGCAAATGGTGGATTTTTAAAAATAGGTGATCTGGAGCTGCTGTGAACATGTAAACAGTAATGATCCGGATGGATGGGGAGATGAGAAATGGGAATTTCGGATATCGGGAGTATTTCTCATGAGCTGGAAGAAGCCCTCCTGCAGATTAAAGAGCGGCAGGGCATGAACCAGCCAAAGATAGATAAAGTGCAGAAAAACCGGACAGAAGAAGGACAAGGAGCAGTGATGAATAAAGAATTACAAAATCCCGGTGAGAAAACCCGGGAGTTTCAGGAAAGAGAAGTGTATCAGGACGCCCTGGGGGAGGGCTGTCCGACGAAAAAAAAGAACAGCCTGATCCATCCCCAGGATGCCTATCTGGCCGCTTTTTTTGTCCCTGTGCTGATTATGGTGATTATCTATATTCAGCGGCAGATTTTTCCCTTTGGTGAGGAAAGCTTTCTGCGGACGGATATGTATCACCAGTATGCGCCGTTTTTTGCGGAGTTCCGCCATAAGCTGACCCATGGGGGAAGCCTGCTTTACAGCTGGAATGTGGGTATGGGGGTCAACTTTGCGGCCCTTTACGCCTATTATCTGGCCAGCCCCTTTAACTGGTTTTTGCTTTTATGCCCGCGGGGACTGATTATTGAGTTTATGACCTATATGATTGTGCTGAAAACGGGCTTGTGCGGACTGAGTATGACCTGGTACTTACAGAAGCATAATAAGAAGCCTAACTTCGGCGCGGCCTTTTTCGGGATTTTTTATGCCCTCTCCGGCTATATGGCTGCCTACAGCTGGAATATTATGTGGCTGGACTGTATTATCCTGTTTCCGCTGATTATGCTGGGGTTAGAGCGCCTGGTTCATGAAAGGCGGTGGGGGCTGTACTGTCTGTCCCTGGGGCTTTCGATTTTATCGAACTACTATATCTCCATTATGATCTGTATCTTTATGGTGATTTATTTTGGCGTGCTCCTCTGCCTGGGAGAAAAGCAAAGCCTGAAGGGACGGTTCGTGCAGATCGGGCAGTTTGGCCTTGCTTCGCTGGCTTCCGGGGGGTTTGCCGGGGTGATCTTAGTGCCGGAGGTACTGGCGCTTCAGTCCACGGCTTCCGGAAGTTCGACCTTCCCCAAAACCTTTTCTTCTTATTTTTCGATTATCGATATGATTGCCCGCCATATCGGGAATGTCGATGTGGAAATCGGGCTGGACCACTGGCCGAATATCTACTGCGGTGTGGCGGTTTTGATGTTTTTTTTGCTGTACTTATCCTGCCGTAAAATTTCGCTGAAGGAAAAGGTGGCCTACTGCGGGCTGATGCTCTTTTTCTACCTGAGTTTTTCGGTCAATGTATTAAACTTTCTGTGGCACGGTTTTCACTACCCCAACAGCCTGCCCTGCCGCCAGTCCTTTATCTATATATTGCTTTTGCTCACCATGTGCTACCATGCCTATCTTCATCTGGAGGATATCCCGAAAAAGCATGTGGCTCTGGCGTTCTGGGGCGCTGCGGGATTTGTGATTCTTGCCGAAAAGCTGGTAACGGAAAAGGATTTTCACTTTATTGTCTTTTATGTGGCGATTTTATTTCTGGCAATGTATGCAGGACTCATCCTTTTGTTTCAGCGGGGAAAGAACAGGAATGTCCTTCTTCTTCTCACCCTGGGGCTGGTGTCCATGGAATCGGCAATCAATATGACGGCAACCAGCATAACCACCACCAGCCGCACAAGCTATATCCGGGACAATAAGGATGTGGAGTATCTGGTCGAGGAGGTTATTCCTAAAGACAGCTTTTACCGCGTGGAGAAGATGACCAGGAAGACAAAAAATGACGGTGCATGGATGAATTTTCCGTCCGTTTCCCTGTTTTCTTCCGTGGCCAATGCGGATTTGACGAAGTTTTTCCGTCAGCTTGGCTGCGAAAGTTCAACCAATGCCTACAGCATCACCGGAAGCACGCCTCTGGTGAATTCGCTTTTTTCCGTGCGCTACGGCCTGTACTCGTCACTTGCAGAAGAATATCCCCTGCTGACCTATCTCGGGGAATCAGGAAAAACCTATCTGTATGAAAATGCCTGTACGCTTCCCTTAGGCTTCTGGCTTCCTCCGGAACTGGAAGAAAACTTCCTTCCGGAATCCGGCACACCGGCAGAGGTACAGAATTCCTTTGTACAGCTTTGCGGCTGCGGGCCGATTCTGACCGACGCCTGGGGAGAAACTAACGGTCAGACCTTCCGCTTTATTCCCGAGAGTGACGGCGACTACTATGTCTATGTAATTAATAAGGATGTCAAAAAAGTTACGGTAAGCACTGATGGTGAGAGCAAAAGCTTTGACCATGTGGATCGTGGATATTTTCTGGAACTTGGCTGGTGCAGGGCCGGCGTTGAAGTGACGATTACCTCGGAAGACAATAAGGTTATGGACGCCAGGGCTTACCGCTTTGAGGAAGGGGTTTTGCAGGATGTGTATCACCGTCTGGGCGAATACGGGCTTGTTGTGACCAGCTGGCAGGATACGCTGATTAAAGGATACGCCGATACCCCGGCACCCGGAACCTTCTTTACCAGCATACCTTATGATCAGGGCTGGAAGATTATGCTGGATGGCCGCGAGGTGAAAGGCAAGAAGGTCTTTGACGCCTTTCTTGGCTTTGAACTTCCCGGCGGAAGCCATGAAATCACGATGACCTACAGGCCGCCGGGCCTAATCCAGGGCTTTTGGATCAGCCTTGCAAGCATCGTTTTGATTGGGCTTGCCGGAGTGCTTTGCCTTAGAAAACCAAAGGCACAAAAGCCGCAGTTATCCGAGCAGCAGGAAAGTGAAGGACAAAAGCAGGACAGCGAGGAACCTTTTGACGGCGAAGCGTTTCTTGATGAAGATTTTTCGGATAAGGATTTTCCAGATAAGGAATTTCTGGAGGAAGATTTTCTGAAAGAAGACTTTCCTTTCACACAAGCGCCTGTGCGCCCGGAGGGGGCAATCGAGGATCTGGAACGGTTTTTTGAGGATGATGATATTTTTTAGGATTGCGGGAGCACGAAGTGCAGAACAATCGGCAGCATATTTTAGATAATAAGGAGGATGAAACCCATGAAACTTTGGGGCGGACGTTTTACCAAGGAAACGAATGAACTGGTGCACAATTTTAATGAATCCTTATCGTTTGATCAGAAGTTTTACCGCCAGGATATCCAGGGCAGCACGGCTCATGTAAAGATGCTGGCCAGGCAGGGGATTTTAACGAAGGAGGATGAAGCGGCTATTTTGCAGGGGCTTGCAGGGATTCTTGCCGATCTGGAGGAAGGCAGGCTTGTGATTACAGCCGGGGCTGAGGATATCCACTCGTTTATCGAAGAGGAACTGACCAAGCGGATTGGAGAGGCCGGGAAAAGACTTCACACCGGGCGCAGCCGCAACGATCAGGTGGCCCTGGATATGAAACTCTATACCCGGGATCAGGTAAAGGAGATGGAGGAACTTCTGCTTTCCCTGATCAATGAACTTGTAAACCTGATGGAAGAACATCTGGATACCTTTATGCCGGGATTCACCCATCTGCAGAAGGCCCAGCCCATCACCCTTGCCCATCATCTGGGCGCTTATGTGGAGATGTTTTTCCGGGATCGCGGGCGGCTCCACGACCTTTATGAGCGGATGAATTACTGTCCCCTGGGTTCGGGTGCCCTGGCGGGAACCACCTATCCCCTGGATCGGGAATATACGGCCGAACTTCTTGGCTTTTACGGTGCGACCTTAAACTCCATGGATTCGGTGGCGGACAGGGATTATCTTCTGGAACTCCTTGGGGCAATGTCGATTATTGCCATGCATTTAAGCCGGTTCTGTGAGGAAATCATTATCTGGAATACGAATGAATACCAGTTTGTAGAGATTGACGATTCCTATTCTACGGGAAGCAGCATTATGCCGCAGAAAAAAAATCCGGATATTGCCGAACTGATTCGGGGAAAGACCGGGCGGGTGTACGGTGCCATGGTTTCCCTGCTGACGACGATGAAGGGTCTGCCCCTGGCTTATAATAAAGATATGCAGGAGGACAAGGAACTGACTTTTGACGCCATCGATACGGTCAAGGGATGCATTTTATTATTCACCGGCATGATTTCTACGATGAGTTTTTGCAAAGACCGGATGGAAGCCAGTGCAAAGAACGGTTTTACCAATGCCACGGATGCCGCGGATTATCTGGTGGGTAAAGGTGTTCCCTTCAGGGATGCCCACGGGATTGTCGGGCAGCTTGTCCTTTACTGTATTGAAAAAAAGATTGCCCTGGAAGATATGCGCCTGGAAGAGTTTAAGGCGGTCAGCCCGGTGTTTGAAGAAGATATCTATGACGCGATTTCGATGAAGACCTGTGTGGAAAAACGAATGACGATGGGAGCGCCGTCAAGAGAAGCCGTGGAGAAAGTGATTTCCATTTATCGCCAGAGATTAAATGAAAATAAAATGTAAACGATTTCATTTATTTTCCGCCATCTGCCCTGGAAGATTTTCGGGGCAGGTGGTTTTATTATTTGGAAAGAAGGGGAGGTGTAAGACGGAAGTTTACCCGGCGGGGAAAAGGAGAGTTTTGGAAAATATTTGTAATCGATTTCATGCAAAATGCGATAAAAATTTACTTTTTTTCATTAAAAATTACTATGGAAATTTTTCATTTTCTGGTATATTATATTGCCGTAAGGGAAGAATAAAGTAAAAGCAAGTAAGGAGGTGCTAAGGAAATGAAAACTTTTCCCGTGATGTTAAGGAAAACTGAAGACGTTTTAAATTTTGTAAAAATTGTAAGTGGTTTTGACGGCGATGTGGATTTAAAAAGCGGAAGCATTGTTATCGATGCGAAATCACTTATGGGCGCCATCGCCATGACAGGAAGCAGGAAACTGGAAATGGTTGTGCATTCGACAGAATGTGACAGTTTGGTGCATGAATTAGCAGCTTACTTATGCGCCTAATACAAATTATGTCTTCCTAAACAGGCAGTTTCGGCAATTGCACCCCCCACTTTAGCAGGCCAGACTGCGGATTTAGCCATGAAAAAGGCTCCGGCAGAGTCTTGCGGGCGTTTATGCCTGGTAAGGACTTTGCTGGAGTCTTTTTATCGTTGAAGCGGATTCTTTAGCGGACGCCTCGTTTCCTCTGGTAAAAACCACAATCGAATAACTCTTACAAAAAGCGGACGATAAAAAGCCGCTTTTATGGAAGATTAACCAATAAAGTGGAAAAAGGACAGGTTTTTCGGGAAAAAGGCAATTTTTTTTTCCGCAGAACCTTGTTATAATTAAAAAATGTTCTTAAGTTTCTTATATTATAAAAATTTAACCAAGGGAGGAAATGGATTGTGGCGAAGGTAACGATTGCGGTTCGGGATTTAATGGGAAATATCCGAGGAGAAGCCTGCGGGGAGGATCAGGCGATACTTGTTTTTGAACAGGAATATAAGAAAGGGGATACGATTCACCTTTCTGTGGAAAAAAGTAATAGTTTTTATGTTATCCGCATTGACGATGCGCTGGACGAGTCCCTGGTCTATCTGACCGATTCCTACATGCTTTATACGATTCCTTTTAACGATAAGCGAATGGCTTATAATCCCAAAGCGTTTACCGGAAATATTCACTATCTGACCCTGCGCCGGGCAGAGGAATATGAGGTGAACAATTACCGCAATCTTGCCAAAAATATTATGGATCAGCCGGGAAATCCCAATTGTTTTCCACATGTCTTTGCCAATGTGGAAACCCGCGGGCAGGCGATATTTGCAGCGAGAACGGTTATCGACGGCATGGTTGCCAATAGGTCCCACGGAAAATGGCCTTACAGTTCGTGGGGAATAAATATGCAGGATGATGCAGAATTAACACTGGCGTTTGGACGTCCGGTAGATTTTGACCGCATTGTTTTATACACCAGGGCGGATTTTCCGCATGATAACTGGTGGACAGAGGCTACTTTTCAGTTTTCGGACGGAAGCAGCGAGAAGGTAGGGATGGAAAAAAGCAGCAAGCCCCATGTATTTTCCATTGTGCGCAAAAACATTACCTGGCTGAGGCTGGGAAAGCTCATCAAGTCCGGCGACCCGTCGCCCTTCCCTTCCCTGACCCAGATTGCTGTTTTTGGAACTGAAGCGGGGAAAATAGTATAGCTGCTGTAAATCTGTAAACAGCAACAATGGCAGTTTGGCTTTAACTTGATAAAGACAAAAAGCATTGACAAAAACTGTAGAAAAGGCTTATAATTGTCCCCATGAATAGAGCTTTCATGGGGATATTTGCTGTCCTGTCAGGATAAGTGCTGCTGTTTGCATATTCACAGCAGCGGATAAGCTTCAGATAATTACATCGGGGGAATGGAAATGGTTCGATATTTTATTAAGCGTTTAGGTATGATGCTGATTGCCATGTTTTTTATTATTCTTGTCACCTTTACCATTATGCATGCAATTCCCGGCGGCCCGTTTACCAGCGACCGGAAGGTATCCGAGGAGGTGGAAGCTGCCTTAAATGAGAAATATCATCTGGATCGCCCGCTTCCCGAACAGTTTTTTGAGTACCTGGGCGGTGTACTGCACGGCGATCTCGGCCCTTCGTATAAATATACAGGAAAAGAAGTGAATGAGTTTATCCGCAACGGTTTTCCGGTATCGGCAAAGCTGGGAGGAATTACCATTATCTTTGTCCTGCTGGCGGCAGTTCCCATGGGAATTTTAGCGGCGGTGAAAAACGGGAAATGGCAGGATATGCTGGTGATGGCGTTTGCGACCATCGGCGTTACCATTCCATCATTTGTGATTGCCTCTCTTTTGATTTATACCTTTTCTTTCCGGTTAAATATTCTCCCGACGTTTGGAATTGACACCTGGAAGGGCTATGTGCTCCCGGTGATTGCCCTGGGCGGTTATTCTTTAAGCTATCTGGCCCGGCTGATGCGCTCAAGCTTATTAGAGGTAATGGGGCAGGACTATATCCGAACTGCCAGAGCCAAGGGGCTTTCGGAAACCAAGGTCATCCTGCACCATGCGATGCGCAACGCCCTGATTCCGGTGATTACGGTTTTAGGCCCTACGGTAGCAAATTTAATGACGGGAAGCTTTGTTATAGAAAAGATTTTTGCGGTTCCGGGTCTTGGGGTTCACTTTGTCAACAGCGTGTCCCAGCGGGATTATACCACGATTATGGGAGTAACGATTTTTTATGCCGCGTTTTTAATGGCCATGATTTTTATCGTGGACATCTTTTACTGTCTTATCGATCCGAGGATTAAGTACGAATAATACCGGACAGGTTCCGGTGTGCTGTCTGGGAAAAGAACATCTAAAGGCAAAACGTCAAAAATCCGAATATAAACAGGGATGAGGAAGAAGAAATGGATAATCAATGGGAATTACTGGAAGCCACGAATGAGGATCGGGAGAAGATATGGGCGAAGAACCGAACCTTTGCCGGGGATGTATGGTTTCGGTTTCGGCACAAGCCCACAGCGATTGCCGGTTTTGTGATTATAGTGCTGCTGCTTGTTTTTGCTCTGGCGGGGCCGTATTTTACCCGCTACAGCTATTCTGTCCAAAATCTGGAGGTGGTGAATATTCCGCCCAGGATGAAGGTGTACGAAACGCCTGACCGCTCTGCCTATCTCTATATTACACAGGCGTTAAAGGTTCTGCGGGTGGAAAAGGACGGAACCCTGGGAAGCCAGCTAAAAAAGGTCAGGGATGAGTCGGATCGGATGATGACGATTTTTGACTGTGACGGGACGGAGATTGCCCTTTACTACGGGCAGAAGCCCTATGTGATTGCAAATCCCGAAAATAATACCATCTATCCCGCGGCCACGGTCTGGAACCGATCCTTTGTTCTGGGAACCGATAACCTGGGAAGGGATATCTTAACCCGTCTGATGTACGGGACGAGGATTTCTCTTCTGGTGGCTTTTGTGGCTGCCCTTGTCAATATGGTGATTGGAATTTTTTACGGCGGAATCGCCGGCTATGCCGGGGGAAATGTGGACAATATTATGATGCGTATAGTGGACATTATCAGTACGGTTCCCCTGACGCTCTATGTAATCCTGATTATGGTGATTCTGGGTTCGGGCCTGCAGAGCATTATCGTGGCTCTTGGCCTGGTTTACTGGGTGGATATGGCAAGGGTGGTGCGCGGGCAGGTACTGAGCTTAAAGGCGAATGAGTTCGTCCTTGCGGCAAAGACCATCGGTTCATCGACGAAAACGATTTTGCTGGAGCACTTAATTCCCAACGCCATGGGTTCCATCCTGGTTACGGAAACGATGCTGATTCCCTCGGCTATCTTTATGGAAGCCTTCCTGGGCTATCTGGGAATCGGCTTACAGCCGCCGATGGCAAGTCTGGGAACCATGTGCAATGATGCCACGGAAAACCTGCGCTCCTGTCCCCATCAGCTGTTTATTCCCGCGCTGGTGATCTGTCTGATTATGTTTGCCTTTAACTTTGTGGGGGACGGCCTGCGGGATGCCTTAGATCCGAAATTGAAGAAATAGCTGCTGTGAACGTGTGAACAGGAACAAGAAATAAGAGGTAATGTGATGGAACCCATATTGAAAATAGACCGTTTAAAAACCTCCTTTATGACCAGCAACGGCGAAGTTCAGGCTGTGCGGGGCGTAAGCTTTTCTGTGCATAAAGGAGAAATTTTAGGGATTGTCGGAGAGTCAGGAAGCGGAAAGAGTGTTACATCCATGTCGATTCTCCGCCTTTTAGCGGATACCGCCCGCATTAAAGAGGGAACAATTATCTTTGACGGGCAGGATTTAACCAAGCTTTCAAAGAAGGCCATCCGAAAAATCCGGGGAGAAAAAATTTCCATGATTTTCCAGGACCCTATGTCTTCGCTGAACCCGTTAATTCCTGTGGGGAAGCAGGTCTTGGAGATGATTAAGGAACATCACCCGGAGAGGACAAAGGAAGCGTTAAAAAAAGAGGTTCTGGAACTCTTTGCCAAGGTGCGGATACCGGAACCCGAAAAGCGGATTCATGCTTATCCGCACGAGTTTTCCGGCGGTATGCGTCAGCGGGCGATGATTGCCATGGCTCTTGCCAATAAACCGGAACTTTTAATTGCTGACGAGCCGACCACGGCTTTGGATGTGACGATTCAGGATCAGATTCTCTGCCAGCTCCGTGAACTTGAAAAAGAGTACGGAACCAGCATTATATTTATTACTCATGATTTGGGCGTGGTTGCGGAACTGTGTGACCGGGTAATTGTTATGTACGGCGGCCTGATTATGGAGGAGGGCCTGATTGACGATATTTTTGAAGAGCCAAGTCATCCCTATACCATGGGACTTCTGGCGTCGATTCCGGATCTTCACCAGGATAAGAGCCAGAGATTAGCGCCGATTCCAGGGTCGCCGCCGGATATGACCAACCCGCCGCCCGGCTGCCCGTTTGCGCCGCGCTGTCCCTACGCGAGAAGAATCTGTAAAGATAAGCTGCCGGAGTTTGTGGAATGCGGACAAAAACATCAGTCCCGGTGCTTCCTGCTCTATCCTGACGCGCCGGCGGATGAACATAATCCGTTTTGCGGCAGGGGAAGGAAGGCTGCGGAGGAAGCGGAAGGATGATTGTGATGAGGACGGGGGCTGTGATGAGGGCGGAGGCTGTGACGGGAATGGGAGGAAATCATGGAAAATATGCTTGAGGTAAAACACCTGACAAAACATTTTAAGCTGAACTCCAAACAAATCGTCCATGCAGTTGATGACGTAAGTTTTACTCTGGAAAGGGGAAAGACGCTGGGGCTGGTGGGAGAGTCCGGCTGCGGGAAATCTACCTGTGCACGGACGATTATTCGGATGTATGATCCTACCGGCGGGCAGATTTTTCTGGACGGGCAGGAGATTAGCGGCTTGAACCAGAAACAGTTAAAGCCGTTTCGGAAAAAGATGCAGATGATCTTTCAGGACCCTTATGCTTCGCTGAATGCGAGGATGACGGTGAGGGATATTATCGCGGAGCCTTTGATGGCACACGGGGTGGTTAAGCGAAAGGATCAGGCAAATGAACTGGTTTTTCCTATGCTGGAGCGGGTGGGACTGACGAAGGAACATGCCAGCCGCTATGCCCATGAGTTTTCCGGGGGGCAGAGGCAGAGGGTGGGAATTGCAAGGGCTTTGATTCTGCAGCCGGAACTGGTGATCTGTGATGAGCCGATCTCGGCGCTGGATGTGTCGATTCAGGCGCAGGTGATTAATTTATTGAAGGATTTCCAGGAGGAGAAAGGGGTTTCCTATCTCTTTATCGCCCATGATTTGTCGATGGTTCGGTATGTGTCGGACGATGTCGGGGTGATGTACCTGGGGCAGCTTGTGGAGGTTTGTGAGGCTGATGAGATTTATAAGCATCCGCTTCATCCTTATACGAAGGGGCTTTTGGGGAGTATTCCCGTGGCGAATCCGAAATTGGCAAGGATGAAGGAGAAGAGCGGGATCGAGGGGGATATTCCCAGCCCGATTTCACCGCCGACGGGGTGCAGGTTTCATACGAGATGCCCTTATGCGAAGAAGGTTTGTGCAGAGGAGATGCCAGAGCTTCGGTGCGTGGGAGAGGGGCATGGGGTGGCTTGCCATTTGTATGAGGGGAGTTAGGGGGGAGGTGGAGTTATAGGGGAGTTATAGGGGGTCCGCTGCGGGAGAGCCGTGTTTTGCCGTCACCACGCTTTCGCTCCGCATAGAACGTAGCGGACGCTAAACTCGTGAGGGACCTCGTTAAGCGCCGACGTTCTATAGGGGATTCCTTGCAAAACACGGCTCTCCCTTCGCTGCGGTTCGGCTTTGGGGTGAGGGGTTTTGTGGGGGGATGCTGTGGTTGGTTTGGGGGTGTGTGTGTTGTGGGGGTGATTGGTTGACGGTTTTTGTGTGATAGGGGTTTCATGGTGCGGTTATTTTTTTGGCACTTGGGACATAGATAGGGGTGCTTGGGCACTACTGAATTATTTTTAGGAGGTAATATTATGAAGAAGAAAGTTAGTTTGCTTTTGGCGCTGGGACTTTTTGGGGCGTCGGTGTTGTCTGGATGCGGAGGGGGACAGAGTGAACAGACAGAGCCGCAGACGATTGCAGCGCCTACGACGGAGGCAGCGACGACAGCGGCAGAGGCCGAAGGGAATGCAGAGAGCGAGGCTCCGGCCGGGGATGTGGCACAGGAGATTACGTTTGTGCTGAATAATGAGCCGGATGGGATTGATCCGACGGTGACGAATAACTCGTTTGCGGTTCCTTTTTTGATGAACTGTTTTGAAGGACTGGTTACGTATGATGCCAATGGGGAGGTTGTTCCGGGGAATGCCGAGTCCTGGGAGTCGAATGATGATATGACGGTGTATACCTTCCATTTAAGAGAGGGATTAAAGTGGAGCGACGGGAGTCCGCTGACGGCGAAGGATTATGTTTATTCGGCTTTGCGGGTGCTTACGCCGGCGACTACTTCGCAGTATGTCAATATGATTTCGGATTATGTTGTGAACGGGCAGGAGTTTTATGACGGTACGGCTTCGGCGGAGGATGTGGGAATTAAGGCGATTGATGATAATACGCTGGAATTTACGTTAAAAGATCCCTGTGCTTATTTTATTGATCTGGTGAGTATGTGGGTGTATTGGCCGGTTCAGGAAGCGACCGTGGAGGCGAACGGGGATAAGTGGACGAACCAGGCGGATACCTATATCTGCAACGGGCCGTTTAAGATTACGCAGATGAACATGGGCGAGAGCATGATTTTAGAGAAGAATGAGAATTACTGGGATGCTGAGAATGTTGCTCTGGAAAAGGTGACGCTGCGTTATATTTTGGATGTTTCCACGGCGCTGACGGCTTATGAGAACGGCGAGGTGGACGGTGTACGGACGATTCCGTCAAGCGATATGGCGCGTCTGCAGGCAGAGAATGCAGGGGTGAAGACGGTTCCAAGTTACGGCACGGTTTATTATGATATTAACTGCGGCAAAGAGCCTTATGATAATCCGCTGGTAAGAAAAGCGCTGAATCTGGCGATTGACAGGGAAGCATTGATTAATAACGTGGCGCAGGTGGATGCACAGCCGGCTTACAGCTTCCTTTCCCCGGGATATGTGGTTGACGGGAAGGACATTCTGGAAGGTCGTTCCGATTTTGGTTTATCGGCTACGGCGGATGTGGAAGCAGCGAAGGCAGCACTGGCTGAAGCAGGTTATCCTGACGGTGAGGGCTTCCCGACGGTACAGCTTTCCTTCTATTCGGATGATAATGTAAAGAAGATTGCCGAGGCAATTAAGGAGATGTGGGAGCAGAATCTTGGGATTAGTGTTGAAGTAAGTTCTGCGGACTGGGCTGTGTTCTACAGCGATATTCAGAGTGGTAATTATGAAGTGGGCGCTATGGGCTGGAGTGCGGATTATGTAAATCCGATGAGCTTTCTGCCGTTATTGTATACGAATGACGTAACGAATAATTCTTTCTACAGCAATCCGGAGTATGACGCGATTGTTGATCAGATAAAGACGGAGAAAGACCCGGCAAAGTCGGCTGAACTGGTAAAGCAGGCGGACGAACTTGTTTCTGCGGATTATCCGGTGATGGCACTGTATTACAAGGCCAATAATTATCTGATTAAGGATTATGTGCAGGGCGTTTATATGACCTCTTCGGCAGGGCTTTACTTTAAGGATGCCAAGGTTGTGGCGAAGTAGGAGATAAGCAGAATGGGGTTTTTGTTCATTGGCCCGGTTTAACCTACGGTCAGTATAGCAAGTGCGCAGACCTATGTGAACAGCAGCAGAAAAACTGCCATAGACAGGAGAATGTTTTTTCCTTTTTCCTTTCTATGGCAGTTTTTTATGGGTTATTTTTTTGGTATCTTTTTTGTGTGGTTTTTTATGTATCTTTTTTTGGTATTGGTGAAGGTTTATGTTGTTGTGAACATGTGAACAGTAATAAGCTTATTGGACAATGATTACTTTTTCTCCCAGTATTTCTGTGTTGGAAACCGGGTTTTCGGTGCAGATGACTTGGGAGAGGTTTTTTAACCCGGACAAAGGAGAAATATCGGTGACATAGTTGTCTGAAAAATCAATTTTCTGCAATGCCTCTAAGGCAGCGGCAAATCCGATTTCCGTCAGTTCGTTTTCTTTTATGCTCAGTTCTTTTAATCCCTTAAATTTTTCCAGGAAGGCAATGTTTTCGGTAAGGCTTACATCGTCCCAGTCTACGTAAGCAATCCCGCCTCCGCCGCTGACCTGTACATTTTTAAAGAGCTTGATCTTATCGATGGACAGTGCTTCTAAGGTGGTGTTTTCGGCAAGGTTTGCAAAGTTGATTTCACACTGCATATTGCTGATATTCAGCCGCTTCAGGGTCGGCAGGTTGAATATGCCGGAGATATCGTTGTAGGTTATGGTTCCCTGAAGGCTGACGTCCTCGATGGACGGCAAATGGGTGATAAACCGAAAGTCCTGATCGGAGGCGGCAAAGGCAGAGCACTGGAGCTTTTTTAAGCTGACCAGCTGATCAAAATCAGAAGCTGAACTTGCAGGGGTGTAGTTTAATACCAGGGTTTCCAGTGCTGGCATGGAGCGCAGGAAAGAGGTATTGTCGAAACGTTCCAGATAGAGATCCTTCATTGCGGTAAGCGCGGAAAGATCCGGCTGGGGACAGCCGTAGGGCAGATCCAGTCTTAGGGCGGTTAATCCGGTCAGCGTGGAAACGGCGGACATATCCTTAACTTCGCCGCAGCTTTCTAAGGAAAGCTCGGTCAGCGCGGGGTGATCGCGCAGGGGATCTAAGGAGAGGAAGGTTCCGTACTTTAAGTGCAGGGAGGCCAGGGCTTCCATTTTGGTAATAAAGCTTAAATCACGGATGTTCTGGGACTCGATGGATAAGCTTTCCAGCCAGGGCATCATGCCGAAGGTGGAAAAGTCCATGCTGCCGTCGTACATATCCAGGCTCAGATGCTTTAAGGACTTGGCATTGACCAGGGATTTTTCTTCTTCAAGATGATCGCCGTTTAAGATCAGGGTTTCCAAGTTGGTCAGCTTGTCCAGCCCGGCAAGGCTCAGCGGGTCGGAGGTGACGGATAGGTAGCGAAGCTGCGACGGGTCGTCCACAAGGGAGGCAACCTGTTCCAGGCTGTCATAATAGCCGCTGATTCCGGTCAGGGAAAGTCCACGGATATATTCCGGGAAAAGGGTTTGGTTTGTGCTGATCCGCTTTACGCCGGTGAAGGCAGGAAGGCAGGTTAAGTCAGCGTCCGGGTAATCATCCCTTGGAAAGTCCACCCAGGTAAGTTCGGCATCCGGGCTTTCTAATGGGTCGTCGAAGCTGTAGCCGATGCAGCGGAAATCAATGGTATTGCGCATCTCCAGCCATTGAATCTTTGCCAGATCGCTTTGGGAAATTTCCTCTGCGGGCTGGTCAAATACCTGCTCGGCAAAGAGGGCCAAAAGTCCGGTCAGGGGTGTCTGTGCTGCTGGATTGTCAGCGGAGGTTAAGCCGTCGTTGGAAGCGTTTTTGGTATTTTCGCCGTTTTCTGAAGCTTTTTCAGCGGCGATCTGCTGATTCAGCTTGTAGCGGCGGTAGAGGGCCGGGCCTTTCCACACGCCCATAATAACAAAAAAGAGAATGACCAGGGCGACGCCCCGCTTCCAGCCGTAGGGTTCCCAGCCGGTTTTTTTCGGTTCTGCCGGTTTTGAGGGCTGATAGTTAATTCTCTGCGGCATCTGCCGAAGCTGTACATTTTGTCCGCCCTGGCTGCCGGGATGGTTCCATTCGACCATGAATTTTGTGTGGCAGTATTCACATTCGACCACATTTGGGTTCTGGGGGTTGACCTTTAGGGTTCCGTTGCAGGCACTGCAGCGCAATTCAGTAATGTTCATCGTGTTTACTCCATGGTTTAGTATTGTTGGTCATTGTTTGGACGGGGGATGTTACTGTCCGGTACGCATCCGCCGGTGAAGGGCGATAACCTCTTCGGGCTGTCTGACCGCGTCGTATTCCCTTCCCTCGTAAGAAAAATGGTGGTCAGTGATGATAAGAGGGTTGTGGGCAGCGATGGCGTCAATGATTTCCAGACAGGCTTTTTCCGGCGCATCTCTATATAAGATGCCAAGATCCCCGTCGTCGGTATAGGCAACCAGTGCGCGGTCATAGCCGCCGTCCTGGCAGAGATATTTTTTCGTGTATAAGCAGGCGACCATGTTCTGCAGGGGAAAAAGCGCCTGGTTCGGGCCTGGGAATTTCAGGTAATGGGAAGTGATAAAGCCCATTTTTTTCAGGCTGTTGGTGCTTTTGCTTTTTTCAAAGGATAAAAGGACAGTTCCCTGCTGTTTAAATTCTTCCTCGGCTTCGTGAATCTGGGCCGGGGTGAGTTTGGCTTGTTTTTCGTAGGCTTTTTGGTAATTATTCACTCTTCGCTTCTGTAAAAAACTGCCAAGGAGAATCAGTAAAATACTGGGCACGATAATAACCGCTGCCAGAATAACGGCATTCGTTTCCATAACGCCGTACAGGGCAACACCCAGCAAAATGCCGATAAAGATACACATGCCCCCCATGGCAATCAGGCCAAGGCCGGCTCCGGCGACGCTGTACATGTATTTCAGTACGCTGCCGTCGATCTGCATTTTTTGTTTTAATTTTTCTTCAGGTACAAAAACCATAGTATTTTCCTCCCTATTCATTTAAATAGGCTCTCGGAATCTCAAAGCCTTATTTTATGCGGCTTCCGAGAGTCGTTTT
>CAMNRM010000065.1 GCA_946553025.1 uncultured Clostridium sp.
TCATAAATACAGGGTTTTTTGCCTCTTTTTATTTTGCAAGTGTCGAAAACGGGATTATAACATATTTTTTTGATTTTGCAAGTACTTGTTTTCATTTTTTTGTTTTTTGTTTTTAAAACCTTCTCACCGGCAAATTCCCTGCTTTTTACTTTTTCACCGGCAGGTACATCTCAATATAGGATGTTTTTAATTTCCCTTCCTGGTAATGATTCCAGAGATACTGCGCGTGGACTTCTCCGGTCAGCGGGATGTTTTGCTGATTTGCCCAGGAAATTATTTTCTGCACATCCTCCCACTGCGGAGAAACGGTTTTCGACGCATAAATGGTGTACACACATTCATCAAAGGAAAAGAAGGGGGCATTTTTTGCATATTTTTCCAGTCCAAGCTGCCTGACGGCATATTCTTCTAAAATCAGATAACACTGATGGTTTACCGCCCTGTCCCCCTGCAGATCCCACTGTTCATGGAGATAGCAGTTTAATTTTTTATCTTCGCCAAGTGCCTTAAACCATTCTCCGCGCACAGCATCATAATCCGGCACGGACGGGGAAAAGATATAGGTTCGGGGAATGGATCGGAGAACATACTGCTGAAAATACTTCCGGATTTTTTCCCTGGTATAGCGGGTGGCAATAAGCTGGCGCAGGATCTGCTGGTGCTGGCGTATAAGCTTTTCTTCCTCCTCTACCCGAACCTCAAGGCAGTCGCACATGGACTCTAAACTTCCGTCCCCGCAGATCGTCTGAATATCCAGAATACTGCACTGAAGCTTGCGCAGAAAAATCAAATCCAAAAGCAGCTGGATATCTTCTCCCGAGTAATAGCGGTATCCGTTCGCCGCTTTTCTCGGCACAATCAGCTTCTTTTTTTCGTAAAAACGCAGCGTATCCCTGGTTACATTTAAAAGTTCAGCAACTTCTCCAATCGTATATTCCCGTCCCATATTTCCTCGTCCCCTGTTATTTATTTGTTACTGTTCACGGGGGTGCGTAGGCGGGGGCATGTTCCGTGAGGAATCCCCTCAAAAAACACCGGCGCTTCGCATTGAGCACTTAGCGAGGTTTTTTCGAGCTTAGTGCGAAAGTGGTTCCTCTGAACAAAGAGAAGAGGAACTTCCTAATATCGAGTTTAGCGTCCGCTGTGTTCTTTTGCGGAGCGAGAGCGCGGTGACGACGGAATATGACCCCACCGCAGCACCCCTGTGAACAGTAACTTTTATTTTCCTTAATCCGTTTTCTTTTCGCTTCCCCGGTAGGTAATCCTTCCCTTGGCATCGGTGCAGTAATAGGTATCATCGGCATCCTTGACATTATTCTTTTTCTTCTGGATTGCACCCGTGGTATTGACCAGATATTCCTCGCCGTTAAAGCTTACCGGTTCAATCCTTAATTCTCTGTCCGCCTTTAATTTGCGTCCTTTAATGTAAATTGCATTGTCGGAAATGCCATGGATTCCCTGTCCGTTGGAGCGGAAGCCAAAGGTATAATCGTCGTCCAGTTCAATCTGCACATTCTTCTTAGTTGCCATTACGCCGTCCTTCGGTGTATTGCCAAAGTAATAAACAAAACATTCTTCATCTTCCTCCGGCATATCGGCAATGTCTTCAATTTCCTTATAATCGGAAATTCGGTTGTTCCCGTCAAAGGTAAGGGCGTATAAACCTTCGAGCATTTCTCCCTTTTCGTTAAATGCATATTTATAGCCGTCCACGGTCTTTATCTGGCTAATGGCAAGTTTTCCGTTTTTATCGGCATAGAACCAATATTCTGTATCATCGGCGTAAGCTTCCGGATCAATATCTTCCGTAGGAACGGTGTAGATCCATCCGCTGGCTCTCCAGCACTCGTCAGGGCTGTTGTAGTACTTCAGGCTGCTGGCCGAGGCTGTGGAAGGTGTTGCATTGGATGAACTTGCATCGGAAGGCAGAACATCATTCCACTTAAACAGCGCAACGCCGCGATCGTCAAACAGATACTTGCACTTATTGATGGTTTTTTGTGTATCCGTAATCTTCTTTCCGTTTACCCCAAAATAAAACCAGTAATCGCCGTCTGCCTCGTCATCGCCCTCCGGATCATCCACCTTTATCCGTTTCCATGCATTAATAATGGCATTTCCGCCTTCTCCGGGCTCCCCGCAGTAATATACACCGTCGGTCCAGCCCTCCTCATCCGTGAGCATCTGGGCGTCTTCACTAACCCAGCCGTAAAGCATTCTTCCCTCTTCATCGAAAGCATATTTTTTGCCGTCAATGGTGGTTAATCTTGCCTTTCCCGACGTATTTTTTACGGCTTTTCCCGTGGCTCCGAAATAATACCAGCAGGTTCCGTCCAAAAAGGCGTCACTGTCGCTGTCATCCTCCAAAAGCCGCCACTCATTCGTTACCCGGGCACCGTCCTCATTAACATAGTAGTAATCATCGCCCTGTTCAATAATCTTGCTGACGGCCATATTTCCGTCTTCTTCCAGATAAAACCATCGATCTCCGGCATCATTCTTTTTCCAGGTATCCGTCACACGGTTTCCATGGCGATCCAGATAAATCCAGCTTCCATTTTCTTGCTGCCAGCCGCTTGCAGCAAGGGCCGGAACCGCACAGAACATCGTCATCATCGCCGCTGCCGCCATAATCTGCGGAAGTCTTATTGCATTGTTTTTCATGTTGTAATCTCCTTTCAACGCTCTTAAAATTTACCCGTTTTTTTTCATTCAGTTCTTCCATTTTTTCGGGTTATCCGGTTGTTTTCCGGTACACACTCAGGATAAACTATGGAGCAGGTCTAAGGTCAAGCGAAGTAAGAAGACCGTAAAACAATGTAATAATCTTTAACAAATTTAACCAGGTTTGTAAAAAAAATGTTGGAAATTTCTCATTGACTATG
This sequence comes from uncultured Clostridium sp., assembly GCA_946553025.1. GTDB lineage: Bacteria > Bacillota > Clostridia > Lachnospirales > Lachnospiraceae > Caccovicinus. The sequence continues at coordinate 2,886 of CAMNRM010000065.1, forward strand.
GAGTTAGCCCAGGGTTTACAATGATCTTGCTTTCAAACACTCTCACTAAGTCCTGCCTTGCCAAAATCACATCAATAAGCAAGACAGGACTTTATTCATTTATAGTAATACGCGCATTTGCGGGCGCATACGGGCACATATATGTTGCTTTAAAACTTTGCCGCCAATTACCAGGCAGCCGCCAGAGCAACCCCTTTTTTTACTGTTTTTTTCTCCAGAAGCCGCCCGCCTGCACCCAGCACCGCTGCCCTCTCGCACACATTTCCTACACCGGTGGTCTGTTCTACAAAAGCCGAAAAAGAAAACTCCCCTTTTACGTCAGCAAGCTCCTGAGAAGAAAAAAAACACAATTCCCAATGCATTTCCAGACACAATTCCTGTATAGCTTTTTCTTCTTTTTTTAAAGTAATCGTCGCTATTTTCTTTACTGCCTGCGGCCAGATCCCCCAGGCATCCAAGGCTTCCATAACCTGCATTTTAAGTGTTTCTTTATCGATATCTTTCCGGCACCCAAGGCCAAGCGTAACCACACGCGGAACAAGCTGAAGCGTGTTTTCTCTGGGAATTTTTCCCTCCCATTTCTCCTTTTTCCAGATACCAAGATACAGATTGATTTCCCCGCTCTGATTCGGTCGGCCCCCCAAAAACACGGGCAGTTCCTGCACCGGACAATCCCCGAATACACCGATAGAACTCCCTCTAAGCGCTGCCGCTGACATCTCTTTTGCCAGCCTGCGATCCGTAATCCACAATCCCCTTTCCCTGGCAAAAACATCCACGGCAAAACATCCCCGCAAATCCGTAGCTGTAGTAATTACCGGGACTGCACAGAGAAACTCCGCCAGCATCCGGGCAAAATCATTCGCCCCGCCAAGATGACCGGACAAAATCGGGATAACAAACTTCCCCGTTTCATCGACAACCACCACCGCAGGATCGGTAAACTTATCTTTAACCCAGGGCGCTATCGCACGCACGGCAATTCCAACAGCCCCGACAAAAACCAGAACCTGCACCGCCGAAAACTGCTCTCCCGCCCATGAAACCACAGAGCCCATCGCCTTCGGATAGCCTGCACATAGATATCCATTTTCCTGTAATTTGCTGATAATTTTCTCTGCCAGCCGTTCCCCTTCCGCGGTAAATGCAATAACGGCTGCTTTTTTCTCCTGTTTTTCAGTCATAGATAACCTCATCTCTATATTACACATCACCTTATTAACAATCAAAAAACAAAGCCTCCTCTTGCCCCGTCAAAAACAAAAACCAAAGCCTTTCCCTGCCCCGTCAAAAACAAAAAACCAGAGCCTTCCCAAATCACTGTTCAGAAAAACCCTGGTTTCTTCCCCGGTCTTTACCTTATCCTTTATTTTTCCTTACCCTCTTAAAGCAGAACATCTTCAAGGCTTCTCTTCGGCACATAGTGCACCTGCTCTTCGTCCCGGTAATAGCGGGTATCGCCGTCCTCGCTGACCGGAACCATCACCACCTTTTCCTTGGGTTTTCCCAGAGCCAAAAGCAAATCCAAACTGTATTTTTCCTGATCAATGCCCAATATTTCTGCTGCTTTTTCGCGCTTAAAGCTGGCAATCATACATCCGCCAAAGCCCTTTTCCACGGCTCCAAGCATCATGGTCTGCGCGGTAATTCCGTTATCCCACATCTTATTCTTTCCAAGACGCAAATCACAGCAGATCACAATATAGCCCGATGGCCGCTCGCCTTTTTCCGGTCCGTCCCAGTCCGGAAGCGCTCCTGCCCAGCCGATACAGGGAAAAAGTTTTTCGCATTCTTCCTCCGTAAATACCAGGCGGTACTTTAACGCCTGCGAGTTTGCCGTAGAAGCCGTAAGCCTGGCCAAATCCACCAGTTCCTTTAAGTTTTCTTCGCCAATCCTGTCACTCTCGAAAAATCTGCGGTATGAGCGGCAGCTTTCCACCAGTTTTTTTACACATCCTGCTTCCATGGCAGTTCCTCCTTTGCAAGCTGAACTTTATCCTCCCCGTTTTTCTCCGGCACTGCGGCGCTGTTCTTTGCCCCGTCCGCCATAAAACCCACGGCCCTGCCCTCCTCTTTCTGAAGGCTGACCCTGTCGCCGTCGTTCTTTCCTTCACTGTCCTTTTTTCCTGTTACCCGGCGGAAGATTTCCATAAATTCTTTTCCGGTGATGGTTTCTTTTTCAATCAGGAATTCGGCAATCTTATCCATCGCCTCCCGGTTTTCGCCCAGAAGACGCTTGGCCTCCTCATAAGAAGCCTTTAAAATCGCCATAACTTCCTTATCAATTTCCGCCTCCGTCGCATCAGAACAGTTTAATACCGCCCGCCCGGACAGATACTGGTTCTCCCGGGTTTCCAGACCCATCAGCCCGAACTTTTCCGACATGCCGTACTGCGTTACCATGGCTCTTGCAATCTTCGTCGCCTTCTCAATATCATTCGCTGCACCGGTCGTTACGGTATCAAAGACAATCTCCTCTGCCGCCCGTCCGCCCAGGCAGCCAACCAGCATAGCTTCAATCTCTTTCTTTGTATTCAGATATTTTTCTTCTTCCGGCACCTGCATCACATAGCCAAGTGCTCCCATCGTCCTTGGAACAATGGTGATCTTCTGCACCGGCTCGGCGTCTTTTTGCAGGGCATTCACCAGCGCATGGCCTACTTCATGGTAGGAAACAATCCGCCGTTCTTCCTTGCTTAAGATCCGGTCCTTCTTCTCCTTGCCGACCAAAACCACTTCCACGGCTTCAAATAAATCCTTCTGCGAAACGGCTGTGCGCCCGTTCTTTACCGCATTGATCGCCGACTCGTTCATCATATTCGCCAGATCGGCACCCACCGCGCCCGAGGTAGCCAGCGCAATCTCTTCAAAATCAACGGTTTCATCCAGAAGAACATTCTTGGAATGAACGCGCAGGATATTGACACGGCCCTTTAAATCCGGCTTATCCACAATGACCCGACGGTCAAAACGGCCCGGCCTTAAAAGTGCAGGGTCTAAAATCTCAGGTCGATTCGTCGCCCCAAGAACCATAATACCCTTCGAGGAATCAAACCCGTCCATCTCGGAAAGAAGCTGGTTTAAGGTCTGCTCCCGCTCGTCATTTCCCCCGCCGTAACGGGAATCCCTGCTCTTTCCTATGGCGTCGATTTCATCGATAAAGATAATACAGGGTGCCGATTCCTGGGCCTGCTTAAACAGGTCACGGACACGGGAAGCACCCACGCCCACAAACATTTCCACAAAATCCGAACCGGACAGCGAATAAAACGGCACATGGGCCTCACCCGCCACCGCCTTGGCAAGCAGAGTCTTTCCTGTTCCCGGAGGGCCGACTAGAAGCGCTCCCTTGGGAAGCTTTGCACCAATCTGGGTATATTTTGCCGGATTATGCAGAAAATCTACAATCTCGGTCAGCGACTCCTTCGCCTCGTCCTCTCCGGCCACATCCTGGAAGGTAATTCCGGTTTCCTTCTGCACGTAAACCTTGGCGTTGCTCCGGCCCACGCCCATGATTCCGCCGCCGCCCATGCGCTTCATCATAAAGTTCATTAAGACCACGATAAAGATAAAGGGAATCACAAAGCTGATAATGGATTCCAGAATCATGCTGGTATCCTGCTTTTCCTCCTTCATCTCGATACCGGCTTCCTTTAACTGTTCGGTCAGGGTAAAGTCCCTGGCAACCAGAACCGTATAGTAATACTTGACCAGCGGATACTGGGAAGTAATCTCCTTCGTCGGCTCTAACTTGGCCTCCGACCCGGTAAAGGTTACGGATTCAAGCTGGCGGTTTTCAATCATATCCAAAAACTCGCTGTAGGTAAACTCGTGGGTTGAATTCTTTGTCACCACATCTTTCATCAAACCGATAACCAGAAAGGTAATCACAGCCGCCACCAGCCAAACAATTACGGTTTGACCGCCCTTGGGGATTTTGCTGTTGTTATTATTTTCGGGTGTATTGTTATTATCCATAAATCTTTTACTCCTCCATCCAAATACGTTACTGTCACACCTTCACAGTAACCTGAATACGCCCGTTTCGCGCTATTCCATACTATTATAGTGTCAGTTTCTCCATAAATCAAGGAAAAGAAAGTGGAAAAAGTTAAAATTTTTATTAACGCATAAAAAAAATGGCGGGTTTCATACTAAATGATGCAGGAAACAGGAACAAAACGCAAAGAAAGGACAAGGTAAAAGAAATGATAAAAACGGATGGAAAGAAACCCAAAAAAGACCAGTGTAGAAAAAACCAGCATTTTAATAAGAAACAACCCGATCATCTTTCGGCAAAAGATGTGGGAGAGATGGGATTTCACCGGGAATTTCATGACCTGGATGTTCCGGTCTGTTCCGCGGGCGACTGCACAGGGCTGATTCCCACACCTCCGCAGAGCGATGCCGAACAGGAATCCTACGAGGAATTATACCCCTATCTGCCAAAAGCCATGAATAAAAAATAGGCTGTTCTGCCTTGCAGGCAAAAAAGGTTCCTGTTGTCACTGTTCGCAGCAGCAGGTGCGCAGATCTGCGTGAACAGTAACTCATTCACGGCAACAGGAACCATCCTGCTCAACTTTTCCCTTTACAAATTTTATTTTTCTTCTATAATAGACCAGAGAAAGAGCGCGAAATACAAATCATAAAAAATAAAACAGGAGGAATACTGATGAATAAAGACTTAACTGTAGGCAACCCGCAAAAAGTACTGTGGGCGTTCTGCCTTCCGCTGTTTGGAAGCATTATCTTCCAGCAGCTCTACAATATCGCCGACTCCTTAGTTGCCGGAAAATTTATCGGCGAAAATGCCCTGGCGGCGGTGGGAAACAGCTATAATGTCACCCTGATTTACATAGCCTTTGCCTTTGGCTGCAATATCGGATGTTCGGTGATCGTATCCCAGTTTTTCGGCGCAAAGGATTACCTGCGGATGAAAACCTCGGTCTATACGACCCTGATTGCCAGTTCCGTTCTCTGCCTCTTCCTGATGGCGGCAGGTTTCCTCTTATGCGACCCTCTGCTGGTATTGATGAAAACGCAGCCGGAAATCATGGCGGATTCCCAACTGTATTTAAGAATTTATATCTGGGGGCTTCCCTTCCTGTTTTTTTACAATATTGCCACGGGAATCTTTTCCGCACTGGGCGATTCCAAGACGCCGTTTATCTTCCTGGCCTTCTCCTCCACGGCAAACATCCTGGTCGATATCTTATTTGTAAAAACCTTTGCCATGGGTGTGGCAGGTGTGGCCTGGGCAACCTTCTTATGCCAGGGAATCAGCTGTGTGCTCTCGGTTCTCTTAGTATTAAGACGACTTGTCGCCATTAAAACCAGCGAAAAATGCAGACTTTTTTCCTGGGAACTCCTGAAAAGAATCTCCATTATCGCCATTCCAAGTATTATGCAGCAGTCCTTTATCTCCATTGGAAATATTATGATTCAGGGCTGTATCAACGGCTTTGGCGTAAGCGTAGCCGCCGGTTATGCAGCCGCCGTCAAGCTCAACAACCTGGTCATTACCTCCTTTTCCACCATCGGAAACGGAATGTCCAACTACACGGCACAGAATATCGGAGCAAAAATCTATCCCCGGGTAAGAGAAGGCTTTAAAGCGGGATTAAAGCTGGTGTGGACGCTGTGCATCCCGCTCTGTTTCCTCTACATCTGCCTGGGGAAATATCTGCTGCTCTTATTTATGGATCAGTCCTCGGCAAAAGCCTTGGAAACCGGACGGCAGTTTCTGTGGATTTTATCGCCGTTTTACTTTGTTATCTCCACAAAGCTGATTGCCGACGGCATCCTTAGGGGGGCGGGGGCAATGAAGGAATTCGTGGTTGCCACCTTTACCGACCTTACCCTGCGCGTAATCTTAGCCTTTGTCTTCTCGGGGATTTTAGCTTCCGCGACGGGTATCTGGCTGGCCTGGCCGGTGGGATGGTCGATTGCCACCGTGATTTCCCTGTGCTATTACCGTCGGCTCTTCGCTGCTAAGTCGTAACGGCAAACTGGCTGTTATAGAGTTCTGCATAGAAACCGCCCTGCGCAAGCAGACCTTCATGAGTACCCTGTTCGATAATGTGTCCGTCCTTCATCACCAGGATAACATCCGCCTCCCGGATGGTGGAAAGCCGGTGCGCAACGATAAAGCTTGTGCGCCCTTCCATCATCTTGGAAAAGGCTTTTTGAATCCGGATCTCCGTGCGTGTATCGATGGAAGAGGTCGCCTCGTCCAAAATCAGCATGGGCGGCAGGCAGAGCATTACACGGGCAATGCATAAAAGCTGCTTCTGCCCCTGGGATAAATTCCCTCCGTCTTCTGAAATTACCGTATCGTAGCCCTGCGGCATACGCTTGATAAAGCTGTGCGCATGGGCTTCTTTTGCTGCCGCAGTCACCTCTTCAAGCGAAGCCCCCGGACGCCCGTAGGCGATGTTTTCCCGAATTGTTCCGGATTTCAGCCAGGTTTCCTGCAAAACCATCCCGTAGCTTTCGCGAAGACTTCTCCGGGTCACTTTGCGGATATCCCTTCCGTCCACGAAAATCCCTCCGCCGTTGACATCGTAAAAGCGCATCAAAAGATTAATAACCGTCGTCTTTCCGCAGCCGGTAGGCCCGACGAGAGCCACCCTCTGCCCCGGTTTTACTTTCAGGCTGAAATCTTCAATTAACTTCACTTCCGGAACATAAGAAAAATCAACATGGTCAAGTTCCACCCTTCCCTGCACATCCTTTAACACGACGGCATCTTCGGCTTCTTTGCTAATTGGCGGCTGATCGATCAGTTCAAACACCCGCGCCGCCGAAGCTAAGGCATTCTGCAGTTCCGTAACCACCCCGGAAATCTCATTAAACGGTTTGGTGTACTGGTTGGCATAGTTTAAAAAGCTGGTCAGCTGTCCTACCGATAAAAAGCCGCGGATAACCCCGTAAGCGCCCGCCGTTCCCACACCGGCATAGACCAGACCGTTGACAAAACGGGTCGCCGGGTTGGTGATCGAGGAAAAGAAGGTTGCCCTAAGGCTGTAAGCTGCCAGCCGTCCATTAATCTCTTCAAACTTTTTCTGGCCCTCCTTCTGCTGGCCAAATGCCTGAACCACCTTAAGATTGCCGAGATTTTCGTCAATTAAGGACGTAAGTTCTCCTCTTGCCTCGGACTGCTTCTGGAACATGGCAAAAGTCTTTCCGGCGATAAAGCTGGCAACCAAAAAGGAAACCGGCGTAATAACCACCACGACCACCGTAATCAGCGGGTTAATCGAAAGCATGAACAAAAGCGTTCCCACAATCGTCATTACCCCGGTAAAAAGCTGTGTAAATCCCATAAGAAGCCCTTCGGAAAACTGGTCAATATCAGCAATAATCCGGCTGACCAGATCCCCGGCCGGGTGGGCGTCAAGATAGCTTAAAGGCAGTACCTCCAGATGATTAAATGCCCGGGTGCGGATATCCTTCACCACTTTATAGGTAATCACGTTATTGATATGGTTCATCAGCCACTGGGCGGCTGCGGTCACCAGCACGATTATCCCTATTTTTTTCAATATCCCCAAAAGCGCCGCATGATTTATCGCGCCCGGCGGTTCGATAATCAAATCCACCGCCTGTCCGATAAGCACCGGCACATACAGGGTCAAAGCCACGGTAAGCGTCGCCAGAAGAATCGAAGCCGCAACCCCTGCACGGTATCTTTGGATATAGGTCAGAATTCTCTTTAATGTCGCTTTGGATGTTGCCTTATCCAGTTTTTTCTTACCTGCCATCCCGTTCTACCTCCTCCTTAGAAAGCTGAGAAAGACAAATTTCCCGATATAGCTCACAGCTGTTCAGCAGTTCCTTATGTGTGCCCTTCCCCGCCAGTTTTCCGTCGTCCAGCACCAGGATCTGATCGGCATTCCGGATGGTTGCTGCCCTCTGCGATACTAAAAACACTGTCATATCCCCGGTATTTTCCTTAATGGCCCTGCGCAGGCGGGCATCCGTGGCAAAATCAAGGGCCGATGCACTGTCGTCCAAAATCAGGATTTCCGGTTCCCTCACCAGGGCTCGGGCAATGGTAAGACGCTGCCTCTGTCCGCCGGAAAGATTCCTTCCGCCCTGCTCAATGTACAAATTCAGTCCCTTTTTCTTGCTGTCCACAAACTCCCTGGCCTGGGCGATATCCAGGGCACGGTAAATTTCCTCATCCGAGGCATCCTTTTTGCCCCACTGCATATTTTCCCGCAGACTCCCCTTAAATAAAACAGCCTTCTGGGGAACCACGCCGATTTTTTCCCGAAGCATTTCTAACGGATAATCCCGCACATCCCTTCCGTCCAGGCTTACCTGTCCCGAAGCAACATCATAAAAACGCGGAATCAGGTTGACCACGGTCGATTTTCCCGAACCGGTTCCGCCGATAATTCCTATAGTTTCCCCTTTCTTCACCGAAAAATCAATCCCGGACAGGGATTCTTCCTTGGCCCCGGCATAGAGAAAGGATACCTGATCAAAAACAAGCTTTGGCAGCGAATTTTCCTGGCCGATGAGAACTTTATCTCCGCTTGCCAAAGACTGCTGTTTTTCTTTAATACTTGGCTCCATCTTAAAAATCGTATCCACCCGGTTCATGCAGGCGACCGACTTGGAAATAATAATCATCAGATTTGCCAGCTTCACCAACTCCACCAGGATCTGCGACATATAGTTGACCAGGGCGACGACCTTTCCCTGCGTGATCACCCCTGCGCCAACCTGCAAAGCCCCAATCCAGACCACGGCGATAATGGCAAAGTTAATCATAATGTAGGTCACAGGGTTGAGCAGGGCCGAAATCTTTCCGACAAACACCTGCAAGCGCACCAGAAGGCCGTTTTCTTCCTCAAAACGGGCGGTTTCACTCTTCTGACGGTTAAATGCACGGATAACCCGCACGCCCATCAGATTTTCCCGGGTGGTCAGCATAACCTGATCCAGCTGTTTTTGTACTTTTTTATAGAGAGGCATACTGATAAGAAGGATGCCGAAAACCACGACCGAAAGCAGGGGGATGACCACAACAAAGGCCATAGCGGCTTTAACATCCACAGTAAATGCCATAATCATCGCGCCGAAGACCACGAAGGGGGATCGCAGAAACAGACGCAGAACCATGTTGATTCCGGTCTGCACCTGGTTAATATCGCTGGTCATGCGCGTAATCAGGGTGGAGGTTCCTACCGTGTCGATTTCCGTATAGGATAAGTTGGAAATATGCCGAAACAGGTCGTTGCGCAGACAGGTTGCTGCGGATACGGAAGCTTTGGCGGCAAAATACTGCGCCGTCAGCGAACAGGCCAAGCCGATAATGCCCAAGAGAATCAGCAGACCGCCCTGGCGGAGGATGTAGGCGGAATTACCTTGCTTAATGCCCACATCAATCATACTGGCCACAACTAACGGAACAAAGAGTTCAAAGCTGGCTTCCAGCATTTTGAACAGCGGGCCAAGGATGCTTTCCAGCTTGTAGCCGGATAAATAGTGTAACAGTCTTTTCATTTTCCTTTGCAGTTCCTTCCTTTTTATTTGGGGGGATTCGCTTAAAAAGCTGTGGTAGTTACTATTCACAGGGCTGCTACGGCGGGGGCATATTCCGTCGTCACCGCGCTCTCGCTCCGCCCCCGCCTACGCACCCCCGCAAACAGTAATCCCGTAATAGTATAACATTAGTTTTTTTGCTGGGCAAGGTTGCTCTTGAAAAAAAAGGATGTTATACTGGGGGTAAATGTTTTTTTAACCTATCAAGGAAGTCCCCCGCTTCTAAGTCGCAAAGACGAAAGCGGTGGGATGGGGGACTTGCTTGTGTCAGGTGGGGTGCAAACCCCATCTGACAAGCTGCGATAGCAGCATAGGATTATGAGGAAGTAGCGGAGCGGATTCCGAGTTTCCTTTGACTTTTTTACAAGATTCTTTACAAAAATCATGTCACCGTTTTTGTTTTTTCAGGAGGAAGATTCATGAATAAGAACGATATTATTATTATCCATGGCACAAATTATAAGGAGATGGCGATTCAAGTCTTAGAGAAGGCCAATGTGGCGGAGGATATCGGGGACAGAGAAAAGTCTGTCGCTTTAAAGCCGAATCTGGTTCTGGCGGCGCATCCGTCGGGGGGTGCAACAACGCACAGTGAGCTGCTGGCCGGAGTGATTGAGTATCTGCAGGGGAACGGGTTTAAAAATATCTCCATTATGGAAGGGTCCTGGGTGGGCGATCATACGGAATCGGCTTTTTCGGCGGCGGGATACCGGGAGATTTCGCGCAGATACGATGTGCCTTTAATTGATTTGCAGAAGGATACCTATAAGGAGTACGACGCCAAGGGAATGAAGATTCGGATGTGCGATAAGGCCGCCGCTGTGGACTATATGATTAATATGCCGGTGCTTAAAGGGCATTGCCAGACGGTCGTAACCTGTGCATTGAAAAATAATAAGGGAATTATTCCCAATGTGGAGAAGAGGAAGTTTCACACGATGGGGCTGCACAAGCCGATTGCCCATCTGAATGTGATTGCGCCCAATGATTTCATCCTGGTGGACAATATCTGCGGGGATTTGGACTTTGAGGAGGGCGGAAACCCGGTGACGATGAACCGGGTGCTGGGATTTAAAGATCCGGTGCTCTGCGACAGCTATGTGTGCGACTGCATGGGGTATTCGGTTCAGGAGATTCCTTATATTCCGATGGCGGAAAAATTAGGGGTCGGAAGTACGGATACCGCGAATGCAAATTTCATATACTTAAATGAAGATCATGCGGGGAAGGCAAAGTTTAAGATGACCCGACGGGTGCAGAATCTTGCAAAGTTTGCCGATCCCAAGGATGCCTGCAGCGCCTGCTACGGCTCGCTGATCTATGCGCTTGACCGCTTAAACGACCGCGGGGCCCTGCACAAAGGTCTTGCCCCGGTTTGTATCGGGCAGGGATATAAAGGAAAAAGCGGGGAAATCGGCGTGGGACAATGCACCTGCGGCTTTTCCAAATCATTAAAGGGCTGCCCGCCAAAGGCCATTGATATGGTGAAGTTTTTAGAGGAGAACTGGAAATAAGGAGAAGGGAATGGACGATTGATGATTCAGGCTTTGCTTTTTGCATTTCAGATTAAAGATAAATATGCAGAAGATGAGGTTTCGGTTTATGCCGCGCAGACATCGTTTTTTATTGTGTTGTCGGCATTTCCGTTTATCATGGTGCTGCTTACGGCAATTCAGATGATTCCTTCGGTTTCCAAGGCGGATTTGTTATCGCTTCTGGTTTCTCTGATGCCGCAGATGCTTAAAGCCGCCGTTGTCCGGGTGGTGGACGATTTATTTACAAAATCACCGGGCAAAATCCTCTCCATCACTGCCCTGGCTGCCCTGTGGTCGGCTTCTAAAGGGATGTTAAGCATGTGCAGGGGCTTAAACCGGATTTATGGCTGCCAGGAAAAGCGGGGCTACCTGCTTTCCCGGCTGATCTGCACCGTGTACACATTTATCTTTATGGTAGCGTGCGTGATGTCACTGGTTCTTCTGGTTTTTGGCTCGGCCCTGCAGAACGTAATTATCCGAAGAATCCCTGTTCTGGGGACAATTACAACCTATCTCATCAGTTTTCGTACACTGCTCGCCTTAACCATCCTGACTCTGATTTTTATCGGGTTTTATACCCTGATTCCCGCCCGGAAGCAGAAGGCCCGCTTCCAGCTTCCGGGGGCTGTGTTTTCCACGCTTTGCTGGATTGTGTTCTCGTTTGCATTTTCCATTTACTTTAATCACTTCAGCAGCTTTTCTTATATGTACGGAAGCTTAACAGCCATCGTACTGCTGATGCTGTGGATTTATTTTTGTATCTGTATCCTGTTTCTGGGCGCGGAAATCAACTATTTTTATGAGCGGGTAAAGGCGGGGAAACCGGAATAGCCCTGTGTTTCCAGGTAATGTTTAATTACCGAAATGCAGTTTTCTATGCCAAGACTTCCGGTGTTCAGCATTAAATCATAGTTTTCCGGGCTTTCCCAGTCTTTTCCGGTATAGTACAGATGGTATTCCCTGCGCTCGCGATCCACCCGCTTGATATTTTTCTTTACATCCTTTGGCTCATAATAGCCTTTTTCGGTGATTCGGCGAATCCTTGCATCCATATCGGCATAGAGAAAGATCCGCACCAGACCCTCCGTGCCGTCCAGCACATAGTCGGCACAGCGGCCTAAGATCACGCAGTTCTCTTCCGCCGCCAGTTTTTTAATCACTTCCGACTGAAAGCGAAACAGGTTATCCGCGGAAATTAAATCCGAACCAAATGAAGGAAGCTTTTGCTCCGGAGTTAAACTGGCAACAATCCGGTAGAGAAGCTTATTCCCGGCCCGTTCATCCGCTAAGTGGAAATAGCTTTCCTTAATGCCGCTTTTATCCGCATTCATCCTAAGGATATTTTTATCGTAAAAGCCAAAACCCAGTTCCTTTGCCAGCTTCGTCCCTATCTCGCTCCCGCCGCTGCCGTACTGTCTGCCAATGGTAATAATTAAGCGTTTCTCCTTCATCACCTGCACCTCACTTTTCCAGAATGTTTCTTGATAAGTGTATTTCCTGCTAAATGTATTTCTAAACAAAAGATTCTTTATTCCTCGATGTCGTCATCCACTTCCCATATCCTTGCATTCACCGTCAGCAATCCGTTTTCGTCGATCGTCCAGTGGCTTTCCCCGCTTACCCAGCCATAGAACTGCACCGGAGATTTCAGGGCCGTGAGGATAAGCTTGTCCATAAACGGCGACGGGCAGACCTCCTTCCAGTTCTGCGGAAGCTGGCACTGGCAGGTTCGCCATTCATTATAGGGATAGACGTAGGTTTCCCCGTGCTCGTACTGCACCAGTGTGGGGCGAAACAGGTTAGATAGCGTAAGGAAAGCCTGGTTGTACCAGTCCGCCGTGCTGGGGCGGACAGCCTTATCGTAGGCAATGCTTTCATCCGGGATATTCGGATCATAGAGCATCACCGGGCCTGTCGCCGTGTAAGGATCGGCATATTCGGGGTAATAGCAGTAAAATGTCCCGTCCGGCTGGATATAACCGTATTCCCATTCGCCCGAGGTCGCCATCTTCCCCAAATTCGGACCGTCACTGTCAATCATATAATAATAAGGCCCGCCCTCTTCCACCTGACGGCACCCGATATCCAGATAACCGTTAGAATCAAAATGATACCAGAAGCCGTCAATCATCTTCCAGCTTGATGCCGGATGCATCCCGTCCTCTCCATGATATTCCCACTTCCAGTTTTCCGGGCCAATAAACACCCATGTTCCGGCCTGTGCTGTTTGTACACCAGAGAGAGATATCGTCAGCGCGGCAGTCAGCGCGGTTAAGCCTTTCAAAAGTTTCTTCATCGCCAAAGCCTCCTCATTTTCTGAAAGCAATCTTTATTTATACAAAAATTATACCAAACCAAACCGGGCAATGCAATCCTTTAAACATAGAAATAAATGCGGAAATGTAAACTTTAAAAAATATATGGTTGACATTTCCTTTTTTCCATATTATGATGATACCATGGTTCAAAAGTCAAAGACAAAGGAAAGAAAGGAAAAGAAAAATCATGGCTAATCGTTATCGCACATCTACCCCTTCCCTGCAGCCAAAAACAGCCGCAGGAATGAAGGTACAGGAAATCGTCTACTGCGGAATTTTTACCACATTGATTGCCGCAGGCGCGTTTATTAAAATTCCGATTCCCGTTGTACCATTTACCTTGCAGTTTTTATTTACGATGTTAGCCGGACTGATCCTGGGCGGGAGGCTGGGGGCTGTCTGCGTGGCGGTCTACATGCTTCTGGGACTTATCGGGCTTCCGGTGTTTGCCGAGGGCGGCGGGATATGGTACATCTTAAAACCCAGTTTCGGCTACATTATCGGTTTTTGCGCTGCTTCTTATGTCACCGGAAAGATGGTGGAAACCATGAAAAACCTGACCCTGGCAAAATATCTGATTGCTAATTTCACCGGACTGTTCATCGTCTATGCCATGGGAATGCTTTACTATTACATCATCTGCAACTTTGTTATCCATACACCGATTGGAGTCTGGCCTTTGTTTTTATACTGCTTTATCCTGGCCGTGCCGGGAGATATCTGCCTGTGCATCCTGGCCGCATTTTTAGCCAGAAGATTAAGAAAGGTGACGAACTTATCATGAACGAAAATTTTATAAAAAATTTGCAGGAAAAAATTTATGACGGGGCGCTGATCAGCCGGGAAGAGGCACTGGAACTCGTCCATGCCCCCCTTGAGGAACTCACCCGAACCGCCGATGAAATCCGTGCACATTTTTGCCGGAATACCTTTGATCTTTGCACCATTGTCAACGGAAAATGCGGAAAATGTTCGGAGGACTGCAAATACTGCGCCCAGAGCGCTCACTATCACACCGCCTGCGAGGAAAGCTACGGCCTTCTCTCCACACAGGAACTTTTAGCGCAGGCCAGAGAACACGCAAAACGCGGAGTTCTGCGCTACTCCATCGTAACCTCGGGAAAAGCATTGTCGGAAAAGGAAGTGGATCAGGTCTGTGAAAGCATACGCGCTATCCGCCGGGAAACAGGGATTGAAGTCTGTGTTTCCTTTGGCCTGTTAAAGGAAGAACAGTTTAAAAAACTAAAAGAAGCCGGGGCTTCCCGCGTGCACTGCAACCTGGAAACCTCCGAGCGCTTCTTCCCCCAGGTGTGCACCACCCACAGCTTTGCCGAAAAAAAGGAAACCTTAAAAGCCGCAAAACGCGCCGGGCTTTCCCTTTGTTCCGGGGGCATTATGGGATTGGGCGAAACGATGGAAGATCGGATCGATATGGTACTTACCGCAAGGGAACTGGGCGTAAAATCCATTCCGGTCAACCTCTTAAATCCTATACCGGGAACTCCCTACGAACATAACCGGATTTTAAGCAATGACGAACTCTGCCGGATAACCGCCATCTTCCGCTTTCTGCTTCCCGACGGCATGATTCGCCTGGCCGGCGGACGCGGGCTTATCGGGGATAAAGGCGAAAAATGCTTCCGAAGCGGTGCCAATGCAGCGATTTCCGGAGATATGCTGACCACAGCCGGGATTACCGTAGAAACCGATATGGAACTGATGAAGACATTGGGCTATAAAGTGAAGCTGGAAGATACTGGAAAATTATGAAGTAAAGCTGGAAGATGCTGGAAAATAAGGAAGATACAAGATGAGTAAAGCAATATTTATCACCGGTACGGGAACCGACGTGGGAAAAACCTTTGTCACCGGATTGATTTTAAAAAAATTAAACGAAAGCGGAAAAAATGCGGCTTATTTTAAAGCGGCAATGAGCGGCAATGTCTACAGCGAAACCGGGGAACTGATTCCCGGGGACGCCGTATGGGTGAAGCAGGCTTCCGGCATCACACAGCCTGTCCGGGAAATGTGCCCTTACATCTACGAACACGCCTACTCCCCCCACCTGGCATCGCGTCTGGAGGGAAACCCGGTTCGCCTGGACGTTGTAAAAAAGGCATTTGCTAAGGTATGTGAAGCCTACGACTATGTAACCGTGGAGGGAAGCGGCGGCATCCTCTGCCCTCTTGATATCGAAGAAAACGCGGTAACCGGCTTTCATGATTCTTTCCGGAATACCCCGGGGAAAAGCACCGGATTCCCTGCCGAACAATTTATCCCTTCCGATCAATCAATTGTTCCAGATAAATTCATAACTCCGGACAAAGACAGACGCCCGCTCTGGCTGGAGGACGTTATCAAAGAACTGGGGCTGGCCTGCCTGATTGTCGCCGACGCAGGGCTGGGTACAATAAACAGCGTCGTATTAACCGTCGAATATATGCGTGCAAAACATATCGAAATCAAAGGACTGATTTTTAACCATTTCCATCCGGGGAATGTTCTGGAGGAAGATAATCTGCGGATGTGCGCATGGAGGACCGGGCTGAAGGTTCTGGCCTGTGTAAAAGACGGCGATCATGAACTGGACATCGACGCCGAAGAATTAAGCGCATTGTACAAAATGCAGGGGGAGGAAAAACGATGATATGGTATCCTTATGAACAGATGAAAACGATGAAGCAGCCTTATAAAATTATCGATGCGGACGGGGTTTATCTCTACACCGAAGACCAGAAGCTTATCGACTCCGTTTCCTCCTGGTGGTGTATGATTCACGGCTATAAGCACCCGGTGCTGACCAAAGCCATCAAAGACCAGGCTGACCGCTTTTCCCACGTTATGCTGGGCGGGCTGACCCATGATCCGGTGATGAAGCTCTCCGAAAAATTACAGGAATTTCTTCCCGGCGACTTAGACTACTGCTTCTTTTCCGACTCCGGAAGCGTGGCCGTCGAAGTGGCACTGAAAATGGCCCTGCAGTTTAACACCAACCGGGGAAGCCGTCGGGATATGGTGCTTTCGCTAAAAAACGCTTACCACGGCGATACCTTTAAAGCCATGGAAGTCGGGGATGACGAGGACTATCATTTCGTCTTTAAAGAGAAAAAAGGCGTAGTACACATCCCCACGGAAATATCTGCTCTGGAAGAGGCATTTGCAAACTATCATGACCGCTTCTACTGCTTTATCGTCGAACCTCTTTTGCAGGGCGCAGGCGGTATGCGGATGTATGATCTGTCCTTTTTGCAGAGGGCAAGAGAACTTTGCGACGAATACGATGTACTGCTGATTTTTGACGAGGTGGCGACAGGATTTGGACGGACGGGAAACCGGTTTGTCGCCGATCGCGTCTGCCCGGATATCCTGGTGCTGGGAAAAGCACTGACCGGCGGCTATATCGGCCACGCCGTAACCGTGGCAAATCATCGGGTATTCCAGGGCTTTTACAGCGATGACAGCCGCCACGCCCTGATGCACGGCCCGACCTTTATGGGAAATGCCTTAGCCTGCAGCGCCGCCCTGGCCTCCATCGAAGTCTTTGAAAAAGAAAACTATATGGACAAAATAAAGAAAATCGAAGCCATCACCCGGCGGGAAATGGACGGCTTTAGCGATCCCAGGATTAAAGAAGTCCGGATCATGGGCGGCTGTGTCTGCATCGAAGTCCACGATTCCCAAACCCTGAAAGGCTTCCAGCAGTTTGCCTATGAACGCGGTGTATTCAGCCGTCCCTTTTTAAACTACATGTACGCCATGGTTCCCTATGTGATTGGGGAAGAAGATCTGGTGAAGATTTTATCGGTGATGAAGGGGTGGTTTTAAAGGTTTTGGGCAGGCAGGCGGAATCCTTGGTGAAGGGGCAGTTTTCGAGGGGCAAAAACGATCAGGCAGACGGTTTTTGGTTCTGCAAATAAATCTGCTCCTGCGTGATCATCGGATAGCGGATCAGCTCTGTTTTGTCCACATCCTCCCGGTACATATCCACTGCGGTAATCTGTCGGTTTCCGTAGGTTGTATAATAGTAAATTCCACGATCCGCATTGCAGCAGGAGGTGTAAAGCGTCTTTTCATATCCGCCGCTTTCCAGTTCACAGCACCCGCTGGGCTGCTCCACCGAACCGAGAATGTGGAAAAACTGGCCGACACTCTCCTGCTCCGAATCGCCGGAAACGGAATTCATCTTTACAAAAGCAGCCCGGACAAATCTGGACTGTGAGGATAATCCCCCCGGAAGCCCCAGCGTTCCCATCCCGTGACAGTAAACATCCAGCGGCAGTCCCTTGGCAAACAAATTCTGCGGCGGCCTGGCCGATAAATGCATATAGTTATTCATCTGAAACATCTGCAGAGGAAAAGCCGGATTATTCGTCAGTATCCCTACCGGATTCGGATAAATATGCATACCGTCGTCCACGGCCTCAAGGGTGATAGCCTCCTCTTTATCGGCAATAATCCAGTGAAGCTGCGCCACAGGAAGTTCATCATTAATGGAAATATTGGTAAGATTGACCTTTTCCAGCTTTTTTTGACACTCCTTTACCGTAGCACAGTCGCCAAGAAGCCATGGAATCAGCTCATAGACGGCAAGATTATCCCGTCCCTGCACCGGAAGCCCGTAATAGGCATTTCCGGTAAAATTAAGACCGGCGATGGCAAGCCCCTTTTCATTGACCGCATCATAGTAAAGCGGATAATCCTGCGCAATAAACGCCGTCCCAATCATCGCATAATGGTGCTTTAACGGTTTCATCTCCCTGAATAGAAAAGGATGATTGCGGGGCGTAATCGTAATTTCCTCCCCATAAGAACACCCATGATCCAATGTCCGTCCAAAATAAAAATCCCTGGTTTTATAGGTCGCAGCAGTACACATGAATCTACCTCCGTTAGAAATGTTGAGAGAACCTTCTATATATCTATATATTCACTTCCTGCCGGGATTCATACAGACATTTTATGCCAGTAACTTAAGATCAGCTACCCTCTTCGTCCGCCAACTTAATTAAACATGTCTTCCCCACAAATGCCGCTCCATAGCAAAAAATCGTCGTATAACCTTCCATCCTGAGATTTCTCTTGTACTGCTTCTCTTTAATCTGGTTCAACGCATCTGCACATTCTTTTTCAAGACCAGCTTCTCCTTTGCCGGACCATTTTGCTTCAATAACTATCGCCCTCCTGTGCCCCTGTTCTTTTACAATAATATCCGCACGTCCGGTTCCCTGTTCAGAATTTGTTCTCACATCATAACCGGCACCGGAAAACAATCCGGCAATAAATGCGTGATAAAAATTTTCCTTATAATCAAAATAGCTAATCGTTCCAAAAAGGATATCGGTAACTTCCTGCGTAATCTTTTTGGCATCGCCGCCCCACCATGCCTGAAACAAAGAACTGCGATCCCTTACAGCAATCTCTTCCTCAAACCATTTTTTCACGGATTCCCCAAACACTGACTTCACTTCTTCATTAGGGATTCTAAGTGCCAGGTTGCCGTCTGCCAGTTTCATGCCTTCCGGCAGTTTCTGAGGCAAAACCTGCGTTAAATATCCTGTCAGGTACAGAATGCTCCACAAATTTTCCTCCGAAGAATGATCAATAGCATAAGTCATATCCTCACGAACCGGTTCCTGAATAACACCGCCTGCAAGCAATGTTTCAAACTTATCGTTGACATTAATATGTGGTTGTTCGATAAATCTTTGGATAATATTGTTATGGCTCGTATCCAGCCAGTAATTATTGGGTTTCGCTTTTCGGTCCGTCATTAAAGCACGAACATGATTAATTACATCCCAGGGACAATATAATTCTCTTTCCCCGAAAACATATCCGTCATACCATTGTTTCATGGCAGACAGAGCATCCTGTAATTGGGCAGCCTGCAGCAATGCATTTACTTCTGCTTCTTTAAATCCAAAATAATCCTGATACTTTTTGCTGGATATCGAATTGGAAATAAAGTTATTTGCACCGGTAAAAATACTTTCCTTGGCAATCCGAAGACATCCGGTAATCACAGCAAATTTCAGGTTTCGATTGGACTTCCACGCCATTCCAAGAAAACTGCGCATAACCTCAAGCATATCCTCATAATATTGATGATCACTGGCCTTTGCAAGCGGAACATCATACTCATCAATAAGCAGAATCACGTCTTTTCCATAATAAGCTTTCATCATTCGGAGCAATGTAAGCAATGCAGTTTTCACATCGGACAGCTTTCCATTTTCACTTTTCAGCCGGAGAAAACGCTCTTTATCTGATTCATCAACCCTGTCACTGTCTGTCAGATATGCATGTTCAATACAAAGTACAGATATCGTATACTGTAAAAGATCGTATGCCCCCTCAAATCTTCTCCCATCCACATCCTTTAAAGTTAAAAACAGCACCGGCCACTGATTCATCCACTTCGCACAAAAACCGGATTCCTTTATTATCTCAAGCCCTTCAAAAAGCTTTTTGCTGTCCTTTCTGCAGTCAAAAAATTCTGCAAGCATACTCATCATAAGCGTTTTCCCAAATCGCCGCGGCCTGGTAATCAGGTTTACGTCAAAAGTTTCACTCAGCAGTTCTTTAATAAAACCAGTCTTATCAACATAATAACAATCACTCTCCCGCACCTTTGCAAAATCATCCATGCCATAGGGAAGATTCACTATCGACATTCCACCCAGACCTCCTTTCGTGTTTGTTCTATAATATAATAAGAACACTCCTTCCGGCTTAAATACCTAATGACCAATGTTTTGAAATATCTGTGTACCTTTATTTTTATTTTCCGTATTGTTTTAAAAATGCTGCTGCTTCTTTCTCTGACAAACTTAACTTTTCCCTCATCTGCTTCAAAATTACTGCGTCATCTATCCCCGCCTCTTGATTTAATTCAATGATCATCTTGGCCTGGCCCTGGAGCATTCCCAAACTAATTCCCTGACTAATTCCCAAGCTTATTCCCTGACTTCTTCCCAAATCGATTAATTTTTCCGAAGCTGTTTCAATAACCGTACCACCCATAATATTCACCAACCTTTCTTCGCACAGCATGTATCTTCCCGCTACAGCTTCAGCAAATACACCATTTCCTTATACTATTTCCACTAACTTCACTTTTCGCGTCCAATCGCGGGCGTAATCATAAACAAACGTCATCACCTCACCAACCTCCATTTTCCTTCTCTTTATCTTTGAATCAATAGCCACATCCCTATAATCATCAAAGGGTCCAAATGGTGAAGCAGAGTTGGTTTCTTCTCCGTTTGAAAATGTAAATAAGAAGAGATGATCCGGAAAAATATTATATTCTGCCAATATTTTTAAGCCTAAATCCTCAAAAGTTTCATCCCCGTTTACAATAATATTTTTCCCACGACCTACTTTAAAATGATACTTCATCTCTTTGTCCTTTCTGTTAAACATCAGTTTTTTTGTTGTGGTTACAGCATTAAAAATATCTTTTTTTGCTAATTCATACTCCTGCATTCTAACCTCTCACCTTTACATCATTCCATGTGATATTTTCTCCACTAAACCTAATCCAGCTAAAATCATCTACATCTATTCCATGCGTCTTTTTCAAGATTTCATAAACATTAAACTCTTTTAATCCGAAATGTTCCAATAACTGCGGTGTCCACCTCTCCTCACACATCACACGCTCATTTAAAACTTCTAATATGCCAGGTAATGTTTTTATTTTAGTACACATGTGCTTCCAAGGACAATCATCATAAACAATATTTTCGACTAATTGATTATCAACAATTTCCACATGACCAACAACTTCATCTTTAAACATAAAATCAAAATTGAGATTCAATCCACCATTCATAAAAATCTCCCTTAATCATCAAAAGTTTCATCCCTGTTTACAATAACATTCTTTCCACGTCCTGCTTTAAAATGATACTTCATCTTTTATCTTCCTTACGCTATAGTTCAAATCATCGATACACTTTTATTCTTGTTTGCCATATTGTTTTAAAAAGGCAGCGGCTTCTTTCCTGGACAATCCCAGTTTTTCCTTCATTTGTTTTAAAATTACTTCATCATCCTTACCTGCTTCCTGGTTTAACTCAATAATCATCTTCGCCTGACCTTGAAGCATTCCTTGACTGATTAATTTTTCCGATTCAGTTTCAATAACAATTCCTCCCATAATTTTCACCAACCTTTCTTCATGCTCATTTCCATCCGTAATATGCACAATAATTGTATTTACAAATCCCATAAGATCTACCAGTTCATCATCTGCCAATTCTTTCTTCTGATGAAGACCCACCATCACATCCCTAAAATAAGTTAAATCTTCCATCACATCGTCAATATTACTCCCCGATACAATCTCCCTCTCATATCTTGCAATATAAAACGGAATATAAGGAAACAGACGCTTTTCTACTATCGATTCCCTTGTAAATTCTTCCAAAATCACGTTATTGGACTCGTAATTTATCTTCTGATCATCAGGAAAGATAAACGTAATTTGCGTTGCCTTTGGCGTTTTTTCCGTTCTCTTAATATAAATCACCGCAAATCGCGGCATTCTTATCGTTGCATGACCAATATCCCACAATGCAAACTGTCTGGCAGTAATAAAGGCGTACTCCGCAATCCGGACAGCCATCGAACCATCATCATAACTCTGGCATTCCAGAAGATAAAGTTCATCTTCAATCTTCATTAAGAAATCAGAGATCTGTTCTTCGAGTTCCTTGCTGCCATCTGCGGTTTCATTTTCAGTCAGATAACCTTCCGATGGTAATGCCTCAACCTTGGCATTTATCGGATAAGATTTTCCAAAAACATCGTTAATCACTGGAATAAACAGGCGCTTGTGTTTCATCTTCATCGTCTTAAACACGTTATCATAATCCGGTGTCTTTTTCATAATAATCTCCATTCCGCCGCCTTTCAGTTGGCGGCACAAATAGTAATGA
>CAMNRM010000066.1 GCA_946553025.1 uncultured Clostridium sp.
GAAATTCCTAATTGCATTACTGAGGTTATTTACTTCCGATAATTGAACTTATCGGGAGTATAAATAATCTGTCAATTCTAAGGATACCTGCATGTCATGTAAAAAAGTAAGATAAAATTTTTTTGATTTTAAATTTTTCAACACTACGATTCCAAAAGAAAATCCATCAGCCGCATCATTTTTATTCCTTCATGATCCATTGGAATATTGCAGTTTAGGGCAATAACATCTTTTTCATAATTATCGCGAATCTGACGCAGCGGAGAGAGTTCGCGTTCACGAACGGTTTCGGAACGCATATCTTCCGTTACCTGAATATAGCGTTTTTCTCCTGTTTTTGTTGCAATAAAATCCACTTCTTTGTTATCGATTTTTCCAATAGCTACATCATACCCGCGCCGAAGGAGTTCAAAATAGACGATATTTTCAATGGCATGTCCGGTATCCATTTCCCTGTAGCCAAGAAGATAATTGCGCAGGCCAATATCGACAATATAATATTTCCCCAAAGTCCGAAGATAATCCTTTCCTTTGATATCAAATCGTTTAATTTCATAAAAAACAAAAGATTCCAAAAGAGCACAGACATAAGCCTGAATCGTCTGTACGGCAGGTTTGCCTTTTCGGGAACGGTCTTCTAAAAGCTTTTCGCTGACCAATGTATTGCTGATGGAATTTAAGGAAATATTACTGCCGATATTATCGGCGAGAAACATTATGATTTTCCGCAAAAGATCGGCATCCGTAATCTGGCGCTGTCCTCTTCGCCGTTCCCGCTCCAAAATATCCCTTACAACCACCGTGGAATATATGCCATCCAGCAGTGTAAACACCTTGTCCTGCTGCAAACCTATTTCTGTAATTCCAGGCATCCCGCCAAAACGCATATAAGCTTCAAAAATTTCCATCAGGTCAATGGATTCATTTTCTGCATTTTTTACCCGTTTGCGAACATCGCCGGTCAGCGAGGTATAGGTTTCCAGGCGGTAGCCGTGAAATTCGATAAATTCCCGGAAGGAAAGTGGAAGCATCTTGATTTCCACATAGCGCCCGGAAAGATAGGTGGATAATTCGGAGGAAAGCAGGCTGGCATTAGAACCGGTAATGTAAATATCACAGAGAAAATCAACACGAAAAGAATTAACGGCATCCTGCCATTTGGGTATGCGCTGTATTTCGTCGAAAAACAGGTAAAGCTTTTTATCCGGCGAAAGATTTTTCCGTACATTTTTCACATAATGGTACAATGCCTTTGCATCCAAATCCTGATATTCCATAGACTCGAAGTTCATCATGACAAACTGCTGGTCATCTATGCCATGTTCTTTTAAATGTTTTATCATTAACTGCATTAAACTGGACTTACCGCATCTTCGGATACCGGTAATGACCTTTACCAGTTCTGTATCCTGAAAGGCCAGCAGTTGGTTTAGGTAGTGTGTTCGCTGTTTTAAATTTGTTTGCAGCATGATTTCACCTCCATTATAGATAGTATGCCACAAACTTTAAAAAATATCAAGTTTTTATTATTAATAACACAAAAATGCAAAACAATCAGCAGGGGACTTCCTTAAATAGCTTAAAAGATTTTTACCGACGAAATATTTCTATTATTGCTATTATTTCTATTTATGGAATTTTTCCGTTTTCAGATGTCAGATGTCAAAAAAGGAACCGCTGCACTTTTTTGTGCAACAGTTCCTCTGGTTACTTCATAAAATTATTTCATAATATTATTCCATAAAATTACTTCATAAAATAATGGCTGCAGGTTTAGGATTTAAAATTTAATAGCCAGTTACTTTACTTCTTCTCTAACGTTCTCTACCTTCTTATCATCAACTTCGGTAACAACATAGTCATTTACCCGTACATCGACATCATCAACGTCTTCAACTTTACCGCTCTTCTTAATCTTACCATTTTCATTGATTAAGATCTGGTCGTCTGCATCGCCGTAAAATTCTACGTTGCCTTTCTTGTCATAGAATACGTACAGACCGTCATACTTATCTTCACCATTGGGTGCTACCTGGTTTCCTTTTTCATCTTTGAACAGATCTTTTATGGTTACTCTCTCATAAGTGTTTCCGTCACCGTAATCGGTAATTAACTTACCATCGTAACCATAGACATAACCGCTGATAACTCTTAAGGTATAAGCCCATCCGCTCTTATGGAAGTAGTAAGTTTCATCATCGCCGTCTACATCAATGGTGACTCTCTTATCGGTTACCATCTGACCGGCAACAGAACTTGGGATATCATCTATGGTAAAGTAGTAGTATCCACCCCTCATAGGAGTAGCTCCCTTTTGGACATCCTCAAGTTTGAAAAGTCCGGTAAGCATTACACCCTTTTCATTGAACAGATAGGTTTCGCTCTTGATGGCCTTTGCTTCAACAATCTTGTTGTAATCTGCATCCTCTGGCTTAGTTGCATCATCATCGTCAATACGTGTTGCGGTACCGCCATTATCCGTAGCACGGAACGGTTTGCCCTTGGAATCTAAGTAGAAGTAATAGGGATCGTCGTCGTAGTTATCATAATCGCTCTTCGGATAAGCAATAACCCAATCTTTTCCAACACGTCCGCCGCTCTCCTCGGTATAGTATGCTGCCTTTGGTGCAGAAGAAGATGCTTCGGCACTGTTGGTCAGGCCAGAGTCGGATTTGCTGGCGTCATCTTCAGGATATACCCAAAGATCCAACATTCTTCCCCATTTATCAAAGGAATAGGTCTTGTTGTTATACTTTGCGGTATCATCAACATAAGCCTTACCGTTAGTCTTGAAGAAGAACCAGCACTCATCCTTATAATTGTCATCATCTTCATTAATGTCTTCAAACGCAGGAAGATCCGGATCGATTTCCAGCCACTGCCAACTGGTACGTGCCCAGCCTTCATCCTGGGTTCCTAAGTAATACAAATCACCTTCATCAAAATTCTGACCGTCGTCTTTGCTCCATCTCTTCCAGCCGCTTAACATATAGCCGTCATTGTCAAAGATGAAGTATCCGCTCTGGCCATCGCCGTAAGGCAATCTCTTGATTTCGCCGTTATCGGTGCCGGAACCTAATGCCTTACCGGTTGCGTCAAAATACATCCAAACGGTATCAATGGATTCTGACTCATCACTGTCATCTAATAAATCATCATTGTCCATGGAAACCCAGGCATTGGTTACTCTTGCACCGTTAGCGTCTACATAGTATTTGTCGTCGTCATCTTCAACAACCTGTTCCTTTGCCATGTAGCCGTCGCCGTCTAAGTAATACCACTGTCCGTTGGACTTTTTCCACACATCGGTCATTCTGTCGCCATTGCGGTCTAAGTATACCCACTCTCCATCCTGCTGGTCCCAATGCGCTGCTGCAGCAAAGGAAGTCATGGATGCACCGATGGCTAACAGAGCAGCTGCTGAAAGTACAGCAACTAATTTTGTCTGCTTTCTCATAATGAATGCACTCTCCTTTTTACTTTTTGAAATTTTCTTGAAATTCTTGTTGCATTACGAAGTTATTGCACTTCTTATAATTGAACTTATAAGAAGTGCGAATTATTTGGCAAAATAGAAAAAATGTGAATTGTAGAAATATTTTGCAAAATAAGAGAGGAATTATTATTCATTAAAGCAGGAAGCACATTCATTGACAAAAAACAGGAGAAACTATATAATAAGGGTGAGGAGCGAGGGGAAAATGATGATGAAGAAATTGCCGGTTGGCGTTGAAAATTTTGAAGAACTTCGGACAGAGGATTTTTACTATGTTGATAAAACGGGGTTTATTCGTGAACTGCTCAATCACTGGGGGAAAGTGAATCTTTTTACCCGTCCCAGGAGATTTGGCAAATCGCTGAACATGAGTATGCTGAAGTATTTTTTTGAATATGGGTGCAATGAAACGCTTTTTGAAGGGCTGGAAATTGCCGGAGAGCAGGAACTCTGTCAAAAATACAGAGGAAATTTTCCTGTGATTTCAATTACCCTGAAAGGTGTGAGCGCCCGTCATTTTGATGAGGCTAAAGCCCTGCTGCGCTCGGTGATTGGAAGGGAAAGCCTTCGCTTTTTTTTTCTGGCAGACAGTACAGAGCTGATAAAAGAAGAGAAAGAACTCTATGCACAGCTGATAAACGTGGATACCCGTTATGGTCAGGGATTTCTTATGTCGGATGCGATGTTAATGGATAGTTTACTGATCTTGTCCCGGCTTTTGCATAAACACTATCATAAAAAAGTTATTCTTCTGATTGATGAGTACGATGTTCCGCTGGATAAGGCCGAACAAAACGGATATTTTGATGAAATGGCCGATCTTATCCGAAGTCTGCTGGGGCAGGTATTAAAGACGAATGACAGTCTTTACTTTGCGGTATTAACCGGCTGTCTGCGGATTGCCAAGGAGAGTATATTTACGGGACTGAATAATTTTAATGTAATGTCCATAACGGATACTTCCTGTGATGAATATTTTGGCTTTTCCGACAGGGAAGTGCGAAAAATGCTGGACGATTATGCGCTTGGAACTAAACATAAAGAAATGCAGGCATGGTATGACGGCTATCGTTTCGGACGTGCGGACATCTATTGCCCCTGGGATGTTATTAATTATGTAAATTTGATGCGAACAGAACCGGATGCAGAGCCCAGGGCGTTCTGGCTCAACACCAGCGGGAATGATATCCTCCGCCGTTTTCTGCAGAAAGCCAGTATAAGCACCCGGCGCGAGATAGAAAAGCTGATTGAAGGTGAATGTATTGCCAAAAAGATAAATCAGGAATTAACCTATCGGGACTTATATCGAAACACGAATAATCTCTGGAGTATTCTTTTTACTACAGGATATTTGACACAGAGGGGGAAATGTGCGGAAGATAGTTATTGGCTTGCCATACCGAATCAGGAAATCCGCAAAATTTTTATCGAACAGATTCTGGAATGGATTCAGGAGGAAGCCAGGAGAGATACCCCTCGGCTGGATGCTTTTTGCGAGGCATTTGCCCAGGGGAATTCGTCGGAGATTGAACAGCAGTTTAATGCCTATCTGCAAAAAACCATCAGCATTCGTGATATCCATGTGCAAAAAACGAAAAAAGAAAACTTTTATCACGGCATTCTTCTTGGCCTGCTAAGCCACCGCGAGGACTGGGGAATAGAATCGAATGCGGAGGCAGGCGAAGGCTACAGTGATATTTTGGTGGAAATGGAAGAAAAACGCATTGGTATAATCATCGAAATAAAATACCCGGACAACGGAAATCTGGAAGCAGGATGCCAAAAGGCTTTGGAACAAATCGAGAAGAAAAATTATACCGAACGGCTTTTGGAAGATGGGATGGAAACGATTTTAAGTTATGGCCTGGCCTGCTGGAAGAAGAAATGCAGGGTATGCGTGCAGAAAGAAGAACGGAAGGTAAATGGAAACATCAAAACAGAAAGCTGAAAAAAACAGGGCAGATGTTGACTCGGTTATAGCTTCTTTAACAGGTATACTTCCTGATACAGGGAAGACATTAGAAGAATATAGGGAGGAACGACTCAAAAAATATGGCTTCCTAAAGAGTTTCTGTCAGATCTGAGATTTCGTGAAAACAGGTGATGTTAAAAGAGTTCTGCCGCACTATTTGATAAGTGCCGCAACCCTCTATTAATATTTTCTGTTTTGTGTGGTTTGGGACTGTTACATTCATTATTGCAGCAGTCCCTTTTTTGTAAATTCTGCATTATGATTTTACAATTTATGCCTTTTATGATTAAACACTAGCCATGCAGGGATTCCTGTTCCCAGCGTTTAATAACATCGGTTGATACTTCTAAAATTTCAGAAATATCATCCAGGGAATCGCCTCGTTTAAGCAGTTTCAGTGCAGTTTTTTTGGCTCTTTTATAATCGCCTTTTTGCTGGCCTGATTTTTCTCCTTCTTTCCATCCTCTATCCATTAACATTTGCCCAACTTGTGTCATGCTTAATACCTCCTCGATATGTTTTCTCATGGAGTTACTGATAATTTTATCGGTGAATGTCAATTTTTTATACTATGTTTCTGCAATTTTTTTTGCTGCTTCGAGAAAGGCTGATTCAGACATTTTTGCTTTAGTTGCAGCTTTTTGCAAAGTAATGTCACCATCATTGTATAACTCATACAAGACTGTAATATTTCCTTCTTTGCGCCCTTTATCCATTAACATTTGCCCAACTTGTGTCATGCTTAATACCTCCTCAATATGTTTTTTCGTGGATTTACTGATAATTTTATCGGTAAATGTCAATATGCCTGCCAATACGAATGTTTCCTGCTCTTTATCAGGTATCTGTCTGGCTAAATTTACACATTGTTTAATAGCTTCCTGTTTTGCTTCCTTCTCTTTGTATGTTAATGGGAGAAGAATCAAATGCATAAGAACTGTATCAGAAATTGTATGATTAGCCAAACCTTCCTTAATTTCTTCCAACCACTTTTCAGAGGGAGTTCCCGCCAGGTAAGCAGCTTCAATGTGAATACGGCAGGCAGTTCGCTTCAAAGTTGTTTTTGCATTCTCAATATCTGCCGTAAATAAAACCATCATATGGATATCCGGCGCTTTTCCTTCTTGCAGATAACGGTTAATCACATTTATAATGTAGTAACCATATTTGATGAAATTGGTTTCTTTGTAGTCGCCTTCATAATCCAGAATGGCAATGCTTCCGTCTTCCAATTCAAAAAGATTATCCATGCGAAGTTCTTTTGCCTGGACAATAGGGATGTTTGTTGGTCGGATATCCATTACCTTTAAGTTTGTATCTAAGCCAAAAAGAGAAAGCGATTTGCCTTTCATCCGTTCTCCGAAGAGTTTGGAAACAATATCTTTATTTTGGTAGGAAATTGTCGATTTTTCGTCCGCTTTTGGCTTGACATCTGCTCTTGTTGTTTTTTTGCTGTTTTTTTTTATGGGTATTCTCCTTTATGTTATTTTGTTCCACTCTCCAAGTACAAAGCCTTATAACATTAAGGATAAAATGGTTATACCGCTTTTAATTATAGCTTAATCTTAACATTAGATGATGTTGTATGCAAGGAAAACTTGGCAATTAATTGTTAAATTAGTATAAAATCTATATTTATTAGTTTATTTCGCGTTTCTGTTATGCTGGGAGAAAATAGAAAAAGAAAGAAAAACTGGCAAATAAAAATCTTCTCACAAGTATAAGAATGATTGTTTATAAACGCATCCTATTTCAGAACAAACCAACAGGAGAAATCTCAATTTATTGGGTGAAATCCTGAGAATAAGTCCCCATACCCAATCAGGTAAAAGATTAATGTTCAGGTGACGTTTTGGTGCGGTTTGTAGTCTTTTTTGAAATTTTAAGCAAAAACATGAAAAAAAAAGAACTGCTACACCATACAGTGTAACAGTTCCTCTTTTTGTTAATAGATTATATCCATTTTCAGATAAAAGATGAATTAGTTGCCTATTAATTAGTTATTAAGGCCGCTTTTCTTCAGATCTACGATATAACCACCCTCAGTTAAGTATATATCGGTATCACTGGTATCTTTAGCTTTACCACCTTTCTTAATCTTACCTTTTTCGTTAATCAAGATAAAATCATCAGCATCAGCAGTAAATTCTTCCTTGTTAACATTCTTACTTCCGAATGTAACTTTTCCACTATCAACTCCAGCAATCTTGCCTACTCTTACTCTGGCATACGTATTGCCATCACCATAATCAGTAACTAATTTACCGTCTGGGCCATATACATAACCGTTGATAACTGCCATAGTATAAGCCTGACCATCTTTGTTAAAATAATAAGTTTCATCATCACCATTTACATCAATGGTAATTCTCTTATTTGTTACCATCTGTCCAGCAACAGAACTTGGATAATCATCTTCAGTGAAATAATAATATCCCTTATCCATTTCATTGGAACCCTTATAAACAGGAGTACCATCTTCATTTAACTTACCTGAAGCAGATGTTCCGCCTAAGTAATATAAACCAGTGAGCATTATACCATTTTTATTAAACAGATAGGTTTCGCCTTTAATAGCTCTTACGCCAACTTCATCACACATATCTGCATCACCTGATCCTGGCTGATTATCATCGACACGGAAAGCAGTACCAATACCGCCTAATTTATTATCCTTCTTAGCCTGCTCATCTGCTTTAAATGGTCTGCCCTTGGTATCTAAGTAGAAGTAATACAGATCATCGCCATAGTTGTCGTAATCGGTATTGGGGTAAGCAAGAATCCACTCATTTCCTCTGCGTCCCCCCTCTTCTTCTGTGTAGTATGCTGCCTTTGGAGCAGATGAGGATGCGGTGCCTCTATTAGATAAGTTACTATCCGATGCATAATCATTTTCTTTAACTGCATCCTCTGGATATACCCATAAATCAAGCATTCTGCCCCACTTATCAAATGCATAAGTTTTGTTGTTATACTTAACTGTATCATCTACAACAGCCTTACCATTGCTCTTAAAGTAGAACCAGCACTCATCTTTATAGCTGTCATCCTCTTCGATGTTATCAAAATCAAAAGCCGGTACATCCGGATCAATTTCCAGCCACTGGAAGCTGGTACGTGCCCAGCCTTCATCCTGGGTTCCTAAGTAGTATAAGTCGGCGTCAGTACCCGTGGAGCCATCTTTTTTCCATCTCTTCCAGCCGCTTAACATATAGCCGTCCCCATCAAAGATGAAATATCCACTCTGTCCGTCGCCGTAAAGCAATCTCTTGATTTCACCATTACCATCATTAGAACCAGCGCCTAATGCCTTGCCAGTTGCATCGAAATACATCCAAACGGTATCAATGGATTCAGAATCTTCACTGTCATCATATAAATCATCATTGTCTAAAGATACCCAAGTGTTGGTTACTCTTGCGCCGTTAGCGTCTACATAGTACTTGTCATCGTCATCTTCGATAACCTGCTCTTTTGCCATGTAGCCGTCGCTGTCTAAGTAATACCACTGTCCGTTGGACTTTTTCCATACATCGGTCATTCTGTCACCATTGCGGTCTACGAATACCCACTCTCCATCCTGCTGATCCCAATGTGCTGCTGCAGCAAAGGAAGTCATGGATGCACCAATGGCTAACAGAGCAGCTGCTGAAAGTACAGCAACTAATTTTGTCTGCTTTCTCATAATGAATGCACTCTCCTTTTTTCTTTTTGAAATTTGCTTGAAATTCCTAATTGCATTACTGAGGTCTTCATTCTTCAGATAATTGAACTTATCGGAAGTAAATTTTCGGAATTGAAAAAGAACAGTCGGTTATATCGTCTAATAATAAAGCTTTTTGTGAATATAAAATTAAGAATCGCTTAAACGACAATTAAAAAGATGTTAAAGCTTTAAAAAGCCTTCACCATTGCATAATGTTGGGGAAAATGGTATACTTTACAGAGTGTGAGAAGACTGGATTTACTCATCAGACAGGGTCTGCCTGTTCCTGTCTGATGAAATGGGGCATATAATGAATGCTTTGAAGTACGCAGAGAACGGAGGAAACAATGGAACATAATGGAAATATCACAAAGGAAGATTCCTTTTCGCAGATTTGCCGCAATATCTATGCGGGGGTAATCAGTGTAGCTATTCTGGCCATACTGGCTGTATTCCCGCTGTATTACCGGGATCATTATTTTGATATTCTGGAGTCAAAATATCAGTTTTATTATATGACCATGATTAGCATGTTTGCCGTTGTCCTTCTGCTTTCGCTGGCCTTTCTGATTGTCGATGCGCTGGAGTTTAAAGCGGAACATGCAAAAGCCTGCATAAAAAAATGTTCATCAGCGTTTCCAAGGGATGTGCGGACAGCCGTGGACGTATGTTTACTTATTTTTCTTGTTGTGGCAATTATTTCCACCTGCCAGTCCGATTATGTTTACGAGGCATTTTGGGGAAATGAAGGAAGGTTTACCGGGCTTTTCCTGCATCTGATTTATATTGCAGGATTTTTTGTGATCAGCCGACTCTATCGTTTTAAGGGCTGGCATTTGTATGTATTCTTAGCTGTGGCTATGCTTCCCCTTCTTTTTGGAATAACCGATTATTTTCGTTTGGACCTCCTGGGTTTTAAGGAAAATGTTGCCGCAGAAGATGTCGATGCTTTTACATCAACTTTTGGAAATATTAATACTTATATAACTTTTATTGGTATTCTGTTTGGGGCACTCAGTGCATTGTTTGTTATGGAAGATAAAGGCTGGAAGGCTGTACTGAGCTTTGTCGGCTATATGATTACTGTGGTTGCAATGATTATGTCAAACAGTGAGAATGGGATTCTGGCTGTAGCATTTATTTTTGTTTTTTTGCCGTTGTTTGCTTTTCGGTGTATGCGGGGGATGGAGCGATACCTATGGCTGTTATCTGGTTTTTTTGCTTCCTGTTATGTGGTTTCGTGGATAAATAAAAATGTGGACATGCCTCTGGTTGCTTTAGACGGTGTATGCCATATTTTGGCTAACCTCAGTTTTGCTCTTCCCAATGCTTTGCTTTTTGGCTCCCTTGCGCTGGCCGTTTATTTTCTTTGTCTAAGAGCGGATAAAGGAAAGAAGGAAGATTTTGGAAATCGATATATAAAAATATGGGCAGGATTTCTTATTGTTTGTTTTTGTATAGGCATTTTTGTTTTATATGATGCTAATGTAGCAGGTCATAGTGAACGTTATGGAGCATTGGGAAATTACCTGCATTTTTCCGACGAATGGGGAAATTATCGTGGAATGATATGGAAGATAGCCCTGGAATCTTATGCAAAGCAGCCGTTTGGGCATAAATTGTGGGGATATGGTTTGGATACTTTTGGCCTGATGACTTATGATTACAGGGATATTACAAATAGTATGAATGCACAGGTCTATGACAGCGCCCATAATGAGTATCTTCAATATTTGGTATCTGTGGGTCCTATAGGCTTGTTGGCTTATGTAGGTTTTTTAGGTACAGCATTATACATTATTGTGCGGAGAGCAAAGGAAAAGAAATGGGGAATGGCTATTGCAGCAGGCGTTTCCTGCTACTTGCTCCAGGCTATGGTAACGATTAATCTGCCCATTGTTACACCAATTATGTGGACGCTTCTTTCTATTGGTGTCGCAAATACAGAAAAAGAAGGATAAACTGCAGGCAGATATTTCGTTACTGTTCACGTAGGTCTGCGCACCTGCTGCGCTGACCGTATGTTAAACCAGGCCAGTGAGCAAAAATCCCATCGACGAAGGCGATTTTCATGGATTTTTGCCCGTTGCTGTGAACATGTGAACAGTATATTTCTGTCGGATAAGGAGTTTTAACGTGAAAAAATATGACCGTTATAAACGTATCATTCGTTTAGCCGCTTCTTTGTTTTTTGTTGTGCTTTTGGTGTCTATTTATATGGTTTTCTGGTATGGGCTGATTTCGCCTTCTACAGGGGTTTGGTACTGGAGAAAGGGAAATTGGGTGATTGCCGGGCTTTATACAGCGCTGGTATTGTTTTTTGTTACAATGTATGGCGGTTTTCGGCTGGGGGATCTGGAAAAGGGAAATGTTATTTACTCGCAGATTTTATCAATAATTTTTGTCAATTTTATTACCTATATCCAGATGGC
This sequence comes from uncultured Clostridium sp., assembly GCA_946553025.1. GTDB lineage: Bacteria > Bacillota > Clostridia > Lachnospirales > Lachnospiraceae > Caccovicinus. The sequence goes on from CAMNRM010000066.1 coordinate 11,607, forward strand.
GCTGTTAGCTTACCGTTTTCCTAAAGTATGGATTTTTGGTCTTCTTACCCTGTGCGACATCTTATGCATTGTCTTATGGACGCAGGGATATTCTTTGGTTTATGAGTATTTATTTCCTCCAAGAAAGATTTTATTTGTTTATGGAAATGAAAAAATGTTGGAGCTGCTGAATAAGCTGGGAAAGAGAGAAGATCGGTATCATATAGAAAAGGTAGTTTCCATAGGGGTTGGTGACGAAGAAATTCTTCGCCTGGCAGAATTGTATGATGGAATAATGCTCTGTGATATAGCTACTTCATCCAGAAACTATTTGCTGAAAGAATGTTTTGAGCGTTCTATTCGGGTGTATATGACGCCAAAAATTTCGGATATTTTGGTGCGCAGTTCCCAGGAAATGCATACGTTTGATACACCTTTGCTGCTTTCCAAAAATAGCGGGCCTACATTAGAACAGCAGATAGCAAAACGCTGTTTGGATGTTGTAGTATCATTTTTTATGCTTTTGCTGGCTTCGCCGCTTATGCTTTTGGTTGCCCTGGCAGTAAAGCTGTATGATGGAGGAAATATCATATACAAGCAGAAACGGTTGACCATTGGCGGAAAAGAATTTTATGTCTATAAATTTCGCAGTATGCGCATGGATGCAGAGAAGGATGGGGTTGCAAGGCTGGCGAGCGAAAATGATGATCGTATAACTCCGGTAGGCAGGTTAATTCGCATGACCAGATTGGATGAGTTCCCACAGTTGATTAATGTATTAAAGGGAGAAATGTCACTGGTAGGCCCAAGACCGGAACGACCGGAAATTGCAGAAAAATATGAAGAATGGCTTCCGCAATTTAAGACCCGGTTGAAGGTTAAAGCCGGGCTTACAGGCTATGCACAAATATATGGAAAATACAATACTACCCCATATGATAAATTAAAGCTTGATTTAATTTATATACAAAATTATTCTTTTTTTATGGATTTGAAGCTTCTGCTTCTCACCGTGAAAATCTTGTTTATGAAAGAAAGTACAGAGGGTGTAAGTTCTTCAAAAGAGGAGGAATAAGGATCGTGAACGGACGCAAGTTGCGTGTTTTGCAGTTGGGAAAACAGTATTATCCTCATATTGGCGGAATTGAAGTAACTATGCAGCAGATCGCTGAAGGAATACAGGGTGAAGTGGACAGTTTTGTGCTGGCAGCACAGGAAAGAGGAGGAGCACGGAAAGAAATCATTAACAATGTTCCGGTTTATTATGCGAAAAGCTGGGGAATTATTGCTTCTATGCCGATTTCCGTAGATTTAATCAGTTATCTGCGGAAGCACAGGGATGATTATGATATTATTCATCTTCATATGCCCTTCCCTTTAGGTGATTTGGCTTGTCTTCTATCTGGATTTAAAGGAAAGCTGGTGTTGTATTGGCACAGTGATATTATCCGGCAGAAAAAATTAATGCTGCTTTATCGGCCGCTGATGCAATGGACACTTCACAGAGCAGATGTAATTGCTATTGCCACACAGGGAAACATCGATGGTTCGCCCTATGTAAAACCCTTTGAGAGAAAATGTGTAAAGATTCCTTTTGGATTGCGGAGGGAATGGGAAGAAAAAAGTAATCGGTATTGGGCAGAAAGAAGGCAACAGGAGGAAAACTTATCTGGAGAAATTCTCACGAAGAAAAGTTTGTCTGGTGAAATAAATAGAAAAGAAACATTAAAGCTTTTATTCATTGGTCGTCTGGTTTATTATAAGGGCTGTGAAGTATTAGTGGAAGCAATGGAACAGCTGGGCAGAAGAAACCAATTAAAAGGCATAGAACTTTGTCTGGTGGGCGCAGGTGTGCTGGAAGAGGAACTGAAAGCGCGGGTACATCGAAATGGGCTGAAAGAATATATCAAGTTTGCTGGCCGGGTGTCGGATGATGTTTTGGAAGAGAAGATTCGGGAATGCGATGTCTTTGTATTTCCTTCCGTGGCAAATAGTGAAGCCTTTGGTTTGGTTCAGCTGGAAACGATGGCATTCGGTAAGCCGGTAATTAATACTTCATTACCTACAGGTGTGCCATGGGTGAGCATAGGAGGTAAAACCGGGCTTACCGTTGGCCCTAATGATGCAAAAGCATTGGCTGATGCAATCCTCTGGATGAAAGAACATCCGGCAGAACGCGAGGAGATGGGCATACAGGCAAGACGACGGGTAAAAAAGGAATTTAATCAGGAGAAGCTGTTAAGGAAAATGATCTGGCTTTATCAAAAGCTGTGTGCAGGAGAGCAGAATGCAGAATAAAAAAAAGCAAAAGAAAATTTTATATATCGTTATCAGTTCACAAACTGGCGGTGTGCCTAAGTTTGTGGTTAATGCATTAAATTATGGAAAAAAACATGGGATAAAAATATGCGTGGCAGCACCAAATGATGGGGAGTATTTTTTGAAATTCCAGGATTTGGCAGAAGATACATTAGATTTATCCTTGAAACCATATTCTTTTTTGTCCTTATGGAAATTGAGGAACTATATCCGAAAAAATCATATCCAGTTGGTTCATTCTCATGGTAAAGGTGCTGGAATGTATGCGCGGCCATTAAAACTGCTTTGTCCGGGGATTAAGGTGGTGCACACATATCATGGAATTTATCTGGAGGAATATGGTGCACTGTTTGCTTTTATTTATAAGAAAATCGAAAGGATATTAAAAACAGTGACTGATGCAGCAATCTGTGTATCTCCAAGTGAAAAAAAGGAAGCACTGAGGCTGCATTTTGCACCAAAGAAAAAAACAGCGGTTATCCCTAATGGTGTGGAGCCGGAAGTATTCGTTCCAAAAGGGACAGAAAAACAGCAGTATGCAAAGGAATTTCGCTTGCCGGAGGACAGCTATATTATCGGCTGTGTGGCAAGGTTTGAATGGATGAAGGGGCATCGCTATCTTTTGGCTGCATTTAAACAATTTTTAAAACAGTATCCAAACAGTTATCTGCTTTTAGTAGGCGATGGACCAGAAAAAGAAAAGATAGAAAAGCAGATAAAGGAAAGCGGATTAACTTCGCATGTGATAAGAACAGGCTTTCGTGAAGATATTCCGGGACTACTTCAGTATTTTGATGTGTTTGTATCTGCTTCTTTGAAAGAGGGTATGCCGTTTACCTTGTTGGAAGCCCTGGCGGCAGGAACTCCAGTTCTGGCAACAAGGGTTATTGGAAATCAGGATGTTATTCGGGATGGATATAATGGAATGTTAGTGGATGCGAAGAGCAGTAAAGAATTGTGCCATGGGCTGTGTTCGATAAAAGACCATCCGGAGATTGTCGGCGGATGGTCGCAGAATGGGAAAAAGACGATAAAAAGGCATTTTACTGTGCAGCATTCTTTGGAGCGGACCTTTGATATCTATGATAAGCTGGTATGGACAAAACAATCTGCTTCCGAATCTGATAGCTGAGTTTGTTTCCAATGATCCACAACATATCTTTGTCCAGACGGATGGCCTGGATAAAAAGCGGGATGGCTTTGTGGAAATATTTACTTTTACAGCAGCCAATCGATTGATAGAGTAAAGCATAGGCTTGATTAAATCGCTGCTGTTTTTTCGGAGAAGTATCCTGGATGCATAAATACTTTTCAAAAGCATGATTATCCTTCCAAAGCTTTGGATTTTTTTTGCTCTTCTGGTATAAATTAAGAAGGAAGCGCTTGGAAAGATAGAGGCGGTAGGCGTTGCTTTCACATATACCATTAGAACGTATGCGATATTTTAGAAGAATTTGAGGAAGTATGCGCATACTGCAGCCATGAAAAAGCAGGCGAAGCCATAAATCATAATCTTCACAGGACGGAATTTCCCGATAGCCGCCTTCTGAACGAATCAGATCTAAACGAACCATTACGGTAGGGTGATTGATGCTGTTATCAAAGGGAAGGAGTTTTTTCATCTGTTCAGGTGAAAAATCATTAATATAAGTTCCTAATTTATGACCATTTTCATCAATATTTATTTTGGATGCAGAAACAAAATCCAGATGGTATCTTTTTATTTCGGATAATTCGCGTTCCAGGCAGGTTTTTGCCATAATATCATCGGCATCCATCCGCGCCATGTAAATGCCGTTTGCGGTTTTAATTGCCTTATTCAAACTTTGTGTCAGACCTATGTTTGTTTCATTCTCGATAATACGTATTCTAGCATCATTTTGTGCGTAATGGTGAATGCAGTTTCGTATGATATGATTCTGTGGATTATCCAGAATAATGATAAACTCAAAATCCTTAAAAGTCTGTTTCTGGACAGAGGTAATGGCTTTACGCAGGTGTTCTAATTTTTCATTGTAGGTGCTCATAATTACGGAAATTTCGGGCATTTGTTTTCTCCAAATTGTTTTATTTTTGTTCTAAGTTTTGTTCTTCGATTTGCTTGTTTCCTTTAAAAATAATTAAAAATACAAAGAATAAAAGCATATTAGAAAATGAAGTAATAAGGTAGGATTCCATTGAAGCAATTGCAAGCATAGCAATGATAATAGAAAATCCGAATTTTTTTGTTAAGGAAATTTGTTCCGTTTTAATTTGAATTATTTTATAGCCAAAGTAAAATAAAACTATCAAAAAAATAATAATACCATAAACTACTAATAAATGTAAAAAACCATTATGAGTACTGGAAAATCGTAAATCAGGAATTTTCTCAATAAAATTATTACCTATACCTGTCAAGGGTTCTTTTTTCCATGCACTAAAGTATTGCATCCATACAGGTTCTCGCCCGTGAAAAATCCTGAATTTACTGGGAATCTCGATTTCGTTATTAATATAGTCATAATATATATGTGTAAACATAGCAGGAACAAGCATACATATTAAAGCAATAATTCCTAAAATACAACAATATAGTTTTTTGAATTGCCAAACTAATTTGGGAATAAATAAAAAGGTAAAAAGAAGAATAAAAAGTGCACCTATTTCTGTTCTTCCTTCAAATTTTTTTGCTACTGGATAAACGAATAAAGCACTGGAAACTGCTAAATAAAGATAGATAATCCAATCCTTTTTCCACTTTGATAGTAAAGAAGAAAGACTTAGTGCAGACAGCATTGCAGATTCTAAAACAATTAAACTTACTGTATTTGGGTTATATCCTTCACCATTTGCATTAAACCAAAAAATCAAAATTAAAAAAAACGTAGTGAAAATAATACTTAAACTTATTGTATCTAATTCTATTTTATCTGACAAATACAAAATTAATATAATATTGGCAATATCAAAAAGTACACCTGGACCAGATTTTGCAAAAATCATATTGATAAACGAAAGAATACCCGTAATAATACAAAAGAATAATTCTTTTTCTTTATTTTTTAATGCTTGTATTAAATTTATATGATTTAAAAAAATAATAATTAATATTACAGAAGTGAACATACCACTTCGGCTAAGTAATAAATTAAAGCGTGATGACGATGTGTATGCTAATAAAAGATAGATATTGAATATAATCAAAGCTAACCAATCAATCCAGATAAAATGTGTTCTTGTATTATTCATTATATTTTACTCCTTTTTTAAATAGTGTATGATTAATTATTTTTGCTGCTTTGTATTTTTTCATCCAGCTTTGTCAAAAGTTGTTTAGATGTTTTTTCTTCTACTTTTCTACAAAAAAATTTTTGAGATTCTATAATAGAGTCATAATCTTCTTCGTTTAATATAAGAGGAAGAGTTGTATGGAATCTTTTGGGATGCCAGTCAACATATCGAAGGCTGTTATGAGCTTCTATATTATACTTTTGGATGACTGGGTGAAGGATAGTAGTAAAAAACAATTCATCTGCACAATGTGTGTACTTGAATCTTTTTACAAATTTAGGATGTCCTTCAATATAATTCATTAAGTATTGTATAACAGATTCATGTAAACTAAACCAGTTCCACCCACCCCAAATAGATTCCCAGCTGTTATACTTTCTAGGTATCCAATACACAAAGCGATTTATAATTTGAGGAAGATAGATTTTTCGAAAAAATGAGTTATTTAGTAAATCCGTAACATAATAATGTTCTAATCGTTTTGGATAAGTAGTGTATTTCCATTGTGGATAATCTTCAATCTTATCAAATACCATGTAGCTTTGTGTATTGTTATTAAAAAAAGAATCAAATTCCTCAACAGATACACAAGGATAGTCTTGTCCAGATAATGTATGGTAATAGTCAAAATGTATTTTAGAAGATTGCGCTTGATGTATTTGATGTAAAGTACAGGAAATTTGCGAAAAACCTCCATGAGTTATATTCATAAAAGAGGTAAAAATAATATTTTTGTGTGAATTAATTATTTTTTTAAAAGTTTGCTCATCTTTACTTTTTTTGTCTATATTAATTATAAAGTAGTGATTGGGTGATTCTAAATGGGAGAGAATCCGATGGAATAATTCCGGCTCCTTGTGTACTTGAAAAAGAAAAAGATGATTATACATTAATTGACTCCTTTAAAGATAAAGTGATAAAATTATTTAAAGTTAATGAGGGTGAATTTTTCGAAAATTTTGTATAAATTCAAGAAATATTTCATGTTTTGTTCTTTTCGCAATACCAAATAAAAAGTAATATTGGTAATAAACAGACAACATATACCCTTTAACAAAAAAGAAACTACAGGAATATACGGAATAAGGCTGCTTATATACCAGGCAATTATTGCAGAAAATATTAATAAAGTTAAGTATTTACTATATTGTTTCCAATAATCAATAACTGTCTGTTGAAATCCATAATGAAAGAGAATATATGGCTCTGACCATACGGGAACTAATAAGGAACTAATCGTAGTTCCAATAAGCACACCAATGACTCCAAATTTTAAAACTAATCCTATAGAAACAAGTAAATTTATTATAGCTTCAAGTAAAGGCATATACCAGTTTTGGGAAAACAAACCATATGCATCTTTAAAGGTAATAACACATTTACGTATGCCTGTCAAGTAAAAATTTATAATGATTATTATTAAAATATTTGTGGATACAAGATAGTTTTCTCCAAAACATAAACGTATGAAATCCTGTGCGAGGCATAAAAAACATATTGTACAATTCCCATATAACCAGCTGTCTAAAAACATTATTTTCCAAAAAGTGTTCAGACTTGTTTGTTTGTCTTCAATAGCAATTAAATTTCCTATGCTGGCGGACATGGCAGAAAATAATTGTGTTAATATTCCATTCAAAGTTTCTTGAATTAATATATAATTACTATAATCAGCAACATTACCTAATCCTGTATATTTTGACAGTATTAAATTATCGGTTGAGAAAACAGCTACAGAACCAATCTTATGACAAAAAAGTGCCTTTGTATTTTTAATAATTTGTTGAAGTTGAGGTGGATCTAAACGAATTTTATAGTTATCTTTTAAAAAAGGATACATATGATCCGCAGCTAAACTATAACCAATGTTTATAATTATTGTAGAAATTACTTGGACTAATAAAAATGCAATATATTTTTTTGTAATTAATAGTATAATAATCTGTGCAATATACATAGAGAACAATACTTTCATACGAATTTTTTTCAGTATATATTCTTTTTGATCAGCACTGATTAATGTTCCTTTATAAGAAAAAAAATAGGAGGCAGCCGTATTACAAATAAATAAAAGATAAATAAATTGCAAGTGAGGAATATCTGGTAATTCCTTGATAAACCAGGAAATATAAGGGGTGAGTGTAAATCCGGCAACTAGAATAAAGATACCAATACCGGTATATATTTTTTTATAGAATTGCATTAATGCTTTTATATGCATCTGATCATTTTTGGCTAAAGGTTCATAAAGTCCATAGACAATTGCACTTCCAACGCCAAGTTCAGCTACAGATAATATGGTAATTATATTACTAAATAAGCCAGTGATTCCAAGGTACTCTTTGGATAAAATGTGGACGAAAATAATGCGCACAATAATATTCATAGTAATTGTAAATCCCTGACTTAGCCATGCATAAATTAAATTTCGTATTGTTTTAATTTTTCTGCTTTCCTGCATCTGCTTTTAGCTCCTTTATGCAATTAGCCTTATATATATTCTGGAAGTTAACCAGAAACATTTCCAAAGGTTTTTTTTCTCTAAATAGTAAAGAAATTGCCTTCTTTTAGGTAACTGTTTTAAATTAATCTTGTATACCGCATTTTTATAAATATCCTTTTTTTTGATTTCAGAACTGATATTTTTTACTACAGTGATCTTATTAGTACTTGATAACACAACTAAATCAGTCAAATAATGTTCTAAGAAATTTTTTTCCAACATTTGCAGGTATTCTGGTTTATTAAAAGTAGATTCTTTTAATAGTTTGTACATATATTCTTTCGCTGTTGAAATATCTCTGATTGCCTTTTGGATTGAAGAACGGCTGGTTAAGCCTTGAACATTATTGCGATAAAAATAAAGTGCTTTGTCCAGATAAACCATAGTTCTGCAATCTTTTACCATAACAAAGGATTGCAACATATCTTCTCCTATGCGAAGATTTTTCATTGTGGATAAATGAGATAGATGTTCAGTATTAATTTGTGATTTTCGTATGGCTTTCTTCCATAGTGCATTTTCTACTTCTTCAGTTAAAAGTTTTTCAACCATTGTTTCTATTTTATAGATTGTATTATCTTTAGGATAGATAGAAATAGGTTCTTTTAACATATTATCATTGTGCATATATTTCCATGTGAATGATACAATATCACATTGGAAGTGATTAAAAGTATCATATACATAAGATAAGAGTTGATTGTCCCAACAGTCATCAGAATCCATATAAAGAATAAAATCTCCGGATGCAGCATTATATGCAGAAATTCGTGCAATTAATGGCCCTTGATTCGGCTGATGTATTACAGTTATTTTATGATTTTGTGCTGCGAATTCGTCACATATTTGTGCTGATGTATCTGTTGAACCATCATCAATCAGAATAATTTCAAAATCATGAAATGTTTGTTTTAAAATAGAATTTATACATTCATGTAAATATTTTTCAGAATTATATACAGGAATTAAAATACTGAAAGCAGGCATAGGTTCTCCTTTAAGAAAATAATTGGCTAAATAAATTCTTCCATTGATTTAGAATTGTATCCTTTTGAAATTTTTCAATTCCTTCATAGGCATGGGCAGAAAAAGAATAGCGTAAGTCATCATTATGCATTAATGACTCTAGTTTCTGCGCAAAATCAGAAATTTGTCCATCTGTAATGAGATATCCATTTATTCCATCATTGATGATTTCGGCAGGTCCTATAAGTATATTAAAACTGATAGCTGGTAAGCGATTAGCTTTTGCTTCTAATAGTACTAGTGATAATCCTTCTAAATAAGAAGTTAGTGCAAAAATAGAATAGTTTTGATATTCTTCCCACATTTTTTTAGATGCCCCTTTTAAAATTAATTGATTTTCTAAATGCCTATGTTGAATTTCTTGATTTAGCATTTTCTCTAGTTTGCCTTCCCCGTAAATGTGCCATTCCCATTTGGGATTTTTGGGTAAAACAATTTCTGCAATATCTAAAAGTCGATCATATCCTTTAATTTCGGTTAGCCGTCCTACAGTAATGATTTTTTTTGTGTTATTATTATATGTTTTTGCTGATGCAAATATATTTTCATTTATCCAGTTATAAATATGGCAAATTTTATTTTTAGGGTGATGAAAATATTTTATATAATCTTTCTGATTTTGTTCTGTTAAAGTTACAGTATAATCGGAAACTTTAGAGTTTATATACTGCATATAACGAATTGGTTTATCATTCCAAGTACCGCGTAGGGTTGAATGATCAGCATATATGACTTTACACTTAATCCATGGTCTTGCAAGTGAAACAACCATTCCTGCGCAGGACTCACAGACCATTACAATATCTACATGGTTTTGATTAATTGTTTTAATTAGTTTGAAATAACCTTTAGCAATAATTTCCCGCATTCTCGCCCGTTTATGGATAATTGTATAACAAGAAATCCCATCATAAGTTTTGATAAAACCTGTACACAAACTGATAATGGATACTTGGTAATCTGCTAAAAAAGCTTGGCTTAGATTTTCAATAACCTGTTCTACACCTCCCCAGTCACTCATATCGTAATCAATTAAACATATATGGGGTTTTTTCATAAAATCTCCTTTAGGTTTTTAAAGTTTTTCTTGATATATTGATATATAAAGTAAGTTTTATTTGTGTTTTAAAAACTTTCTTTAGTGTAGCATAAGATAGCCTGATAATCAAGATTCAGATAGAATACAATGATGTAGTTTACTTGGGGCTCTTGGTAGGAAGACCTGTTTTTAATGATAAGATAAAGTAAGAAAATGGAAAATATCCCCGTTTTATTCATAAATTTTGCCATTTTTTCATCTTTCTTAATAAAAATGTAAATATTAACACAGCAAAAATGAAAAAAGTATGGTATACTAAGTTGAGTTCAGAAAGAGTGCTTGAAAAATAACTCTTTCAGTGCTATAATTGCCTGAGTTAAAACCGGACGGATAGATGAGAGTCTGAAGGCTGCATCTTCTGGGAAGGGGTTATAAGAGCCAAATGAAGCTGGCTGTGTGTCTGGGATTGTTGTTACATTGATCGCAGATATGGCGAAGCTTGCGCAAAATTTGAAAAATAGACGCATGGATAATGGATGCGTTATTTTTTTCGCTCTTTTTATGGGCAATGACGGAGTGGAGGTAAATATGTGGTATGTATTGCAGACCATGACGGGAGATGAAGAAGAATTGGTTCATATGATTCACCGCCTGCTTCCCGGCAGATGTTATACGGATTGTTTCGTTCCCTATTATGAACGAATCTGGCGGAAGCAGCAGAAGAGTTATGTTCATGTGGAACGGCTGTTTCCCGGGTATGTATTTATTCTCACCGATACGCCGGACGATGTATTTATGGAACTGAAACGTGTTCCGGCAATGTCTAAGCTTCTGGCAGACGGAAACTTTCATTTTCTTTCCCTTGAAGAAGAGGAAGCGGAATTTTTCCGCAGGATGTTGGGCGAAACGCACATCGTGCGCCTGTCCTACGTGGAAACCAATGGAAAAGGCAAGGTTTTCCGTGTAAGCGGGCCGTTGGAAGATTATTTAACCCAGGTTGTCCGCTACCAATTTAAGAAGCGGTATGTCATTATCCGGTTAAAGCTTCTGGGAGAAGAGAAGACAACTGCTCTGGGCATTATCCTAAATGAAGATGTGCGCCAGGAGATTGAATACGGAAAAATCGAAGCGCCAATAACCCTTCCGCCAACCTATCAGGTGATAAAACCGGAAACCGGTGAGGCGTTCGCCGTAGGCGACCAAGTGACCGTACTGTCCGGTACGTTTGAACATATGTCAGGTATTATATGGAAGATAAAGAAAAATACCGTGGAAATCGGTGTTCGTCTGTTCGGACAGGATATGTCCATGGAAGTGCCGATAGAATCCGTGTGTAAATGTTGAGGAAATGAAATTAAGCAGGACTGTGCCATAAATCAGGGCATGGGCCTGCTCTTTTATTAAGCAGATACTTCCGATAAGGATGCTTATGCGAAGTAAATGGACAGAGCAGGGACATGCATGGACATTTGAAGTTCCCCTGTAATGGACGCAGCAGAGGTTTAATGATGGATGAATTAGCAGAAAAATACTTACCCAAGGACAAACGGGTGCGGATGCTCACCCTGATGGCCGTCGATATCCTAGCGGTCTGGTTTGCATCCTTTCTTGGCCTGTTTGTCCGTTTTGATATGAATATCGGCAGGATACCCCCGGAGTACAGCGCAGCCGCAGGAAGATACCTTCCCCTGTACATCCTGGCAACGATCGTGATTTTCTTTCTGTTTCATATGTACGCCACGATGTGGAGTGTGGCGGGGATAAGGGAAGTGACCCATATCGTTGCAGCATGTGTGATGGCTTCTATTCTACAGATTGCCGGAATGACCATGCTCGACTGCCGGGTACCGAGAAGCTTTTATCTGATAAGCTTTGTGGCACTTTGCGGGAGTGCGATTGTTATTCGCCTGTCGTACAGGATTATGACCACGGTTTTCAGGAAAGGCCCGGATAAACATGAGGCAAAGAGGATTATGGTCGTAGGTGCAGGAACCTCCGGAACCATAATTCTTAGGGAAATGACCACCAGCAAATTTGTGGATGGGTATGTGGTTTGCTTTGTCGATGATGATAAGAATAAGGCAGGGAAATATCTAAATGGCGTACCCATTGCAGGAAAAAGGGAAGATATCCCAAGGCTGGTGGAAAAATATGCCATTGATGAGATTTATATCGCCATGCCCTCCGCATCCGCAAAAGACAGAAAAGAGATTATAGAAATCTGCCGGGAATGTCCCTGCGGCTTAAAAATCCTTCCGGGGATTTACCAGTTACTAAACGGGGAAGTCAGTGTGGACAAGTTAAGGAAGGTGGAAATAGAAGACCTTCTGGGACGGGAGCCGATACGGGTGAATCTGGATGAGATTCTGGGGTATGTAAGAGATAAAGTTATCCTGGTCACCGGGGGCGGCGGGTCGATAGGGAGTGAACTGTGCAGACAGATTGCCGGACACCAGCCGAAGCAATTAATTGTCTTTGATGTGTATGAGAATAATGCTTATGATTTGCAGCAGGAACTGAAGGAAAAATATCCGGAACTGAACCTGGTGGTGCTGATTGGGTCGGTGAGGAATACGCATCGGATGGAAACGGTGTTTGAAAAGTATCGGCCGGAAATCGTCTACCATGCGGCAGCGCATAAACATGTACCATTGATGGAGGACAGTCCAAATGAGGCGATTAAGAATAATGTATTTGGTACATATAAAACAGCGAAGGCGGCGGATAAGTATGGGGCGAAACGATTTGTGCTGATTTCTACCGATAAGGCCGTGAATCCGACGAATATTATGGGAGCGTCCAAAAGGATGTGCGAGATGGTCATTCAGATGATGAATACCAGGTCGAAGACGGACTTTGTGGCGGTAAGGTTTGGAAATGTTTTAGGGAGCAATGGGTCGGTGATTCCGTTGTTTAAGAAGCAGATTGAGCAGGGCGGGCCGGTGACGGTGACGCATAAGGATATTATTCGGTACTTTATGACGATACCGGAGGCCGTGTCTTTGGTATTGCAGGCTGGGGCTTATGCCAAGGGCGGAGAGATTTTTGTACTGGATATGGGCGAGCCGGTGAAGATTTATGATTTGGCAAAGAATTTGATACGACTTTCCGGATATAAGCCTGGAGAGGATATACAAATTGTATTTACTGGGTTAAGACCTGGGGAGAAGCTGTATGAAGAATTATTGATGGATGAAGAGGGGCTGCAGGAAACACCGAATAAATTGATTCATATAGGGAAACCGATTGAGTTTGATATGGAGGAATTTGTGAAGCAGTTGGAGAGATTGTATGAAGTAGCGAATTTGGATTCTGAGGCGATACGGGGGGAAGTGAAGAGGATTGTTCCGACGTATCAGCCAAGAGTTTTGAATTAATTATTTTATTTTTTTGATGCATTACTTCGGATAATATGCATTATCGGAAGTAAGTAACCAACTAAACAAAAGGAACGAATAAT
>CAMNRM010000067.1 GCA_946553025.1 uncultured Clostridium sp.
AAAACCGTGGGATTCCATGGTTTCTTAGTGTTACAAACTTTTAACTCACAAGTATATGAATTAGGTTATATTAAATGTAATAACAATAGTACAGTTATCGCAAAACGATATTTGATAGATGAGCCTAATTTTAGTGAATTAAGAATGCATTTTAAAAAAAGAAGTTCTTCTATCGAGAAGCTATATAAAATATTTTTTGACAAAAATCCAAGTTATAATAATACTATATGTATGATAAACGGTGAACCTTCAAATAACATGGGATTCTATTATTTAATTGATTGTAAAAGCTGTACAATTAAGGATTGCCCATTAGGCTGCAATGATTCACTTAGTTTAAAGGCGGAAAGATTATATACAAGCTTACCCGTTTTTGATGTAGTAGATGACAATCATAAGTGTTTATTAGAGTCTTTTGATATCTCATTTAAAGATTTATCTCCAGAAAAATTGCTTTGTAATCTTCAGGAATTTTATGCTAATATATGTGATGTTTTTGACTTTCCGCCAATTATTGTACGTTTAAATATGTCAGGTATATATAGTACCTGGAAATAAGTAAGTGGTTTTATATTATCCTTTAAGGGATATTAGATAGTATGTTATTTGTTGCTCATTTGCCCAAAAGCCAAACACTACAGTGTCCAAATCATTACGAATATAGTGAGCAGTTGTACAGTCGTTAATGAAAGTATGCACAACCCTAATCCCTCTCCTTCCTCGGCGTCTTCCCGTCATACAGCTTGCGAAGTGTTGTCCCGCAGGGCGGAAGTTCCTTTTTCATCCTCTCCAGCACCGGTTCATAGGTTAAATCCGTAATCGGCAGATCCACGCGAACATTGTCCAGTGCACTGATACACATTCCTTCCAGAATCTCAAAACCATGGTAAGCCGTTTCGATATTGCAGGAATGCACCTTTTCATCATCCTCCAGCCAGTCGTAAAACTCCGTATAATACGGTGTCTGGATCGGCACCTGCTGATGGTTTCTCCAGCCAGGGTCCTTCCCCGTCACAAACCTCCCGTCCGTTTCCTTCGTACAGGCACCCCAGAAACCGTCGGTTTCCGCGTACATATAGCCATCCGTCCCGTAAACCGTCAGCCGGTTATCGCTGCTGGAAAATTCCGGCGGATTATGTGCCTCGCTAAGATACCCGCACTCAATATAGGCCCGCACCCCGTTTTCCAGTTCCATCGTCCCGAAAAGATAGTCCGGTGCCGGATGCGAGTCCACTAAGGTTGCCGGCCCGTGAATATGCCCTGCCACCCATTTTGCTCTATAGCCATTATTGATCCAAAGCGTATAATCCACATAATGCGTCCCTAACTGCGAAAACCATGCCTGCGTTTCCACATGAATCTTGCGGATATCCCCAATTACGCCCGCGTCAATCTTCTCCTTCATCCTCTGAAACTGCGACAGATACTTCTGCTGATGGCAGACCACCGCTTTGATTTTATGCTCACGGCAGAGGTCAGTCATTCTTTTTGCCTCCTGCAGAGATTCTGCCATCGGCTTTTCTAAGGAAACCGCCTTCACCCCATACTTTATCCCCAGTTCAATCATATTCAGTCGCATATCCGGATAGGTCACAAAGACAAAAATTTCCGGCCGAACCATTTTTAACATCTCCTCCGCATCCAAAAACTGCGGCACATCCTCAAGATGAAATTCCTGCACCACCTTATCGATCGCTTTTTGGTCAATATCACACAAGCCCACCAGCGAAAATCTCTCCGGGTTTCCCAAAAGCCCATGCACATGAATCCTTCCCCGAACGCCTAATCCCATAACAGCAACCGTATATTTTTTCATGCTATTCTCCCTTCTCTTTAAAAATGGTAAAAATGGATTGTCATAGGTTCAATTCTTTTTTATGATTTTTTATGATTCAGCACCTACATAAACCTTTTCATATATTCTCCGTCCATCCTCACCACCCCGTCCGAATCTTCCTCTGCAAGCGGCGATTCATCTTCTACCATAATCCATCCTCCGTACCCGGTTTCTTCCAGATACCGCACAATCCCGGGATAATCAATCTCCCCTTCGCCCATCACAGCCCAGCTTCCATCTGCCTTCCTGTCCTTAAAATGCACGTGCCGGATCTTTCCCCTTGCCATCTTCAAAACCTCCAGCGCATCCATTCCTCCATTCACGATGTGCCCGATATCCGGTGCATAGCCCACATCCGTCCTTTCTAACATGGCAAACAGCACCTGATAATCCTCACGATTCCTAAACAGTGAATTTTTCGCCGAGTTCGGATGATAACAGGTTACAATTCCGGCTTCGCCCGCCTTGGCCGCAACCTGATTCATACAGGAAAGCAGGTTTTCCCTCCTTTTTTGCAGTTCTTCTCCTTCGCCCCGGCTTTTTGTTCCCGCGTGGTGCGAAACCATCAGCTTTGCCCATGGAAAATGGTTTAAAAAAGAAATTGCCTTCCCCGTCAGTTCTGCCTCTTCCCGGTTTTCCTCCACACCTTCCCACGGCTGATGCAAAACCAACGCCGCAAGCTGCATCCCATAGGCTTCTAAAATCTCCCTGACCCTCTCCGGCTGTTCAAAATACCCGCCCAGCATACCAATCTCCGCCTCAAGCCCCAAAAAACCCGCATCGGCTGCCGTCCTTACCATGTGCGGCACATCCCCGGCAAAGCGTTTCTGATTCATCTTCCACGGATAGGTCTGGCAGCCAATCTTAATGTTTCCCATGTTCCTCATCCTTCCCTTTTTGTTTTTTCGGGAAATTTATCCCCATTATCTTTTTGTTCGTGTACATTCATCCCAACTTTGTTCTTATTTCGTTTTCGATTATAAAACCCCTTTGTTTTCCCCGTCAATAAAAACCAGCATACCAATTGGTACAAGAATTTATTAATTCATCCGATGATTCTTTTTGAAACCACATAAAATATGGCTATTTACACAAAAACAAAACCATTTAATCGCATAGCACAACCTAATTTCGTCAAAAACCAGAATCCAAACATCATACAAATATTCATCTCCGCTTTTCTGCAAAAAACAGCCATACCACGAAAAAACAGTCCTACCACAAAAAACAGCCATGTTTTTTATTTTCACAAAAAACACAGCTGCTCTTTCACATCCGCTTTTCTATCCTTTTACTCCACTGCTGCCAAGATTATTCACATGGATAATCGCCCCTTCTGCGGCGGAACCGACCAGTGCGGCATATTTGGCCAATGCCGGTTTTCTTGGTTTTTCTAATGGCTTCCATCCCTCTTTTCTGCGTTCAAGTTCTTCATCCGATACTTCAAGGGTCAGTCTTCGGTTATGAATATCAATTTCAATCCCATCCCCGTCCCTGACAAAAGCAATTGGCCCTCCTGCGGCGGCTTCCGGGGAAATATGCCCCACACAGGGGCCGTGTGTGGCACCGGAAAATCGTCCGTCCGTAATCAGCGCACAATCTTCATCCATACCCCGGCCCATGATCAATGCTGTTGTGGAAAGCATTTCCCGCATTCCCGGCCCTCCCTTGGGTCCTTCATACTGGATAACAATAACCGTTCCTTTTTCAATCGCATCACCGCTGATTGCGGCGTCAGCCTCTTCCATGGAGTGGAATACCCTGGCCTTTCCTTTAAAGTAATACATGGATTCCTTTACCCCGGACTGCTTGATTACCGCACCGTCGGGAGCCAGATTTCCTCGAAGGACAGCAATTCCTCCTTCCGGCTTCTGCGGATTTTTCATGGTTTTTAACACATCGTCCGGCTCTGCCTTTACCGATTCCAGCATTTCCCGAACGGTTTTCCCCGTCACCGTTACTTCTTCTACATTTAGCTGACTCTCGATGCTCTTTAATACAGCCGGGATTCCGCCGCTGGCATCCAGGGAAACGATGGGATACTTTCCTGAAGGCTGAAGATTACAGATAAAGGGCACATTGCGGCTGATACGGTCAAAATCTTCCAATTCCAGCTTTACCCCGGCTTCATGGGCAATAGCCATCAGATGAAGGACAAGGTTCGTTGAAGATCCGGTAGCCATCGCACCGGCAACGCCGTTTAACAGGGTTTTTCTGGTCAGTATCTTTCTGGGAGTAATGCCTTTCTCCAGCATTTCCATAACGGCCCGCCCGGAAGCCTTGGCAATCCGCTTGCGTTTATTTGACACAGCCGGGGCAGTCCCCGCTCCGGGAAGCGCCATACCCAAAACTTCGGTCAGCATACACATGGAATTGGCCGTTCCCAGATGTGCACAGCTTCCCACCGTCGGAAGGGCGGCTTTTTCTGCCTCCTTCATTTCCTGCACGGAACAGGTTCCTTTTTCCACGCGCCCGGGATATTCACGCAGTTCACTGGAACAAAACAGCGGATTACCGCCTACATTTCCGGGAAGCATGGGGCCGCCGGGAACGATAACCGCCGGGATATCCAGCCTTGCCGCTGCCATTAACATTCCGGGGATAATCTTATCACATCCCGGAAGCAGAACCATGGCGTCAAAGTGATGTGCCTCCACCACCATTTCCACAGAATCAGCAATTAAATCCCGGCTGGCCAGCGGATAGCACATGCCTTTATGTCCCTGACAGAGTCCGTCGCAGATGGCAATGGTTTCCGATACCCTCGGCACGCCGCCGGCTTCAATCACGCCCTGTTTTACATACTCTGCCAGTTCCCGCAGATGCACATGCCCGGGCACCATCTCGCTAAAAGAACCAATCACGGCAACGAACGGCTTTTTTAACTCCTCTTCGTCCATTCCGGTTGCATATAAAAGCGCCCTCTGCCCGGAACGTCCAAGACCGTTGGTCAGTGTACTGCTGCGGTATTTGCTGTCTTTAAATTCAAATTCCTTCTTGTCGTACATTCTTACTTTGCCTCCTGTCCGTTTTTGTTTTTACCCTTCTGCCCTGCGTTTTGCCAGACTGCGGCGTATCTGCGTGTATGCCGTCCATACAACCATCCCCATAGTAAAAATCATAAATGCTGCGGCAATCGGGGACTGAAAAAATGCCCAGAAATTATTATTGGAGTACATCAGGCCGCGGATTAAATTTTCTTCAATCGTTGAACCCAGCACAAAGCCCAGAATCATCGGTGCCTGCGGGAACTTATGTTTTGCCATAAAATAACCAATCACGCCAAAAAGCAATGTCGTCCACACATCAAACATACTGTGGTTCGTCCCGTAGGTTCCAACAACACAGAGAATTAAAATCACCGGCAGAAGGATGTATTTAGGAACTTCCAGAACCTTAATAAATATCTTGATTCCCCCATATTCTACAACCAACATCATCAGTGTTGCAACAATAAAAGCAGCAAAAATACCATAAACCAGCACGCCGCTGTTCTTAAATAAAAGCGGTCCAGGGGTTATGCCGTGCAGCGTTAAAGCCCCCAAAAGCATGGCCGTAACCGTATCTCCCGGAATTCCCAGAGTCAGCAGGGGAATCAGCGCCCCTCCTATGGAAGCATTATTTGATGTTTCGGTTGCAATAACACCGTCAACAATTCCTGTACCGAATTTTTCCGGATACTTGCTCTGCTGCTTTGCCACGCTGTATGCCACAATATTGGAAGTCGCACCGCCGATTCCCGGCAAAATCCCGATTCCAATGCCTAAAAGTGCCGATCGGAACATGTTCCAGAGCTGATCTTTAAATTCCTTTAAGCTAATGCCAAATCCCTTCATTTTACAGCTTGCCCCGGAGGATGAGGTCACCGGAAGACCGTCTGCGGCAACTTTTAAAATCTCTGCTACGGCAAACAATCCAATCATTACTGGAAGCATATCAAAACCGTTTTCCAAATCCTGAAGTCCAAAGGTAAAACGCTCAGCACCGCCAATCGAGGCAATGCCAAACAGAGAAAACATCACCCCCGCCACACCGCTCATCAAACCGCGGAGCAGGTTATCCCCCACCATACTGCCAATCATGGTAAGCGCAAACATACAGATAGCAAAAAACTCATAAGGCCCAAATTTCAGAGCAATTTTAGCCAGAGAAGGGGCGATAAAAATCAGTGCAATAATGGATAAAACCGTTCCGATAAAGGAATACAGGATTCCTGCCCCTAATGCCTTTCCTGCCTCCCCCTTTTCTGCCATAGGTGCACCGTCAAATGTTGTTGCCACCGAAGACGGGGTTCCCGGTATTTTTAACAGAATTGCCGAAATTAACCCGCCGGATGTACCGCCCACATATAGGGCAATTAACATGGAAATAGCATTTAAAGGACTCATGCCAAAGGTCAGCGGCAGACAGAGCGCCACGCCCATAGTCGAGGTAAGCCCCGGAATAGACCCGAAAATAATACCGATTACGGTTCCAAGCAGAATAACTGCAAAGCAGCCCGGATTTAGTATGGATAATAAACCTTCGATTGCCATAATCTCTCCTCCAATCACAAGATGCCCGTAGGCAGAATCAATGCAAATACATTGACAAACAAAAGATTAACCGCCACAGGAACGACCACTGCAATCACAGCAAACAGAATCATGTTCTTTTTGTCCCGCTTCTCCTTCGGCGCAAACAGCATAATCTGGATAAAGATATAGGCGACGGAACACAGCACAAATCCAATCACTTCCAATGCTGCCACATACAGCAGCAGTAAAAACAATGTTGCCAGATACGTTTTCATCTGTATTGGTTTTTCCTGTTCACCCTCATCTTCCCGAAGCCCAAAAATCAGTAAAAGCACACTGATCAGCAGCCACGCTATCGAACATACCTTGGGAACAAAGTCACCGCCCTGACCTAAAACGGCACCTGTTTCAATCCGCTGCGAAGAAATCAAAAAGATAATCCCGAAAACCACCAAAAGAATATGAATAACGGTATCCGCAAGTTTTTTCCCTTTCATATCGGTTCACCCTTTCCTTTCTTATGAGGAAAAGTCTACATTTTCCAGAAGCTTATAGACCTCCTGGTACTGATCAAGACCTGCCTGTTTTTCAAAATATACCGGCTTCTGATAATAGGTTTCATAAATTTGTTTCTGATAGGCTTCATCGGTTTCCACGATTTCCTTCACCGCTGCATTAAATTCATTGACCAGACTATCATCGGTTCCTGCCGGAAAAGCAAAGAAGTAATAAAACGGCAGGCAGATATCATAATTCTGGCTCTGCATCGAGGCAATGCTTACTCCCTCTGCCTCCAGATTATCTTTTCCGTCCATAGCCAGAGGAATTAACTGTCCCTCGCTGACATAATCCTTTACTGAACCGTAAGCTGCCAGGATGATATCCACATGACCGCCCAGCAATGCGGTCAGCCGATCAGCTGCGGAACCTGCATCTACAATATTGACATCAAAACCTGCATTCTTCATCTGCATGGCCACGGCATAGGAGGTCGCTCCGGTCTGTGCGGCCATCTTCAGTTCTCCGGGATGCTCCTGGGTATACTGATGAAGTTCTTCCAGGGTATGGATACCCAAAGAAGAATTTACGGTCACAACATTCCCCGCATTTTGTCCTGCAATACAGGCAAAATTATAGGCATCAAAACCATAGTCCGTCGCCTTACAAAGTTCATTGACAACAAATGCAGAATGATAAAACAAGATCTTGCTTGCATCATTTGCTGCATCTTTTACCTGACGGGTTCCTGTAGCGCCGCCGTTTCCGGTTACGTTGGATACAACAAAATTCGCCGGAAGCTTTTCCGAAAGCTTCTGTGCAAAAAGACGTGCGTTAAAGTCCGTGTCGCCGCCTGCACTTGCCGGAACTACAATTTCCACATTTTTCGGCCAACCTGATGAACTTCCTCCAGATCCGTTTCCTGCTTTACCCGATGCCTGCTGCCCGCTACTTCATTGCCCTGGCCTCCGATTACTGGACCTGAGATAACCAGCATACCAATTGGTACAAAGATCATCAATTCATCCGATGAATTTTTTCCAAAATCTCACAAAATATAGCTATTTCCACAATAACTTTAAAAAAATCAAAAAATAAATCGAAAAAAATGGTAAAAACCTATTTACAAACATCATACGTTGTGCTAAGATAAAACCAGTTACAAAAACAATTTGACCAATAATTCATTGTCAAGTCGGGATAAATCATGCATTTTGACGATTCTTTTCCCTTGTTCGGCTTTTGCTTATGCTATTTAAGGAGGATTATCATGCGCAGTACAGCAACATTACAACAGCCTGCCGACGTGCTCCCCATGGCAACGGCACAGAAGGTTAAGATGATGATCATTAAACGCGGTATGAAACCCGGTGACCGTCTTCCCACGGAGAATGAATTGGCCAAATTATTCAGCGTAAGCCGGTCTACCCTGCGGGAAGCGATGAAGTTTCTCCGCGCAGAGAATGTCGTGGTTATCCGCCAGGGAAGCGGAACCTTCGTCAGTGCCGGGACGGGGATCGGGGAAGATCCTCTGGGTCTGCATTTCACCAATCAGGAAAATCTGATCCATAATCTTTTTGAAACCCGTATGCTGATTGAGCCTCAGATTGCCGGCCTGGCCGTTCAGCGTGCCACCCCCCAGGATATCAGCAATCTGAAGCGCATTGTTGCAGAGATGGATAAGCTTCAGGTCAACAGCGCGGAAACGGCGGAGATGGATGTACAGTTTCACACCACCGTTGCCGAATGCAGCCATAATGAAGTTTTAATCCGCGTCGTTCCGATTATTATCGAGTCCATCCGGCGAAGCCATGTGGGCACCCACGATAACCTGGAAAGTTTTAAGCGGGCAAAACGGAGCCATTCCGGCATCTGCAACGCCATCGCCACCGGCAATGTTATGGAAGCAAAGTTCCTTGCCGAGCGGCATCTATGGGAAACCTTAGATGATTTAAAAATCAGAAAAATGGAGGAAAAGACATGAAAAAACGTTTGTTAGCAAAGAAAACAGCAGCCATCACCCTGGCAGCCCTTACCTGTGTCAGCGCTCTTACGGCCTGCGGCGGCGGCGGTTCCACATCCACCACGGCAGCACCGGCAGATAATACCGAAACGACGGCAGCACCGGCAGACGGCGGGGAAACCACAGCAGCCGAGGCAAAGGAGGATGCTCCTGCACCGTCCGGCGACGCGGTTACGATTAAGTTCCAGTACTGGGCAGATAATACCGATTACTCCGCATTGATGCAGGATATCATTGCCAAGTTTAACGCAGAAAACGGCAAGGGCATTACCGTAGTCGGCGAAGAGGCACCATGGGACGGCGGCGCTTATTCCGAAAACCTGTTTAATGCCAAGATGGGCGGCGGCGATGTGGACTGCGCAACCTGGAAGCTGACCTCCACCCCGTTGTTTGTTAATAACGATCTGTTAGCGGACTTAACCCCGATGATCGATGCATGGGCTGATAAAGACGATATCGATGAAAATATGTACGATGTTATGCGTCAGGCCAGCGGCACCGACGAGATTTATGTTATGCCGTGGAATGTGCAGGTATTATATGTTTACTACCGTCCTTCCATCTTTGAAGAAGCCGGTGTGGAAGTTCCCACCACTTACGATGAGTTCTTAACCGCCATTGAAAAATGTACGATGGACAAAGACGGCGACGGAAAGACCGATGTTTACGGCTTTGGTATGCGTGGTGCCAAGGGCGGACAGGAACCATGGGGAAGCTTTGTTTACGGACGCGGCGGCAGCTTTGAGGATATGACCACGGCAGAGTCCGTACAGGGTATGCAGGACTTTATGGATATCTATACCAAGGGCTTTGTTCCTCCGACCGCAGCAGGCGACGGCTTTAACGAAATTATTGCTAACTTTAAGTCCGGCTTAACCGCTATGACCATTCACCACACCGGTTCTTCCGCTGATATGGAAGCAACCTTCGGCGACGATGTATCCGCATTCCCGTTCCCGGCCGGAAAGGGCCAGTGGACCTCCATGGGCGATACCGAAACCGTTATCTTTGAATCCTGCCAGAATAAGGAAGCTGCGTTTGAGTGGGTTTCCTACCTTGCAACCGGCGAAGGACAAAAGATGTGGTGTGAAGGCACCGGAAACGTTCCGGTAAGCAAGACCGTACAGGAAGGCGATTTCTTCCAGAACAACCGCTTTATGAAGGCTTCGATCGACGGACAGCCTTATGCAGGCATCCTTCCCATACTCGATACCACAACCGAGTGGATCTCCACCACCTGGCCGGAAACCGTGGCTCAGGCTTTAGGCGGCAGCCTTACCGCAGAAGCAGCGATGCAGACTCTGCAGGATGCTCTGTATGAGTAATGGTTCACTCACATTTAAGCTGAACGATTAGCTTCTTTTCGCGTGCACAAATTCATTAAAGTATTATCTTAAACGATTACAACCTGGAGCTGCAAAACCTGCAGCTCCATCAAACTGAAAGGGGGAAATTTCCAAATGGTAAAAAAACGGTCGATATGGCCATACCTGTTGGTTGCTCCGGCGGTATTCATTATTCTCTGCGTGGTCTTTGTTCCCGTAGCGAATGCGATTATCATGAGCTTCCAAAACTACGACCTTCGTCGGCCCAAGGATATTGCCTTTAACGGCGTGGCGAATTACATCGAAGCTTTAGGCGACAGCAAGTTCCAGGCTTCCTTCTTTAAAACCGTTATCTGGGTTGTGGCGGGCGTAGGCTTTCAGTTCCTCTTTGGGTTTATTCTTGCGATTCTTTTAAACCAGGAATTTAAGGGCCGCGGTGCCATCCGTGCCATCAGTATGATTCCGTGGGTAACTCCCGGCGTTTTAATCGGTTTAATGTGGCGCTGGATTTACGACGGCAACCAGGGTGTTTTAAATGATATCCTGATGAAGCTTCATCTGATTTCGGATAAGGTTCCCTTCCTCTCACAGGACGGAACAGCCTTTCCCAGTGTTATTCTAACCATTATCTGGCAGGGAATCCCGTTCTTTGCCCTGATGCTCTTAGCCGCCCTCCAGGGCGTGTCCACGGATATGTACGAGGCGGCGGATATCGACGGGGCTACAGCGATACAAAAGCTGGCCTACATAACGATTCCTTCGATTAAAAATACCATTTTTGTCACTGCCCTGCTCCGCGTGATCTGGGTAGCCAACTCGGTGGACGTTATCTTTAACATGACCGAAGGACGTTTTGGAACACTGACCATGAGCGTATATGTTTACCAGAAGGGTAATGCCCTGGATCTGGGCTATGCCTCGGCGATGGCTTTGATTCTGGCGCTCTGCCTTTTGGTTGTCGCCATCCCGTATCTGCGGATGAATTTTAAAGAGGAGGGTTAAACGGATGAAAAACCAAACCGGTATCAAACGTATTTTACTTGTCTATCTTCCGCTTGTTCTCCTGATGGTGTTTATCCTCTTTCCCTTTTACTGGACCTTTGTCACCTCGGTAAAACCGGAAGATGAACTGTATGGGGCAGTTGTCACCTACTGGCCCAAGCACATCACCTTTGAAGCCTACACCAAGCTTTTTACGACAACGGTGGACTTTTTAACGGCGATGAAAAACAGCTTTATCGTCGCTTCCTTAACAACCATAGTTGCACTGACTGCATCGACCCTGGCGGCCTACGCCTTCTCCCGCTACCAGTTCGTGGGAAGGAAGCTGTTAATGAGTATTTTCCTGTGCAACAATATGTTCCCGACCGTACTTCTGCTGATTCCGTTATACTCGATTATGCGGAAGATGGGACTGCTCTACACGCCGACTTCGTTAATCTTATCCTACACGACGTTTACGATTCCGTTCTCGGTGTGGCTGCTTTTAGGATTTTTAAACGACCTTCCGATGTCCTTGGAGGAAGCGGCATTAGTGGACGGCTGCAACCGCGGCTCGGCCTTTATCCGCATCATCCTTCCGATTCTTGGACCATCCTTAGTTGCAACGGGCGTATACATCTTTATGCAGTCGTGGAATGAATACACCTTCGCCATGATGTTTACCAACACCGCCAGCCGGACGATTCCGGTAGCCTTAAAGAGCTTAATCGGACAGCTCGGCGTACAGTGGGATCTTTTAACCGCAGGAGGAATTATCACCATTATCCCGGTATGTATTATGTTCTTCTTTGCCCAGAAGCGGCTGGTTGAAGGTCTGACGGCGGGTGCAGTAAAGGGTTAAAGAAAGCTGCCTGTGAAGAAGCATAAAGGATAAACAGATGCAGTAAAGAAGTAAGGAAAACCACTTGCAATTACTCCCATATAGGGGTATGATTTATCATTAGAATGCAACATTAATTAATTCCAATAGTACATCAAATTGATGAGGAGGAAAACATTATGCAGTACGACAAGAAAGCAAAAGAACTGCGGGCTGAGATTTTAAAGATGCTTTTTGCCTGCCAGTCGGGACATCCGGGCGGCTCCCTGTCCTGTGTGGAAATGCTGATGGCGCTTTATTATGAAGTGATGAAGGTTGATCCGAAGAATCCCAAAGATCCAAACCGCGACCGCTTCGTTTTAAGCAAGGGCCACGCCTGCCCCACCCTGTATGCAATTCTGGCAGATTTAGGATATTTCCCCAAAGAGGATTTAGCAGGGCTGCGTCAGATTGACAGCCATTTACAGGGGCACCCGGACTGCTGCAAGACCCCGGGCGTTGATATGAATACGGGTTCCTTGGGACAGGGCGCTTCCCTGGCCTTAGGACTTGCCATGGCAGCAAAGTACGCCAAGGCCGATTATAAGGTTTATGCGGTTTTAGGCGACGGCGAGTGCCAGGAAGGGCTTGTATGGGAGGCAGCGATGGCAGCCGCACATTATAAGCTGGATAATCTGGTCTTTATGCTGGATCACAACGGCTTACAGATCGACGGAAGCAACGACGAGGTAATGAGCCTTGGAAATATTGTTAAGAAGTTTGATGCTTTTGGGTTCGAGTGCTTTGAGGTTGACGGTCACGATATCGACGCCATTGTTAAGGCGCTGAAGGCTCCGGTTGAAGGAAAGCCGAAATTTATCTGCTGCAATACCGTTAAGGGCAAGGGCGTTTCCTTTATGGAGAACCAGTTCGGATGGCACGGCAGCCCGATGAACAAGGAACAGTTTGAAAAGGCATTAAGCGAGCAGGAGGTGGAGTAAGATGGGAAAATCATTGCGTGTTGCTTATGGGGAAGCCCTGGCAAAATTAGGTGAGAAGAACGATAAGGTTGTAGTTTTAGACGCCGACCTGGCACATGCTACACAGACCTGTATCTTTAAAGAGAAATTCCCGGAACGCCATTTTAATATGGGAATTGCAGAGGCAAATATGACGTGTGCGGCAGCAGGATTTGCCCACACCGGATTTATTCCGTTTATCAGCACTTTCGCCCTGTTTGGTGCGGGACGTGCATTTGAGCAGGTAAGAAACTCCATCTGCTATACCAACTGCAACGTTAAGTTTGGTTTTTCCCATTCGGGACTTAGCGTAGGCGAGGACGGCGGAAGCCACCAGTCGATTGAAGATATTGCCCTGATGCGCTCTCTTCCGCACATGACCATCTTCGTTCCCTGCGATCCGGCAGAAACCGAGAAGGCTGTGATGGCAGCAGCTGAGATTGACAGCCCGGTCTATATCCGCGTGGCACGTCCGGTCTGCGAGGATGTAACGACTGAGGATACCCCGTTTATTCCCGGCAAGGCGAATGTAATGAAGGAAGGAACCGATGTCTGCCTGATTTCCTGCGGACTGATGATTCCCAAGGCATTAGAGGCGGCAAAGGCATTAGAGGCGGAAGGCATCAGCACAGCCGTTGTCAATATGCACACCATTAAGCCGATTGATAAGGATATTATTTTAAAGATGAACAAGACCTGCAAGGCCATCGTTACCGCAGAAGAACATTCCGTGATCGGCGGCCTGGGAAGCGCCGTTGCCGAGGTTCTGGCAGGCGAAAACGGTGCGAAATTTGCCATGGTTGGTATTCAGGACAAGTTCGGAAAGTCCGGTAAGCCGGAGCAGTTATTTGCACAGTACGGGCTGACGGCAGAGAATATCGCAGCGAAGGCGAAGGAACTGCTGAAATAATTTTGAAATGAGGGAAACGAAGATGACGATTTTAAATTATGAGTTCACCGGCGAGGGAATGCAGAGAGTATTTGAGAATGAAAAGTGGACGGTAGGCATTAAGAACTGGAAGCCGGCAAATGATGTTACGGGAATCGACTGCTTAGAGCGGCATAACTTAACCGACGAACTGTTTGTTCTGGTAGAAGGTGCCTGCACGCTGGTTTATGCCAATGAAACCGATAACGGGCTGGAATTTGGTGCAGTAAAGATGGAAAAGGATAAGGTTTATAATATCCCTGCT
Organism: uncultured Clostridium sp.; assembly: GCA_946553025.1. Classification (GTDB taxonomy): domain Bacteria; phylum Bacillota; class Clostridia; order Lachnospirales; family Lachnospiraceae; genus Caccovicinus. Next base: position 14,214 of record CAMNRM010000067.1, read on the forward strand.
ACCCTGTGGCACAACACCATTACCCAGAAAGATACCAAGATGATCCTGATTGAAGATTCCAACACTTCCATGGAGAACAGCGATATCCTTAACCTGGATGAGGCGCAGATTGCCAAGGTAAGAGGGCTGGCATAAAAAACTGGATAACCTGGATAAGAAAATAAAAATATGTCAAAAAACTGACTTGACTTATTCCGGATAAACGGATAGGATAGGGATGAAACAACCTTTTACACAGAATGGAGGAAATCATGAGATTTTTTGTTGACACAGCAAACGTTGAGGACATTAGAAAAGCAAACGATATGGGAATTATCTGCGGCGTTACCACCAACCCTTCCCTGATCGCCAAAGAAGGCCGGGATTTTGCCGAGGTTATTAAAGAGATCACGTCCATCGTTGACGGCGCAATCAGCGGCGAAGTAAAGGCTACCACCACCGACGCCGAGGGCATGATTAAAGAAGGCCGTGAGATTGCTGCGATTCATCCGAATATGGTAGTAAAGATCCCGATGACCGTAGAAGGCTTAAAGGCGGTTAAGGTTCTGACTGCCGAGGGCGTTAAGACGAACGTTACCCTGGTATTTACCGCTGCACAGGCACTTTTAGCTGCACGGGCGGGTGCAACCTATGTATCACCTTTCCTGGGCCGTCTGGACGATATTTCCATGCCGGGTATCGATTTAATCAATGAGATTGCAGAAATTTTCTCCGTTCATCAGATTGAAACACAGATTATCGCTGCCAGCATCCGCAACCCGATCCATGTTATCGACTGCGCAAAGGCGGGAGCAGATATCGCTACCGTACCTTATAAGGTATTAGAACAGATGACCAAGCACCCATTAACCGACCAGGGAATTGCAAAATTCCAGGCGGATTATAAGGCTGTGTTTGGGGAATAAATAGTTGCATAAAAATAGTAGATGAAAATTATTGTATAAGATAAACGGCCTGTGGTATTTTCCCCAGGCCGCTTTTTTATGCTATTATGTATCCATTATGTATCCTATTTCTATTTATCACGCAATCCATCAATCAGGGTTTCAAGATACCATATCAATATCCCTACATAGGGTGTTTTAGGATTTAACTCTGCCTGAAATTCCTCTAATGCAGCAATACAATAATCAAACAAAATATCTTCTGCCACATTTCCCAATGCTAAAATAAGGCTGTCCAGGGCAGCTTTACGTTCTGCAATTAATGGTGATGAGGAACAATTTAAGTTCAATGTTTCAAGCAAATCAAATGAAACATCCGGATCACCGGCACCAATTTTTCCGTCAAGCTGATAAAAAATAGAGGTCAATGTGCCCGAAATACATGGATTTACTTTCCTAAATTCTGTATTTTCACGATGCGCATCACAGGTCAAATCCATAAATTTCCGTGTTCCACCAGATGCCCTGTTCCCATGGCAGACAGCCAAAAGATTCTGATAATCAAGCCCCTGCCCGACATCCCGTCCGTCGGAAGGTGACCGTGGAATTCTGTGTTCAATAATAATGGGAGCAATTTGCGGCTCTGCATCCGTTCGGGGAATCCTACACATACAATACGCACATAATCCTCCCTGTTCGTCAACCAAACATTGACGTACCTGCCCTTTCAACGGGTTTTTTAGCCGTTTATATGCCTCTTTAGGTGAAAGTCCGGCAGCTATTGTTTTTTGCCTCAGCTTTGTCAGCTTTTCTGGCTCCTTTCCCTTTTGTATTTTGATCATTATTTATTCCCCCGCATACGTTCCAGCTTTAATTTCACTCTGCAGGATGCCACTTCCTGATCATGATATCCCCGAAGCTCATCAATCTGATTTAAAATCTGCTCTGCCTGATAAAATTCTTTTGCTGCAAGCAATTCATAAAATTGAGAAAAAAGCTTTGTAACTTCCGGCGGACGCTCGGAAACACCCATAATTTCATTTAACACCGATTGAACATCTTTTCCATAAACCTGATTACTTACCCGTAAAACCTGCTCATCTTTTAAAATCAGCAGATTATCACTCTGCACCGATTGAATAATTGCAGGAGCATGCGTTGTTACAATAAACTGTACTTTAGGAAAAATACTGGTAAGATCTTTTAAAATCCGCTGCTGCCATGCCGGGTGTAAATGTAAATCCACTTCATCAATAAAAACCATCCCGTTTGTTTCTTTCAGGACATTCCCAGATAACTGCGGATTTAAAACAGCCATACGATAAGCAATATCAGCAATCAGACACAGCGTACAGCGATAACCGTCACTTAACTGATTAAGCGGAATCCTGACCTGCCCTCTGTCAGCATCCAAATATAAAATATCAATTTCCAGCGTATCCGGGTTAAACCACACCTTGACCTCTTTAATTCCTGTCATTAAAGAAAAACATCTCTCCATGGCACTTCGCACGGCAGAAAATTCAGGACTTGGTTTGCTGCTCTGTCCATCGGTTAATGCCATTTTCTGAAACCATCGCAGCATTAATTTAACATTTGCGGTTCCATCCAAACTGTCAAGATATCCATTCGTTCTTGTATTTTTCTTAAAGCTATCGGTTTTCTTTTCACGGTGCTGATCCCAGAGGCGGCCCGTTCCATAATAAGCAATCACCGGAAGAATCAGTGAAATATCTCCGTTTCTTAAACGCTGCTGCATTTCTGCCGAAATCTGCGTAACCTCTTTTGCGTCTACCACCGTTGTTTTCCCATTTTCACTATTGAGAGAACGTGTCCACCGAATCTCTTTTTTTTCTTCTGTATTGATACTTCCCCATGCCGAAACTTCTACCGGAAACTGTGGCTGCACATCGATAACGCTGCCCATATCAAAATATTTATAATGCGCATCACTCTTTTTTATTCCGTAATTCGCCACACCATCGAAACCATGAAACAGTGTTCCCGACGCAATTGCTGCTGCTTCCAGTATCGTTGTTTTTCCAGTACCATTTTGACCCACAATCACACTTAGCTTTGGATTTAGTTCAATTTTCAGTTTTTCAAATACTCTAAAATTACGTAATTCCAAACTCCGAATCAACATTTAGCTGCTGCTCCTTTAATCTATCTTTGATTTATCTCCATTGATTCTATATTTATTTCTATCTTCCTGAAATTCAGTATAACACAGCTTTTCCCATTTCAAACAAAAAATAAACAAAATTAATTTTAAATCTTACCATTTCCTGCTGCACATTCATCCCTTTCCCGACCTTTTCCCTCCCCAGACTATCCCGTCACCTTAAACGTCCTCTCCAAAACCACCTTGGCATCGCTCTCTTCAATGTCTGTAATGGAAATATAAGTATCCTCCTGCAGCCGGGAAATCAACGTATAAATCACTATCGCCTCTCCCTGAACCTCCATCTCCACACGCCCGTCGTACAGGTTTTTCACCCAGCCGGTCAAGTGCATACTTCTGGCCAGATACATTGCCTTATAGCGAAATCCAACCCCCTGCACTCTCCCGTCAAAATAATAATGTTTTCTAATGATTTCTTTTTCCAAAACCGTCCCCAGCTTTCTTAAAAAATATTTTTCCTACAGGCTGTCTAACGAAATAACCCCTTCCGCCTCAGATAGTTCATCAAGGTATTCTTCCCTGTTCTTTCCCCGGGCAACACGGATGGTTGCCATAATGGTAAAGGTCTGTCCTCCCGCCCCTGGCTTGTCCACCTCATACATATCAATCTTACAGCCGTCCATTTTCATTTTATGCAGAAGAAATGCTGCCGTCTTACTGTCTTCAGCCTCAATATACAGGGCAACATAACCAAAGTACTGATAGAGCCGTTCCTCAATCACCGGAAGAATATGTAAGCCTGCTAAAAGCACAGCCGTAACCACAACTGCCCCGTCGATAAAGCCAATTCCCGCTGCCAGCCCTACACACGCACAAATCCATATGCTTGCTGCGGAAGTCAGCCCCTTAATCTGCCGCCGGGATACAATAATCGAACCTGCCCCCAGAAAGCCCACGCCGCTGATAACCTGTGCGGGCATACGGGAGAGATTCACCGTATCCGGGAAATGCAGGGTCATGTACTGCGCAGTAAGCATCACCAGCGCCGCGCCCAGGCAGACCGCCGCGTCCGTTCTTGCACCCCCGCCGCGCCGCTTCACTCCCCGATCAATCCCTATGGCTCCGCCAAGCACCAGGGCAGTAAGAATCCGAATCATCACGTTTCCCGCTGTCCATTCGGTCAGTGACGTAAAAAACATCGCTTCTGCCTCCTCTCCGAAAACTGAACCTTCCTTTCTGTTCTGCAATAAACGTGTCAGCACACCAGATAAACTACTTAAAACAGCATACACCAAACCGGCAGTGTGACCAGCGTCATTGCTGTGGAGAAAACTACACATTTGCTGGCCATCAGTCCCGTTGCCCCAAACACACTTTCCGCAACAGGGTTTCCCATAAAACCGCCGTTAGAACAGACGGTTGCATACTGAAGCACCCGCTTTCTACGGTCAGGATATTTTGTATACAGTACCCGGCTGAGTGCCCACGCCACTCCCTGCACCACCCAGGCCACTAAAAAAGCTACTCCCAGATTCTGTAAAAGTTCTCTGTTAATGTCAATGCGGAAAGAAAGCGCAATATTGCAGGGCAAAATCACATAAAGAATTAAATCCGTCAGCATCCCCTGAGCTTCCGCAGGGAGAAGTCTGCACTTGCGGACAAGGATTCCTATTCCTGTCAGTGAAAACAGCATTCCCTGCAGGGTCATTAAGCGTCCTATATCAATCACTTTTCCTGCCTCCCGTCATCCTTATCGTATCCTTATTTCTTATTTTTTAGTATAGCACATCTTATCAGACAAAATCTAATTATAGTACTGGATTTTCTTTAAAATAAATATTCAAATTTGTATGCCTTTGTAATGAATGTAATTCCTTTCGTATATATCTCCACGATTCTGGAAAACTTTCCGGAACACCATTAACAACTTCCATCTCAAGAAACTTTATAAATAATAATTCCTTTCCCATGAACTGCTCATAAAAAGTTTGTGAATATTGTGATTTTAATTCATCGCTTAGATTAAGTTGATTATATAGTGCATGATCTAAATTGCTGGATAAATAATAGCATCTATATGGTATTCCTTTAATACTATCACATGTAAGAAGATAATTTATCATTTCTCGTTTATGCTTATTTCTATCTTTTACTTTCTGTGTATTTTTACAGGAAATATTTTCTGTTGAATATATTATCTCTGTACTATATCCCTGAAGAATATTTGAATCATCGATATAGGCACCATCCATATCAAAAATCTGCACCACTTGCCATATATCACTAAGCTTTAGTTTCTTGTCTTTCCTATATTTTTCTATAAATTTATATATTTCCATTTCAACATTACTCTTATCAATATTTTCATCCGAGGTAATATCACCATGAGTAAACTCAAAATGGATTTCTTTGTATCTATATATCTTTTTAAAAATATTTTCTAAAGCTCTTTTATCCGTAGCTCCTTCAACAATAAAAATTACTGCTTTATTCATATTTAGGGCATCATCTCCTTTGAATATTGCTTCATCGACTAACTTTTCTTTAATAACTCAATAAATTCCGCAGAAAATGGAATTTTAACATCACTTTCTTCCGTACTGCCCGCTTTTCTAAACGCATAACCCATATCTTGAAGCTCCGTGTCATCATAAAGTTTTTCTTTCTGACCGCCTAAAACTAAGGTTCTTATATAGAAATCTCTATGATTATGTGTCTTTTCTATGCCCTTAAGAGAAATATATCTGTTTTCTGGGTTAATGGTCGAGCAAATAATATTTTTCTTATCCAACTTTTCCATTATACGTAAATTATGTGAAGTAAATATTAGCTGCCCTTTTGCTTCCTCAGCCAAAACTCCTATTAATTCACCTAATAAATATTCAAATATTCCAGCATCTAACTCATCTACAACAAGACACACACTCGGATGATTGTACAAGGAAATTAAATAGTTTAACAATGAAATAATTCTCTTAATTCCTTCCGATTCATACTTTGTTAAAAACCTTTTTCCTTCTCGATTAGAATACACTTCTACTTGAACAATATTAATTCCTTCCTTATTTTTTTCTTCATTTGTTTTCACAAGTTCAATGGATAAATTCGGTATAATAGCTTTCAATGCAATATTGATAGCAACTACAATATTTTCAAGTTTATTGAAAATTTCTTCCGGAAAGTCACCACGACCATTAATAAACAAAGGGATACAGCCTTGCATAACTTCATTTTCGGATTCCGTATGAACATTTACAGGAATAAACGTATTTGAATAATTAACCCCTAATTGATTTACCTTTACAATCTGGAATCTCATTCTTGCAAAATCAAACAAAGCCTTTACAACATCTGAAAATGCTATTTCTTCACCATTTAGGTTTTCCACTTGTAATGACTTATTTATTGCATCATTAAAAAATAAAGATACATTTTTTTGTGCGCAAAACACCGCAAGATTTTGCACAGACTTAAAAAAACGTATTTTAGATATTGCACTCTCATCCTCTGATATAATATGCGTTGAAACATTTTCCAGAATAGATTGCATATCATAATACGGATTACAGAATAACAGATTTCTTTCTTTTTTCCATGATCCTCCTCTCTGCCAATAAATTAAATTTTCCGAAGAAATTTGTATCTTCTTCTCTTCTATATTTTGTTTTAATAACAGTTCATATCTAGCCTTATATTTTTTTTCTCCACATTCGATATAAAATACAGTATATATCTTCATAAATTTATCATCATTAAACATTCCTTCATATTCATCATAAGAAATAGTATTTCCGCTCATAATATGCTGCAAAATATCGAAAGCTTCAATAATTGCTGTTTTACCAGAGCCATTTTGTCCATATATGCCATTAATATCAGATTCTTTTAATTCTGCTCGATATTCAGCATTTGAATAGTTTACAAATTTAATATTTCCATAATTCACATTTTTGAAATTTTCCAATTCTGTTTCTACTATCCTAACTAAGCTCTTCTCTCTCATGACAAACGCTCCATTTTTAATATCAATATTATTTATCTGTTTTTAGTCATAATTTTAACTCCTTATATTATATATTTTACATCAATTCCGATAAAATGTCCAGTTTTATTTATTTTACTACAAAAAGGCCCCTAAGGAAATCCTTGGAAGCCTTAAATTTACCGAATACATTACAATTATTCAAAATCGAATTCTCTGACGATTATTGCGCAACACACATTCCCACCTTCAGAAACCTGAACATCCTCTCCGCTGCCGCCTGGTAAAGTTCCTCGGCACGCTCTAAGGCTTCTTCAATGTCCATCGCCCCGTTAATGGTCGGAAGGATGCTCTCCACGCCGAACTCATAAATCTTTTCTGCACCCTTGCCCATGCCGCCGACGATAGCCACGGCGGGGATTCCCTTATTCTTGCAGCGCATTCCGATTCCGCTGGGCACCTTGCCAAACGCTGACTGCCAGTCGATTCTTCCCTCGCCGGTAACCACCACGTCCACACCTTCCAGCATCTCGTCAAAATGAATTAAGTCCAGAACCGTTTCAATCCCAGATTTTAAGTTTGCCTTTAAAAATCCGCAGAGCGCCGCGCCCAGTCCGCCTGCCGCGCCTGCACCTGCGATATGGTCGATATCCATGCCAAGGGCCTCGCCCACAACCGCCGCATAGGACTTCATCCCGGCTTCCAGTTCATCCAAAATCTCCGGTGTTCCGCCCTTCTGCTTTCCAAAGGTATAGGTAGCCCCGTCCGGCCCGGTCAATGGGTTATTCACATCGCACATTACGGTAAAGGCCGTTTCCTTCACTGCCGGGTGCAGCCCGCCGATATCCACCTTCGCCACTTTCGCCAGATCCGATCCGACGCCCTTAAGCAGATTTCCATCCTTATCAAAAAACTTTACGCCAAGAGCCGCCATCGCGCCCATGCCGCCGTCATTCGTCGCACTTCCCCCGATGGCAATGGAAATCTGGCGGAAGCCCTTGTCCAAAGCGTCCTTAATCAGTTCACCCGTTCCGTAAGTCGTCGTATTTAAGGGGTTGCGCAGTTCGGTGGGAACCATGGGAAGCCCGGAAGCAGCTGCCATCTCGATAATGGCGCTCTCCTCATTAATTTTCCCGTAAACCGCCTTTGTTTCTTCCATTAACGGCCCGTGCACCGGCACTTCAACCATGCTTCCCTTCGTCATGGCAATAACCGCGTCCACCGTTCCCTCACCGCCGTCGGCAATCAGGGTTCCCGCCGTTTCACAGCCGGGAAAAACGTCATTTGCCGCCTTAGTCAGCAAATCAATAATTTTCTCCGAAGATAAGGTTCCCTTAAAGGAATCCGAAGCAAATAAAAATTTCATGGCAAATCCTCCGCAATTTTCTTATTAGGCGATTCAACTTTAAAAATTCATCGCCGATTTACCCTATCACAAACAAACCGGTTTCCTGCTGATGGGACAACCGGTTTGTTCAACTGTCTGTATCATGTTACTTTGTTTTAGATAAGTCCCGCTTTCTGCATCTCGCTCTTAATCTTATCAAGAACCGGGCCTTCCGGCGTGGGCAGGTTTGGCGTATAGGGAACGCCGATATTGCGGCCCCGTAAGTTTGCCATATCTTTAGCAGCTACCGGGAAGCTTGCGCCGTCCATGGAAAGTCTTACCGGATTTAACTTAAACTGTGCCTCTAAGGAACCTTCAAGATCTCCGGCAACGTACTTATTATAAACATCGGTAATCAGTTCCGGCATAAAGTTGGCTGCCGTACATACGCCGCCCACTGCACCGTGGCACATGGAAGCGTATAACAGCGTATCCTTGCCGCCGAATACCTTAAAGTTTACATCGCGGTTTCTGCGGATAAACTCGGAGGTCTGGGTAATATCGCCGCTGGTATCCTTCATGCCGACAATATTGTCCACCTCATGCGCCAGCTTTTCTACCAGATCTGCCGATAAGGTATAGCCCACACGTCCGGGGTTATTGTACAGCAAAACAGGGGTTTCGGGGATTGCATCGGCAATCGCCTTAAAGTGCTTAAATAACTCGTCCTTCGTTGGCTTTAAGAACATCGGCTGTAAAATGGAAACGCTTGCCGCCCCGTTTGCCACTGCCATCTTTGCCAGACGGACAGCCTTCTTGGTGCTGATCGCGCCGATACCAAAATAAATCGGCACACGTCCTGCGGCCTGGTCTACGACAATCTTTAAGCCGCGCTCCATCTCGTCCTCTTCAATCACATAAAACTCGCCGTTGCTGCCATAAAGAAGAATCCCGGTTACTCCGCCGTCAATGACATAGTCAACCTGCTCGCGGATCTTTGCTTCATCAATCAGTTCATCAGCGTCAATCGGGGTAATCATCGGAACAACTACGCCCTTAATGAAATCGGTATTCATAGAACTTATCCCCCATCTATGGATTTTTAGCAGGGAAACACAGCACCCTTGGCTGCATTTCCCTGAACTGTTTCGGTTTACTCTACGGTTACATTTCCAATCTTCTCATAGAACTTAACCAGGCTGGAGTGGTCTTCCTTCTCATAGCCGTCAGCCTTTAATGCCTGCATCATTTCCATTAACTGTCCGGTCAGCGGTACAGGAGCGGAGATAGCATGAGCAGCATTTAATGCATTGTTCAGATCCTTAATGTGCAGTTCGATACGGAAGCCCGGCTTAAAGTTTCTCGACAGCATCATCGGAGCCTTGGCGTCCATAACGGTGGAGCCTGCCAGACCGCCGCGGATAGCCTGGTATACTAACTCAGGGTCGGTTCCTGCCTTCTTTGCAAATGCAAGGGCCTCTCCTACGGCTGCGATATTTACAGCAACAACAATCTGGTTTGCCAGCTTTGCTACGTTGCCGGAACCTAATTCGCCTACGTAAACTACGGAACCAGCCATAACCATTAACATATCATAGTACTTGTCAAACAGGTCTTTCTTACCGCCAACCATTACGGATAAGGTTCCGTCGATAGCCTTCGGCTCGCCGCCGGATACCGGAGCGTCTAACATCTCGATACCCTTCTTTGCCAGCTCTTCGCCAATCTTCTTGGATTCGGTTGGGTCGATAGAGCTCATATCAATCAACACACTTCCTTCATGAGCGCCGTCAGCAATACCGTTTTCGCCCAGTGCTACGGAACGTACATGAGGAGAATTAGGAAGCATGGTAATGATAACATCACACTCTTTTGCAACCTCTGCACCGTTTGCTGCCTGCTTTGCACCCATCTCCACTAACTCGGCAACAGCGTCCTTGTTAAAATCGCAAACAACTAACTCATGTCCTGCCTTAACCAGGTTCTTGCTCATTGGCTTACCCATGATGCCTAATCCAATAAATCCGATTTTCATTTTCATTACCTCTTTCTTTTTCGTGTTTTGGTTTATAGTTTCTTTTTTTACTACTTCTTGCTACTGCTTTTTACTACTGTTTTACTGCATTCACTGCTCTTACAGCTTTATTTCTTAACGAAAGAGAAATCCATGAAAGGGAAAACCGGAAAACCGGAGAAGTTTTAGCTACTTTCACAAATTTTTCCTTTTTTTCTTCCTTTCATCAGGTCAGTTGATTTCTCTCTCGTTCTGATGGCATAAGTATATCGAATAATCTGCCTGTATTCAATGGAATTTCTGTACAAAATATTGTTTTTTTCTTGTGAATAGTCGCTATGGTTTCATTTATTGTTTCATTTTAACTTCGGGATTTGGGATTATGGTTCATTAAAGTTTCAAATTCGTTTTATTTTTATTTCATTCTTCTTTTGCTTTATTTTATAGTTTATTTATTTCGCTTGTGAGTTAAAAGTTTGTAACACTAAGAAACCATGGAATCCCACGGTTTTGC
>CAMNRM010000068.1 GCA_946553025.1 uncultured Clostridium sp.
AGCACATCCGATTCCGTTTTGTGATACTTGATGTTTGTTTCACGTATAATAGAAAGTTCCTTCACATCAGTCGATGTAGTTCCATCCTCTAAGAAAATCATCCGGTCATATCCCAGCTCCTGTTTCTTTTCTTCAAGCTTTTTTTGCAGTCCGTTGATAAACTCCTTATCTACCATTTCCATACCTCCGTTTATTTTTGAAGCCGTGGAATTGTTTGTCGATATAAGAAAAATTTTCGGCTAATTTGGCCGTTACTCCGCTGGCACTAAAATAGGCAACGAACACTTTACTCATTAATTCTTCCTCCTTAATTTTATCTGATTTTATTGGGAATCAATCTTAAAAGACATTGATAAACCATTTGATAAATCGTCGGTTCTTTAAAATGGACACCGGCAAGCTTCATGGCTTCCTTCTGTTTTTCGGTATGAAAGGCAAAAGGATATACGCCGAATAAAAAGGCTAAAAAGGATTCATAAAATTCTTCACATTCTTTATCCTGAATATCCGGCTGATAGGCTTGCAGTATTTTGGTCAATGCTGTAACCGAGCGCGAATACAGTATCTTAAACTCCGCCAGCCTTTCCATGCGGCTGTTCTGTTCGATTTCAAAAAGATTCATATTCAGGATGCGCAGAAGGGTTTCCTTTTTCTCCAGACTGTGGGCAATCTGCTCTGCCAGTTGAACGCGGTCTGCTTCTTCTGCCAAAGGAATTATTCCTTCAAGTTCACTGCACCAGCCTTCATATTCTCTGGCTAATAAACCCAGCAGAATTTCTTCCTTGGTTTCAAAATAATTATAGATTGCAGGTCTTGTAAAGCTGGTTTCCGTACTGATTTCCTTGATATTTACCCCGTAAAATCCCTGTTCCCGGTACACCTTCTCACAGGCATCCAAAATCTCACTTTTTCGCTTTTCGGTCCTCTCTGCTGAAGCTCTTGGCATAAATTCCCCCTGCACTTTTCTTTATCTTGCTTTGTTTTTCTTTATCTTGTTGTTTTCTTTATTTCTCTTTGTTTTTCTTTATCTTGTTATTTTCTTTATTTCTCTCTGTTTTTCTTTATTCTTCTTTATCCTGACGGATTATCCTTCTACTCCAAACTGTCAATCCACGCCTGCACATCAGCTTCCGAAGCACTGGTGAAACGCTTTCCGCTGATCACATGGATTCCCGGATAAAGGTTCTGCAAATCCTGCACACTTTTTTCTATCCCGCTTCCCCCGGATGTACAGAATGTAAAGACGGCAGCATTAGAAAGGTCATAGCTTTCCATAAAGGTCTGAATAATACGCGGTGCCGTTCCCCACCAGATAGGATAACCCAGATATATTATATCATAGTCAGAAACCGCATGTAAATCGCTGCTGATTGCCGGTCTTGCCGTATCATCATCCATTTCCTTATTTGCCCGGCAGTTATCGTCATGGTAATTCAAATCTTCCGATGTATAGGCAATCTCCGGGACAATTTCAAGAATATCCGCACCCGTCGTTTTGGCAATACACTGCGCAACCTCTGCCGTTGTCCCTGTAGCAGAAAAGTAAACGACAACCGCCTTACTTCCTGCCGTCTGCCCCTCCGGATTTACAGGTTCTGCGGATTCTGAAAGTTCTTCTGATTCTGAGAGCTTCGCTGAATCTGAAAATTCCGCTGATTTTGCAGGTTCTTCTGGTTCTGAGGGCTTTACTGAATCTGCAGGTTCTGCCGGTTGGGTTTCTCCCTGCGTCTGCTGGTTCTGACTCACATCCCCCGATACTCCGCCTGCGGAAGCCTTGCTGCAGGCGGTAAAAACAGTAATAAAAGCAAACATTAACAGCATAAAACGAAAGTTTTTCATCATAATATTTTCCTCCACTTTTCTATTCTGACATTGTGTAAGGAATCATATCACATTATTTACACCGTGTCAATATATTTTGGAGGGAAATTTTCTCAATTTTTATAATCTTTTCATTTAATACTTTATCTATCCATCACCTTACAAAACACCACCGCCGCCAATGTACTTGCCATAGTTGCCGCAATCGCAGGCCCCACAATCGCTGCCGGGTTAGCGCTTCCATATTGGCTTCGGTAAGCGATAATATTTACCGGAATCAGCTGCAGGGAAGAAATATTTAAAATCAGAAACGTACACATCTCATTGCTGGCTGTTCCTTTTGGCTGAACAGTCAAATTTTTGACACTGCTTTTTTCTGGATTTACAAAATCCCCTTTTTCAAGCCCTTCGCTCTCCCTTCTTTCCTCCTCCAGTTTCTCCAATTCCTGAAAAGCAGAAAGTCCGGCAGGAGTTGCCGCAGAACCCAACCCCAGACAATTGGCAATCATATTCACCGCCATATACCTGACCGCCGGATGTTCACTGTCCAGATGAGGAAATAAAAACCGCATCACCGGACGCATCTTCCCACTCATCCAGTCCACCAGCCCGGAATTTTGTGCTATCTCCAGTATCCCGCTCCAAAAGGCCATCACTCCCAGCATTGTTATCCCCAAGGAAACCGCTTCTCCTGCCCCGTCTAATGCCCCCATCGTCACCGCGTCCAGTCTGCCGCCAACTGCCGCCCATATTACCCCAAGTAAAATCATTCCTGACCACAGATAATTCATCATAAAAAATAAACCTTACCTTCCTCGCTTTATCCTATTCTATACGAGAAAAGTAAGATTTATTTCTGACAATTCTATCACAGTGCAAAAACAATTGAAAGATATTTGTATATGACTTTTCAAACACATAGAAAAAAATTCTTTTATTTTATCCATATATAACGAACTGTGTTCGAGATAATAAATCAATGGTGAAGTATCAATATAAACTCTTTCAAAGTCTATCATTATCTCTCAACTCCCTTACATAAGCATCTGCATCTTGTCCTCTTTCTGTAGGTGCCATAACAAATTGTTCTAAATCCCATACTTTTTTTCTAACTGCACCTTCTTCGGTCACTTTATGAATAAATTGAATAATTACAGCTAACTTATCTTCAGGTACTTTCTCTAATTCTTCAATAGCACTTTTCCTTAATGCTGTCACACATACACCTCCTAGTATTCGTTATTTTCATCATTTAATTTAATATGCTGCGACAAATTCTAACTAAACAATATTATATGAAATCCAAATGATACTTTTATTATATAACGCCTAAATTACATTGTAAATAACTCTCATACAATTTCATTTTTTATCTTTTTATATTCTTTTCATCTTCATCCCAAAACTTCCACCTGCTTAACATATTCAATCGCATCGTAATTCAGGCAGAATTATATAAAGAATATGGCTTATAAAGTATAAAAACAAGGCTAAATAAAGCCCTTCACCATTAAAAGTAAAAGGTACTTCATTTAGCCCTGTTTTATCATATTCTTCGGCAATCCTATTCGCCGTCATATACCTGACTTTCGCCAATTCTATTCCATCACAACCATCGTATAATACTCCAGGTAAGGCAGGGTAAAGGTCACTGTCCCGTCTTCTGCCGTAAATGCGATTTCCTCAAGAATCCCGTCCCGGTAATCCGGGGAAGCAGCCCAGATCTTTGTCGGCTCTTTGATTACTTTATGGCTCACCGTTACCTGCTGTTTTATATTCGGCGCTGTCTGTGCCAGACCTTTATCAACCCAGCTGTCATGGGCGGCACCGTCAAAGTTTAACAGGTGAAGCACTTCCCGATCCGGCTCTCCTTCCTGGTGTTTTACCTTGGTAAAGGAGGTTACATTTCCCGGCTTAAAATCTGACCTGGTGCGCAGTCCGCCAATATAGGTTTCATCCTCCGCCTGCGAAAGACCTGTTCCCCGCAGAAGGTTTTCATAGGCTACCATAAAGTCGTACTCCCTGCGTACATCCTCTTCCAGACGGCTGGTTATCTGCATGGAATTGCCCGGATAGTACTCGCTCGAAAGCATTCCTGTATCCCCTAATTCCAGGTGGCTTGCCCCGGCAGACATTAAAACCGCATTGACATAGTTAATGGACGGCGTATTAAAGTTTTCCGATTTCGGCGCATCGTAATTCATATAGGCGGCAATAACCGTCCCTTTTTTTCCTTCGCTTTTTTGGTAAATTTCATCCACTTTTTCTTTAAGCGCCGCAAAATCCGGTGTGTCGGACGGCCATACCTCCATGTAGACAATATCGTAATCCACAGCCTTTAACTGCGGCTCCATCCCATAGGCGGATACCGGGTTAAAGATAACTTTCTTGCCCAGTTCCTGCACCAGACGGTTCAGCATGGGAACGTAGGCGTTATCTAACTGGATTTCATTGCCCGCATAGTCAAACCGCTCCCCTCTGGGGCCTAAGGAATCCACCTGAATCCCGTCGTAGGGATATACCGAAAACAACTCCTGATGTGCCCGAATATAATAGTCCTGCCACAGACGGTTTGCTGGGTTCATCAGCCAGAATTTTTCCGTTTCCCAGCCGATGCCGGAAATATCATGGACATCCTGATCCTGGTGCCTGCGGTCACAGTACATCCCCCACTCCGGGCTGACCCCCGCCTGCTCATAATTATCGTAGGTGCCAAAAATCAGATTGTAGAAAAAGGACTTCATGTTTAATTCATGCCCAATCCGAATCGTATCCAGCACTGTCTGTTTTTTTGCCAGAGATTTATTCAATGTATTCCAACTCTCTGCGGGAGCTTCCACGCTTCCCGCCAGAGGCTTTTCCTGGGTATCAAATACATCATAATAGAACAAGCCGTTGATATGGTGATCTTTAAGCCTCTCCAGCGACTTTGCAACCTCCCCGGCGGATGAATCCATCTTGGTCACATAGCCGTACCTTGGAAATACATTCCAGTCCGAAGATACATCCACCCCGGTCATCGTATAATCCGTCAGCCTTCCGTCCAGATAGCAATAAGCTTCCAGCGCATAGCCGGTAAAATCCCTCTCCGGTGCAGGCAGGCCAAAGGAAAGTTCTGTTATTTCCGGGCTTACAGGCAGTTCCTGTTCCCAGACCACCTGATTTAGATAGCGCAGACGCAGCCTGACCTGCCCTGCCTTCTTATCACCGTCCAAAAACCGAATACTTCCCTGAATGGTTTCCCCCGGATAGTACATGCTTCGGTTGGTCACCATTTCCCGGATAACCTTGCCCGGATTTAATGCTTCGCTCAGGTCTATCTCATTTACCATATCATTTGCCATAAATTGAGCAGACATTTTTTCTTCTCCCTGCGCAGCCTCCACCGGATTTCCCGGTGCGGCGGCTCCCGCCAGAAAAACCGCCGCAAGAAAAGCTGCTGCCTTTCTTTTTTTCTTCATCTGACTTCCCCCTACTCTATCGGCTCCAGTACCAGGGCGCTGACCCATCCGTAGAAATCTCCTTCCTGTCCAATGATTGTTACTACATCTGACGGCTTCAGATACAGCAGTTGATAAAGCTTATCCGAAGACATCCCATTATCGCCGTAATCTGACGGCTTTCTGAATATATTTCCCACAGACTGCCCGTTGACCAAAATGGTAAATGCTTCTCTGGTTCCATTAGAAACCACAGCAAGCCTGTACTGTCCTTCCACAAAGGACGGATTATCCATTAACGGAATCTGCAGGCTCTCTCCGGGCTGCAGATCGGCAGAGGGCAGGTACAGGCTGGCTGTTCCGTAAGCCCATACCGGATAACGGTAATCCTCTTTCTTTGGCTCCTGCGGGCGGGAAGTTTCAAATGGCATTAAGAGCATCTGATCCACCCATCCATAAGGCCCTGACTCATCACCTGGGGCATAAATGCTGATAACATCCTCCGGTGATAAGGTTATCGGTCGCTGCAGTACATCCATCGTCATGGCATCCATAGAGAAATTGGTTTCATTTCTTGTAATCGAGCCGATGATCTCCCCGTTCTTTTTAATCACCATCGCTGTCCGGTTTCCGTTGCTTATAACGGCAAGGTAATAGGTTCCGCCGGTAAATTCTGCATTGTTATTTAGCGGGATCACAATCTCTTCTTTCGGCTGCAGATCGGCGGCTGGATTATCCTTTTGTTTCAGATAATAATCTTCTCCCTCCCAGGTGTAATTCTTCCTGTAATCACTGCTTCCTGACACCGTCTGGACAGTTTGGATGGTCTGACCGGTCCGGGCTGCCACAGGGCTTAAAGACACATAGTCCACCCAGCCGTACTTTCCGCCGCTCTGTCCTTCAATCGCCAGCACATCTCCCGGCTTTAACGCTACCTCTGCGCCCAGGTGATCTTCGGTCATCTCATTCATCCCATAGCTGGTTTCCTTTCGGGTAATGCTTCCCACCGTCCAGCCATTCACCTTTACGCGGAAAATCTCACGGTTGCCGCAGGAGCGCACCATAAGACGGTAAACGCCTTCACTGAACTGACGGTGATCCGAAACCGGAATCAGAATCTGCTCTCCCGGCTGTAAATCAGCGGCAGGATTATCGGTCTGTGCTTTATAATATGCCTCACCCTGATATATCAGCTTACCGCTGTCAACCATGGTTTTTGGCTGCTTAATGGTTTTAACATTTCCGGCCTCACCAACTAAAACTCTTCCTCCCGTCCGGCCAAGGAAATCTTCCCCGGCAATTTTTCTTCGGCTGTTAAGGACGATTTTATCCACCCAGTTTCCGTAATTATCGGATTCCTGCTCCAAAAACTGCACACTGAGCATATCCCCCGGTTTTAAGTGAATAAGGTTTTCACCGATTTCCCTGGTCATGTGCCGCATCTCATAGCCGGAACCATCGCGGCTCCCGGACAATACCTGGATACCGTTGACACACACCACCCAGTTTTTCATCGTTCCCGTCGTGTACAGGGTGAAATGGTAATCGTTTTCCGCAAAACCGTCAGCGGCAAGAATCGGAAATTCAACCTTCTTTAAGGGGTTGTTTACATTTGCAACCATTCCGTCGGCTTCGAGTTCATCGGGATAGACATCCTCGGCTTCCAGCGTAATCTTTGTCTTTGCCGCAGGAAACGCCGAAGGTTGTTTATCCGTTTCTTTCAGTTCCACAAAATCCACCCATCCGTAAGGACCGGCGTCGGCAAGCCCGGGCGCATAGATGGTAATTACATCATCCTGTGTAAGAGAAAGCACCTGCGAAAATTCTGCCTTGTTCATCTGCTCCCAATCCGATGTTTCCCGGGAAATTACCCCTGCGGGGACATCATTGACCATAATGATAAACTTCGTCCGGTTTCCGCTGGAAGAAATGGAAAGAAGATAATTTCCGTCTGCAAATGCCGGAATATCTTTTACCGGAACAGCTATCTTATCACCCGGCTGCAAGTCGGCATACTGTCCGTCATCGCCCGTCACCCGGTCATAGTAATTGATTGCCGAATACTGGAGTTCATTTTCCGGCGGCTGGTTAATTAAACCGTAAACCCCCGTTTCTTTTAACGAAAACTCTGCATAAGTCCCGTCCTGGATAAGCGTAAACGGCACCCTTACCTTTCTTCCTTCCTCCTTAATCTGGTACAGGGACATATCCTTTTCTGTATAGGCTGCCCTAGTGCTTCGCGCTGTCCTTAACGACGATTCTTTTGCGCTACTGACAAAATCCTCTGGAACGGGAATTGCTGTCTTTATCGCACCGGAAGGCTGAATTTCATTTCCTTCCAGTTGAAGGGAGAAGGAATAAAAGCACATGGCGGGAGCATTTTCCTCCGTAAATCCAAAAAGTTCCCGAACGGTTTCCTTCACTTCTTCACCCGCTGCCGCAGCCGAAAACTCTGCGCCTGCCGGAACGACACCTTCCTCTGCTTCCACAAGAACACCTTCCATCTCCTCTGCAAAGGACTGAACCGGTGTAAGGCAGATATAATCCACCCAGCCATAATGGTCGTCAGCCGCTAAAGTGAGCGTTCCCTTCCTGCTTAATTTCAATGGTTCTGCCGATGTGCAGATCTTATAATCGCCCCAGTCGCTTCCTTCCCGCACAACCGAAGTCAGTTCCTTTCCATTAAATAAAATCTTATAATTCTGTCCGCCGCACACACGCATCAGGAAATTATAATTTCCGCTTTCGAGCGCCTCGTCGTCCGGCAGGGAAAAATCAATCGCCTCACCGGGCTGCAGATCGGCAGCTTTGCCTCCGTCCGTCCACTTATTATAATAGCCTTCTCCTTCAAACTTCCAGATGTTTTCATCGGCAATCACAAATATTCCGCCGTTTGTTTCCATCGGAAAGCAAAGCTTCTGCCCTTCCACCCAGGTGCCCGTCAGCAGCTTCAGCTCCTCTCCCGGCTCCTTAGCAGTATATAAATCACAATCCTTTGCATAGCCTTCAGGTATTGGCAGATAGGCAATTACGCTGCCGTCTGCCCCCTCGAGTTCATTTTCCTCATTCAGTAAGCGTGCACGGTAAGACTTTGGCATTTTCAGGGAAAAACGGTAAAAGAAAACCTTCTGCCCCGGATCATATGCCTTAAATTCTTCCCGAATTTCCCTTCGCACCGATAATGGAACCGTTTCCGTTTCGATGGTCGTCCCTTCCGGGAAATATCCCTGCGGTGCCGTCACCCGGATTCCTGTTTCCTTATGGGTTTCATCAAATTTCGGTGTGATATCTCCTGTACGGATCAGACGGATATAGTCCACATGCCCCCAGCTTCCGTCCATATCCGATAACGTCAGTCTGCCGGAAGCTGACAGTTCAATTTCCGTTCCCAGACCGACCTCCGTACAGGTTCCTTTTTCAAACTTTCCGCTGCCCGGCGCTGTCATAGTTCCTGCTGCCTTGTCATCAACAGTCACTTCCCACTGGGTTCTTGTTCCGTTTACTCCTGCATAAAGTTCATAAGTTCCCGAAACAAATCCTTCTGCCCCGGAAAAATCAAACGTAATGCTTTCTCCGCCGTTAATCTCCACACGGTCCCCATCCCCATGAATCTTTGCTCCTCCATTATAAGATGCAGTCCGGGTATCTTCCGCCTCCACCCAATAACAGGATT
Organism: uncultured Clostridium sp.; assembly: GCA_946553025.1. Taxonomy (GTDB): domain Bacteria; phylum Bacillota; class Clostridia; order Lachnospirales; family Lachnospiraceae; genus Caccovicinus. The sequence continues at coordinate 8,935 of CAMNRM010000068.1, forward strand.
CTACAGGAACCAGCTTTATCCAGTCCAGATGCGCATACTGCATTTCTCCTTCTTCTATGGTCAGGGTTTCCGTGCCGTCCAAAGTCAGAACGCCGTGGAAATAATATTCTTCCAAATCTTCATCGGAAAAGCCTTTAGCTTCTTTGGTAATATTTCCTTTTTCATCCCCATTCACCAAAAGACGAATCGTTGTAGAACTTCCGTTCATTCGGACGATAAGCAGGTAATTTCCGCTCTTAAAATCCGTAACCTGACTTAAATCATACGTAACCGAACCGTTTTGCTGAAGTTCCACCCGGTTTCCGTCATCATTAAGCTTATCCGGCAGCGCAAAGAAAGCAACCGCTTCATTCTCTGCCTCCAGTTGGTACTCGCCATCCGGTCCCGGGCCTGGCGGGGATGTCGGAGGCGTTGGGGGAGTTGGCGGTGTAGGTGGTATTTCCTCTTCTGTCCGGGTTAAGCAGATATAGTCCACATGCCCCCAGCTTCCGTCCATATCCGACAATTTAAGCAAACTGGTTTCGGAAAGTTCTATCTCTGTTCCCAGGCTTACATCCACGCAGCTTCCCTTCTGCCACTTTTCATTTCCGGGCGATTCCATCGTGCCTGCTTCCTCATCACCAATGCTCACTTTCCACTGGGTTCTTTTTCCGTTCACCCCTGCGTGCAGTTCATAGGTTCCTGCCGTAAAACCGCTTACTTTGGAAAAGTCAAACGTTACGCTTCCGCCGGAATTAACCTCCACGCGATCACCGTCGCCATGGATATTCGTATTTTCACCATAAGAAGCTACCGAAACATCCTCGGCCTCCATCCAGTAGTCGGAATCCGCGTCCAGACAGGTAAGCTTTACCCAGTCCAGATGAGTATATTGTCCTTCGCCTTCCATAATTTTCAGGCGATCCCCCGGATTTAGTTCCAGCCAGCAATAGCTGTATTCTTTAAGATCCGCATAATCCCAGCCTGAATTGTCCTTTTCTATCAGCCCTAATTCCTGATCATTGACAAAGAGCTTTATTTTCGTAGAATTTCCGTTCATATGAACAGAAACCAGATATTTTCCGGCCTTAAAGTCCGTAATTTTACTTAAATCAAAGGTAACGGAACCATTTTGCTGAAGTTCCATCCGATTGCCGTCGCCATTAGGATTTGTATTATCATAAGAGGCAATGCTGCTGTCCTCCGCCTCAAGATGATATTCTCCGTCCGCACCATACGTCCGGCTCATGCTTATCTTTAAAGCGTCTGTTTTTAATGTTTCTGTTTCCCTGGCATTATCCTTGCTTTCCTCACTCGTACTTTCTTTATTCGTATTTTCCTCATTCGTATAATCTTCTTTCCCCGCATTGCCGGGTGTTGCCTGCGCAATGTTCTTTTCATCCCCGCAAGCCACTGCATTGCTGGATGTTGCCCGTGTTGCCCCTTTTTCTGCACCCTGGGCTTTCCCGGCTTCCTCCGTGCCTATATTCACGATAGGAGCCGCCGCTGTCCAACCGGGAATCCCATAGGCAAACACAGTCACAATCAGCATTCCTGCCGCCAGTTTTTTTCCTCTCATCCCCTACTCCTCCACGATATCCCAACAAATATACGTATAATCCTTCTCTGTCAACTCTCTCCACACCTTATGATTATCTTCGTCCTTTTCACCGTCACAGAGTTCAATCTTATAACCGTAGTCGTCGTTTAAATCTCCGGCTTTCGTCACCTTATATTCGGTGCCGTCCGCTGCGGTATAGTGGCTTCCGTTCTTGGAACCCTTCATCACCCTTCCGGTTGCATCCACCAGAAAACAGCCGGTGCTTCCTCCTGAACTGTCCTTTTCCTCTAACATCGGCAGGTAGACCACTTCATAGTCTTCATTTTGCGCCCCCACAGCCAGTCCCAGATAGTAGAGCCTTCCCGCATGAACACCGGTAAGCCCCTGCCCCTTTGCATGACGGCTGTTCGTCCGCTCCGCAAAGTAATAGTAGTACACATAGCCGTCACTTACATCATCCTTGATGTTTTCTTCCATCACTGCCCCTGTCCGCATCGCCGAATTATCGGTAAAGCAGTAAATCCCGTCGCTAAAGGAAGAATCACCCTTTGCCCCCGAAAGCCAGATCATCCCGTCAATCCGGGTTCCCGAATCCTCCATGCAGTAAAACTTTCCGCCAATCTTTGTTACATTAACATCAGTAGACCAGTCCTCTAAGGAATAGGTTCCAATCTCATCAATCTTTCTTGCCTTTCGTCTGGCTGCCTGTAAGATGCCGTTTCCCCTTGGCCCGCTTCCGGTCACGATATAGGAAGATGAATCCGCATAAAAACTTCGGGAATCGTCGTCCTCTTCATCCCACAGGGGTATAGCGTCCACCCATTGGTTTGTTGCTAATGCACCGCCGTCATTAGTTCCATAGAGAAGGTTTTCCGGATTTTCCTTTCCCAGTTCCTTATCCGATGCCGAACTGTCCACGTCCATGCTCAGGTAGCGTTCGTTCTGTCCCTCGCCCTGATCATAAATCCAGCCCGTCAGCACCGCACATTCTGAACCGAAGACATAACGTTTCCCGTCAATTGTCTTTTTTTCATTTCGATAAGGCTTTCCCTTTTCGCTGAAATAATAACGGCTTTTCTGATAGCCGCCGTCCTGAATCTCCTGAAACTGCTGTGACTCATCCCAGACAACCTGTTCGGGATTATATGCTTCCACCCATCCCTTTGCCATCTTTCCGTCCAGGCCGCAGTAGTAGATATCTTCACCATCCATTACCTCCGCATAAGCTTCAGGCATCTCATCCTTCGGGCAGAACACCCACCCGGTCAGCATCACTCCGCTTTCATTAAAAAAGTAAACTTCGCCGTCCAATTCCTTCCGTCCGGTTGTTTTCTCTCCTTTTTCATCCAGATAAAACCACTGATTGTTTTCATCCCTATACTCCCAGTGTCCGTCGGCTGCCCAGGCCGTATGTACACACATCACCCATGCCAGCACCGTCCCTGCCGTTATCCAGATCCTTTTTTGTTTCCTTTTCATAACCCACACCTCACTCATCCTAATACATTACTGCACGCATCCTTCTTTTTCACCTGCATCATCCGCAGGCCGTCTATTCCTTCACGCTTCCCACAACAATTCCCGTAATCAGATACCGCTGCAGCAAAGGATAAATCATCAGCAGAGGAACTACTGACACCACAATTTTTGCCGCATTTAAGTTCTGGCTGGATACCTCCATGGCATTAATGAGCGAGTTTAAACTTCCCCCGGAATTAAGCATATCCTCCAGCTTCACGCTTAGCGTCTGGATATAGGTCTGCAGCGGGTAGTTCTGCACCTTAGTCATATAGATTAATCCCCCAAAAAAGTCGTTCCAGCTTCCCACAATACTGAACAGGGCAATGGTGGCAATCACCGGTTTGGAGCATGGAAGGTACACCCGTGTCAGCACCTGTATCGGCGTGGCCCCGTCGATAACTGCCGCCTCCTCTAAAGATTTTGGCACGCCCATAAAGAAATTCATCACCATAATCACACTGAAGATAGGAACGGCTCCCGGCAGAACCAACGCCCACACCGTATTGAGAAGATTTAAGTTTTTCACTACAAGGTAGGTCGGGATCATCCCGCCGTTAAAAAGCATGGCAAAAATCAGCAGACCCATATAAATTCCCCGTCCCTTAAACTCCCTTTTGGATTTGGACAATGGATAGGCCATCAGCACAATCAACACCAGGTTAATTACAAGTGCTGCAACCACCCGAAACACCGAGATGCCAAAGGAGCGCCAGAACTGCCGGTCCTCCATAATCTTTGCATAGGCTGCCGTGGTAAATTTCACCGGCAGAAAACCCACGATATTTGCCGCTGCCGCATCGCTGCTGCTGAAGGAAATCGCCAGAATATTCAGCATCGGAAGCAGACAGGCAAGCCCCAGTAAGATCACAAGCGCATAGATAACGATCGCCCCTGTATTTGCCGCAATTCCCTTTTTTCTTATCATCCCCCTGCCTCCTTAAAAGATTTTCCGCTCGGTAAAACGCTTGGAAAGTTCATTTGCCGTTACCATTAAAATCAGGCCAACCACCGACCGCAAAAGCCCTACTGCCGTAGAAAAGCTGTACTGCCTGCTGATCAGACCCATACGGTACACATAGGTATCCAGAACGTCACCGGTCTTGTAAACCATGGGCGAATACAGATTATAAATCTGGTCAAAGCCTGCGCTTAAAATACTGCTTAAGCTCATTGCCGCCATTAAGAGAATAATGGGGAGCATCCCGGGAAGGGTGATGTGCCACACCCTCTTCCACCAGGTAGCCCCGTCCATGGCTGCCGCCTCATGAAGCCCCGGATCAATAGCAGTAATTGCCGCCAAATAGACGATGGAATTATAGCCGAACTCCTTCCACACATCGGTGGCAATAATCATCGGACGAAACCAGGTATTGCTTCCAAGAAAATTAATCTTTTCCAAACCCAGTGCCCCGATAAACTGATTCACCGGCCCATCCAAGTTCACCATATTTACCACAACGGCTGCCAGGACAACCCAGGATAAAAAGTGCGGAAGATAAACAATGGTCTGAATCGTCTTTTTTAAAAACTTTACCCGGATTTCATTTAATAAAATAGCAAATACAATCGCCATCAGGGTTCCCAAAACAATTTTCCCCACCGCAATAACCAGCGTATTAGTAAAAATCTGTACGATATCCGGCAATTCCATCATATACTTAAAATGCTCCAGCCCTACAAATTTTGACTTAAGTATTCCCTTTGCCGGTACATAATCCTGAAAGGCCATAACGATGCCCACCATGGGAACGAAGCAAAAAACTGCCACAAATGCCATGCCCGGAAGCATCATCAGGTGAAACATAGCCTGGGTTCCCATCCCGTTTTTGCTCTGGGACCTTTCCTTATTCATCGCCAAGCACCTCCTCAATCTCTGCGGTAATCGCCTCACCGCCCTGGGCCTTCCAGTCTGCCACAAAGGTATCAAAATCATCGAGCGGAACCGAACCGGTCACGATACCGACAAACACTTCCTCTTCCATCTTTCCAAGACTTGCACTGCTCTTTTTCATCGTTTCCGTGGTTCCCCGAAATACCGGCGTTTCCCAGTTAAACTGTTCCTTCTTCGTCAGACTTTCAATTAGTTCGATTCCGCCCATACGGGATGTGTACTTTGCCCAGTCATTCACCTCAGCCTCTCCTCCTGCCTGTAGGCGTTTAATGGCCTCCACAATGCTTTTTGACTCCGCCGTATGGACTTCTTCCATCGTAATTTCCCCATTTAAGCAGCCCTTAATATCCGCGTAATCATCCAAAAGCGAAGTGTAGGCATTAACCTCCACCTGGAATGGCCTTGCCGAGTTATCCACGCCCTGGCTGATATAGGCCGCTACTTCCGGTGCCTCCGCCTCCAGTGCCGTGTGATTTACGATATCGTCAAAAAACAAGTTCAGCATCTTAACGATAACTTCCGGGTTGGAATAGCCCTTGCGCACCACCATATAGCCGCTTCCCGCATTGCTGTGCGCCACATTTACCTTTCCCTCATCGTCACAGATAGTAAATGCCGAAAACTCCGCCTCAGGATTCATCCCCTTTACATTATTTAACAGCCAGTCGGGGATATGCCACGGCCCAAAGGCGATTCCAAGCTGATTATTGGTCAAAAGCGCCGTAATATCATCCCAGGTTCTCGTTCCAAACTGCGGGTCTAAGATTCCCTCCTCAAACCATGCTGCCAGCTGTCCCAGCGTTTCTTTCATCTCCGGTGCCGCAGAGCCGTAAATCACATTTCCGCTCTCATCCTTAATCCACAACTTGGGGAATGCATGAAAGGCAGAAGTCACGGCATTAATCGTATAGCCGCTGCCGCCATAGTCATCCGCTGTCAGATAGGGCACAAAAGCCATCCCCACCGGATTCCCCGATTCTCCCGGGTCCTGCTCTAGGAATGTTTTTCCAATTATTTCCAGTTCATCGATCGTCAGGCAGTGATCGCCGTCCTCATCCACATTTAGTCCGATTTTATCCAGCCAGTCCTGGCGCACATAGGCCACACAGGGCGCACTGTCCAAGTTGGTTCCCGGAATCGCCATCAGCCGCCCGTCGTAGGTCGCTGTATCGAGGCATCGCCCGTCATAGGAATCATAAATTTCTTTAATGTAATCGCTGGCATATTCCGTATAAACATCTGTCAGATCTTCTATCAGGTCATTTTCCACCAGTTCATCCAGGATATCCTTTGAGCCGATAAAGAGTGCATCCGGCAATTCCCCAGAAGCAATCGCCAGCGACACCTGCCGATCATAATCCTCTCCGTTTGCCTCAAACTCATCCCGAATCCTAACATTTAACTTTTCAGCCACATAGCGGGTGTAAGCATTATCCTCATAGCTGTCCCCCTCGGGAAACTTGGGATTTGCCAGGGTTCGCCTTCCCATAGAGCACTCCAGTTCCTGCTGATAGCTTCCCATCGCCCCTTCTTCGGCGGCTACCGGATCTTCACTTCCTTTGCCGTCTTTCCCGCAGCCAACAAGCCCCGCTGCCAAAAGACATGCCGCCAGCCCTGCGGCACACCATCTTATCCCATATCCTTTCATAACCTGAATCCTCCTGTCCTTTACGAATCCTCAAAATCATAAATCCGCATCTTTCCAATTCATCCGATTTCTTTATGTTTTTATTATAGACAATGGGATTTTTCACGTAAACGACAAAAAATACCGGTTTATATTACTTTTTCCGGTATTTTTTCACTAAACCATTTACGACTTAATTTTTTTTAGGAATCCTCACCAATACCCTTGTTCCTTCCCCTAACCGGCTTTCCATCTGCAGCCCGTAAGCCTCGCCATAGTACAGCTTTATCCGGTTATTGACATTAGAAAGTCCGTAGCCCTTTGTCTGTGCATGCAGCACGGCCTCGATATCCTCTTCGGGGATTCCGCATCCGTTATCCTTTACTTCAAACTCCAGCACATCCCCGGCTTCCCGTCCAAACACCCACAGCTTCTTTCTTCCATTCCCCTCCTTATGATCCAAACCGTGCCCGATAGCATTCTCAACTAAGGGCTGCAGGATTAAATTTAACATTTCACACTCCATCATGGATGCTTCCACATGCTGCTCTACATCAAACTTTCCCGAGTGCATAATTCTTTGAATCCGAATATAGGAACAGGTATTATCCCACTCTCCCTTTACCGTAGTTACACTCTTTCCCTTATTTAAAGTCGTCCGGTAAAAGGTCGATAAAAGCTGTGCCATCTCACTGATTTCCGTCTGGTCTGCCATGATTGCCTTCCAGTTAATCAGGGAAAGGCTGTTATACAGAAAATGCGGGTTAATCTGTGCCTGCAGCATCTTCATCTCATATTCCTGCCGGGCAATTTTATTTTTATACACCTCATTGACCAGATAGTGAATCCGATCCATCATCCGGGAAAAGCTCTGGATTAAATGTCCAATTTCATCCTGCGATTCCTCCCAGACCACAACCTCTAAGTTTTCCCCGGCAATCTGGTCAATGTTCTGAATCAGCCGGGTTAAGGGCTGCACCATGGTTTTCGCCAGCAGGGCGCTGACCGCTAAAATAATACACAGGCAGATTCCCACCGCAATCACAATCAAAAAGGTAATGCTGAGCGCCGACGAAGACACGGCCTTTAACGGACGGTAAAGATAAACCTTCCAGTGATTTGCCGGAATCTCCCGCTGTTCAAGCACATAATCGCCCAGACAGGCCGCCCCGCAGTTCAGATCTGAAAGCGTCAGTTCACTCCCGCTATGTTCATCTTCAGAAACCGCGAAGGAATACGCCGGCGATGCCCCTCCGTTGGCAATCATTACGCCGTAATTGGTTTCAAACAGCCCGGACAGCCAGCCAAATACCCTGGAATAGTCCAGTTCCATATAGACGACATGAAGATTATGCTTGTCCTCCCCATAAATCTTGCAGTACAGTTCCAAAACCCCACTTTCATCCGCCTTCCAGTGCACCTTGTAATCCTCAGCCGAAAGTCCAGGCCATGGTGCCTCCTGAACTTTCCGAAGAATATCCCCGTGCGGGTGCAGTGTTTTATTGGAACTATAGATAGTTAATTTTTTTATCTGGGGATTTAAAAGCTTCATCTGGCGCACAGCCGGGTCAATGACATCCCGATAGGCGAGGTACATTTCCAGGTTGTTCTGGTAGTGCCGATCTAAAGCTTTTCCGATATTGACATCCCATACCAGATTTTCCATCACATGCTGATAACTTTCCAGCGACGCATCCATCCGAAGCACGGTCTGTTCCAGTGTTTCCCTTAAAACCTCCCGTTCCCGCCGAATCAGAAGGCTTCTTGTCTGAAAGTAACAGAAGACCCCCAGAATTACCACAGGAATCAGGCTCACTGCCAGATGGCTTAAAAATACCTTTTTCCGAAGCACCAGGTTTTTGTACCATTTTCCTGCACCTGACATTTTTTCCTCCATTCTAGCGGGCATTTGTAAAACTCTCTGTACTTTTGGCAGATGCTTCCGGCAAATCTTCAGTGCCGATACTGCTCCGGTGTTACCCCATATTCATTCCGAAAGCTCCGGCAGAAATAAGAAACGCTTCCATAGCCAACCTGCTCACAGATATCGCTGATTTTCATATTGGTGCCCTTTAAAAGTTCCCTTGCCTTTTCCATTCTTACGTTTTTTATATATTTATTAATCCCAATCCCTTTTTCCTGGATAAAAATACTGCTCAGATAATGCGGCGTCCGAAACGCCTTCTCTGCCAGAAGATCCAGGCTTAACGGCTCATAATAATGTTCTTTAATATACTGCTCCACCATGGCAATCGTCCGTTTTGGCGAGTCCTCGGCCGTCTGAAACCGTTCTTCCAGTTCCCTCGTCACCTGCCAGATTTCCGCTTCCAGACCGGAAAAATTAGAACAGGCATAAATCCTTTCCACCAGATCAGCCAGGCGTTCCCCACTGCCAGAAAGTTCCTTTGCCAAAATCTTTATCAGATTAGCACAGACAAACCGTGTATAGATATAAGACTGAAATCCGTTATTTCTGCACACATTCAGAAGAATCTCCACATTCCGGCGAAGGCTGTAGCTGTCATGGCAGGCAACATCCTTTTCAATTGCCTGCAGAAGCTGACCGTCGCTGATTTTCTCCGTTTCTGTCTGTTCCAGGCTTCTGCGTGGATAGATATAGCTGTCCTGGTAGAAAAAACGCTCCTCCAGATTCTGCTCTGCCTGACGGTAAGCATTCCCAATCCCCTCTGCCCCCTCAATCCTGCTGCTGACTGCCAGATAGCATTTCTTCTGGTACTCTTTTCTCACGATGAGATGAATACACCGGGCCAGTTCCTGCACATGCTTTTCTTCCCGTTTTTCTGCCTTCAGAAAAAACACGCCCTGGGAAGGCGTCAAATCCAGGAAGTCAAATTCCCCGGAAATTGCACCTTTAACCAAGCTGCAAAACTCCCTGATATCCGAAATCACACTTCCAAATACGTCCTCCTCAAACTCAATCAGAATCAGCCGGGTATATTCCTTTAAGAACAAAAGCTGCTCTTCCCCGTTCTCCTGGACAAGCTTTTCATAGGACACCTGGTTCAGCAGCCGCGCAATAACATAGCTTTTTAAATAAGCGCTGTTCTGGACAACAACCTCCCTCTCCTGCAGAAGCTTCACTGCCCGTCCAATCACCCGCTGAAACTCCGCAGGGTCCACCGGCTTTAAGATATAATCCACCGCCTGTAAGGACAATGCCTGCTTTACATATTCAAAATCATCATAGCCGCTGAAAAAGATAATCTGTACTTCAGGATACTTTTCCCTCACCTTTGCCGCCAGAGCGATCCCGTCCAAAAACGGCATCTTAACATCCGTCAGCAAAATATCCGCCGGAAAATCCTCAAGCCCGCGAAGCGCCTCCATCCCGTCCGATGCTTCCCGGACAGTAAACGTGTAGCCAAACTTATTCAGAAGAAAATTTATCCCCACGCGCTCTGTATCCTCATCATCCGCAATCATCAACCGGAACATGACTTTTCCCCCTTCTTCTCATCCTGACTTCCCGGAATCTGCACTATTTTCTGCCCGCACCTTACCCTTATTTTATAGAAAATCCCCCTGGATGTATAGGATAATTTTTTATGATTTACAGCAATTCCTACCGCCGACAAGTGCAAAAGAAGAGATAAACAAAACAGAATTTATCCTTAAATGGATTGAAAACACGCCAAAAACCTCTCCCCATACTTCTCAAACTTAAACTCCCCAACCCCTGACACTTTAAGCATCTCTTCTTTCGTCTTAGGCTTTAACAGGCACATATGCGTCAACGTTTTATCGGAAAAGACAATATAGGGCGGAACCTTCTCTTCCCGGGCAATTTCCGTCCGAAGATTCCTGAGTTTTGTAAATAAATTCTCCTCTTCCTCCCCAAACGAATCCCCAAAAGCACCTGCCGCACGCTGCATATTTTTGCTGCTTCCCGACCGTTTATCTCCGGTTTTACTTCCCCATTTATCCCCCTGCTTATCCTTTTTCCCGAACGCTTTTGCTCCTTCCTGTTCCTTTGCCATCTTCATTTTTATCTCTTTATTTTCCAGCAGTATTTCCCTGGATTTTACCGTAAGCTTTACGATGGCATACTCATCATTTGTCACCAGAAGATATTCTTCCACCTGCAAATGCTGCAAAATCTTCCGCAGCCGGTAAACCGGTTCTTTCGCAAGCTTCCCGTAATACGGGTTCTCATTCATCCGGTAACCGCGTATCTTTGCAGTGTTTGCCCCGTGCAGCGTGTCGATAATCACCGTCGTCCCATACCTCTGCCTGCTGCTCTCCACACAGTCTAAGATTGCCCGCGCCGCCTCGGTCACGTCCACGGTTTCAAACTGCGTCAGGCAATTGGAACAGTTATTGCAGTAATTCGTCCCATACTCCCCAAAGTAGCGCAGGATGTAATCCCGAAGACACTCATTCGTAAAGCAGTAAAAGGTCATCTTTTTCAGCCGCTCCTGATCCCTCTCCGTCACAAACCGCCGCGTCAGCTCGTCCAGTTCCTGGTTGTCCTGGTTATAGTCGATAAAATACTGATTGGTAATCACATCCTGTCCCGCGTAATATAAAATACACTCCGCCGGTTCCCCGTCGCGCCCCGCACGCCCCGCTTCCTGATAGTAGGATTCGATATTTTTCGGCATCCCGTAATGCAAAACAAAACGCACGTTCGATTTATCGATCCCCATGCCGATAGTCTATAACAAAAGCCACTATAAATTTACTTATTATTAAAGGCTTGTAAACTATCTGTTACAAGCCCCATTATAACGCATTTCTAAGCACATATCAAATATAAATATTCAATTTTATATCATGCCATCTTTCCGGCCTTACCCTATGATTTGACATTTTCTGGTATTCTGCCGCCATTTCATAACTAATACACATCTCTGTCAGCTTTGTACATTTGACTGTTTCTTTTTTATCATGTTCCTGACTACTGAAAATTCTATAGTTTACTGTCTTTGTTTCTGTTCCTACCTCTCCAAAATTATCATTTCCCATACTCAAATAAATATCTATCTCATGAGGTGCTATATGTACCATTCTCCATATGATATTCTCTAACAGATTATGATCTATAACTGGTTTTGAGAAATCAATCATTATTTCTAATGCACTTCTGATTTTTGAAAATGTTTGATTTAACTCATTTTCAGTATTCTTACTTCCTTGTGCTTCTTCTATTATGCTATTAATTCTAATGAGTTCTGTATCACATTCTGATTTCTTTGCTTTATATTCTTCTTTGGATATTTCACCATCTGCTCTCATGTCTATTAAATTGTTTCTTCTTTTTTCCAGCTTTTCCTTCTTCACTTGTAAATTCTGAATATTATTAAAATTTGTTACATTTTTTACTTTATAACATTCTTTAATAATACTAATTGCTTGCTCAATATCATCTTTACTCACTGTCCATATATTTTTAACTACATAATAAGCTATCATCTCCATTTTCCATGCTAATATACTTTCCAATGAACATGAGTTCTCTAATATTATCCCACGCTGCTTTTGATATTCTGCTGAACCATGCTTATGCTGATTTGAACAGGTATACATAATTACTGGATATTTACCTTTTAATCCATGTGTCCTTTTTGTTTTTCCCCAACTACATGCACAGGTAAACTTTCTTGTCCAAATATCTGTACTCCTTTTAACTCCTTTATCTACATTCATCTTTGAATGCCTTTCGGCTTTTAATCGCTGAACCTCATTAAACATTTCTTCAGATATAATAGGTTCATAGTTCCCTTCTATGTATTCTATCTTTTCTTTATCATTCTTCACCCTGACTTGGGATAAATATCCATCTGACACGTACCTTAACTGCCTTTGCTTTCCTATATAAAATGGGTTTGATAAAATTTTTGCTATAGTCATATCTTGCCATCTGCTCAACCCTGTAGCCGTTTTATACCCTCCACTTTCTAACAATGTTTTTATTAATCTGATACCATTTCCTTCTACATACCAGTTGTATATCTTTTTAACTATTTCTGCTTGTTCTTCATTTATTACATATTGATTTCTTCCAACCCTATCATATCCCAAGATATTACCTGATCCCCTTAATATCCCTTTATTTCTGGATATTCTTTGACCAGCTTTTACATTTTCACTGATCTTCCTACTTTCTTCTTGTGCTAATGTTGCCATGATAGAAAGACGTAATTCACCATCTTTATCTTCCAATGTATTAATGTTATCAGAAACCAAATAAACTCCAATTCCTGCTTCTGCCAGCCTTCTTGTCCATGATAATGTATCTACAGTATTTCTTGCAAATCTCTTAGTTTCTCTTGTTACAATCAATTCAAATTTATGACCTTCTATACCATCTTCCATCATTTTTAGAAAGCTTTTACGTTTTCGATCACTTGTACCACTAATTCCTTCATCTTCATAAACTCCTACTACTTCCCATTCAGGATGTGATTCAAGCAAATTTTGATACCATTGCATTTGATTATCTAATGCAGACAACTGTTCTTCTGATGTTGTAGAAACTCTTCCATAAAAAACAACTCTTTTTTTCTTCATGCTATCACTCCTTATTGGGTGCCTATATTATATAGACACCCTGTAATTAATTACATTTTATATTTCTTACAAATTGTATTATATGTTTCAAAATCAATTAATCCGCTCTTATATGCTGCTCTTATAATTATCTTTGTATTATCACTTACCTTCATTATTTTTCACCACCTATCTCATCTCTTATCACATGAATTAAAATAGTCATATTGATCACACTCCTTTCAAAAGTGGGGGTATGGTACATGATTTTACTGTTTATTTCAATATTGAAAATGCAAGGAAATCATGTAAATAAATTGTTTATAATGCCGGATTTTTTATAAAATGAACCCTATACTATCTCATAACCTCACCTCTTTTCTTTTAACAGTTCCACTATTAAACCTCCTTAAATTATGTAATGCCTAATAGTAAAAATTGACAGATTTCAATTTTAAAAATTGATACCTACCAATACAGGAATGCTTAATTTGATGTATAAAAAAATAAGAGGGATAGCATCATGGTACCCTCTTATTTTTTAGAGATAAGTTTATAGGTATAAGAATTACAATCATTCTTACTTATTTACAGTTAATATTTACAATCATCTCACCTTCTAAAAACCTTGATTTTAAGCCATTCTTACTGCTCATGACAACTATTTTACAACCGCTCATGACAATTAATGCTTTATGCTCATTATCCTAAAACACAACTGTTAATCTTATGTTTCTATACATAGTTGACCTCTATCTTCTCTCAAAAAAAGATTAACAAAACTGGTATCTGGTATCAAAAAGAGGTGGATTTAATATCCACCCCTTAAACCTATGCAGCTTTACTCATATCAATTTCTTCCAAATCACCAATCATATAGTTTGTCCAAATATATTCTGTACGCTTATCTTTTTCTTCACCTTTCACATCACTACCACAATAAGCATATGTATCTAAAAGCTTGTAGCAATAAAACCTGCTATCACATAACCACTCATCATAGATGGAACCGTCTTCACCCCTGTAACCGCACAACATAAACTTACCTTTACTGATACTCAACAGATATGCTAACCATTTCTGTTCCCAATCTTTCAACATACTTTTATAGTATACATGGCTATTGATTAGCTTATTTTCATAAGGCGGATCCACAAACCAAAATACATCTGTATCATCTAATCTGTCTTTTAACACCTCAAAAGCACTTCTTACTTCAAACTGAATATTTCCCTGATGTATTGCATACCTTATTTTGGAAATGCACTTATAAACTTTATCATAGTAATTTTTATTATATTCTCTTTTCTTATAACTGTTACGTCCACTATTAAAACTTTGGAAAATATCAGCTATTGTATATTTTGCCCTATCCTTTAATTCTATGCACTCCAATTTATTTCTAATTAAATTATGTGCATACTTAAAATGCTGCTCAGAATATTCATAATCTAAAATTTTTCTTAAATCTTCATCCCCTGCTAAATATTTATATAAGGAGATAATATTGTAATCAATATCATTCATTACAACTTCCTTAAATTTTTGTGAAGATGTAAAACCTATGCTCCCACCTCCAGTAAACAAATCTACTAATACTGATTTATCATCTGGAAAATGTCTGATGTACTCACTGCACTTACTTTTTTTACCACCAACCCAAGGTAAGCCAACTGCCTCTATGCTCGGTGCTACCCCATAAGGGGTAACACCATTTATTAAATTTTTATTAATTTTTTCTCTGCTCATTGCTCTGCCTCCATTTTTATAATTTCACGAAAATCCCCATTCATTGGAATACGAATGCTCCAGTGTTTTTCCAATGGCACACATCTATTTTGATACTCTGCTCTATGTGATCCACTACCATTTGACCAAAGATTAAATATTATATCTGCCGCCCTCTTAAAATCTAATGACTTCATATTTGCATCTATCTCATCCAACAATGGTTGGATTGCTCTGCACTGTATACAAAAATATTTAATTTCTGTATCTCCCATTTTACGACTTTTGATATAGGTCAACTCATGCCCATCTACCCATTCATTCAGGTGATATGACTTACAATTATTAATATGATACTGGTATAATTCTCTTAATGCACCACTAAACGTCATACTATCTGCAACATTTTTTGAATTTCCCATAATATTAAAGCACTCATTCATGATTTTTTCACAATCCTCTTCTGTAATCTCAAATGTATACACCCCCTGTAACTGACTCTTAATATTTTTTAACGTTTTATCTTTATCAGAAGGTATAACTTCTACTCTATACATATCTCCTAACCAATCACCATCATGATATATTTCAATATGTAACTTACCGTTTTTGTAATTCTCATGCTCATATCTCAAAATCACTGCACAATTTGTTAATTCTACCATTTTTCCACTCATTTTCCATTCTCCTTCTCTATATACAAAGATAATTATTATAATTGTCTGAATTTTCTGTATAGTACCCTCCCCCTAGTATAACATTTTTTAAATAACTGGACTAAATATATGTTTCGTAGTATAATGT
>CAMNRM010000069.1 GCA_946553025.1 uncultured Clostridium sp.
AAAAAGTGCAGGGGAAAGTCTGCCCTTTGGGTTCCCCAGGTAAAGTTACACTATCAAAATTGGGAATATGGTTGAATTTTTTCTCCCATTATGGTATATTATTATCAAAGAAAGCACCTGCGCGAACAGGTGCTTCTCCGGGAAACTGCCGATAGACGGTTAGCCCTAATTAAATTCTAAGCAAAAATAACTGCTCAGCTTTGCAGGCGGGGGCGGTTATTTTTGCGTTTTATCATTATCTCTGCTTCCGATGGCATAGCCAAGACTGAAGCAGCCTATGCATAAGCTTAAAACTGCAATAAGTCCTTCCAATGTCAACATCGCGTGAGCCCTCCTTTCCCAGATTCCCTTGCGGGTTTCGATGTAAACGGAGGGTCGCATCCCTCCGAAATTTCAAGAGGGGCTAAACCGCCTACCATCAATGGCAGCGTCCAGGAAAAGTTTACCACAATATCCGACAAATGGCAATATTTTTAGACAAAAAAGCAGCCTAACGAAAAACCCATACCAGGACACGATGCCCGGTATGGGTTTTTTAAATTTAATTTCTGTTCTATGAGGCTGAAGCTGTCTGCACCAAATCATCCAGAGGTGCAAACCGATAGCCCATTTCCTTTGCCATAGTAAGGTTGGCTTCGTTGTATTTTCCCTGGGGCGGCCGGTAGTATTTTTTCATCGGCTGCCCTGTGGTCTGCTGATATAAGGCTTCTAAATCAGACAATTCTTTTTGAAAGCTTTCTTTGGTTGAAATCTTTGACATATCCGGGTGGTGGTAGGTGTGGTTGCCTACATTATGGCCTTCTGCAATCATTCTCTTCACTAAATCCGGGCTGGTTTCCAGATAATTTCCCACCAGAAAAAAGGTTGCCGGTGCGCCGTGCTTTTTCAGCGCGTCTAAAATGGCTTCGGTATTTCCGTTTTCATATCCGGCGTCAAAGGTGAGATAGAGCACTTTGTCGTCTGTATCCTGGGCATAGTGGGCGTTAAACTGTGCCAGATAGTCCATGGAAGCATTGGCCACCGGGGGCCTTCCCTCCTGCTGAAAGCTTAATCCCCAGTTTCCTTCGTCAGAAGCGGAGTAGATAGTTAGTTTTCCCTGACTGCGGATGGGATCATTGGTCTGGCTATGTAGTGAAGAAGAATCTGCCGTTATGGAGGAGAAGGCAGGCTGCCCCGGGTTATGGCGCTGCCAGGCACTTACCCCGTAAGCCGCCAGTTCCCCGGCAAAAAAAGAGAACAGGAAAAGCGCCGCAGTTATCGCCGCAGGCTTTGCCAGCCGCCCTCTGGGGGAGGAAAGGCTTAATTTTTGTCTTCGCCGGGAAAGCTGGCGCAGTGCAGGAGATAAGCGGGGGAGGGCTGGTCTTGGAAGGATTGGTTTGGAGAAAATATGCCGGATGAATGAAAATTTTGGAAAATGGAGTTTCATGATTGGTTTCCTGATTTGATTGGTTTAGTACCAGTATATTTTTTTGCGGAAAAACATGCCTGAAAATAAAATTGAACTTTTTTATAAGTTCGTTTCTACTGGCAAATTTTTATTATTGGTATTAGCCGGAATCGGAACCTTATCTCCAATTTAATCATTGGAATTATCGGGCTGTTGTCCGTCATGTGCTTTCCACACACATTCTGTCAGCTGCATATCCGTAAAAACCGCCGTAAAGCTGGAATCTTCCGGGCTGCAGGCATAGACGCCAAAGCGAATTTTCCCTGCTCCCTCCCACATATGACAAATACGCATCTGCGAAAACTTCTGCCCATCCTGTGAGTATTCGATACGATAATCATTCTGCCTTCGGCTGAATCGATACCACATACTCTTTATATCTGCGGAAATTTCTGTTGTTGCCCAGTCCGAATAACCATGATTCGTTACAACGGAACCAAGATGCTGGAACTTTTCATTTTCAAATTCAACCGAGGCTTTCAGCCAGTTTTCCGAATCAAGATACATCACAATCCCACATTGATCAAAACGATGATTGCTGCTGCTAAAATCGGTTTTGACAATAAATGAGAAAAATTCCTCGTCTGTTTCTATTTGTAATACGGGTGCGTTATCATTACGGAAATGATAATAGGTGCGCTGCCATAAATCTGTGTGGGGTTCCGTCGTTATTTCAATTTTCTTATCATCCAGCAAATACTTCCTGGGTTCTCTTATCCATTGAAATTCTTTTTTGTTCATGACAATCTCCTTTATTGTTATTTTGTATTTTTCCACATCCGTCTTTTCGATAAAGCAATATTCGGATTCTATATTTACGAGTGAGTAATCTTCTACCTAGCACATGGAAAAATTTTGATGAATCCTCTTTAATTCCATAATAACACACTCCAAATTTGACTTTGTTAATTCTTCAAGCTGGAATATGTCTACTTCTTCAAGTTATTCTCCTTTTCAAAAAAAGCTTTTTCTAAAATAATATATTCTTGTTCAGAGCACACTTCCTCACACTTCTTTTTATACTCAGCAGAACGCTTTAACATAGCATTAATCTTTCCACACGGAAACTCATTACATTGATTACATTTATACACACCGCGTTCTCTTGTGCATTCTACTAATTGATAGGTACATTGCTTATGTGAAGAGCAACCACTGCAAGCAATTTCTTCATTTGATACAACACACTCTTTCCAACCTACTTTGTACCACAATTCAGCAACTGCCTTTAGTTCCTCGTCAGTATGTGCATTATATCTTGGACATTCAAAGCAATTATCACCACATAATGTTATTTTCTCTTTCATAAATACACCTCCAACTTCCAATTTGCCAGATAATAAACAGGATTTTCCTGTCATTCTCTCACCATTTGTGCATGATAGAACTACCTTGTAAAGCAGTATAAACATATGCATCCGATGTTTACTGCAAATAGCATACCACAAACACATAGGTAATTCCACTACACCATCAAATTTTTAGGAAAAATTTTAAAACCCTCCCCAATACACAGCGTCTGCAGCCATAAGAGTCTGAACCAGCGTATTTTGAACGGTTAAATGACAGAAACGTTAAATTTATTCAGGAGGTAAATAAAAATGTTTCATGCAATCAAAAAATATTTAAACAATTACATGAATTTATTGTGTGAGGTTGCTGCTATAGCAAACGTTTTTTGGAAATATGGTTGAATTTTTCCTTCCACTGTGGTACATTATTATCAAAGAAAGCACCTGTTGGCGCAGGTGCTTCTTCGGGAAACTACCGATAGACGGTTAGCCCAATTTAATACTTTAGCAAAAATAACTGCTTAGCTTGTTGGGCGAGGGCGGTTATTTTTGCGTTTTGTTACTATCTTTACCTAATGTATATCCAAGTCCGAAGCAGGTCAGGCCGAAGCTTAACACTGCAATAAGTCCTAAAATATCCATATGGCTTAGCCCTCCTTTCCCAGATTCCCTTTCGGGTTTCTATGTAAACGGAGGGTCGCAGTCCCTCCGGGATTTTCAGAAGGGCTAACCGCCTACCATCAATGGCAGCGTCCAGGAAAAGTTTACCACATCATTGGACAAATAGCAACATTTTTAGACGAATAAGCAGCCTGGCCACAAAAAAATCCCATGCTAGGACACTCTGCCCGGCATGGGATTTTTTCAATTTTTTCCTGTTCTATGAAGCTGGATGCACCAAATCATCCAGAGGTGCAAAGTGATAACCAAGTTCTTCCCATTTTGTCAATAGTTCATCCAGAATTTCTCCATTGGTTTTTGATGTGCTGTGCAGCAGAACAATGGCACCAGGATGAATCCGTCCAACCAGTTTTTTAAATGCCTCTTCCTTCGTGGGCTGTTTGCCCTCGTACCAGTCCACATAGGCCAGGCTCCAGAAAAAGGTGTGGTAGCCCATCTCCTTTGCCATGGCCAGATTTGCTTCGCTGTATTTGCCCTGGGGCGGGCGGTAGTATTTTTTCATGGTCTGTCCCGTTGTCTGCTGGTATAATGTTTCTAAATCTTCCAGCTCCTTTTGAAACGCTTCTTTTGTAGAAATTTTTGACATATCCGGGTGGTGGTAGGTGTGGTTGCCTACATTATGGCCTTCTGCAATCATTCTCTTCACTAAATCCGGGCTGGTTTCCAGATAATTTCCCACCAGAAAAAAGGTTGCCGGTGCGCCGTGCTTTTTCAGCGCGTCTAAAATGGCTTCGGTATTTCCGTTTTCATATCCGGCGTCAAAGGTGAGATAGAGCACTTTGTCGTCTGTATCCTGGGCATAGTGGGCGTTAAACTGTGCCAGATAGTCCATGGAAGCATTGGCCACCGGGGGCCTTCCCTCCTGCTGAAAGCTTAATCCCCAGTTTCCTTCGTCAGAAGCGGAGTAGATAGTTAGTTTTCCCTGACTGCGGATGGGATCATTGGTCTGGCTATGTAGTGAAGAAGAATCTGCCGTTATGGAGGAGAAGGCAGGCTGCCCCGGGTTATGGCGCTGCCAGGCACTTACCCCGTAAGCCGCCAGTTCCCCGGCAAAAAAAGAGAACAGGAAAAGCGCCGCAGTTATCGCCGCAGGCTTTGCCAGCCGCCCTCTGGGGGAGGAAAGGCTTAATTTTTGTCTTCGCCGGGAAAGCTGGCGCAGTGCAGGAGATAAGCGGGGGAGGGCTGGTCTTGGAAGGATTGGTTTGGAGAAAATATGCCGGATGAATGAAAATTTTGGAAAATGGAGTTTCATGATTGGTTTCCTGATTTGATTGGTTTAGTACCAGTATATTTTTTTTGCGGAAAAACATGCCTGAAAATAAAATCGACTTGTTTGGTTTTTTGAGTTTATAAGGTTCTGCTTTTTTAACAAGGAAAAATATGACGGCACAATCTCCAAACCACTGTGCCGGTCCATTTTTGTTTCAAATTAATTTAATTCAGTTCTTTTCGGGAAGGACGAAAATTGGAAATATGGTTGAATTTTTTCTCTCACTATGGTATATTATTATCAAAGAAAGCACCTGCGCTAACAGGTGCTTCTCTGGGAAACTGCCGATAGACGGTTAGCCCAAATTATTGCTTAAACAAAAATAACTGCTCAGCTTTGGGGGCGAGGGCGGTTATTTTTGCGTTTTATTACTATCTTTACCTAATGTATATCCAAGTCCGAAGCAGGTCAGACCGAAGCTTAACACTGCCATAAGTCCTAAAATATCCATATGGCTTAGCCCTCCTTTCCCAGATTCCCTTGCGGGTTTCGATGTAAACGGAGGGTCGCAGTCCCTCCGGAATTTCATGAAGGGCTAAACCGCCTACCATCAATGGTAGCATCCAGGAAAAGTTTACCACATCATTGGACAAATGGCAACATTTTTAGACAAAAAGCAGCCTGACCACAAAAAAATTCCATGCCAGGACACTCGGAAACAGCAAGAAATGTCTGTGAGGACATTCCATTTCTCAATATGGATATATTTGTCTATGTTTTGAGTAGTAGGAAAGGATGAAGAAGATGAATATGTTTAAGAAAATACTATCTATGGCTGCCTGTGCAGTGCTTTTGTCTGGCAGTGTGTGCCAAAGCAGTTTTCCGGCAAATGCCGCAGCACCGGAATCCCGGGCTGAAACGAATGTGCCTGCTGATTCGCCTGCAGATCCTTTCACGCCGCTTGCAGTCCACGGGGCGCTTCGGGTGCAGGGGACGAAGCTTGTGGATGAGCAGGGAAATCCTGTCCGGCTGATGGGGATGTCCACGCACGGTTTGGCCTGGTTCCCGCAGTATGTCAGTCAGGATACATTTTTGACCCTTCGCGACGAGTGGAAAACCAACTGTGTGCGTCTTGCTCTGTATACGGAGGAGTATAACGGCTACTGCAGCGGGGGGAATAAGGAAGAGTTAAAAGCCCTTGTGAGGCGCGGAGTGGAGGCAGCGACGAACCTTGGGATGTATGTGATTATTGACTGGCATGTTTTAAATGACCGCGATCCGAACGTCCATAAGGAGGATGCCAAAGCCTTTTTTGCGGAAATGTCAGCGTTTTATCAGAATCAGGAGAATGTTCTCTATGAGATCTGCAATGAGCCGAACTCTTCGGCAACTTGGGAGCAGATTAAGCAGTATGCAGGGGAGGTGATTCCGGTAATCCGCGCCAATGATCCGGATGCCGTGATTATCGTGGGAACTCCGACCTGGAGCCAGGATATTCATTTGGCGGCAGATTCTCCTCTGCCCTATGACAATCTTTTATATGCCCTGCATTTTTATGCGGCAACCCATACCGACTGGCTTCGCGAGCGGCTTACGGCCTGTGTACAGCGCGGTCTTCCGGTATTTGTCAGTGAATTTGGGCTGTGCGATGCATCGGGAAACGGAAATAATGATTTTGTCCAGGCAAGGCAGTGGCTGGATCTTCTGGAGCAATATGATATCAGCTGTATCAACTGGAACCTGGCGAATAAGGCGGAGAGCAGCAGCGTTATTTCACCGGGATGCACAAAGATTTCCAGATGGACGGACTGGGAATTAAGCGAAGGCGGGCGTTGGATCTCGGGTTACTGGAAGGAGAAGGCGGCTGCACTTCAAGGGTTTTAGGAGGAAGGCTGAAACGGACAAAGAGAAAAAGGCGGGAATATCCCCCGTCTTTTTTTCGTATAATGTGGAAAACTTGTTACTGTTCACATAGGTCTGCGCACCTTCTGCGCTGACCGTAGGTTAAACTGGGCCAGTGAGCAAAAATCCCATCGACGAAGGCGATTTTCATGGATTTTTGCCCGTTGCTGTGAACGTGTGAACAGTAACGAAAACTTAATGTTCGGGAGCCGTTTATGTGGATAAGTGTTCTGGTGTGGCTGTCGTCGGCGATTCTTCCGTTTTCGATTTTTTATATTGTCGGTTTTGGACTGCTGGCAAAGCGTCCGGTGTTTGATGATTTTCTGGCAGGTGCAGCTAAGGGAATGAAGACAACCGCAGAGATTTTCCCTACGTTGGCGGCACTTTTAATTTCGGTTCGTATTCTCAGGGTTTCGGGGTTTCTGGATTTTTTGGGAATGGTGTTAAAGGCTCCGGCCATGGTTCTGCACATCCCGCAGGAACTTGTCCCGGTGGCGCTTTTCCGCCTGGTGTCAAATTCGGCGGCAACAGGTCTGATGCTGGATATTTTTAAGGAACACGGCCCGGACAGCCCGCTGGGGGTGATGGCCTCCCTTTTATTAAGCAGTACGGAAACGGTATTTTACTGCCTCAGTGTGTATTTTGGGAGTATAGGGATAAGAAAAAGCCGCTATACGCTTCCCGGGGCGTTGATTGCTACCATAGTCGGGATTGGGGTAAGTATCTGGCTGGGGAGCTTATAAGTATGGAAGCTGGAGGAAAGGTGAGTATCTGGCCGGGAAACCTATAAGTTTGAATTTTGGGGAGATCGGCGCTTGATTTTCATGGGGGATTTGGTATATAGTAGATAAAGCGTTATTGTGATAGATAAACAGTAACGATAAAGCAGCGGTTTAATGGGTGCAAAGGCCCGGGAAAGGATGACAGAGAAGATGGAGAATGCTTCTGAAAAATATCAAAGGGTGACAGACAAGACAGAGAGCGGTTCTGAAAAATATCGAAGATTCAGGAAAGAGTACCCTGCATTTATTTATCATAGTTATCAGGCGGAGGAAGCAGGAGAAGAACTGAAGGTCAGTTATTTTTTTGAAATTCCGGGGCTGGCCAAGTTTCACCCGACATGGCGATTCCCTAAAGGAACTCAGCATAAAACAGCAGATCAGAAAAAACTTCTGATGAACATACTGTTTTCCCTGGGCATGGTTGAACTGGTCAGCTACTGGAAGATTACTTGTTCGCCCCGCGTTATCGTTAAAGCGAGAAATCTGTGCGCGGAGCAGATCGAGTGGTGGAAGAATTTATATTTCCATGGGCTGGGGGAGTTTTTTTATGTGAATGGGATTGACGAAGCCCGGATGGAAAATTTTATGGAAATGATTGTTGATGTGTCGGATGCAGATTTTATACCAGTAGCAGCACCGATGCTAGAAGTGTCCGAAGCGAATGGTACACCAGCAGCGGTACTGGTGTCAGAAGTGTCCGAAGCGAATAATATGCCGGTACCGACACCGCTTCCAAACGCTTCCAAAGCCGATTTTACACCCGTTCCAAAAGAGGGCTGCCGGGTGCTGGTTCCGATTGGCGGGGGGAAGGATTCTGCGGTTACGCTGGAACTGTTAAAGGAGGCAAAGGCAGATATCCGGGGTTACATCATTAATCCGCGGGGAGCGACGACAGAAACGGCGAAGGCAGCGGGACTTGAACGTGAAAAGGTGGTTTCGGTTTATCGGACGCTGGACAAAGCCATGCTGGACTTAAATCAAAAGGGATTTTTAAATGGACACACCCCGTTTTCGGCGATTGTGGCTTTTTCTTCGCTTGCAGCGGCGGCTCTCGATGAGGTTTCCTACATAGCCCTGTCCAATGAATCCAGTGCAAATGAGAGCACGATTCAGGGAAGCACCGTGAATCATCAGTATTCCAAGAGTTTTCGGTTTGAAAAGGATTTTCACGACTATGCCAGACGATATCTGCCGGGGAGTGCGTATTATTTCAGTATGCTCCGGCCGCTCAGTGAATTTCAGATTGCAGGATATTTTTCGGCGTGCAGGGCTTATCATCCGATTTTCCGAAGCTGCAATGTGGGGAGCAAGACGGATGTGTGGTGCGGGCATTGCCCGAAATGCTTGTTCGTGGCAGCAATCTTATCGCCGTTTTTATCGCAGGAGGAACTGACAGCGATTTTTGGGAAAAATATTTTTGAGGATGAAAGCCTTTGGGAAACATTAGAACAGCTTACAGGAATCCAGGAAGAAAAGCCGTTTGAATGTGTGGGCAGCCGCAGGGAGGTAAATACAGCGCTGTTTTTGACGGCAGAACGCCTGGAAAAGGAAGGAAAAACGCTTCCGGCGCTTCTTGCTGCTTACCGGAAAACGCCGCAGTATAAGGAAGCACAGCAGATTGGCGACATTTTTTCGGATTATTTTGACGAAGAAAACCTTGTGCCTGCACCCTGGGAAAAACTGGTGCGGTTAAGGTGCTGCGGGGAGATAAAAGGATGATAGAACTTGATGAATGGATAAAGGGAAAAAAGGTACTGATTCTTGGATTTGGCAGGGAAGGGGAATCGACGTACCGGGTTTTAAAGGCTTCCGGTGCATATCAGGAACTGGCCATTGCCGACCTGACTGACCGGAATGGGCGGTGTCCGGGGGAGGATATTTTATGGATATCCGGGCCGGAGTATCAGCAGGCAATGGATCGGTACGATGTAGTATTTAAAAGTCCGGGGATCGTTCTTGAACGGCCGGCAGAAGCGTATTCGTGCAGGATTTTGTCGCAGACGGAGGTATTTGTCCGGCTGTTTCGGGATCAGATTATCGGTGTAACCGGGACGAAGGGAAAGAGTACGACGGCTACTCTGCTTTATCATGTGCTGAAAGCGGCAGGGAAGAAAGCGCTTCTGGTGGGAAATATCGGAATACCGGCGTTTGATCATCTTGCGGAGATTGAAGAGGATACGATTATTGTCTTTGAGTTGTCCTGTCATCAGCTGGAGTATCTTACGGTTTCACCGCACATGGCTCTGCTTTTAAATATTCACGAGGAACATCTGGATCATTATCAGACGATGGAAAATTATGTCCGGGCAAAGGAGCAGATTTTTCGTCATCAGAAGGATGGGGACGTGCTGATCTGCGGCGGGCAGTGCAGGCCAAAGCCGGGAAGCTGTGCGGCAAAGGAGATTGTTGTAGAAGAAAAAAAGCATGAAAATGTGTTACTTCATCCGTCAGATCCGGAAAAAGATTCTTCGGTTTTCCTCGACGGAACATGTATTTTTTTCCGCGGGGAGAGGTATGCTATTCCGGTAGGTGAGATTCGGCTTTTGGGGCAGCATAATTATCTGGATATTGCTTTTGTCTATGCGGCCTGCCGCTTAAACGGCGTGACCGGGGAGGCTTTGACAAAGGGACTGAAAACCTATCAGCCCCTGCCGCACCGGCTGGCGTTTCTTGGGGAATGCGGCGGCGTAAAGTATTATGATGATTCCATCTCTACGATCTGTGAAACGGCAATACAGGCATTAAATACGATTAAAGATACGGATACGGTGCTGATTGGCGGAATGGATCGGGGGATTGATTACCGGGAACTGATTTTGTATTTATCGGAAAGTACGGTGGAGCATATTATTTTTATGGAAGAATCCGGGGAGAGGATTTACCGGGAAATCTGCGGGAAATATCCTGATTTTGGGCGGCCGGAGAGGCTTTTGCTGGTGCCGCATCTTAGGGAAGCTGTGGAGGCGGCAAAGGCGCTTACGCAGAAGGGAAAAAGCTGTGTGCTTTCTCCGGCAGCGGCCAGTTACGGGATATTTAAAAACTTTGAAGAGCGGGGAGAGGTTTTTCGGGAGCTGGTGTTTGGAAATCAGCAGCAGTGAACTTATACAAACAGCAAAAGACCTTTTGACGCTTCTATCATATTTATGCGGACGGCAACATAGCCGATAAGAGGCCGGCTTTCACAAAAAAATCACAACCTTGTAAGAATTTCCTAAGGATTAAGCGGTTGTGGAAGAGGAAAAAATCATGTATAATCAGCAGGTACGCGAAGCAAACAGTAAGATGCAGGAGAAAGGAATGCATGTGGACAGTTATGGAACATTGAATGAGGTATTGGTGAATTTGTTTCGGGATGTTTTGGAGATTGAGGAAAAGTCGCTGGCGACCTCTCATTTCCGGGATCTCACGAACAATGATATGCATGTGATTGAGGCCATAGGGATAGAAGAGCCGAAAAATATGTCTGCCATTGCCAAGCTTTTATCCGTTACTGTAGGCACTCTGACGATTGCAATGAACAGTCTGGTAAAGAAGGGATATGTTACCCGGGAGCGGGGGAAGACGGACCGCAGGGTAGTGTTTATTTCCCTGTCAGAAAAGGGAAGGGCAGCTTATGAACATCATGCGGCATTTCACCGGGAGATGATTCAAAGTATTTCAGAACGTTTGACGAAGGATGAACTGGATGCGCTGACGAAAGCCCTCACCTGCTTAAACCAGTGGTTTCGAGAGAAAGAAAAAATCAGGAGGAATGAATGATGAAAAGATGCATCATGCTTTTGGCGTCTGCCATGATGGTGTTGTTATTAGCGGCATGTACCCCGACCACGGAAAAGAATCAGGAAAGCCAGTCACAGGCAGAAACCCCGGCGATGCCGCCCACGACGGAAGCTGTAGTTGCCGATACCCCCGAAAAGCGCAATGCGGGGAATGAGAATCTTCCTTCCCTTGCGGCCGTTTCGGTTTACCGGGTCAGCAAAAACGGCGACGGATTAATTCAGGAGATGGATAACCTGGAGTCGGAAGAACTGGTGGATCAGGCGCTTGTGGATCTGATGATTAAGTACGAGGTTCTGGAAGAAGGAACCGAGATTATCAGCTTTGAACTGGACGGGGATAAAGGAACCCTGAACTTAAATCAGCTGACCAGTTCGGAGGATGAGATGCGAATCCGTGCAGTGACCGAATCGGTGGTGAATACATTTACCGAAAACTTTGAACTGGAAAGCGGGCTGATTCTTCAGATCAATGGGGAAGTCTTCTCCTTAGAAGCTATGCAGCCGGATGAAGACGGAACGATGTATTATAACGCAGATTACCGCAAATTTGAGTAAAATTCGAGTACTCTCCCGATAAAAAGCCATAAAAAATCGTGGTTTTTTTACAGGAGAGTTTTTTTATGGAAAAAAATTAAATTCATTTGCACAAAAGACTACCGTTTTTTTGGATTTTGTGGTACAATTTAGCAATAGTATAAATTTTTAATCAGGGGGAAACATTATGGCAAAAGAAATGATTGCGATGCTTCTTGCCGGCGGACAGGGTTCTCGCTTATATGCACTGACCCAGAAGCTGGCAAAACCTGCAGTTCCCTTTGGCGGAAAATATCGGATTATCGACTTCCCGCTTTCGAACTGCGTGAATTCTGGTATTGATACCGTGGGAATTCTTACCCAGTATCAGCCGCTGGTTCTGAATGAATACATCGGAAACGGACAGCCCTGGGACTTAGACCGTCTGCACGGCGGCGTACATGTCCTTCCTCCTTATCAGCAGGCTTCCGGCTCTGACTGGTACAAGGGAACGGCGAATGCGATTTACCAGAATATCTCCTTTATCGAACGGTATAACCCGCAGTATGTGATCATCCTTTCCGGCGATCAGATCTGCAAGCAGGACTACAGCGATTTCCTCCGTTTCCACAAGGAAAAGGGCGCGGAATTCAGCGTAGCCGTTATGGAAGTTCCGTGGGACGAGGCTTCCCGTTTCGGCCTGATGGTGGCTGACGAGAACGATAAGATTACCGAGTTCCAGGAGAAGCCAAAGAATCCGAAATCCAACCTGGCTTCCATGGGTATTTACATCTTTAACTGGGATATTTTAAAGAAATATCTGATTGAAGATGAAGCCGATCCGAATTCCGAGAATGACTTTGGAAATAATATTATTCCGAACCTCCTGCGCGACGGGCGTCAGATGTACGCCTATCATTTCAGCGGCTACTGGAAGGATGTAGGAACCATTTCCTCCTTATGGGAAGCGAATATGGAAGTCCTTGATCCGGAGCACAGCGGAATCAACCTGTTTGATGACGGCTGGAAGATTTACAGCCGTAACAGCGGTATGACCGGTCACCGCATCGGTGCGGATGCTGTTGTGGAGAATTCCATGATCACCGACGGATGCCGCATTGCCGGAAAGGTGAAACACTCCATCCTGTTTGCCGGTGTACAGGTAGAAGAGGGTGCAGAGGTAGAGGATGCCGTCGTTATGGGCGGAACCACCATCAAGGCCGGGGCAGTTGTTAAGCACTGTATCGTGGCGGAGAATGTGGTTATCGGTGAGAATGCCGTAGTCGGTGCGATGCCGGCAGACGGTGAAAAGGGTGTGGCAACCGTAGGCCCAGGCGTCTATGTTGGCGACAACGCAAAGATTGGGCCGAATGCAATGGTTAATAATAATGTAAAGGGTGGTGACGAACAATGGTAAATTCCAACGCAGATGCATTGGGTATTATTTTCCCAAACAGTTATGATACTCTGGTTCCTGAACTGGTGAGCGAGCGTCTGATGGCCTCCATCCCGTTTGCAGGACGTTACCGTATGGTAGACTTTATCCTGTCCAGCATGGTCAACCATGGAATTGGAAATATTTCCATTATCGTCCGCAAGAACTATCATTCCCTGTTAGACCACCTGGGTTCAGGGCGTGAGTGGGATTTAACCCGTAAAAACGGCGGTTTAAACATCGTTCCTCCATTTGCGGAGAAGACGGTGAAGGTATACAACGGGCGCGTGGAAGCGCTGGCAAGCGTTCTGGCATTCCTTCGTTCCCAGAAGGAAAAATATGTCGTAATGGCAGATACGAATATCGCGGTAAACTTTGACTTCAGGGCATTGATTGACGCCCATGTGGCAAGCGGTGCAGAGGTTACGGTCGCCTATATGGAAAAAGAAATTCCGGAAGGCATGATCCGCGAAAATATGTCGATTCAGAACATGTACTATACGCTGACCCTTGAGGGAGATCAGGTAAAGAAGATGTACATTAACCCCGTTGTTGAAGGCAAGCAGAATCTGTCCATGAATATTTATGTGATTGCCCGCGAGCTCTTAATTGAGCAGATTAACACCGCCTATGTGCGCGGCTATACTTATTTCGAGCGCGATATTCTCGCTCCGCAGCTGGATAAGCTGGATGTACGGGCATTTAAGTTTAACGGATACTGTGCACAGATCTGCGATATGAGAAGCTACTTTGAAGAGAATATGAAGCTTCTCGACGAGGCAAACTTAGACGGGCTGTTTGCAGAAAACCCGATTTACACCAAGATCCGTGACGATAACCCGACACGCTACATCGAAGGCGCAAAGGTAAAGAACATTATGGCGGCAGACGGCTGTGTAATCGAGGGTGAAGTCGAGAACAGCGTCTTGTTCCGTGGTGTGAAAGTAGCCAAGGGCGCGAAGGTGAAAAACTGCGTGCTGATGCAGGATACCGTAGTAGAAGCCGGAGCCAATGTGGAATATGTGATTTCCGATAAGAATGTTACGATTACCGAGGGCAAAGAATTAAAAGGCAGCGATACCTTCCCGGTATTTGTGGCGAAGAGGCAGAAAGTGTAAAGCGTGAATCGGTAAGGCGATTTTAGAGATAGGAAAAAGGCTGTTTTGCATGAAAAAGTTTAAAGCAAAACAGTCTTTTTTCATCGGTTTGTCTTTATCGGTGTTGCTTTGTTTGTCAGCGCAGGATAAGCTTTATTAATGAAAAAGGCAGAAAGGAGATTACTATGGAGAAGTTGCGCTATTCGGTGTTCTTAAATCTGTTTGACAGCTGCTGTGATCGGTACTGTACGGAGGGTTATGGGCAAAGGCGGACGTTAAAAGAGCAGGTGGAAGCGGCAAAGGGGATAGAAAGGATAAGCGGCGTGGATCTGGTGGTTTATCGGGATACGGATTATCACGCGGCATCCCGGCTTTTGGAAGAGAGCGGGCTGAAGCTGGCGTCGGTTTTGCCGGATATCAGCTGCGATCCTGTATTTAAACAGGGGGCATTGACTTCACAGGAGGCGGCAGTACGCCAGAAGGCCGTGCAGAAAATCAAAGAAGCTATGGATTTTGCAGCTGCACAGGGCTGTCCTTCGGTAACGATCTGGCCGGGACAGGATGGTTTTGATTATCTTTTCCAGGCGGATTATCAAAGGGATATGGAATTTCTTAAAGAAGGGCTTAAAGACTGTGCAGCACACCGAAGGGATGTTACACTGCATCTGGAGTATAAGCCCTGTGAGCCGCGGACACATTCTTATTTAGACAGCTGTGCGTCGGCGATTGCGCTGATACAGGCGGCGGGGGAAGAGAATCTGGGAGTGGCGGTTGATTTTGGCCACACGTTAATGGACCGGCAGCCCCCGGCAGAAAGCCTGGCACTTTGCCGTTTTTACGGCATTCATCAGCTTCATGTGCATATCAATGACTGTTTTGGTCAGGCGGACGACGATATGATTCCCGGTTCGGTGAATACCTTGCAGTACGTGGAGTTTTTTTACTGGCTGCGGCAGATGGATTACCAGGGTTATATCACCTTTGACCAGTTCCCTTACCGTGAAGATGCGGTTGAAGCAGTGCAGGAGGGATGCCGCTGGCTGGATGCCCTCTGGGAAGTGTCTGCACGTCTGGACAGGGAAGAAGTAAGGTCTGTGTGGCAGAAAAAGGACGGAGTTGGGGCGGTGCGGCTGCTGCGGAAGGCATTGTTTTCATTATCCTAAGAATGTATAGAAAGAATTAGTCTTTGGTAAGAATGAACAGAACGGATTAGCCTTTGGTAAAAATGACGAAAAAAGTCGATAAAACCTGTTGAAATTTAATGAAAATAAAAATTAAACCGTTTTAGGTATTGTTTAATTTGAAAAAATATGTAATAATACAAATAGTTGGAAAGGGTAGGATAGGCTGTGAAGTGAACACAGAATAGAGGAAACCATGAAGAAGGGAAAAGCAACGGGAAAAGAATATGGTAAAGTTACAGGATATTGCCCGGATGGCGGGAGTTTCCAAGGCAACCGCCTCGCTGGCGCTTAACGGCAGCACCAGCGTAAAGGATGAAACAAGGCAGCGCATACTGGAAATAGCAGAAGAATATCACTATATTCCCCGGAAACATGCGCAGACCCTGGCCTGTGGGCACAGCAAGGTTATCGGGGTCGTGGCACCGAATGTGGAAAGCGAATACTACGGAAGACTGGTGCAGTGCCTGGACAAGCAGATCCAGCGCAGAGGCTATGCGATGTATCTGGGGCTTTCTAATGAGCGTCAGGAGATGGAAGAAAAGATGATCCGGCATTTTATTGCCAGCGATGTGGAAGGGGTGGTTGTCGTCCCCTTAAATATGCCGATTGACGGAGAGAAGATCCCTTATCTGCGGATGATGGAGGAGCAGGGAATTCCCTGTGTGTTTGCCTCCTCTTACTATCAAAATACCGATATTTCCTGCTGTATGGTGGATTTGGAAGAGGGAACCTTTCGCCTGGTAACGCATTTGCTGAATGCCGGCTGCCGAAATATTATTTTTTATACCGGGCTTTCGCAGGCGGTGCCCAGTGCACTGCGGATTAAGGGCTATGAGCGGGCATTTGCCGATCAGGGGCTTTGTGTAAATCCGGCAAACCTTGTGGCCTGTGAGCAGATTGATTATGATTTTGCCTATGCACTCACGGCCAGGCTTTTAGATGCAGGAAGAAAGATGGATGCGGTTATCGCGGTGAATGATGCTATGGCCCTGGGGATTGTCAATCTTTTGCGCAGCCGGAATATTGCAGTGCCAGGGGATATCGCGGTTGCCGGATACGATAATACCGGTTATTCGCGGGTTTCGCCTGTTCCGATCACCACGGTAAACCAGGATCTGGAGGAAGTGAGCTGGGGGGCGGTCGATGTATTGTTCAGCCAGATTGAGAAAAAGACCTTTCTGCTCAGCAAAAAGATAGTGGCACCGGAACTTGTGGTGCGGGAGTCTACGCTGCATGTGTGATTTGCTCCCACCGCTTTCGTCTTTAAGACTTAGAAGCAGGGACTTCCTTGATAGGTTAAAATCACTTAAGTTTTGCAATGGAAAGTCCGCAAAGCGAGCTTTCTATTGTTTTTTTTAAAAATTAAACCGTTTTAATAAAAGTTTAATTTTGGCATTTCTGCCATAGCCTTGCTGTATTGCAGATGTCTAAAAGCAAATGCAGGATGCAGGGCAGCAGGTGCGCAGTCCTGCGTGAACAGGAACAGAAATGCCGCAGCAAAAAAGGAGAAAAAGGAGGAGGAGAGATGAAGGAAGCAATCGTGATGGAAACCATGTTTTCGGAAGTGGATTATGAGCAGCGTTTTGCCAAAATCCGGGAAGCGGGCTATCGTTATGCGGAACTCTGGAATTTAAACGGAAGAGATCCGGAAAAAATCCGCAGGCTTGCCGACGAAAACGGCGTGACCATCATCGGCATCAGCGGCGATATCTCCGGGCGGGGAAACGATCCGGGCATGGCGGATGCAGACCGGCAGGAGGAGTATATCGCCCTGGTTCGGGAATGTATGGGGATTGCAAAGATTTTGGGGGCGAAATACCTGCACATGCATTCCAATGGTTTTGACGAGTACGGGAACTGTATTCCCTGTGCCGCCCTTACCGCCCGGCAGAAAAAAGAATCCATGGTTAAAAACCTGAAAACCCTGGCTCCCATGCTGGAAAAGGAGGGACTTATCTGTGTGATGGAAGCCTGTAACTCGCTGATTGATACTCCGGGATATTTTCTGGATCACACGCTTTTGGGGGCAGAGATTATCCGCGAGGTCAATTCCCCCTGTGTCCGCCTGATTTATGATGTTTATCATGCCCAGGTGATGGAGGGGAATCTGATCAATACCATAAAGGCAATTCAGGATGTGCTGGAATATGTTCATTTTTCCGACTGTCCGGGAAGGCATGAACCGGGGACAGGGGAGATTTATTTTCGGGGGATTTTACGGGCGCTGAAAGAAATTGGATTTGACGGGCCGCTGGCCTACGAGGTCTATCCCCTGCGCAGTTCAGAAGAAGCAGTAGAAGCGATCAAGGCATTGTATGATGAAAATTGAGGAGGAAGTAATGATGAGGAAAAAATTATTCGCATTAACACTTGCAGCAGCAACCGCAGTTTCTTTTATGGGGTGTGGAAACAGTAACAACAGTAACAGTCAGCAAAATACGACTGCGCAGGTTCAGGAGTCAGCAGAGAGCGCACAGCCGGCAGGCGGCGGGGAGGAAAAGGCAGGGAATACGGATACCGAAACACCGGCAGAGGAAAAGGCCGAAAAGCGAACCTTTGGCTGTGTTGTATTCTCATCGACCGCCCAGTCCTCCCAGCGCGAGGCAAGTGCATTTACCGAGTATGTGGAAGCCCAGGGCGATGAGGCTATTGTTTTATATGCCGAGGGGGATTTGCAGAAAATGCTGGACAGTGTGGATGATTTAATCAGCCGGGAGGTTGACGGAATTATTATGCAGATGGTTACCAGTGAGCCGCCGGTGACGATGTTTGAAGAACTGAAAAACGCAGGGATTCCTCTGGCGCTGATTGACGGTGCGGCGACGAATACGACGGAGGAGGACGGCTATGTCTTGTCGGAAGTGATTTCTTATAATTACGGTGCCGGTGTGCAGGCCGCTGAAGATCTGTATGCCCGCTCCAACGGGGAAACGATTAATTGTCTGGTGATGGAACGCCCGGATTCCGAGTCGGGGCAGGATCGCTGCGACGGGTTTATGGAAACCATTGAAAAATATGATAATCTTGTGCTTCTTGAACATAATTCGACGGTGACGGATAATGCCGAACAGGAACTGGAGCTGGCGTCCTCGTGGATTCAGAAATATGATGATATCGGCGCGGTATTCAGCTTCCACGATGTGGGTGCAATGGCCTGTGTGCAGGCATTGAAGGCGGAAGGACGATTAGAAGGCGTGTATGTGTACGGTGTGGACGGAAACAGCGACGCGATGGAATCCATCCAGGGCGGTGAACTGACCGGCACGGTTTTACAGCAGCAGCGGGCTATGGCTACCGAAGCTATTACGGATATCTACAATTATTTGGACGGAAAGGAACTCGGGCATGAATATCACCGGGAACTGGATACCGTGCTGATTACTGAGGATAATATTGAAGAGTATATTAATTATTAAAAAGGAAAGTGATGCAGTACTTGCGCTGCTGTGAACATGTGAATAGTAACGTATTTGCTGCAGCGGGATGAATGAAGGATGGGTTCCTGGCTGTGCCTGAAGATCAAAGGCCAGGAACCCGGGAAAACGGAAGAAGGTGGAATATGGGCGAAACCGTTCTGCGGATGAAGGGAATTACCAAGACTTTTCCAGGCGTAATGGCGCTGAACGCAGTAGATTTTGAACTGCAAAAAGGGGAGGTTCATGCGCTGATGGGGGAGAATGGTTCCGGGAAATCTACGCTGATGAAATGTCTTACCGGGATTTATTCTATTGACAGCGGCTCTATTGAAGTATTTGGAGAAATGATGGAGATGAAGGATGTCAACGTTTCCATCAGCCATGGAATCAGCCTGGTTCATCAGGAACTGGCAGTCAATGATGAGTTGTCGGTTGCCGAAAATATCTTTATGGGAAGGGAGTTTCGGACAAGATTTGGCTTTTTGGATCGGAAAACCATGGTGGAGAAGGCCCAGGCCATTTTGGATCGCATGGGTATTTCCATTAATGCCAATGAGCGTGTGGGAAATCTTTCCAATGCGCAGAAGCAGAGTGTGGAGATAGGAAAGGCTATCAGCAATGATGCAAAAATCCTGATTTTAGATGAGCCAACGGCGATTTTAACTGACCGGGAAGTGGATCGGCTGTTTGAACTGATTCGGGAATTTAAGAAGAATGGCATGTCCATTATCTATATTTCCCATCGTATGGATGAGATTTTTAAGATCACCGACCGCATAACGGTTCTGCGGGACGGGGTGATGATGGGGACTTTTCCGATCAGCGAAACTTCAACGGAAGCACTGATTCAGCTGATGGTGGGAAGGAAGATGGATGCGGTTTTTGCCGAAAAACATCATAAAATCGGCGAAACTATTTTTGAAGCAAAACATATGACCCGGCTGGACGGGAAGGTGTCGGATGCATCCTTTTACCTTCGCCGAGGTGAGGTTTTGGGCTTTGGCGGGCTTGTGGGTGCCGGAAGAACCGAACTGATGCGCCTGGTCTTTGGCGTGGATAAGCCGCTTTCCGGGGAGATGTTTCTTTACGGGAAAAAGATAAGGATTGCGTCCCCTGATGATGCCATTGCCCTGGGCTTTGGCATGGTTCCCGAGGAGCGGCGGGCGCAGGGACTGGTGCTGATTAATTCCATTAAATTTAACTTAACCATCACGGTGGTAAAGAAATTTTTTAACCGGATACTGGGCTTTTCCCGGCAGAAAGAAGATGAGATTTTTAATGCCTATAAAGATTCCCTGTCCATAAAAATGGCCTCCCCGAACCAGCATGTAGAGAACTTATCCGGCGGAAACCAGCAGAAAGTGGTTATCTCCAAATGGCTGGCTACCGAACCGGAAATCCTGATTATGGACGAGCCGACCCGGGGTGTCGATGTGGGGGCGAAAAAGGAAATTTATGATATTATTGAAAACCTGGCTGAGCGGGGAATCAGCATTATCGTTATCTCGTCGGAACTGCCGGAACTGATTCATTTAAGTGACCGCATCTATGTGATGGCAAACGGAAAAATCAACGGCTGTCTGGAAACGGATGAATTTGACCAGGAAACCATATTGAAATATGCATTTGAGGTGTAGAAGATGAAAGAAACAAGAATAGCCAAAACGCCGGATCTTGACGATTTTAAAATCCGTCTGGCGGGCGCATTTAAAGCAAATGGCGACGTATTGATTGCATTGGTGGTTCTGTATATCATCGGTGGTTTCCTGTCGCCGAAATTTTTAACCGTGAATAACCAGCTTTCGCTGCTCCGCAGCCTGTCCACGACAGCGATGTGTGCTTTTGCGATGACTATGGTTATTATGGTGGGGCAGATTGACCTGTCGATGGGTTCCTGTATGTCCCTGGCCGGGGTTCTTTCCGCGGTTTTGATTTCCCGCAGCGGGTGGTCGGTTCTTAGCGCAGTTATTTTTTCCGTGCTGTCTGTGGGGATAGTTACCGGGGTTACGAATTCGATATTAATTAACGAACTGCGTATGCCGGCGCTGATTGGCACGATGGCAACACAGTATGCCGTGCGGGGGATCTCCTATCTGATTTCGGATTCTACGGTTGTCGTGGTGAGTGCAAAGGAAAATCCGCTGTTCGGTGCTATCGGAGCCGCCTATCTGTGGAATACGGTTCCGGTAACCGGGATTTATGTGATTTTGTTTTTTATTGTTCTCTGGCTGATTTTAAACCGGACGGTGTTCGGACGCCATATCTATGCCGTGGGCGGAAACCGAACGGCAGCGGAGTTTTCGGGAATTAAGGCAAAGCGGGTGATTTTCTGGTGCTATATTATTATGGGAATCGTCAGCTCCTTTGCCGGAGTCGTACTCACTTCACGGCTTGGCTCCGGGCAGCCGACGATTGGCGAGGGAAGCGAGTTTGACGCCATTGTATCCTCGGTGGTTGGCGGCGTCAGCATGGACGGCGGCGTGGGAACCCTGACAGGAACCTTTATGGGTGCGATTATCTTTCAGACGATTACCAATCTCTTAAACCTGATGGGGATTGATTCTGCTTATCAGCGGGTAATGAAAGGAATGATCATCGTTGTCGCCGTGTATATCAATCTTACCCGTGGCAAGGGAAATTTACTGGGAAAGAGAAAAAAGGCAGAGGCGAAAGTATAAGCAGAGGTAAAGGTATAAGCAAAGGCATAAGAAAAAGCAAAGGCATAAGAAAAGTGCAAAGAAAGGCAGAGGATAGTGCCTGGATTACAGTAAAAGAAAGAGAACAGAAACGTGCTTAGAAAGAACAGATGAGGTAATTGGATATGTCATTTATGGATAGATTTTCACTGAAGGATAAAAAAATAATTGTAACCGGCGGTGCGCAGGGGATTGGCAAAGCCGTGGGCAGCGCTATGGCGGATGTGGGGGCGGAGATTGGGATTTTTGACCGGAATATTGGCCTTGCCCGGGAAACGGCAGAAAAAATGCAGGAAGAGTATAAGACCAGGGTCAAGGCTTATCCGTGTGATGTGACCGACCCGAAACAGGTAGATGATGCCCTGGAGGCTTTTTTGGACGATTTTGGCTGTCTGGACGGCGTGTTTAATAATGCGGGGATCTGTCTGCACAAGGAGGCAGAAGAGGTGAACTGCGAGGAGTGGAAAAGGGTACTGGATATCAATGTCAATGGTGTGTTTTATGTGGCGCAGGCCGCAGGGCGCTATCTGATGAGGGAAGGGCGGAAAGGGGCGATTGTCAACACGGCTTCCATGTCCGGACACATCGTCAATATTCCCCAGCCCCAGGCTTCCTATAATGCATCCAAGGCTGCCGTGATTCAGCTGACGAAATCCCTGGCTGTAGAGTGGGCGTCCAAGGGCATTCGTGTAAATTCCATCAGCCCCGGCTATGTGGGCAGCGATATGGTTACGCTTGTCCGCAAGGACTGGCAGGATACCTGGCTGGGGATGATTCCCTATCACCGTTATTGTGAACCCGAAGAACTGGCGGGGGCTGTGATTTATCTGTTAAGCGATGCATCCAGCTATACTTCCGGCTGCGATATTATTATTGACGGCTGCTTTACAAACATCTAAGAAGCCGATAAGGGATGGAAGCGGTTGGATAGAATATTTACCATTGGTGTGTTTTCCGGAAAGGAAGGGTAAAAGCGTGGAAAGAGAACATTTGGATCAGCTTCTGGAGCATTTTATTCAGGTTGGCCCTAAGGGGTGCGGCGCGGTAGTGACTCACCGTGGGAAAGTCGTTTACGAACAGTATGCCGGTTACGCAGATGCAGAAAAAAAGATTGCCGCGGATGCCGATACCTTATACCGGATATACTCCTGCACCAAGGTGGTGACGGTGATTGCGGTGATGCAGCTTTATGAACAGGGGAAGTTTTTGCTGAATGATCCGATAGAAAACTATCTTCCGGAATTTAAAAACCAGAAGGTTTATGTACATGACGGGAATGGGGCCGGAAAGACCGTTCCAGCAAAGCGGCCAGTGACTATCCGGGATCTGCTGTCTATGCGTTCCGGGATAACCGGCAGGGGAAGAGCCTCCGTGACGGAACTGGAAGTGGATAAGATGTTTTGTGCTCTGGAAGAAAAGGGCGGTTACAGCGAGCGGGAAATGGTGAAAGAACTTGCAAAAATTCCGCTCTCCTTCCAGCCGGGAAGCCGGTTCTGCTATGGGCTTTCCCACGATGTTATCGGTGCGCTGATTGAGGAAGTTTCAGGAAAAAGCCTGGGACAGTATTTTGCGGATGAAATTTTTAAACCTTTAAACATAAGCAGCGGCGGATTTTTCCGAGAGGATATCCGGGAAGGGAAGCTGGCTGTTTTATATACCTGGGCACCGGATGGGTGTCTGCTTCCCTATGAACGTCCGGATTATCAGATTAATGCTTCCCATAAGCTGGAGAGCGCGGGTGCCGGGCTGCTGCTGACCGTAAAGGATATGGCAAAAATTGCCACGGTGCTGGCTGTGGGCGGAACGCTTAACGGGGTGAGAATCCTGGGAAGAAAGACGATTGATTTAATCCGTCGAAACCAGTTAGAAGGCCAGGCGATGAGAGATTTCCGCTCTGCCTGGAAAAATGGATGGGAATTTCTGGAAGGTTACGGTTATGGTCTGGGTGTCCGCACTCTGATCAGCCCGGAAGACAGCGGGGTGAATGGAAGCCCGGGCGAGTTTGGCTGGGGCGGGGTGGCAGGAACCTTTATCCTGGCAGACCCCGAAGAGGAACTGGCGATTGCCTACGCGCATCAGATTGTCCCGAATAATCTGGAAGGCTACTGTCATCCGAGATTAAAGCAGGCGGTGTATGGAGCGCTGTAGAGGATTTTCTGCCGGGTGTTTTGGGCAGGTGGAATAGAAATTTTTTGCTGGGGTTTGGGGCAGATGAAAGAGAAAATTTCTGCCGGGAGTTTGGGGCAGATGAAAAAGAAAATTTCTGCTGGGAGTTTGGGGCAGATGAAAAAGAAAATTTTTGCCGGGAGTTTCGGGCAGATGAAAGAAAAAAACAGGAGAAACCAGGGATGAGGATTGGGATTTGTTCTACGGATTTTGCACCTTCAAGTATAGAGGAATTATTTAAAAAGGCTTCCTTTTATGGATTTCGCGCCATGCAGTTTAGCTATGTATCTAATAGGCTCTCGGAATCCTGAGCCTGCCGACCAAGATTCACCGGTCGGATGAAC
>CAMNRM010000070.1 GCA_946553025.1 uncultured Clostridium sp.
AAATCCATACAAAAGGGCTATTCTTTTTGTTGAAAACTTTTAACTCACAAGTTAAATACAGGAGTGTGAATAAATGAATAATGGAAGCAGGAAGAAAAAACTTCCAATAGGAATTGAGAATTTTGAGAAAATTCGCAGAGAAGATTTTTATTATGTTGATAAAACAGCCATGATCCGGGATTTGCTTTATAAATGGGGAGAAGTAAATTTATTTACCAGACCTCGAAGATTTGGTAAATCCCTAAATATGAGTATGCTTAAATCTTTTTTTGAAATAGGATGTGATAAGTCACTTTTTGAAACTTTGGAAATTGCAAAGGAAAAAGATTTATGTCAGAAATATATGGGAAATTTTCCTGTTATTTCGATTAGCTTAAAAAGCATAAATGCCAACAACTATGTATCAGCACGCGCTATGATTTGTGCAGCGATTGGCAGTGAGGCAATGCGTTTTCAATTTATACTGGAAAGTGACTTGCTCACCGATAAAGAAAAAAACTTATATCATCAGCTTACAACAATTGATCAAACGAACCAGGAAGTTTTTACGATGTCTGATTCTGTTTTGACAGGAAGTTTAAAAACCCTGTCTAATTTATTGGAAAAGTTTTATGATAGAAAAACTATCATTTTAATTGATGAATATGATGTACCTTTAGCCAAAGCTTATGAAAACGGATATTATGAACCAATGACAATGTTAATTCGAAATATTTTTGATCAGGCATTTAAAACGAATGACAGTCTATATTTTGCTGTATTAACCGGGTGTCTGCGTGTTGCTAAAGAAAGTATTTTCACCGGATTAAATAATCTCAAAACTTTTCCTGTAACGACGGTTCGTTTTGATGAATATTTTGGATTTACCGATGAAGAAGTGAAAGAAATGCTGGAATACTATGAATTAGATAATCGCTATATAGAAATAAAAAATTGGTATAATGGATATCACTTTGGAAATGCAGAGGTATATTGTCCGTGGGATGTTATTAGCTATTGTGATGAATTGATGGATGATCCTTCAATGGAGCCTAAAGATTATTGGTCAAATACCAGTAATAATGATGTAATAAGACACTTTATTAAAAAACTGGACAATGGATTGACAAAGAGTGAATTAGAGGCTTTACTTGCTGGTGAAACAGTAGTTAGGGAAATTTACGAGGATTTAACGTATAATCGATTATATGATACGATTGATCATCTTTGGAGTGTATTATTAACTACGGGGTATTTGACACAGAGAGGAAGGATGGATAGAAATAAATATTATCTGTCAATTCCCAATATGGAAATCCGAAGTATTTTTACCGAACAAATCATGGCTTTATTTAAAGAAGAAACCAATACAGGAGGAAACCCCATGAAAATTGTAGTTTTAGACGGCTATACCTTAAATCCGGGTGATATTTCCTGGGAGGGGCTTGAGGCACTTGGAGAGGTTACGGTGTATGACCGCACCAGGCCAGAGGATATCATTGCCCGTATTGGGGATGCCCAGGCGGTGTATACGAATAAAACACCGTTGACCAGAGATGTTTTTGATGCCTGTGCCAATCTCCGTTTTGTTGGTGTTCTGGCAACCGGTTATAATGTAGTAGATATCAAGGCAGCAAAGGAAAAGAAAATTGCCGTGACCAACATTCCAACCTATGGTACGGCAGCGGTGGCGCAGTTTGCCATTGCCCTGCTTCTGGAGCTCTGTCATCATATCGGGGAACATTCGGCTTCAGTGCTGCGCGGTGAATGGAGCCGCAGTCAGGACTGGTGTTACTGGAATTATCCCCTGGTGGAGCTGGCGGGAAAGACGATGGGGATTATCGGCTTTGGGCGGATTGGTCAGGAAACCGGAAGGATCGCGCAGGCGCTGGGAATGAAGGTCCTTGCTTATGACGAGGTGAAGTATCCGGATCGGGAAAGTGAAACCTGCCATTACACGGATTTGGATACCCTTTTGCGCGAATCGGATGTGATCAGCCTGCACTGTCCGCTGTTTCCGGCAACGCAGGGAATTATCAACCGCAAGACCATTGCCCGGATGAAAACAGGCGTAATGCTTATCAACTGTTCCCGCGGACCTTTGGTTGTGGAAGAGGATCTTTGCGAAGCGTTAAACAGCGGAAAAATTGCAGGGGCGGCGCTGGATGTTGTTTCCACGGAACCAATCCGGGAAGATAATCCTCTGCTTGCTGCAAAAAATGTGATTATCACACCGCACATTGCCTGGGCACCGAAGGAATCCCGGCTTCGTTTAATGCAGATTGCCGTGGACAACCTGCGCTGTTTTATTGAAGGCAGGCCCCAGAATGTGGTGAACTTATAATTCGTGATTTTTTACCAGTTTGTCTTTTCCCGCACTCAGCCGGCTGTTCTGATACTCTCCGCTGAACGTGACATCCCGCCCAAACCATTCCGGCGGGGTGAAGCTTTCGGCTTCTTCTATGGATGGGAATTCTACCTCGGCAAGAATAAGTCCCTGGTATTCTCCGGAAAAAATATCCAGTTCAATCGTCAGTTCATGCCGGGGAGAAAGATCCCGGATAAGCGGGATATTGATTCTTCTTTTTTGCAGGATAATTCCGTCGGCTTTGGGCAGTAAGTGCTCGTAGGCTTCTTTGGTCAGCGGCAGGTTATATTCCTCTCTGGCCAGTAATCCCTTGCCCTTGTAGGTTAAATAATACTGTTCATCCTCCCTGCGTATCCTTACGACCGGATTGGTACAGAGATAAGCCTGTTCAATTTCATGAAAGGGAAAGTCCTGATAATTTTGGGGAAGCTTTCCCGGATCTTCAATAAGATATTTTCGCTCGATTTCCATGTTTTCCTCCATTTTGTTTCCTTCTGTATGTGATGAAGTGTTTGGATTTTGACGGTTCTGCCTGAAATTGTATCATATTTTCCACAAATATTGCTATAAAAAAGAAAAAAATTTTGCCGGATAATCTCTTTTTTCCCATTCTTCTTTGTGTTATACTGGTAAAAGAATGTTGCTGTTCACGTAGATCTGCGCACTTGCGAACAGTAACAAAAGAATAAAACATCCTGACGATACATGCAGAAAACAAAAAATGTCGGGAAGCATTGCCGGAGGTGGGAGAAGATGTGGACAAGAGAAGAACTGAAAACAAGGGCAAAGGCCGGACTTAAGTTTTATTACTGGTACGGCTTTTTGGTGTGCTTTGTTGCGGGACTGTTAGGGGGAGCGGTTTCAGCCGGCCCGCAGTTCAGTGTAAGCTATAACCAGCGAGTGAATCGACAGCTTCAATATATGGAAGATTTTTTTGGAGATCCGTCCTTTTTTATCGGCCTGTTTCTGCTGTTTTTATCGATAGCCATGCTGGTTTCCATATTTTCCATCTGCTTTTCTGTCTTTGTCAGCAATGTTGTATTAGTGGGCAAATGCCGGTATTTTTCCCTAAGCACCTTAGAACAGAAAAATGCAGGTTTTGAGGAACTTTTTAGCGGCTTTAAGCGGGGACGCTATATGAATATTGTAAAGACGCAGTTCTTCCGCAGCTTATACGAGTTTTTATGGGGACTTTTGTTTATTATTCCTGGAATTGTCAAACATTATGAATATTACATGGTTCCCTATCTGCTGGCAGAATATCCCACGATAGATCGGAAGGAAGCTTTCCGCCTAAGCAAGGTAATGATGGACGGCAATAAACTGGATACCTGGGTTCTGGAATTATCCTTTATCGGCTGGTATTTTTTAGGTGCCCTGTGCTGCTGTCTTGGCGGAGTTTTCGTTCATCCCTACCGCGAGGCAACGCTTGCCGAACTTTATCTGAAGCTGCGGCAGGAACGGCTGGGGATTTACCGGGACAGATAAAAACGAGTGAATAAAAACAAACGATCTTTGATAAGGAGGAAAAGCAATATGAAAGCAGTAGTTTATGCCTGTATGGCCAATGGTCTGGAAGAAGTGGAGTGTCTGGCGGCGGTGGATGTGATGCGCCGGTGCGGGATTGAGGTAAAGCTGGTTTCAATGTCCGGGGAACTTTTGATTACCGGTTCTCACGGGATAAAGATCACTGCCGATATGCTCTGGGAGGACGGTGATCCGGGGGAGGCCGACTGTATCTTTTTACCCGGGGGAATGCCGGGAACAAAGCATCTGGCAGAACATCAGGGGCTTTGTCAGGCGTTAAAGCAGGCTGTCGATGAAGAGCGGAGGGTTGCTGCCATCTGTGCCGCACCGAGTGTCCTTGGCGGCCTTGGCCTTTTAAATGGAAAGAAGGCGACCTGTTACCCCGGTTTTGAGGAGAGTCTAACCGGGGCAGAATATACGAAGCAGGGGGTTGTCACGGACGGACTGGTTACGACCGCCCGCGGTCTTGGCTATGCCCTGGATTTGGGACTGGAAATTTCTGCCCTTTTGGTTGGGAAAGAAATAGCGGCAGAGGTAAAAGATGGCATTCAGTATGATTTTGTTTGAAAACTTTTATTTTTAGGGCTGGTATTTGGCGGCAGGATATGCTATAGTAGTAAATTGAAGTGTAGCGCCAAAAATTCAGGCGACCACATATCGATGAAGGAGGAACCCCCAAAATGACTTTACAAGTAGAAAAATTAGAAAAAAACATGGCGAAGCTGACTGTGGAAGTTTCCGCCGAGCAG
Organism: uncultured Clostridium sp.; assembly: GCA_946553025.1. Classification (GTDB taxonomy): domain Bacteria; phylum Bacillota; class Clostridia; order Lachnospirales; family Lachnospiraceae; genus Caccovicinus. The sequence goes on from CAMNRM010000070.1 coordinate 4,624, forward strand.
TTTGCCGAATGCATTCAGACCGCATATAAGAAGACAAAGAATAGATTTGCACTTCCTGGTTTCCGTAAGGGAAAAGCTCCGTTAAACATGATTGAAAAAATGTACGGCGTTGAAGTTTTCTATGAAACCGCTGCGGATGAAGCGATTAATGATACCTATGCCGAGGCGATGAAAGAGAGTGCTTTAGAGATCGTTTCCCGCCCGGAAGTAGAGATTGTACAGATTGAAAAAGGCAAGCCGTTTATCTATGCGGCCATGGTTGCCGTTAAGCCGGAAGTTACTTTAGGCGAGTATAAGGGTGTGGAAGTAGAAAAGGCTTCCGAGGAAGTTACCGACGCAGAGGTTTCCGCAGAGTTAATTCGGATTCAGGATCAGAATTCTCGGATTATTACGATTGAAGACCGCGGCGTAGAGGACGGCGACCAGACCGTTATCGACTTTAAGGGAATGATTGACGGTGCTGCTTTTGAGGGCGGCGAGGCCGAGGATTATTCGCTGACGATTGGCTCTCATTCCTTTATTGATACGTTTGAAGAGCAGTTAATCGGGAAGAATGTAGGGGAAACCTGTGAAGTAAATGTAACTTTCCCCACCGAGTACCATGCAAAGAACCTGGCAGGAAAGCCGGCCGTATTTGAAGTTACGATTAAGGAAATCAAGCACAAGGAACTTCCGGAATTAAACGACGAGTTTGCCAGCGAGGTTTCCGAGTTTGAAACCTTAGACGAGTATAAGGCCGATCTGAAAAAGAACCTGGAAGAGAGAAAGAAAAAAGAGGCTGTTACCTTAAATGAGGACAAGGTTGTCGAGGCCGTTGTTGCCAATGCTTCCATGGATATCCCGGAACCGATGTTAAAAGCACAGGCAGAGAGCATGATTCAGGAGAATGCACGCCGGATGCAGAGTCAGGGAATTTCTCTGGATCAGTACATGCAGTACACCGGTATGACCATGGATATGCTGCGCGATCAGATGAAGCCGCAGGCCGAGAGAAGAATCAAGACCCGTCTGGTCTTAGAGGCGGTTGCCGAGGCTGAGAAGATTGAAGTAACCGAAGAGCAGATGGATGAAGAACTGAAGAAGATGGCTGACACTTACAAAATGGAAGTGGATAAGCTGAAAGAATATATGGGCGACTTTGAAAAGGAGCAGATGAAGAAAGACCTGGCTGTACAGGCCGCTGTGGACTTTTTAGTTGCCGAGGCAAAATTAGTCTAATGGATGTCTGGCTGCTGTGAATATGTGAGCAGTAACGATGTTTATTCCTTTTGGAAGGAGAGTTATTCATGAGTTTAGTACCCTATGTTTTAGAGTCCACCAGCCGGGGGGAGCGTACCTACGATATTTACTCCCGTCTGCTTAAGGACCGTATTGTTTTCCTGGGAGAAGAGGTCAATGATGTTACCGCCAGTTTGGTTGTAGCCCAGCTTCTGTTCCTGGAATCGGAAGATCCCGGAAAGGATATTTCCTTGTACATCAACAGTCCGGGCGGTTCGGTTTCTTCCGGTCTGGCGATTTACGATACGATGAATTATATTAAATGTGATGTTTCGACGATCTGCATCGGTATGGCTGCCAGCATGGGGGCATTCCTTCTTGCCGGCGGTGCCAAGGGAAAGCGCATGGCTCTGCCGAATGCCGAAGTGATGATTCATCAGCCCGCCGGGGGAGTTCAGGGGCAGGCTACGGAGATTAAGATTGTGGCTGAAAAGATTCTTCATACCAGAACCAAGTTAAATCAGATTCTGGCAGCGAATACCGGCCAGCCCATCGAAGTAATTGAGCGCGATACCGAACGAGATAACTATATGACAGCAGATGAGGCCATGAAGTACGGTCTTATTGACAAAGTAATTACCAGCCGCTGATGCGGGTAGAAACGAGAGGTGGATGTTATGCCCAGCAGAATAGAAGAAAAAATCAGATGTTCTTTTTGCGGAAAAACCCAGGACCAGGTGAGGAAACTGATCGCTGGTAATACGAATGTATTTATTTGTGATGAATGTATTGAGCTGTGTTCAGAGATTCTGGAGGAGGAATTTGCTGACTTAATGGAGGAGGAGGAAAGTTCTCTTTTCAGCGACATTAACTTAATGAAGCCGAAGGAGATTAAAGCTTTTCTGGATGAATACGTTATTGGGCAGGATGAAGCAAAAAAGATACTTTCCGTAGCAGTTTATAATCATTACAAGCGGGTTACAACATCAAGACATATGGATATGGATATTGCCAAGAGCAATATCTTAATGCTGGGTCCTACCGGCTCGGGGAAAACCTACCTGGCACAGACACTGGCAAAGATTTTAAATGTTCCCTTTGCCATAGCCGACGCAACGGCATTAACCGAGGCCGGCTATGTGGGGGAAGATGTGGAAAATATTCTGTTAAAGCTGATTCAGGCGGCAGAGTACGATATCAGCAAGGCAGAATACGGCATTATTTACATTGATGAAATTGATAAGATTACCAAGAAGTCCGAGAATGTTTCCATTACCCGGGATGTTTCCGGCGAAGGCGTGCAGCAGGCTCTTTTAAAGATTCTGGAAGGAACCGTGGCCAGCGTGCCGCCGCAGGGCGGAAGAAAACATCCTCACCAGGAACTTCTGCAGATTGATACAACCAATATTTTATTTATCTGCGGCGGTGCATTTGACGGTTTGGAGCGGATTGTGGAACAGCGTATTAATGCCGGTTCCATTGGCTTTAACGCGGCTATTTTTGATAAGAACGAGATGGATATTGATGAGATGCTCCATCAGGTGCTGCCTCAGGATCTGACCAAATTCGGTCTGATTCCGGAGTTTATCGGCCGTGTCCCGATCACCGTTGCCTTAAATATGCTGGATACCAATACCCTGGTGCAGATCTTATCGACACCGAAGAATGCACTGACCAAGCAGTATCAGAAGCTGTTTGAATTAGACGATGTTAAGCTGGAGTTTACCCCGGATGCACTGCTTGCGGTCGCCGAACTGACTGCCGAGCGAAAGACCGGGGCCAGAGGGCTTCGTTCGATTTTAGAGAAGGCAATGGCCGAGTTAATGTATGAGATTCCGTCGGATGATACGATTGGCATTGTAACCATTAACCGGGGCGTTATCGAAGGAACCGGAAAGCCCGATATCGTTTACCGGGATACTGCGGTTCCGAGAAAGAATTCCTCCCGGCGTCTGCGCAAGGACCAGACGGGGGAAATTGCCTAGATCATAGAAAGCTTATTGCTTACGAGTATTTACCGGAACAGGAAAAGAGGGCATTGCCCTCTTTTTTTCGGATAGATTAACCATTCTTCAGTTATTTTCTTAAAGAAAGTAGGGAAAATATATGGAACAAAAGACAGAAACCCTGCCGGCCATCGCCCTGCGCGGATTAACCGTTCTTCCCGGTATGATTATTCATTTTGATATCAGCCGTGAGAAGTCCGTTGCAGCGCTGGAAAAGGCAATGGTGGGCAACCAGAGGGTATTTTTAATTACGCAGAAGCAGGGGGAAATCCAGGAGCCTGAACGGGAGGATTTATATTCGGTGGGCTGTATTGCCGTGGCAAAACAACTGGTTAAACTGCCGGAGCACATTATTCGGGTTATGGTTGAGGGGCTGGAACGGGCACAGCTGATTCATCTGGACACGGAAGGAAGTTATTTTCTGGCTGAAACCGAAAAGCTGATTCCGGCTTCGGAATTAGAGCCGTTAGACTATATCACTGCGGAAGCCATGGTCCGCATGGTCAAGGACAAGTTAGAAGAATATGCCCGGATCAATCCCCGAATGATTAAGGAAGTGCTTCCTAATCTGATGATGATCAATGATCTGGAAGAGCTTCTTGACCAGACCGTGATTCAGATTCCCTGGGACTACCGACTTCGCCAGGAGGTTTTGGAAGCGCCGTTTCTTACCGTCCGCTATGAGCATGTGATTCACAGTCTGGTGCGGGAAGTGGAGGTTGCCAAGATTAAAAGGGAGTTTCAGATGAAGGTCAAGGCGGCCGTGGATAAAAACCAGAAGGATTATATTCTTCGGGAACAGTTAAAAGTGATCCGCCGGGAACTTGGGGAGGATAATGTCCTTACCGACGCCGACGAATACAGCCGTCAGGTAAAGGCCCTGAAGGCGGATAAAGAGGTGAAGGAGAAGCTTGAAAAAGAAATCGGCCGCTTAAAAACCATGCCCGGGGGGAGCCAGGAGGGAAATGTTATCCGTACCTATATTGAAACCCTTCTGGAACTGCCGTGGAAAAAGGCATCAAAGGATAATAACGATATCCGTCATGCGGAAAAGATTCTCGACGAAGACCACTACGGTCTTACCAAGGTCAAGGAAAGGATTTTAGAGTACCTGGCTGTCCGTGCACTGACCAATAAAGGCACCAGCCCCATCCTCTGCCTGGTCGGCCCGCCCGGCACGGGGAAAACCTCGATAGCCCGCTCAATGGCCCGGGCACTGAATAAAAAATATGTCCGCATCAGCCTGGGGGGAATCCGGGACGAGGCAGAGATAAGAGGACATCGAAAAACCTATGTCGGTGCCATGCCGGGGCGGCTGGTGGAAGGACTGCGCCAGGCCGGTGTAGCTAATCCCTTAATGCTTCTGGATGAGATTGACAAGGTAAGCCAGGATTATAAGGGGGACACCTCTTCGGCGCTTCTGGAGGTCTTGGACAGCGAGCAGAATGTCCGCTTCCGGGATCACTATGTCGAGGTTCCCATTGATTTATCCCAGGTGATGTTTATCGCAACCGCCAATACAACCCAGACCATTCCCGGACCGCTTTTAGACCGCATGGAAGTTATCGAGGTCAACAGCTATACGGAAAATGAAAAATTCCACATTGCCAAAGAGTATCTGGTGGAAAAGCAGAGGGAAAAGAATGGGCTGAGCGCAAAGGAACTTTCCTTTTCGGATCATGCGCTGGAAAAGATTATCCATAACTATACCCGGGAAGCCGGGGTCCGCAATCTGGAACGGAGGATCGGCGATATCTGCCGGAAGGCCGCCCGGGAGTTTTTAGAGGATAAACGGCGGGTAATTAAAGTGACGGAAACCAGCCTGGAAAAATATCTGGGAAAAGAAAAAGTGACTTTTGAGGATGCCAATGAGGAAGACCAGGTAGGGATTGTGCGCGGGCTTGCTTGGACCAGCGTGGGCGGAGATACTTTACAGATTGAAGTGAATGAGATGCCTGGAAAAGGAAATCTGCAGCTTACCGGACAGATGGGTGATGTGATGAAAGAATCGGCGCAGACGGCACTGACCTATGTGCGCAGCGTCTGCCCGAAATACGCCGTGGCTGACGACTATTTTGAAAAGCACGATATCCACATCCACATCCCGGAGGGCGCTGTTCCCAAAGACGGACCGTCCGCAGGAATTACCATGGCTACAGCGATGCTGTCCGCCGTGATTGGAAAGAAAGTCAAGGCAAAGGTGGCCATGACCGGTGAAATCACTCTGCGGGGAAGGGTTCTGCCGATTGGCGGACTGAAAGAAAAGATTTTGGCGGCAAAGATGGCACATATCAAGACCGTGCTGGTTCCGGAGAAAAACCGGGCAGATATCGCCGAACTGTCGAAAGAGATTACCAAGGGGCTGGAAATTTTGTTTGTTGCGCAGATGGACGACGTGGTAAAAAATGCATTTGCACAGGAGTAAAATAATAATATCTAAAATTTTTATTAAAAAATCCGATTTCTCTTGCAGAAGCCGGATTTTTTTTGTATAATAAATTCCAAAATTTGGAAATGTAAAATTATGGAAATTTAGAGATTGTTGTATAGATTGGATTGAACAACGGGGAGAGCATAGGTATGTTTTTTCAGGTCTGCAGTGCAGGAATTTGGGGAATTGACGGGTTTTTGATTTCGGTGGAAGCCGATATCCGTGACGGGCTTCCGGGCTTTATTCTGACCGGAAATTTATCACAGGAAACACGGGAGGCCAGCGAACGGGTGAGGACGGCATTAAAAAATTCAGGATTTTCTCTGCCGACAAAGAAAGTTACGATTAATCTGGCACCGGCCGATATCCGAAAGGACGGGACAGGCTATGATCTGGCGATTGCAGCCTCTGTTTTGGGTGCCTGCGTTTTGGGGGATGAAAGGGATGGGCAGGAGGACTGGAAAGCAGAGCAAAAAAAGTTCTGGGATTCTTCGATGGCAGCAGGGGAAGTCGGCCTGGACGGAAGGGTGAAGCCTGTCCGCGGGGTGATTTCTCTGGTTCTTGCTGCCAGGGAGCGGGGAATTGTACGCTGTTTTCTGCCGAAGGAGAACGTGGCGGAAGGGGAACTGGTCGAAGGCATGGAGATTATTCCGGTAGAGCATCTTACGCAGCTTTGGGCGATGATGAAGAAACCGGAAAGAAGAAAAGAGAAAGTACAGAAAAACGCAGAGGATAATGGCAGGAAAAAAACCGGGGCCAAGGAAAAAGACAGCGAAGAATATGACGTGGATTTTTCCGAATTAAACGGCCAGCCCCTTCTACGGCGAGCGACGGAAATTGCAGTTGCAGGAAGGCATAATCTTTTGTACATCGGCTCGGCAGGAACCGGAAAGACGATGGCGGCAAAGAGGATTCCCACCATTATGCCTCCCCTTGGGCGCGAAGAAAGTCTGGAGATTTCCAAGATTTACAGTATCTGCGGGATGCTCCCGGCGGACATGCCTCTGGTGAGAAAACGGCCGTTTCGCAGTCCCCACCACACGATTACGGCTTCGGCACTTGCCGGAGGGGGAAGTGTTCCCAGGCCGGGGGAGATTTCCCTGTCTACCGGCGGCGTGCTGTTTTTAGACGAACTGCCGGAGTTTTCCGGAAAGGTTATCGAGATTCTGCGCCAGCCGCTGGAAGAAAAAAGGGTAACGGTTTCCCGCGTCCACGGCTCATGCACGTTTCCTGCCAAGTTTATGCTGGTTGCCGCGATGAATCCCTGTCCCTGCGGTTACTACCCGGATCGGAACCGCTGCCAGTGCAGTCCGTGGCAGGTCAGACGCTACATCGGAAAGATATCCAAGCCGATCCTTGACCGGATCGATATCACCGTGGAAGCGTCCCCTGTTGCTTACCATGAATTTCGGAAAAAAGAAAAAAACGAAAGTTCTGCCCAGATACGCCTCAGGGTGATGAAAACCTTAGAGATTCAGCAGAAAAGAGGGCAGTTTAACGGGGAGATGGGGGCAAGAGAGGTTGAACGCTACTGTATATTGGGCGAGGAAGAGGAAAACTATCTGCAGCAGATTTACCAGAAGATGGGACTGAGTGCCCGGGGATGCCATAAGATCTTAAAGGTTGCGCGGACGATTGCCGATTTGGAGGGGAAGGAAAGGATTGAAAAAATCCATTTAAGTGAAGCAGTAAGCTATCGTTCCCTGGAAGAAAAGTATTGGAGTTAAAGGATTGGAATGAAGGGTCTGAACACGAAGAAGAGAAAGGAACACTATGGAAAAAAGACAAACTGCGGAAAACCTGGAAAAGGCACGGGAAATCATTTATTTTCTCTGTCAGATGCCTTTCCTTGGCCCGGCCACGATGGAGAGGATGAAAAAGGCGGCGGGCACGGTGTTATCCCTATTTAATATAGAAGAAAAACAGTGGGTGGAATGGAAAATTTTAAATGCAGGGCAGGCAGGGAGCCTGGAAAAAGAAAAACGAAATTTTTCGCAAATCACGGAAGAATATCATAGTTTAAAGAACCGGGGAATAAAGTTTATTACCATTTTGGATGAAGAATATCCCAAGAGGCTGCGGCAGATAAAAAACTATCCCTGGGGGATTTATGTCCGCGGAGAACTGCCGAAAGAAGACGCGCCGTCGCTTGCGATTGTAGGCTCAAGGCTGGCTACAAGATACGGGCTGGAACTTGCCCGGTGCTTTGGCGAAGAACTGTCAGGGGCCGGTGTACAGATTATCAGCGGTCTGGCTGCGGGCATTGACGGAGCCGGGCACCGCGGTGCCTTGGACGGAGGGGGAAAGACCTTTGGCGTCTTAGGCTGCGGAATTAATATCTGCTATCCAAGGGAGAATTATCCTCTGTTTGCGCGTCTGGCAAGCGAGGGAGGGATTCTCTCGGAGTTTCCTCTGGGGACGAAGCCTTTTGCACAGAATTTTCCCATACGAAACCGGGTGATCAGCGGGCTGTCCGACGGGGTGCTGGTGGTGGAAGCCAGGCAGAGGAGCGGTTCGCTGATTACCGCCGGACTTGCCCTGGATCAGGGAAAAGAAGTGTTTGCCGTGCCCGGGAGGATCACTGATCCGGGAAGCGAGGGATGTAATCAGTTAATCCAAAGCGGTGCTCCGTTAATTCAGAATCCCGGCGATATTTTGGATATTTTTGGGATTTGTCATGAAAAAAGGTTAAAGATTCATGAAAAAAGCGAGAAGGGACTTGCCAAGAAGGAAAAAATGGTGTATAGTGTCCTCGATTTACAACCGAAAAATATAGATGATGTTGTAAAAGAAGCCGGATTGCCATTGAGTGAAGGGATGATGATTCTTCTGGATTTAGAACTGAAAGGCTTTGCTGTCCATGAGGGCGGAAACTATTACAGCAGAAAGAGGTAAAAGCAGAGCAGAAAAAATCCGGGGCGGAATTTCGGCTGAAGATAAGGAGTTCTTATGGCGAATTGTTTAGTTATTGTGGAATCACCGGCCAAGGTGAAGACCATTAAAAAATTTTTAGGAACAAATTATGAGGTGGATGCCTCGAACGGGCATGTGCGCGATTTGCCGAAAAGCCAGCTGGGCTTTGACGCAGAACATGATTTTGAACCGAAATACATTACGATCCGTGGAAAGGGCGATATTCTGGCGAAACTCCGCAAAGAGGTAAAAAAAGCGGATAAGATTTATCTGGCAACCGACCCGGATCGGGAAGGGGAAGCGATTTCCTGGCATTTGATGAAAGCGCTGAAGCTGGACGATGCCAAGGATAAGCAGGTTTACCGGATTAGCTTTAATGAAATTACAAAAAATGCAGTGAAGACATCGATTAAAAATCCAAGGGCTATTGATATGGATCTGGTCAATGCCCAGCAGGCCCGGCGAATGCTTGACCGCATGGTGGGCTATAAGATCAGCCCCCTGCTCTGGGAGAAGGTCAAGAGGGGATTAAGTGCCGGGCGGGTGCAGTCCGTGGCGCTTCGGATGATCTGTGACCGGGAAGACGAGATTAATGCCTTTATCCCGGAAGAATACTGGAGCCTGGAAGCCGATTTATGCCCGGAGAAAAGCAAAAAACCCCTGACGGCAAAGTTCTACGGCAGCCGCACGAAAAAGCTTCCGATTGGCAATAAGGAGGCTTTGGAGCAGATAAAAAAGGGCCTTGACCAGCAGGAATATATCGTCGAGGAGATAAAGACGGGGGAGAGGACGAAAAAAGCGCCGATTCCCTTTACCACCAGTACGCTCCAGCAGGAAGCGTCCAAGGTCTTAAATTTCTCCACCCAGAAGACGATGCGGCTGGCCCAGCAGCTTTATGAGGGCGTGGATATTAAGGGGCATGGGACGATTGGTCTGATTACTTATTTGCGTACCGATTCCACGCGGGTTGCCGAAGAGGCAGATAAGGCGGCAAGAGCCTTTATCGAGCAGAATTACGGTAAAAACTACGTGGCGAAGGCAGAAAACGCAAAGAAAACTACAGGAAAAATCCAGGACGCCCACGAAGCCATCCGGCCTACGGATATTTCCCTCACCCCGGTTCAGGTTAAGGATTCTTTAGCAAGGGATTTATTCCGTCTTTACCAGCTGATTTGGAAGCGTTTTACCGCCAGCCGTATGGAGAATGCAGTCTTTGAAACCACCTCGGTAAAGGTGGGCGCAGGAGAGTATCTGTTCTCCTTAACGGCCTCCAGGCTGACCTTTGAAGGCTTTATGAGCGTCTATGTGCAGGACGACGAGAAAGAAGAAAGCAACAAGCTTTTAGAGAAGTTAGAAAAGGGAATGAAGCTGGAATTAAAAGAACTGCGGGAAGGGCAGCATTTTACCCAGCCTCCGGCGCACTATACGGAAGCATCCCTGGTTAAGGCGCTGGAAGAGCAGGGGATTGGACGTCCCAGTACCTATGCGCCCACGATAACCACCATCCTGGCCCGGCGCTATGTCACCAAGGAGAATAAAAACCTTTATGTCACCGAACTTGGAGAAGTGGTCAACCGGATGATGAAACAGTGCTTTTCCAGCATTGTCGATAAAGAATTTACGGCAAACCTTGAATATCTCCTGGATAAGGTGGGCGACGGTACAGTCGAGTGGAAGACGGTTATCAGCAATTTTTACCCCGATCTGGAAGAGGCCGTCAACCGGGCAAAAGAAGAGCTGGAATCCGTGACCATTGCCGATGAGGTTACCGAGGAAATCTGCGAAAACTGCGGCAGAAACATGGTAATCAAATACGGTCCTCACGGAAAGTTTCTGGCCTGTCCGGGTTTTCCCGACTGCAAAAATACCAAGCCCTATCTGGAAAAAATCGGTGTTCCCTGTCCGAAATGCGGAAAAGAAGTTGTGGTTAAGAAGACCAAAAAAGGACGCAGGTTCTTCGGCTGTGAAAATAACCCGGACTGTGACTTTATGTCCTGGCAGAAGCCATCAACGCAGAAATGCCCCGAATGCGGGAGTTACATGGTTGAAAAGGGAAATAAGCTTTTATGTGCGAATGAAAGCTGTGGTTACACAATGAATAAGAAAGACACGAAAGAATGAAAAATATGATTATTAATTGCAATATCCATTAAGATTTCAAAATTCTTCCAAAAACTATTGAGAAAGTTTAGGATTTGTGATACAATTTAGCCAGTAACCCTAAACATTTCCCCTGTTATCAGGTAACGTTTGAGGAGGAATTCAGCATGAGCGTACAATTGCTTGATAAAACCAGAAAAATTAACAAACTATTACACAATAATAATTCACACAAGGTCGTATTCAACGATATCTGCAAGGTATTAAGCGAAATCCTGCTGTCGAATATCCTTGTCATCAGCAAGAAGGGCAAAGTGTTAGGGGTGAGCATCTGGCCGGGTGTGGATGAGATTGAAGAACTCATCGACGATAAGGTCGGCGGCTTTGTTGATAAGATGCTCAACGAACGTTTATTGAGTGTACTTTCTACAAAAGAGAACGTAAATCTTGCTACCCTGGGCTTTGCCGAAGAGAATGTGCGGAAGTATCAGGCAATCATCACACCGATTGATATTGCCGGAGAGCGTCTGGGAACATTGTTTATCTATAAATGTGATTCTCAGTACGATATTGACGACATTATCCTCAGTGAATACGGAACGACGGTGGTCGGACTGGAGATGATGCGCTCCGTGAATGAGGAGAACGCCGAAGAAAGCCGGAAGATTCAGATTGTAAAGTCGGCAATCAGCACCCTGTCCTTCTCGGAGCTGGAGGCAATCACCCATATTTTTGAAGAACTTGAAGGGAATGAAGGCATTCTGGTGGCCAGCAAGATTGCGGATCGGGTAGGCATTACCCGCTCAGTGATTGTCAACGCCCTGCGCAAGTTTGAAAGCGCCGGGGTTATCGAATCCCGTTCTTCAGGCATGAAAGGAACCTATATCAAGGTTTTAAACGACGTTATTTTTGATGAATTAAAGAATATTAAAAATACAGGAAAGTGAACAAAACGATGAAGATAAGAGTGGGAATTTTTGGTTATGGAAATCTGGGGAAGGGCGTGGAAAACGCCATTGCCCAGAACCCGGATATGGAACTGGCGGCAGTTTTTACCCGGAGAAACCCGGATGCGTTAGCGATACAGACACCGGGCGTTCCGGTTTTTCATGAAGATAAACTGGAGCACATGCAGGATGAACTGGATGTCCTGGTTTTATGCGGAGGAAGTGCAACGGATCTTCCCGTGCAGACGCCAAAATATGCCGGACTTTATAATGTCGTGGACAGTTTTGATACCCATGCAAAGATTCCGGAGCATTTTGCCCGGGTGGATGAGGCCGCGAAGAATTCCGGGAAGATTGCCGTGATTTCCGCCGGCTGGGACCCCGGGATGTTTTCCTTAAACCGCCTGTATGCCGGCGTTATCCTTCCCGAGGGAAGGGATTATACCTTCTGGGGCCGGGGCGTGAGCCAGGGACATTCCGACGCTATCCGCCGGATTGCCGGAGTAAAGGATGCCCGACAGTATACGGTTCCCGTGCCCGAAGCAGTAGAAGCGGTAAGAAGCGGCAGACAGCCCGAACTGACGACCCGGCAGAAGCATACAAGGGAGTGCTTTGTCGTTGCCGGGGATGGGGCAGATTTGGCAGCTATTGAAAAAGAGATTAAAACCATGCCGAATTACTTTGCCGATTACGATACAACCGTAACCTTTATCTCACAGGAGGAACTGGATCGTGATCACAAAGGACTTCCCCACGGCGGTTCGGTGATCCGCACCGGAGTTACCGGTAAAGAAAAAGAGCATCAACATGTGATTGAATACAGCTTAAAGCTTGATTCCAACCCGGAATTTACCGGATCGGTGCTTGTCGCCTGTGCAAGGGCGGCTTACCGGATGAACCAGGAGGGGATGAAGGGATGTAAAACGATACTGGACATTCCCCCGGCCCTGCTTTCTCCAAAAACCGGGGAAGAACTGCGGGCAGAACTGCTGTAGGAAATATTAGAATAATCAAAAGGTATCTGTAAATCCGGATACCTTTTTCTTTTTCCATATCGGGGAAACTGCCGGCGGGCTTACCGGAAAATAAAGGCAGGCAGCATTACCCAAAAATTACGCCCAAAAGGCCATAGGAAAGTAAAGACATAATCACCGTGGCTATGGCTATGCCGAGTAAAATCGCAGGAACAGAGGTTTTCAGCTTCATATGGAGCAGGGAAGCAACCAAAGCCCCTGTCCATGCGCCCGTGCCGGGAAGGGGGATTCCAACAAAGAGGGTTAAGCCCCAGAAGCCGTATTTTTCTACCTGCCCTTTATTTTTCTCTGCCTTATTTCTAAGCCACAGGGCAACGCGGCACAGGACGGGAACCTTTTCCATCCAGAGAAGCACCCGCTCAATTAAGAGCAGAATAAAAGGGATCGGAAGGATATTTCCGATAATGCAGATAGGGATGGCCCGCAGGATGGGAATGTTTAAGAGAGCCGGGGAGGCTGCTAAAAGCCCGCCTCGAAGTTCTAAGATCGGCACCATGGAAATAAGAAAGATAATGGCTTCCTTAGAAACCTTTCCGCCAAGTGCAGCCGTCAGCCACTGTACAAATGAATCTGTCATTTTGTCATCCTCAATTCTTTTATGGTTATTGTTCATCTATGACGGCAATAACCGTTTTATTCGTTACTGTTTACCTGTTCGCAGCAACTTTTATTCTCCACTATAGTAAATCGAAATGCCGGAAATTTCAAGCAGAAAGTTTTATTTCGGCTTGCACCGCCTGGAAAAGAGTGCTAAAATATCACGAAAGAGATCTTCCGAAAACGATAAGAAAAGGAGAATATTATCTATGGCAAATCATCGTGCAATCGAAACTACCTGTATCCAGGGCGGATGGAACCCGGGCAATGGCGAGCCCCGCCAGCTTCCGATCTATCAGAGTACTACGTTTAAATATACGTCCAGCGAAGCTATGGGAAAGCTTTTTGATCTGGAAGCGGAGGGCTATTTCTACACCCGCCTGCAAAACCCCACCAACGATGCCGTAGCCGCAAAAATCTGTGAGATGGAAGGCGGAGCGGCAGCTATGCTCACCTCCTCCGGGCAGGCGGCGAATTTCTTTGCGGTGATCAATATCTGTTCCGCGGGAGATCATGTGGTAAGTTCTGCAACCATTTACGGCGGAACCTCAAACTTATTAACCGTTACCTTAAAACGGTTTGGCATCGATGTAACTTTAGTTGACCCGGATGCATCCGAAGAAGAACTGGAAAAGGCATTTCAGCCCAATACCAAGTGTGTGTTTGCTGAAACCATTGCCAATCCGGCGCTGGTGGTTCTGGATATCGAAAAATTTGTCCGCCTGGCACACGGTCACGGGGTTCCGCTGATTATCGACAACACCTTTGCCACGCCGATTAACTGCAGGCCCATCGAGTGGGGAGCCGATATTGTAACCCACAGCACAACGAAATATATGGACGGCCACGGGATGACGGTAGGCGGTTGCATCGTGGACAGCGGAAACTTTGACTGGAACGCTTATGCCGATAAATTCCCGGGGCTTACTACACCGGATGAGTCCTATCACGGGATTATCTACACCGAGCGCTTTGGCAAGGGTGCGTTTATCACCAAGGCAACCGCACAGTTAATGCGGGATTTGGGAGCGATTCAGTCACCGCAGAATGCCTTTTTGTTAAATGCCGGTCTGGAGAGCCTGCACCTGCGTATGCCCCGCCACTGTGAAAATGCCCTGAAAGTCGCCGAATTCCTTCAGGGACGCGACGATGTTGCCTGGGTGAAGTATCCCGGACTTCCCGGGGATAAGTACCACGAACTGGCAGAAAAATATATGCCGAACGGAACCTGCGGCGTTATTTCCTTTGGCTTAAAAGGAGGACGGCAGGCAGCAGCGGCATTTATGGATAAGCTGAAGGTTGCTTCCATCGCTACCCACGTTGCCGATGCAAGAACCTGTGTGCTTCACCCGGCCAGCCACACCCACCGTCAGCTCAGCGACGAGCAGCTTATCGAAGCCGGGGTCGATCCGGCGATGATCCGCTACTCTGCGGGCATTGAAAATGCAGAAGATTTAATTAAAGATATTGAACAGGCATTAGCGTAATAAAAATGAAATAAAGGATATTAAACAGGCATTAAGAACATGAAAAAATTAAAGGTTTTGTTTCGGATTGTTTTTGGAAGAACGGCGTTTGTGGTGTTGTTTTTGCTGCTTCAGATTGGATTTTTATTCTCCTGTTTTCGCTGGCTGAGCAATTATCTGGTCTATATCTACGGCGGTATGCTTACGCTGACGGCTCTGGTTGTGATTTATATTTTAAACGAGAAATCCAATCCCAGCTTTAAACTGGCCTGGGTGATTCCGGTTTTGGTGATTCCGGTGTTTGGTACGTTTTTGTATCTTTTCGTCCAGTTTCAGATTGGAACCAAGTGGATCAACCGGCGTCTGAAAGATGCGGGGGATGAAACTTCCCCATATCTGGAACAGAACCTGGCTGCCGAAAAACGCCTAAAAGAGGTGAGCAGGGAGAAGGCAAACCTGGCTGTTTATCTGAAAAACTGCGGTGGTTTTCCGGTCTGCCAGAATACTTCTGTTAAATATTTTCCTCTTGGGGATGCCATGTTTCCGGAACTCAAGCGGCAGCTTAAAAATGCCCGGAAATTTATTTTCATGGAATATTTCATCATTGAACGGGGAAAGATGTGGGGAGAAATCCTGGAAATTCTGGAAGAAAAGGCTGCCCAGGGGGTAGAAGTGCGGGTGATGTATGACGGAATGTGCTGTATGATGCTCCTTCCCTACCATTATCCGCAGACCCTGGAAAAAAAGGGCATACGCTGCAAGATGTTTTCTCCGATAAAGCCCACCCTCTCCACGCATCAGAATAACCGCGATCACCGGAAAATCTGCGTAATTGACGGCCACACGGCATTTACCGGGGGAATTAACCTGGCGGATGAATATATTAATGCCGTCGAGCGTTTTGGTCACTGGAAAGATACCGCCGTGATGCTTCAGGGAGAAGGCGTACAGAGTTTTACCATGATGTTTCTCCAGATGTGGAATATCACCGAGCGGCAGAAGGAAAATTATGGAAAATATATTTATCCGAGAGAAGAACTTTTAAACGATACCAAACCGGAACTGGGCTTTGTGATTCCTTACGGCGACAGTCCTTTGGACGGGGAAAATGTCGGGGAGCGGGTCTATATGGATATCATTAACCAGGCCCGGGACTATGTCCATATGATGACACCGTATCTGATTTTGGACAATGAAATGGTTACGGCACTGACCTTTTCCGCCAAGCGCGGGGTTGATACGGTACTGATCATGCCGCACATCCCCGATAAAAAATATGCCTATCTGCTGGCGCGTTCTTACTATCCGGAACTAATTGAAGCCGGGGTAAAGATCTACGAGTATACACCGGGATTTGTCCATGCAAAGGTCTTTGTCAGTGATGATGAAACCGCCGTTGTGGGAACAATTAACCTGGATTTTCGGAGCCTTTACCTGCATTTTGAGTGCGGGGTATGGATTCATAAAAATCCGGTTGTGGACGCGATCGAAGAGGACTTTTTGGAAACACTGAAAAAGTGCAGGCAGGTAACGCTGGAGGATTGCCGGCGCTATCCCTTTTTGCCCAAGTTTGCCGGAAGGATGCTGCGGCTGATTGCGCCGTTAATGTGATCGGAATTTGACAGAATATGGAGGAATGAAGATGACCGAGGGAGCATTGGTACTGGAAGGGGGATCTCTTCGGGGGCTGTTTACTGCAGGGGTGCTGGACGTGTTTATGGAACGGGGAATACAGTTTTCCTATGTCAACGGCGTATCGGCCGGGGCTATGAACGGGTTAAGCTATATCAGTAATCAGCCGGGAAGGACTTTGCGCGTTGATTTGGATTACCTGCATGATAAACGGTTTATGAGTTTCCGCAACTTGGTAAAAAAACGGGAGATTTTCAGCTTTGAATTCTTATTCGGCGAACTCAGCGAAAAGCTGGTGCCGTTCGACTATGAGGCGTTTGCGGCCTCGCCCCAGGAGTTTGAGGCCGTGGCGACAAGGTGTAAAACGGGAAAGCCGGAGTACTTTTCCAATAAGACCTGCAGCGAGATTTTCCAGGCCGTTCAGGCTTCCAGCAGCATTCCCGTTCTATCTCATATGATTGATGTGGAAGGAAAAAAATATCTGGACGGCGGAGTTTCCATGCCGATTGCCTATGAGCGGGCATTTGCCAAAGGATTTTCCAAAGCCGTGGTCGTGCTGACCCGCAATCAGGGCTTTCGGAAAAAACCGACGGATGCATGGTCGGATAAGGCATTTCACCGCTATTTTTCACCATTGCCGCAGTTTTTAGAAGCCATTGAAGAGATTCCCGACCGCTATAACCGGATGCAGGAGGAGATGGATGCCTTAGAGGCCGAAGGAAAACTCTTCATCCTGCGCCCGGATCAGCCCGTGAAAGTGTCGCGGTTTGAGCGGGATAAGATGAAGCTTCAGAAGCTTTACGGGGACGGAAGACGGATTGCCGAGGAGAGGATGGAGGAAATGTGCGCGTTTCTTGAAATCCCTGTTCCCGAGGTACTGCCGGAGGTTGTGGAGAAGGAGAATAAGTTGTTGGGGATATAGAAGCAAAAAAGGAAGGTGAATTATAAATGTCAGGATTACAGGAACAGGCAGTTCAGATGATTGGCAATTTGTCGGATTATGATGTACAATTTCTTATTGAAATTATTCGCAGACTTATGCCGCCTAAAATAGAAACGAATACTTCTCATAATGAAATTAATGAAGGCATAGAAGCTTTTTATCGTCTAAAAGCTGCACAAGAAGAAATTAAACAATATCTGCCTGACAATTTTGACCCTGAACAGGAATTAGAGGAGGCACTTACTGAGCGTTATGGTGATATTCGTTGATACAAATTTAATCATAGATTTTCTTACTGCGAGAGAACCTTATTATCAAGCATCTTCAGAAATTATTAATTTATGTGCAAAAAAAGAAATTATAGGATACATGGCTTTTTTTCTTAGAACAATTAAAATGTTCCCAAAATCCTGCCGGAGGTTGTGGAGAGATTACTCGTTAAGCGGCTGATGCAGGTAAAATAGCTTGATTGGAGATGGTGAAGGGAATGGATGGGATAAAAATACCGATAGGGCGTTCTGGATTTGCAGATATTCGGCGAAATGGCTATTACTACATAGATAAGACGGAGCTTATCCGTGAATTGTTAAGAATGGATGGAAGACAGGTTACGTTAATAACCCGCCCGCGCAGATTTGGAAAAACACTGAGTATGAGTATGTTATCGGAATTTTTTGATATTCGTAAAGAGAACAAAGAACTTTTTTCGGGACTTTCGATCATAGAAGATAATGAACTTTGTAAATCCTGGATGAATCAATATCCTACTTTGTTTTTATCCTTTAAAAATGTGGATGGGTTGAACTTTGATAAGGCATATGAAAAGCTTACAGTAACACTTTCGGCTCTTTACAGAGAGCATCTTTATTTGTTGAAAAGTGATAATCTTGATCCATTTTCACGGGAAATATTCTGTCAGGTGGCTTCACAGAAAGCAACACAGGCAATAATGGAAGACAGTTTATTGAACCTGACCCGAATCATGCAGGCTTATTATGGAAAAACGGTAATCTTGCTTATTGATGAATATGATGTTCCGCTGGCAAAGGCAAATGAGCATGGTTATTACCGGGAAATGCTGGATGCAATAAAAGGGATTATGCAGGTGCTTAAAGATAACAATGCATTGAAATTTGCAGTGGTTACGGGATGTTTGAAGATTGCAAAGGAAAGTGTTTTTACCGGAACGAATAATTTTGTGTCCGATACGATTTCTGATACCCGGTTAAATGAGTACTTTGGCTTTACACAGAAAGAAGTGGATAAGCTTTTAGAGGATACAAAATTAACCGATTACCGGGCAGTGTTCAAGAATTGGTATGACGGATACCATTTCGGGAAATTTGATATTTACTGTCCATGGGATGTGATGAATCATGTAGAGCAGCTGATGCTTAATCCTGAAGCCCAGCCGAAGGGTTATTGGAAAAATTCAAGTGATAATGGAATTATCCGGGAATTTATTGATTTTGCGGGAGAATCAATAACAAAGAAACTGGAAATTTTGCTGTCGGGAGGATATATTATCCAAAAGGTTGAGGAAAATCTGACATATAATGAGCTGCTTGATTCAGAAGAAAATTTGTGGAATGTCCTCTATTTGACAGGGTATCTGACAAGGGTTCGGGACGAGAAATTGAAAAATCCATTGGAGGGGGAGATTGCCTTATGTATTCCCAATCGGGAAATTAAGGAAATTTTTGAAACAACAATTAGAAAATGGTTTCAGGAAAGTACGCAGAAGTGGGATCGTAAAGTACTATTTCGAGCTA
>CAMNRM010000071.1 GCA_946553025.1 uncultured Clostridium sp.
AAACCGTGGGATTCCATGGTTTCTTAGTGTTACAAACTTTTAACTCACAAGATGATAAATTAAAAACGATAAATTAAATTTCCTTTGAATAAAAAAAGCACAGCACTAAACAACATTTCTGTTGCAAGGCTATGCTCTCTCATCTCAGCACGCATTTTTTCTGAAATCAATATAGCATACTGCACATAAATTTTCAAGCAAAATTTGCATTTTCTGTAGATTCTACATATTTTCTCTTAAAATTTTCTAATATTTCATAAAAAGTTCACAAAATTTTTGTTATTTTCTTGTCAAACTCATACTTTCCCTATTCTTCCAAAGTTATTATCTATTCAGCAAACACCCGCCCCAAGTCAATAAAACACCCCTCCAAGACATTGACCCTTGCGATATCCTCCTGTCCATAATCTTCATGAATGCGGAAGAAACCGCTGGTATCCGGCAAAAATACCTGTACGGAGTTGTATTCCGGATCGACAATCCAGTATTCCCGAACCCCTGCCTGCTGATACAGGTTCAATTTTACCAGTCGGTCATGCCGGCGGGTAGAGGGAGATAAAATTTCTATGATAAAATCAGGTGCGCCTTTGCAGCCATGGTTATCTATTTTATTTTTGTCACATACCACAGAAATATCCGGTTCAACAATGGTGTCTATATTTTCCGGATTATCCTTATCCTGTGCAAATAAGCAGACACTAAATGGAGCCGGGTAGACTTTACATGATTTCCCTTCCAAAAAGTTGTAAAGCTGGGCAGAAATTGCCATGCTGATTTCCTGGTGTCGGCTGGATGGTGTTGCCATCATAAATAGTTCACCATGAATAATTTCGATATGCTCATCTTCCGTCCAGGAAAGACTGTCAGCGAAAGTGTATCTCGCCTGTTTTTCTGGCAATACCATAATTTTTCCTCCATATTTGCGATGATTCCTGTTGTTTTCGATTATAGCATGAATGATACTTTTATTCAATTCAGTTATACATCAGCTTTATTCTTTAGCAATTAACGCTCCTTTATTTTAAGTGCTTCCTCCAAATATTCTCCATAACCATGAACAAGTACTTCTGTATTCAACATAATGGCTTTAAACATCTATTTCTCCAAATACAATTTTCAGTATTTTTTATTCTCCTTTATCTTTGTATTCACAAGAATTTTCATGCAATCTTACTTCGTAAAAAAATTCTTGCTGGAGATTACTAAAAAACTTTTTAATTTCTTTCCAATCATATTTTACATATGTTTCTGGTAATTTTTCCTGTTCTGCCTCTTCAAAATAATTTAATCCCATTCCAACATAAGATAAATTGCTATGCTCACCATACTTTAAATATAAATCACGAACCAACATATGAGTATTATACTCCGTCCGCTGATAAATCTGATATAAATCAAAAAAATCTTTGATCGCACCTCGACTGCCAATAGCAAGTGCTTTCATAACCGCTATATCTTTGATATTTGCCATAGCAAGTTCCGGCATACTTTGATCACGTATATATTCATACAATGAAACATAAGGATATTCAAAAAAACTTACCTGAACACCACACATAGTAACATCACAAGTTCCCTTATTATCAACGTTAATAGCAAAAATATCGTCAGGACAAATCATCTTTAACTGAACATACAGAGAATGCGGATTGAACTTATGAGGAACAAAAAAATCAAAATCAACCGATTTTCTTAGTCCTAATTGCAAAGAAAGTGCTGTTCCTCCTGCCATATAATATTCTCCAATATCCACACATTCAACGATTTCCTCTAATAAAGATATTCTTTTATTATCCAAAATGCTCCAATGCATCGTTACCTCCATGCTATTTCATTTTGCATACGATAATAATTCATCTCATCTTTTTCAAGATTGTACTTTTTTCTTAAATAATTTGCAACGATTGGATCAAGATCTCTTCTTGTTTTTGCTGCATATATAACATCTTGAACAGAATAGGTTTCATCAATCCAAAAAATCCCAGGAAACCCACCTTTAGTATAAAGACGAGAAATAATAAATGCACGATTTTCTACAATATCCAACTGCTCAAAATCAGAATCCCAAAAACATGTTCTGAATTTTTCGGGTAATTGTGCCATCTTGTTACCTCCAAATCTAAAGTTATACCCTTCCGGGCACTCGTGAAGTCAAATCCCTTCGGGATGGGCGGACTTCGTCCGATAAGGTATAATTCTTCGACAACTGTATGTATTGTAACATTGAATGGTGATAATTACAAGCTACTGTTCAGCAATTATCTCAATTACAGGTATTGACTTTCCCATCTGAATATGGTATATTTATATCATAAAGAGCGAAATACACCACATACAAGGAGGATAATTTAATGAAACCAAAACGTTATTTGTACGGACTTATGGGATTTTTGTCACTGTTGGGACTGATTGGCATCTTTACGGAGGAGAGGGCCTTTTTAGGTTTCTTTGCTTTTGCGCTTAACTTTGAATATTTCTTCATCAAAACTGATGAAATGTTTGAAGAATATATGAATAAATCAGCTTCAAGAGCATTTTACTGCGGCATGGTGACTACAGCTGCCGTTGCGTTGATTTGTTTCTTTGTGAACAGGCACGCTGCAAATATTTCCCTTATCTACGGATTGGCTTTCGGCTGGGGCGTTTCTGTCGCTGTGCATGGATTTTCTGTCGGATATTATACGTTCAGAGAGAACTGGGGGCTTGATTCATGATAAAAAACAGGATAAAAGAATACCGGGCCAGATATGATATGAAACAGGAGGACCTGGCAAAGCTGGTCGGCGTGCGCAGAGAAACCATAGGAAATCTCGAAAAAGGCAGATACAATCCCTCATTAGTCCTGGCATGGAATATCGCAAAGGTATTTCATGTGACCATCGAAGATATTTTTACTGTAGACTAAACAAAGGAAGATCTTATTGATAGGAGAAAAATGATGAATCAAACAGAGATTGGGAAATTTACTGCCAAATGTCATAAAGAGAAAAAACTAATGCAGACGCAGTTGACAGAAAAGCTAAATAATATTAGCATTTGCTTCTTTTATTTGCAGCTACACTAAGAAAAAGGAATTGATGAAAATTTAATTCATTTTTTTCTATGCGCAAGTTCATGCAAGGATATACTGAAAATCGGAGAAAATGACTTAAAAAAGCTTCTCTCCGATTTTTTGTGCTAATCATTCAAATGTGAAACTGTTCTGCCACCCTAACCGCCAGTTCCATAGCAAGTCCTGCAATCTTATCTTTTTCGGTAAGATTTGCCTCATTGTCCAGGCTGCGGATATCCCAGGCTTCTCCGTCCAGATTATCTGCAGCATAAAAGAACTGAAACACCTCTTTTTCTCTGAATTTTGCCAGTGCTGCCATCGCCGAACACTCCATATCCACGCAAATACATCCTGACCTTTTTCTCTGCGCTGCTTTATCTCTGGTTTCCCGATAAATCGCATCATTTGTCCAGGTTTTTCCTACCGTATAATGGCAGTGAAGTTCTTCCAGGATTTCTATCAATAGTTCTTTATACAGAGGATTTACTTCTATCTCATCTGAAGCTGGTACATAGTGAAAGCTGGTTCCCTCATCGCGTACAGCCCTGTCAGGAAGAATAATTGAGCAATCTTCAATCGTTTTATCCAGCACTCCGCAGGTACCAAAAAGAATTATCGTTTCCGCCCCCATGGCAAAAATCTCCTCCGCCGTACAAACACAGGCCGGAGCACCCACAGGGGACATAAACATCCCTATAGAAGCTTCTTTGTAATTCGCTTTATACACAGGAATCACCATATTGGCTTCCCTCGTTTCTCCAATCCTCTCCCCGCCAAAACTGTTTACCATACGTTCAAACGTTTCCCTGGCAAAACAGGAAACAACAACCTTGGGCATACCTGAAATTGATTTTATGATGTCCGATGGATTCACTACAGCCTGTTTATTTTTATCAAATTCTTCTAATATCACCCGAAAACCTCCATCTGGAAGCTAACGCTCCTTTATTTTAAGTGCTTCCTCCAAATATTCTCCATAACCGTGAATAAGTACTCCCGTATTCAGCATCATAGCTTCAAACACAGGAACAGAACGAAAATCCATCACATGATGCAAATTAATGGTTAAATCTTTTATTTTGCCAAGTTCCACGATCCACTTTGCACAATTATCACCACAAGAAGAAGCATTAAAAATTTTACCGCTTTTATCAAATGCCATTAAAATTAAGGTTTTTACGCCGCCAGAAATTTCTTTTATAGAAATCGGGCCAAGTACCGGGCTTTGAATCAGATGTGTCCCTATCACTTCCGATTGATCAATGTCTTTAATCATTGCAACAGACAAAGGATCGGTAATCCATTCATCTTCATATCGGTTATCAAAATAGGTAGGTGGATGGTAAACGGAATTTTCTATTTCTCCAAATACAATTTTCAGCATTTTTCTTTTCCTCCTTTTCTACAGACAACGAAGATAGGCATAAATATTACATCATCACAATATCCCACAATTTTCATAAATTTCTAGAATTATACAAAAAGTTCACACCTTCTATTACATCAAGAATCTCCTGTTTTATTTTCTCATATAAATAGGCTTCATTCAACTTTCTTTTATTGTATTTAAGGTAAGAATCCTGCGTATATTCTATCAGCAATGCAGTAAAAAAACGTTCCCAGCTAAAATATTTCTGACTTTCTATAAAATCTTCGGGATGTTTTAATATATCCTGTATATTTTTTCCATCAATTATACCTGATTTTAATATTATCCATTCAAATGATTCTGGTAGATAACATTTTACAGTAGGCTTATGACACATTAGCTGATATAATTCATTCATCTCCGCACCAATTGCCGCACCGTCTGCAATCACCAGCATTGAATCCTTATCCAACTTACTCACTGTTGCTTTTATATTGGATTTGCCGCCTGCACTTATACAAAAAAGTCCTCTTTCCTCACAAATTGTACGAAAAAACGTATAGCCAGAATTTGAGTCCTCCACGACTACTGCCTCTGGAGTTTCTTTAGCAGTAAAATCTTTTGCACTATAAATATGATATAATTCATTATAAGTTCGCTTTAAATCATGATATTTACCTGAAGTATGAATACCATAAATTTCATCTACAGAGTATGGCAGATTAGGTAAGTCTTCTCTTGTGATAATAACAAAATAATTATCCGATGCTTTCACTGCAGCAGCAAATTCCTCTGATTTCACAAATTTATTTTCTTCATCCAGAAAAATAATCTGTTCGTGAATATTGGGCAATATAAGGTTCCAATCCTTTCCTCCAAGCGTTCTACATGGACGTTCACAAAAAACTTCTACACCTGAACCTTCTCCAAGAGATGCTGCCTGCTCCAAAAGATGAATTAACTGCGTTTTCCCTGTAGCACTGTTTCCACGGATGATTGTAATATTTCGCCGAATGTTCAATTCATAGCGGAGTTTATTATTCTGTACAACAATACGATATTTTCCCTTCATTCCTTAATGCCCCTTTATTCTTTATCGGCTAATGCACCAATGCATTACTACCTTATTTATCCCACAAAAATCTGAATCTATAGTTTCTTTTTCTAAATCTAAATTTTAATGGCTTTTCCCTACCTCCCTCATTCAATTCTTCAACAACTGTATGTATTGTAACATTGAATGGTGATAATTGCAACAAAATCGCAATATAGACACTTTGCTTGACAAATAAAACAAAGATTCCTATAATAAAGACAAATGCTTTTGTTCACCTGTCTTTATTATCAGCTTATTATAGAAGAACTCTATTTACAAAAAAAATTTCACACCCTCTGTCGGAGTCTTAGTTCATTATTCTGATTTGCAATGAATAAAGACTCAAGAAAGGAAATTCCATGGATATCAAGAAAATACTTCAAGAATATGATTCACTTTTCTGTCATGCGGCTCCAGATGAAATTCATCGGTTCCTTGCAGAGCAAATTCGTACTGCTGAATTAGAATCCGATCATCGCTCATTGCTCACACTTTTAAATGAACAAATAGGCTATGCCCGCGAAACGGACCAACGTGACACCGCGCTTCAAGCCTGCAGGCAGGTACGAAGTTTGCTCAGCACGATGAATCTTAAAGAATCCATTCCCTATGGAAATTCGATGCTCAACATTGCGAATGCCAGCCGAAAATTTGCACTTTATGATGAATCCCTCGAGGCATTCCAGGCTGCTGAGCGTGCTTATCGCGCAAACCTCTCTGAGAATGATTTTGCTTTTGCAGGACTGTACAACAATTGGAGTATTCTGGCTATGGATCAGCATCAGTATGATCATGCCGTTGCATTGATTCGCCGTGCTATCGCCGTCGTTGACTGCTATGATAAAGCGATCATTGAGCAGGCTACTTCCCGAATCAATCTTGCTGTAGCTTTAAATCTTCTTGCGAAAGATACGGGTTCTTCAACTCTTTTTACGGAAGCACGAAGCGCATTAGAGTATTCCATCAAGCTTTTTGAGCAGGCCGGTGGTCAGGACTATCACTACAGCGGAGCACTTGCCGCTCTCGCGGATATGCAGTTTTCTGATGGTGACTATAGCAGGGCTGCCGGGAACTATGATCGTGCGGCCTCTATTGTCCAGATGTATATGGGAAATAATTCCACAGCACGCAGTCTTTTGGAGAAAAAACAATTGGCTCTCACGAAAGCTAATGAGAGGGAGTAATACTATGGATAGAATAACCCAAACCATGGATTCTGGTGATTCAATCATAGAACAGGACCGCCGCTTTTATGAAAAACAAATTGCACCGATGATTCACACGGATTTCACTGCATACGAAAAACGTATAGCCGTTGGTGTTGTTGGAGAAGGCTCGGATTGCTTTGGATACGATGATGAGATTTCCCGTGATCACGATTTTGGTATTGGCGTATGTCTGTGGATTACGGACGATGACGCACAATGCATTGGCGAGCAGCTTCAAAAACGCTATCAGGAAATGCTCTTCGAGTGGATTCACAAGAATCCTGAGATCCTCAACAGCCCGGAGATTCTTAGTAAATATCTCGTGCAGCGCCGCGGCGTTATGACGATACGAAAATTCTACGAAACGATTCTCGGATTTCGCATCGACCCTGCGAATCCGACAGTGAACAATGCAGCCTGGTTTTATACGGACGAATGGAAATTTGCTGCTGCAACCAATGGTATTGTCTTTTGCGATGAACTTGGGCAATTTTCTTCCATCCGTAATGCGATCCTTCAATATTACACAGAAAAAGTTTGGCGTATGCGTCTTACAAACGAACTTCACGAGTTTTCTGCTGCTATGCAGGCAAACTATGCACGCTGCATGGCGCGTGGAGATTTGATTGCATCCAATTTCTGCAAGACCAGAAGCATCGATGCTGCAATGAATATCCTCTTTCTTCTGCGCAGATCTTTCGCTCCCTATTATAAATGGAAGTTTCGTGCTTTTCGGGAACTTGATGGATCGGAAGAACTTGTCCTACTCCTCGAGGAGGCCGTAGTCATGCAGCCGGATCTTAATCATTGGAAAGACTACACCTATGATCCCCGCAGAATCAATACAAGTGATCCTCTTCTTATGCAGTTTGAGCAGATTGCAGAGATACTTGCAGATTGCCTGTATGCTTGCGGATTGATTAATAATCATGAACAATATCTCGAGGCGCATTGCACTTCCATTGCGTCAGGGATCAAATAACAGGATATAATTTGTATAAACATTTACTTAATAAAAAAGGGGGCTGTCATGGGAGATAGAGAGAAACGAATTAACAATATTATTCAAGAAGAATGGAAACAGTTCGATGGTGTCAAAAATCAGGGCGGGCGGGCATCTTGTCAAGATGACTGGGAAACATTTCAAATTATGCGTAAATCGCAGTATATGCCATGGCCGGATGAATTGCTTGACAGCATTCTAAAGGATTTGCAGGAGGCGGCGGCAATTGGCCATAATCTGATGACTGAAAAATATGCCCGGATGATGGAAAGTACTGCGCCAGAGGAGTATGCGGCTTTCAAAGATCGCCTTCCCTATCGCTCCTCGATTCGTCTTAAGCGTCAGGAGGATGTCATTGCCCAGGAAGTAATTTGGAACGAAATTCTTTGTGAAAAATACCCTTACTTCGCCGGCCACGGCAGAAAGATTCATACCGCAGAGGATACATCCTACGCAACATCCGTTGAAACCTATCTCCGTGGAGAGATGACGACCTGGTCAGACAGAACATTTAATCTTTATGAATCATGGATTAATACACTGAAAAAAACAGATGGTAATCTGGCGCAAATGACTGCAGAAACTATGGTAAAATTCTATGGTTTTCCTTCTATCGAGCAGGCAGAACAACAGCTTCGGGGGAATACACCTTCAAATTCATAATCTATGTAAAAATAACTAACAGGGAGAAATGGCATCCATCTGAAATTTCTCCCTGTTATCCATTCAATCTACCACACTAAACTGCCGCACAGATAATTTTTCAACCATCCGTACAGCAGTTTCATGAACAATGCCTGATTTTTTATCTTCCTCCCGCCAGTTTCCGAACCATCTCCAATATCCTTCCCGCACAGTTTCGGATTGCTTCCTCAGAAAGTTCTCCTTTTTCGTAAGCCTGGCGGATATTTTGATCATCGTCGAAATTTCCCGGCATAATAATATCATTTCCGGCAGCAGCGCACTTCCACGCTACACTACCGTCCTCAGGAACCGTGGTATTCCAGTCGGACATCACTACTCCGCTAAAACCCCATTCCTCCCGTGCAAGCAGCGTACAGAGATCCCTGCTGTTTGCCGCATAGACCCCATTAATCCGGTTATAGGAAGCCATAAGGGCTGCCGGGGCACTTTTTTTCACGGCAAGTTCAAATCCCCGGAAGTAAATCTCCCTGAGTGCCCTCTCACAAACACGGACATCCACTCCCATACGGTTATCCTCCTGGTTATTGCAGGCAAAATGTTTCAAAGTTACGCCGCAGCCGGGATGGCTCTGCACTCCTTTTGTCACTGCCGCCGCCATCATTCCCGACAGATAGGGATCTTCTGAATAATATTCAAAATTACGCCCGCACAGGGGATTTCTCTGGATATTCATTCCCGGTGCCAGCCATAAATCCACATGAAATTCTTCCATTTCCACCGCCACGGCATCGCCAAAACGCTCCATTAATTGAATATCCCAGGTCTGTGCCAGCGCCGTCCCCACCGGAAAAGCCGTGCAGTACTGATAATACTTGTCTGCATTCTCATGCTCTTTTATCTCTTCCAAAAATCCGTTTTCCAGGGAACTCAGCACCCCTGCCCCATAGACGGTATCGTTCTTTCGGTCAACCTCATAGCTCTGCCGCAGACGAAGCCCTGCCGGACCATCAGCCATAATCAATGAGCGAACCCCATATGTTTCTTCCAGAGCCTCCGTCGTTTCCCCCGCTGAACCGGGGACGCGAACCCCGGCAGATCCAAGGGTGCTTGTATTCTGCGTAATATTCCCATACAGCAGAGGAATCAGTTCTTCCACTTCCTGTTTTTTGGCAAAATATTTCTCCCTTCCCCTGCAGACCTCCTGTCCCGGAAGAAAAGAAAGCACTGCTACATGTTCCTCCTCTGCCTTAACCAACCATTCTCTTTCTTTATCCCTGGCAAATAACGGCGCTTTTATCTCCTCAAATCCTGCTATTTTTGGACATACCTGGTTGGTCTTTTCAATCACTGTGGTTTTCTCCACCTCCAGCAAAGCGGCTATCCGCAGGGAAACTGAGTCCTGCCCAATCCAAATCCCGTACTTTCCCGCCTCAATCACCCATGCACACTGTTCCTGCACATAACTTGCAAACTGTTTCTGTTCCAGAAGAATCGTCAGCTTCTGCTCCTCTCCCGGCTCTAAAATATCCGTTTTTGCAAATCCCGCCAGCCGTTTTTCCTCTTTTTCCATCCCTGTCTGCGGCGGTGTCACATAAACCTGGACAACATCTCTTCCCGAATACTGTTCACCGGTATTTTCACAAAAAACTTCTACCTCCACGCCCTCTTTTACCCGTCTTATCCCTGAAAACCTAATAGAAAACGTCGTATAGGAAAGCCCATAACCGAACGGGAACAAAGGCTGCAGCCCAAAACAGTCAAAATAGCGATAGCCCACATAAATGCCTTCCCGATATTCTTCCGACACTAAATTCCCGTTCAACGCGCCAAAACTCTCTGCCGAAGGATAATCCTTATACCGCCTTGCCCAGGTAGCCGTAAGTTTCCCTCCGGGCACCGTCTTTCCAAGAAGCACATCAGCAACAGCATGACCGCCCTCCTGTCCCGGCAAAGAAACCAGAAGAACCGCCTGGATATTCCCGCACTCCTCAAGAACATCTGTCAATTCCACCGGTGCGCCTACATTTAAAAGCAAAATCACCGGAATCCCCATCCGATCAAGAAACCGAATATCTTCTGCTTCCTTTCTGCTTAAATCATAATCTCCCTCTTCCTTCCTGCGATCCTTTCCTTCCCCGGCTATCCGGCTGATAACATAAA
Organism: uncultured Clostridium sp.; assembly: GCA_946553025.1. Lineage (GTDB taxonomy): Bacteria > Bacillota > Clostridia > Lachnospirales > Lachnospiraceae > Caccovicinus. Next base: position 10,534 of record CAMNRM010000071.1, read on the forward strand.
TCGCCGCCAAAGCGCCTTCTACATCCCCGGCAAGAATCTCCCGCCCCTCCGGCAGCACAAACGGATTAGACGAATAAGCGTCAAAAGGATTTTCCACATGCTTTGCCTCTTCAAGAATTTTTTCCTTCCACACCAGTCTGGCCTGGATGTAGCGCTCTTCGACATCCTTTAACCAGTCGGTATTGGTAATCTTTATCCCCGCTTGCCTCAATCCCTGGACAATGGAAACCGTTTCCCGGTTATTCACATCCCCGGAACCAATCCCTCCCTTAACCGTTCTTACCGCACCGCAGCCAAATACGGCAACGGGTGCCAAGGCCGGAAGGGGAAGTATCCCGTTATTTTTCAGCAGAACCATCCCTTCCGCCGCCATCTTCCTTGCCAGCCTTCCATGCCGGATTTCCCGTTTGGTTGGCTGCGGTTCTAAGGTTCCGCTGTGCATTAATCTTACCATTTTCATTCCCTTTCCAATATTAAACAACTGCCCTCTGAATCTTTGAAAAAATTTATTCCTTCACACCTCCAAGGGTAACCCCGGCAATAATGTACTTAGAGAGGAACAGGTAAACCAAGATAATCGGAACAATCGCTACCATAATCATGGTGTAAATCTTTCCCATATCAAAGTTCATATAATCCGCACCACGCAGCGTAGCAATCAGAATCGGAACGGTCATCTTATCCTTCGACTGAATCACCAGAGCCGGAACAAAGTAATTATTCCAGGAACCGACAAAGGTAAAAATTGCCTGAACTGCGATTGCCGGTTTGGTAATGGGAAGGACGATGGTGTTAAAGGTTCTGAATTCCCCGGAACCGTCAATCCTTGCCGCTTCAATTAAAGACATGGGCAGGGAGGACTGAAGGTAGCTGTACATAAAGTAAAATACGGAAGGTGATGCAATCGAGGGAATAATCAGCGGAAGCAGGGAGTCATACATTCCCATATTGGTAATTAACCGCAGAAAACCCATAGCAGTGACCTGTGTCGGCATAACAAGGATCGCCATAATAAAGGTAAATGCTGCCTTTTTCAGCTTAAAATCATAGGCATAAAGCCCATAAGCCGTCAGCGCCGAAAAATAGGTACAGATCGCCGCGCTGCTGCCGGAAACAATCAGACTGTTTAAAATCCCCCGAAACATCGGGAAGCTTCCGTCATTGGCGACACTGGTCAGGTTTTTCCACAGATAGGAACCGGGGAGGGCAGAAAAACCTTTCTGCAGATCGGCATGAGAACGTGTCGCATTGACAAACAGGATGTAAAAGAAAAACAAGCACATAAATGACAGAATTACCAGCATCACATGGGCAAAAATACTCCGAAAATAATTAGGTCCTTTTGCTTTCATATTCTCATCCCCTCTTTTCCTTTTTTGCTTTTTTTGCTGCTGCCTTAGAACCGTCCGGGTCGTCATTCGTGGTCATCCGGTAAACGAAGAAACATAAAATACCGCTGACAATGAACAGATATACAGACAGAGCACCTGCCATGCCATAATTTTTACTCTTTAAATGGCTGTTCAGGAACATAATCAGCGTCATTGATGTACGATCCGGCGTTCCCTGTCCGTTCGTTAAAATCTGCGGAACATCGAACATCTGCAGGCCGCCGATAATCGAGGTAATCAGGGTGTAGGCCAGGATTGGCCGAATCAGCGGAAGGGTAATGGAGAAAAACCGCTGAATGCTGTTGCACCCGTCAAGTTCCGAAGCTTCAAAGATATCCGGGCTGATTCCCATAATTGCCGCCATCAGCATAATGGTGGTATTTCCAAACCACATCAGGAAATTCATCAGTCCCACCAATGACCTTGTCCCTGTCACGGAGCCTAAAAAATCCACCGGCTGTTTAAGCAGCCCTAACGAAATCAGAATCGAATTTACCGGGCCGTTTGTGGAAAACATCGTGAAAAACAACATGGCAAAAGCAGAGGCCATAATCAGGTTCGGCAGGTAGATTACCACTTTAAAAAACTGCGTGCCATGGATTTTCAGCCGGGCATCCACAAACCATTCCGCTAACATCAAAGCAATCACAATCTGCGGGATAAAGCCGATAATCCATAAGATCAGGGTGTTGGCTGCATATTTAAGCATATCGGACTTCAACAGGCTTCCGTAGTTTTCCATACCCACAAAATTCGGGCCGATTTCCTTAATTCCTGACCGATAGTATTCAAAAAAGCTGTACCTTATCGTATCCATCAGAGGAATAAAGGAAAATATAAAAAAGCATAAAAAGAACGGAAGAATAAAGATATATCCCCATTTTGAATAGTCGATTTTCTTACGCTTTGTGTTCATTACTTACCATCCTTTCCTGTTCTTTTTCGTTGCTGTTTACACCGTTTTCAGCAACCTTTTTTCTATCTTTGGCACTTAATTCGGCCACTGAACCTCGGTGATTTCCGGGTAGCGCTCTAAGATTGCCGTTTCAAAGTTTACCTTCGCTTTGTCGAAATCAACCTGTCCCTGCAAGTAATCGCTGAACGAATTTTGAATCAGTTCCACACAGCCCTGATCATAAGAAGAAAGAGGAGCCATCACAATATTTTCTGCCACCGGTGCAAAGTATTTGAATGCATTCTGTCCGCCAAGGAAATCTGAAGAGAAGTTTTCATCATCCTTTGCAGCTTCCTGCATACTGGTCTGGGTATTGGTGAAATCCGAAAAATCTTTGGAAATTTTTAGCAGATTTTCCTTGTTTGCGGTTACAGCAAGGATAATCTCCTTTACATGCTGCGGATTATCGGTTCCCACACATGCATGAACATAGGAACCGCCCCAGTTGTATTCCTGCGGTGGATTGGTCACGCCCCACATCCCCATTTCACCGTCCCAGTTTGGCTCTAAGGTAAAATCGATTCCCCATGCCGGGAAAAGGAAGGCAAATACCTTGGAAGCCGAACCCATGGCCTGATTCCAGTCTGCATTCCACTGTCCCTTAACCGTCTTATCCAGGTAGCCCGCATCCAGCCATTCCTTAGAATCGCTGATCCAGTTCATAATCTGCTGATCCACGCGGATAATATTTTCTCCCGGTTTTACCCACGGCTCGGCAATGCTGTTGCCGTACAGGCGGAAGGTATCAGCATAAGAAGCAAAGGTAAAGTAACCTTTTGCTTTCAGTGCCCCGGCAGTTGTCTTTATCGTATCCCAGTCTTTAACCTTCTCACCTACAGCTTCCGGATCATCTGTCCCAAAAACATCCCTGGCAATATCCCTGCGGTAAACCAAAAGCCCCGGGCAGCACTGCCAGGTCGAACCGCGCTGTACACCATTGACATCCGAAGCGGTTACCTTGGTAAATGCATACTGATCGGCAAGATCGGTTTCCGGGTCAATGCCCAAATCCTTCAGCGGCATCGCTACATCGGCGTCGGCATCAGTATATTTATTAACATAATCCGTTTCCGATAAAAAGATATCCACCTTATCATCCGCAGAGGCATCAGCCTGCTTTAACAGTGCCTCGTCCAGCTTCTGCTGATAGACGCCGTCCTGGTTTGGATTGACAATCCAGTGAATTTCTGTTCCGTCCTTTAAGGTCGTCACGGTGCCGTCCTTGGAAGTTTCGGCAACTTCGGAATACACCGCTTCCACACGCTCTTTAAATTCGTTATTCCAGGAATAAATGTTAATTACTTTTCCTTCTTCCCCGCCGGACACTGCTTCTCCCTGATTTTCTGTTCCTGAACCGCCGCCGGAAGAACCCGAACCGCCACCGGAAGAACCCGAACCGCCGCAGCCTGCCAGTGAACCTGCCGCCACCGCTGTTGCCAGTAAAATACTCAATGCCTTTCTTTTCATGATAAATCCTCCTTTTTCTGCTTTAATATCACTTTCTTGTTGCCTTATACGAGAATTATAGCGTAAACTTTACCGAGGATATATTATGGATTTTAACAAAATATCAGATTTATGATACATTTTACATGGTTTTCAACTCCTGGTCTTGATTATTTTTCATGCTTTCTTTTAAGGATATTTCCCGATTTTTTTAAGGTAATCTCTTCTCTTTCCCAAGGCTGTTTTTTAGGTCATTAATCTGATATTTTTCTCATATTTTTTATTTTTTTTACCGGAAATTTCCTCTATGATTGTCCTATCTTATTCTATTTCATTCTATCCAGAAATAAAAACAGAAAGGAGTATAAGAATTGAACGATATTCATTTTATTGATGAACATGGAAGCTTTTGTCTGAAGCAGCCGGAAAATATCAGTTATCTTTATTTTCCCCTTGCATCCACCAAAGGATTAAAAAGCGCCGTTACGCCAAATCTTGGCGGAGATGCAAAAATCAATCAGGAAACCTTCTTATTAGAACCGGTGAGTGCAGAAAACCTGCACAATAACCGCTCCGTAAGAAACTTCTGGTGCAGGGTGGAAGGGCTTGGTGCCTATGCTGTGGCCGGGGCTTCTGCCGAACAGGAGGCTGTCCGGTTTACCGATGAACAGGAAGAAAGCGAACTGACTGCCGGTTTGATGTGGCACAGCATTACACGCTCTTCCCGGAAATTTTGCCTTACCTCTTCGGTTACTTCCTTTATCCCCTGGGACGCCAATGTGGAAATCATGGCTGTTACTATAAAAAATCAGGCGGATAAACCCCAAACGCTTACTGCCTATGCCGCCGTTCCCATCTACGGGCGCAGCGCGGATAATCTCAGGGATCACCGGAACGTAACTTCGATGCTTCACCGGATAACGACAGAAAGCCACGGTGTTTTTGTTTCACCCACCATGGCCTTTGATGAAAAGGGACATCGCCCGAATCATCATATTTATTATGTTTTAGGCTACACCCAGGACGGAGGGGCACCGGAAAGCTTTTATCCTACCGTGGAAGATTTTATCGGCGAGGGCGGAACCTTTCTCCATCCCCGGGCTGTCTATGCACCACTTAAGGGTTATCCGGCTGGAAGCAGCGCTGCCGGAAAAGAAGCCATGGGTGCCTTTTGTTTTCCCCCGGTTTTACTTGCCCCGAAAGAAGAAACCTCTTACATCATCCTTCTTGGTATGGAAGACGATAAAGAAGAAATCCTTTCCCTTGCCAAACGCTACTCCACAGCGGATAAGGTGAAAAAAGCCTTTGAGGAAACAAAAACCTACTGGCAAAACCAGACGGCTGCCAGTTTCCATACCGGAAATCCCGCATTTGACTGCTGGATGAAATGGGTTTGCTTCCAGCCGTTTCTGCGCAGGCTCTTTGGCTGTTCCTTCCTGCCTCATCACGATTACGGGCGCGGCGGACGCGGATGGCGGGATTTATGGCAGGACTGCCTTTCCCTGCTTTTCATGGAACCGCAGGGCGTGGGAAAGATGATTGCCGCGAATTTCGGCGGCGTGCGCATTGACGGCACAAATGCCACGATTATCGGAAGCAGTGACGGGAGTTTTTTTGCCGACCGCAACGGAATCAGCCGGGTCTGGATGGATCACGCGCTCTGGCCTTTAATGACCACAAAACTCTATATTGACCAGACCGGTGATATCGAAATTTTAAACCGGACAGCACCATATTTTAAGGACGGACAGACGATGCGGGGGACTGCTGTGGATCATCTCTGGAAAACCGCGGACGGAAACGAACAGCGCACGAATGAGAACCAGGTTTATCAGGGAAGTATCCTGGAACACCTCCTGATTCAAAATCTTACTTCATTTTTTGAAACCGGGGCACACAATCTCTGCCGCCTGCGCGATGCCGACTGGAACGATGCCTTAGATATGGCATCCGAACACGGGGAAAGTGTGGCTTTTACCTGTGCCTATGCCGGAAATCTGCTGGATCTCTCTGCCCTGATCCGCCTTCTGGAAGCAAACACCCCGCTCTCCTCGGTGGAACTGCTGGAAGAACTTTCCCTTTTGCTGGACAATGATCCCGAAATCTTTGAGTACACCGAAAAAAAGCAGGAAATCCTGGCAGACTATACGGTTCGGTGCCGGCACACGGTCAGCGGAAAGAAAAAAAGTTTTTCTCTGTCCTCTCTTGCACTGAATCTGACCGAAAAAGCCAACTGGCTGATGAATTTTATCCGAAGAAAAGAATGGATTAACGGTAAAAACGATGAAGGCTGGTTTAACAGCTACTATGATAACCACGGACAGGCAGTAGAAGGGATATTTAATGATCAGGTGCGGATGATGCTGACCGGACAGGTTTTCTCCATCATGAGCGGCGTGGCAGAACACAGCCACATCCAGAAAATCGTAAAAAGCGCAGACCGCTACCTCTATCAGAAAGAAACCGGCGGCTACCGCTTAAATACCGATTTCCATGAGGTAAAACTGGATATGGGGCGGATGTTCGGGTTTGCCTATGGAGAAAAAGAAAACGGCGCTGTGTTCTCCCATATGACTGTAATGTATGCCAACGCCCTGTACCGCCGCGGTTTTGTTAAGGAAGGATGGAAAGCATTAAAAACCATGATCGATACAGCCATGAACTTTTCGGTCAGCCATATTTATCCCGGCATACCCGAATATTTCCGGGCAGACGGACGTGGAATGTATTCCTACTTAACCGGTGCGGCAAGCTGGCTGATGATGACGATGATTAGCGAAGTCTTTGGCGTCAGAGGCGAAGCCGGAAACCTTATTCTTCATCCCAGGCTGCTTGCCGAACAGTTTGACCAGACAGGAACCGCTTCCATTACGATTCCCTTTGCCGGAAAGATGCTGGAAATTATTTATAAAAATCCCGACGGCAGAGATTTTGGCAGCTACATTATCGGATCGGCGTCCTGTGACGGCACGGCACTCACGGTAAATGAAGAAGCTTTTATTCTCCTTTTGCGCCAACAGCTCACCGCACTGCCCGGAGATCAGCACACCATTATTATTACCTTACAAGGAGGCTGCGTAAACTCATGAATTATGGATATTTTGATGATAAAAACCGCGAATACGTAATCGAACGCCCCGACACCCCCGCGCCCTGGGTGAATTACCTGGGTTCTCCCGCCTATGGAGCAATCATTTCCAATAACGCCGGAGGCTACAGCTTTGCCCGTTCAGGGGCAAACGGCAGGATACTGCGCTATGTCTTCAACCAGTTTGACCAGCCCGGGCGCTATCTCTATCTCAGGGACAATGCCTCCGGCGATTACTGGTCTGCCTCATGGCAGCCGGTGGGAAAGGATCTCTCTTCCTATCAAAGCCAATGCCGCCACGGTCTGGGCTATACCCGGATGATTTCGGACTACAGTGCCATCCATACCGAGGCCGTATACTATGTTCCCATGGAAAAAAGCCATGAGGTATGGGCAGCTTCGGTGAGCAATCACTCCCAGGAAGAAAAAAGCCTTACCTTAACCGGCTATGCAGAATTTACCAATCACAGCAACTATGAACAGGATCAGGTGAACCTGCAGTATTCCCTGTTTATTTCCCGAACCCTCTTTAACAAAAACCGGATTGTCCAGCAGATCCACGGCAACCTGGACACCCTTGACGAAGATGAACGGGTAGACGAAAAAAACGTCACTGAACGCTTTTTCGGCCTGGCTGGAGCAGAGGTTTCCTCCTACTGCGGGGACAAGGAAGCCTTCCTGGGAAAATACCATGGCTACGGCGATCCCTGCGGTGTTGCCGAGGGCAATCTTGGCAATGTATTAAGCTATAACGAAAACTCCTGCGGAGCCCTCTCCTGCACCATCAGCTTAAAACCCGGGGAAACAAAAACCATTGCCTTTATCCTGGGCGCAGACGACTGCGGCAGGGCAGAGGAAATCCTCGATACTTACAAAGATCCAAAGCAGCAAATGGACAGGGAACTTGACCTGATGGCTAAAGACTGGGAGAAAAAGCTTTCCTGCTTCCAGGTTAATACCCCCAGCCCGGAATTTAACACCATGATCAATACCTGGAACCCCTACAACTGTTTTATGACCTTTATCTGGTCGCGGGCTGCCTCCTTTATCTACTGCGGCCTGCGCAACGGCTACGGCTACCGGGATACGGTACAGGATATTCAGGGCATTATCCACCTTGCCCCACAGATGGCTAAAGAAAAAATCCGCTTTATGCTCTCTGCCCAAGTGAGCAACGGGGGCGGGCTTCCTCTGGTAAAATTCACCCATAATCCCGGACATGAGGACACTCCCGATGATGCCTCCTACCGCCAGGAAACCGGACACCCGGCCTACCGCGCCGACGATGCTTTATGGCTCTTCCCTACGGTTTATAAATATATTGCAGAAACCGGCGATACTGCCTTCCTTGATACCATGATTCCCTTTGCAGATAAAGAAGAAGGAAGTGTTTATGAACACTTAAAACGGGCAATACAGTTTTCCTTTGATCACCTCGGGCCTCACGGTATGCCTGCCGGACTTCATGCCGACTGGAACGACTGTCTGCGCCTGGGAGCCGACGGCGAGTCCTCCTTTGTCGCCATGCAGTTTTACTATGCATTAAGCATTATCCAGCAGTTTGCCGACACAAAAAAGGATACCGAAGGATGTCACTACTTTGCCGAAAAACAAAAAGAATTCGGCAAGCTTCTCCAAAACCTGTGCTGGGACGACGACCGCTTTATCCGTGGCTACACCGAAGCAGGCCAGCGCATTGGAGCCGCCAACGACCCGGAGGCCAACTTATGGCTGAACCCCCAGAGCTGGGCTGTAATCAGCGAACTGGCATCCGAAGAGCAAAAGAAAACCATACTTGATGCGGTCTTCCAGCACCTGAACACCGACTTTGGTGCTATTCTCATGCATCCGCCCTACCATGCCCATGCCTTCGATGGTGCCCTGGCGGTGATCTATAATCAGGGAACCAAGGAAAATGCAGGAGTGTTCTCCCAGTCCCAAGGATGGCTGGTTTTAGCGGAAGCATTGTGCGGACATGGGGAACGCGCCTTTACCTATTTTATGGAAAATGCCCCTGCTGCCTGGAATAACCGTGTTGAGATCCGACGATTAGAACCCTACTGCTATGGACAATTCACTGAAGGCACCGCCAGCAAACATCCCGGGCGTTCCCACGTTCACTGGCTGACCGGCACAGCTTCCACCATGATGGTCGGCTGCGTCGAAGGAATTCTGGGCATTCGCCCGGACTTTACCGGGATAACCCTTGCGCCTTCCATTCCTAAATCCTGGGATAAACTGGAAATCAATAAAGTTTTCCGCAATAAGCACCTCCACATTCTTATCCAGAATCCGAACCATAAGGAATCCGGCGGAGAAACCCTTATGCTTAACGGGAAAAAACTCAAGGGGAATTATATTCCTGAACACCTGCTTCAGGAGGAAAATGAAGTTTTGCTGATTTTATAATGAAGGATTGCCAATCGAGAAGGCGGGAGTAAATTACTCCCGCCTTCTCGATCATTATTTTTTACATCCAATGCCTCTGCGTCCTATTTTACCAAAATAATCGGCTGATTTCCACACACGAAAACAGCGGGCAGAATATCCAGTACTCCCCTTAACCCGCCCACCAGCTTCAAATTTCTATTGATGTATTTTGTTATTTGCATTCCCGGTCAGCCTTTACATAATAGGTGCTTCTGCCACTCCCATACCGAATAATACTTCCTTCATCCACCAGTTTCTTTAATGCCGCCAGAACGGATGATCTTCCTATGCTTGGACAGTGTGCAACAACTTCGGCACCTGTAAATTTCCCAACTTTTTCTTCTGTATATTTTTTTACAATATCATAAGCACTACTGGTATCTCCATTTCCTGAAATGATTCCTACACATTCCTCAAATCTAGTGTAACAAGCCAAAACAACCGAAAGCATATAACGTATAAATGGTGTCGGATCGTTTTTTTCCTCATGCCACCCTATATCCGAAGTTTCAAGGACATCATAATACCTGTCTTTTGTTTTCTCAATTTGCCTCTCAATACTTATATATTTACCAACACTATACCCATTCTTATATAACAGGTTTTTGCCTGATATATAAATCCTGACGCCCCTTATATTCATGTATCTTTGCGACAAGATTAAGTATATCCATATCCCATGTTTGGTCTGCAAGACGAATATAATCAAACGTTCTCATATTATCTCCTTTCATCCAACGCTATTCTTTTCATCCAATTGTAAATCTTTTTGGACGAAAATTCAATTTGTTGGACGAAAAAAATGATAAATCTACAGTGAAAACAACTAAAAATCATATGGTTGCTACAATTTCAAAGTTTTTTGCTTTATCCTTTTCCATTCTCCCTCTTAACTTTTGAACGCATAAAGGCTGAACGTGACGATTGGATTTCCAAAAAGGGGGCTATCTATTTCCTGACAGCCCCTTAATATTACCTTTTATTTCTTTTTTTCACCGCTTTTTTCTTCTACAGCCCCCACATCCTTTTCCATCTCAATATCCCACTGCATACTGTGGTTTAAATCGCGGTATTTCTTTGGCGTCATCCCCACGGATTCACGAAACTGCTGGATAAAATGACTCTGTGAGGAAAAGGACAGGCGGTTTGCAATTTCAATCATGGAGTACTCGCTGTACTGTAAAAGATTTTTTGCCATCTCAATTTTCTGCCTGCGGATATAGGTGCTGACCGAATCGCCGGTTTCTTTTTTAAACAACCTGGAAAGATAGCTGGCGGATACCCCCAGCACGTCCGCCAGATCTTCCACCGTAATCCGCTCTTTTACATGAGAATAAATATATTCTTTACAGATATTGATGTGCCGGGAATTGGTATCGCTCCGGCAGATTCGGCGCATCTTTTCCGTGTAATCCAGAACCATGGCATCGTGAAGGCTCCGCAGCCCTTCTATCGTATGGATATCATCCAGCTTCTGAATATAAAAATCACTCATCCGAAAAGCCAGTTCCAGTTCCATACCTTTCTGCTTGCACATCCGCGTGATCATTGCGGTGGTAATCACAAAATGATATTTTAAATTGGTAATAGGATTCCTGGAAAGTACACCTACCCCGTCACTGTCCAAAAATCTCTGCTGTTCACAGTTTTTCTTTACTGCATCAATATCGCCATTGGTCACGGCCTGGTAAAATAAATACTCTTCGGTAGGCGGTCGATGTTCTACCTCATCAATTTCATCCTCTGCCTCTAAAAGAAGCCATTCTTTTTGAACACTCATCGCCCTTACTTTTCCTGAAATCCAACACTTGCCAAAAACTTCCCAAAGGCTTTCCGCCCCGCTTCGTCGCATTTATACACGCCTGCGTCCTCAAGAACCCTTGCAAAGACATGGCCCACTTCTTCCTGTAAAATCTCCGTGATATTTTCTTTTGTTATCTTCTCATATTTCGGAACAAATTCGTCCACCCAGTCCGCATGTTTTGCCAGAAGTTCATCGCTTCGGATATCTTTTCCTTCCACAATGGCCTCTCCCAGTTTGGAAAGTTCTTCTTTTAAACGGGAAGGCAGCACAGCCAGGCCCATAACCTCGATTAAGCCGATATTTTCCTTCTTAATATGATGTAATTCCTGGTGCGGGTGGTAAACGCCCAGAGGAAATTCTTCGGTGGTGATATTATTGCGCAGCACCAGATCCAGTTCAAACATCTCCCCGTTCTTCCGGGCAATGGGGGTGATGGTGTTGTGCGGCTCGCCGTCGGTTTCGGCAAAGACGAACGCCTCTTCATCGGTATACCCTCTCCACGCCTTCAGGACAATATCCGCCAGTTCAATCAGGCGGTCGCTGTCTTTTCCGCGCAGACGGAGTACGGACATCGGCCAGTACACGATTCCGGCTTCCACATCTTCAAAGCCTTTCAGCGCAAAATTCTTCTCCATCGGGGCTTTTGCCATCGCAAAGGTGTAATGCCCGCCCTGGAAATGGTCATGGCTTAAGATCGAACCTCCCACGATGGGCAGATCCGCATTCGATCCCAGGAAGTAGTGCGGGAATAATTTCACAAAATCAAACAGCTTGACAAAGGCCGCTTTTTCAATCTTCATGGGAACGTGCTGCCCGTTGAAAACGATGCAGTGCTCATTGTAGTATACATAAGGAGAATACTGGAAACCCCAGCCGCAGTTGTTGATGGTGATCGGGATAATGCGGTGGTTGTTTCTTGCGGGGTGGTTTACCCGTCCGGCATAGCCTACATTTTCCATACATAACAGACACTTGGGGTAGCCGCTCTGCTTTGCGTTTTTGGCAGCGGCGATGGCCTTGGGATCTTTTTCCGGCTTGGATAAGTTAATAGTGATATCCAGATCGCCGTATTTTGTGGCGGTTTTCCACTTTAAGTCCTTACTTACCCGATAGCGGCGGATATAGTCGGAATTTTGGCTGAGATCATAAAAATAATCCGTGGCTTCTTTCGGCGAATGTTCATACTTCTCCCAAAATTCCTTCACGACTTCACTTGGGCGGGGCATCAGGCAGTTCATCAGACGGGTATCAAATAAGTCACGGTAAACGACGCTGTCCTCCTGCAATACCCCGGCTTCATGCGCATAATCCAAAAGTTCCTTTAAAACAGCTTCCAGATCGATACTGTCCGATGCCTTCTCCGGCTCGCTGTACTCGTCCATCTTCAGCACATCCAAAATCTGGTTTGTGGCATAGATTTTATCTTCCTCTTTTAACAGCCCTTTCTGGAAGCCATATTCTACAAGATTTTTAATCGCTTGATCAACCATTTCCCTGTTCCTCCTCGTTTCTTTTTTTCTAGTATAACTCGTATCGGGGAAAAAGGGAATGTAAAAAAGTTGCAGAAGTATATATTTTTGTTCTGTCCGGCTGTTTTCTGTATACAGGCATCGCCTACTTTGCTTCCCCTGGCTTGCGAATGAAAAAGCAGCACACCAGCGCACACACCGACAGACCCAGGATTACCCAGAACGAAGAAAGATAAGAGCCTGACGAGGTTCTAAGCCAGCCAATCAGAGTCGGGCCGATGGAAGCGGCGACAATTAAATTGCAGGTCGCGCAGGCGTAGTTAATGCTGTAATACTTCGTTCCGAAAAAGCTTCCAATCATCGCCGAGGTTGCCGACATCGATCCGCCGTAGG
>CAMNRM010000072.1 GCA_946553025.1 uncultured Clostridium sp.
AAGATGCAAATATTGATACCGACCGACCCTTATCGTTAAATATTACCCTGGTCAGGGATACGGCAGAGATAGCCGCAGACAGGACAGCAACCGTCCGGCTCTACCAGGTGGGTGAATGGGACAGCACCCAGGGCAAATATGTTCTTACCAAAGACTTTGCCGATTCCAAAGTCGTTCTGGACTTGGATAAGGCAGGCGATATCCGGGAAGAAACCATTGCCTTAAGAAGCTATGTGGCAGAAAAGAAGCTTGCCCCCCTTGCCGAGGGACGCACCCAGGAAGGCAAGTACAGTTTTACTGATTTGTCCATGGGCCTGTACATGGTGTGTTCACCCAGTGAGGACGAGGCAAAGGAACTTGGCGATAATGCCCGAATGACCGCCTTTTTAGTTACCCTCCCGCTGTGGACCGTTGATGATACCACGCATATCGGCGGCTGGGTGTACGATGTAGCCACTTCATCCAAGTATGAAAATGTTCCCCGTAATCCCGGCGGCAACACCCCAGGCGGCGGAGGCCCCGGAAGGGACAGAACCCCAGGCGGCGGAGGCCCGGGAACTCCAGGCGGCGGAACACCGATTGACGATGAAGGAACACCATTAGGCCAGGGGGAAAATCCTCCTCTGGAAAATATCGATGACGAAGGCGTACCGTTAAGCGATAACCCCTTCCAGCAGATAATCGATGATGTGTTAGTTCCCTTAGGACTCTTACCCAAGACCGGGGACGGTTCCATCAGCTATACTCCCCTCTTAGCATTAATGGGTGCCAGCGGATTATTAATCTTTGCGCTGATTCGGCGGAGAATAAAAAAGGCACACTAAGATAAACGGATTTATTTCGAGAAGATAAGAACATAATATACAAAAGAAACCAAAGAAACTCAAAAAAGAAAAGCGCATAAGCGGTGCAGGAATTGCCGGGCTTGTGTGCTTTTCCTTTTGTCGTTTTTTGAAACAATGGTTTGTAAATTTTTACATTCTGCATTTGAAATCTATCATAAATAAGCTTACTTTTTTTCAGAGCAGAGTCGGCAAGCCGCTTATTGAAGGATTCACTCAGCCCTTCAATCTTTTTCAGCAAACTTCCAATATTTAGCTTTTATGTTTTGGAACATTCTTCATATAGTTTTCGGCATCTTCTTCAGAAAGTTTATAATCTTCCATCAAAATTACTTTAATTTCGACATCCTTAGTTCCTAACTTACGTAATCTGGCCACTATCCGTAATATTGATTGATTTCGTTCTTCTAAAATCTTCTGCGTCCGTTCATTTACGATTTGGTTGATTTTCGGTTCCATAATTTCCATCAGTGCCTGACACATACTCTCATCTCCTATCAATTCTTCTACAGTTTCCTTATTAGCCCGGATGGCTACTTCCAGAATAGAATCGGCAAGCCGTTTATCAAAGGATTCACTTAACCCTTCAATCTTTTCCAGCAATTGTTTAATTTCATGTTTTTCCAATTTGTCCGACAAGGATTTTAACCATGTATGATGCTTCGTATCCAGTTCTCTTGTAACAATAATCTGCGTCGGAAACAATACGCCGCTCTTGATATAATAGATACCTGGATAAGGATTTGTTACCCTATATTCGTTTTCTGTAAAATAACGAAACAAACCATAAGGCTTTCGGTTCCTGATTATGGATACCGTAATATCACTGGCCTTGATTTCATCTACCGTTTTTCCATAAGCCTTATATAAACTGGCATAGGCTGAAGTTTTATAAAAAGTGTCAATATCCAGACTGTCATCCGGTGATTTATATTCTAAAATATTATGCCCCAGAAACTGTGCTCCGATTTCATTATCAATTTGAACTTTTTCATTTTTCTTAATCACTAAAAGGTCAATCTCCAGAGGCTTAGTATTCAGGTTGTATTCTCTTTCGTAAATTAAATCCTGGCGATAGGCTGAAAGTTCCAGGTCGATCGCAGCGGCAAATCCCGGATGCCATTGAATGATTTTATCTGCCATGTATAAAATCTCCTTTTCTTATACCCCAATTATAGCAGCTCTGTGCCATTTTACAAGAACATTCACCAGTTTTTTAAATTTCCTTTTATTTTCTTTCACATAAGCGAAAGACAGACTTTCGACTGCCGGATTCCATTGCAGGTAAAGGTTGCTTTATTGCCTTCTAAATACTCAATACATCGAAAATTTCAAAAAAATTTTGTTTAACTGTAGAGTCACAAGTTCTTCACTGATTTAAAATCACAAAAAAGATAACATTCCAAAGTAAAGTGTGTTATGCTTAAGCTATCCAAACAAAAAACAAGCACACATGCCGGAATGTTATCTTTCCTGTAAAGAATAACACAGATTCCGGCGGATTGGAATACTTATGCTGAACAGTCAAAAGTTCTCCACCTCAATTAGTACTTAAGAAACATATGCATTTGCTTTTTCTGAGGAAAGCCTATAATCTTCCATCAAAATTTCTTTAATCTCGACATCCTCGGTTCCTAATTTGCGCAATCGCGCTACTATTCGTAGTATAGATTGATTTTGTTCTTCTAAAAGTTTTTGTTTTTCTTCTTCTACACGTTTCTGTGTTCGCTCATCTACAATTTGACTGATTTCGGGTTCCATAATTTCCCATAATGCCTGGCACATACTCTCATCTCCTCTCAACTTTTTTACGATTTCTTTGTTCGCCTGCATGGCTACTTCCAGAACAGAATCAGCAAGCCGTCTGTCGAAGGATTCACTTAAGCCTTCAATCTTTTCCAGTAAACTTTTAATTTCCTGTTTTCCTAATTTGTCCGATAAGGATTTCAGCCATGTATGATATTTTGTATCTAATTCTTTTGTAACAATAATCTGGGTCGGGAATGGTACTTCATTTTTAATATAATAAATACCGAGATAAGGATTCGTTACTTTAATCTTATTATTCTCAAAATAATGAAACAGACCATAAGGCTTACTGTCCCTGATAATTGATATGGTAATCTCATTTGCCGGAATTTCATCTACCGTTTTTCCATAAGATTTATATAAACAGGCATAGGCAATAGTTTTGTAAAACGTATCAATATTCAGACTGTCATCCGGTGATTTGTATTCTAAAAGATTATATTTACGAAACTGTGCTCCAATTTTATTTTCAATTTGAACTTCTTCTTTTTTCTTTATCACCAAAAGGTCAATCACCAGAGGTTTGGTATTCAGGTTATATTCTCGTTCGTAAATTAAATCCTGCCGGTTTGCCGCAAATTCCAGGTCAATCGCTGCAGCAAAACCCGGATGCCATTGAATGATTTTATCCGCCATGTACAAAATCTCCTTTTCTTATACCCCAATTATAGCAGATCTGTGCTATTTTACAAGCACATGCACCAGTATTTCAAAATTTCCTTTTATTTCCATTTATTTCTTTGCACTGATTCGGCGGAGGATAAAGAAAGCACATTAAGATAAGCGGATTTATTCCGAGAAAATAAGAACATAATATACAAAAGAAAGCAAAGAAACCGAAAAAAGAAAAGCGCACAAGCGGTGCAGAAATTGCCAGGCTTATGTGCTTTTTCTTTTGTCGTTTTTTGAAACAATGGTTTGTAAATTTTTACATTCTGCATTTGAAACCTGGCATAAATAAGCTTACTTTTTTCAGAGCAGAGTCGGCAAGCCGCTTATCAAAGGATTCACTCAGCCCTTCAATCTTTTCCAGCAAACTTCCAATGTTTAGCTTTTATGTTTTGGAACATTCTTCATAAAGTTTTCGGCATCTTCCTCAGAAAGGTTATAATCTTCCATCAAAATTTCTTTAATCTCGACATCCTCAGTTCCTAATTTGTGCAATCGTGCTACTATCCGTAATATAGATTGATTTTGTTCTTCCAAAAGCTTCTGATTTTGCTCTTCTAAAATCTGTGTCCGCTCATTTACAAACTTATTAATTTCCGGTTCCATAATTTCCCATAGCGCCTGACACATACTCTCATCTCCTATCAATTCTTCTACAGTTTCCTTATTAGCCCGGATGGCTACTTCCAGAATAGAATCGGCAAGCCGTTTATCAAAGGATTCACTTAACCCTTCAATCTTTTCCAGCAATTGTTTAATTTCATGTTTTTCCAATTTGTCCGACAAGGATTTTAACCATGTATGATGCTTCGTATCCAGTTCTCTTGTAACAATAATCTGCGTCGGAAACAATACGCCGCTCTTGATATAATAGATACCTGGATAAGGATTTGTTACCCTATATTCGTTTTCTGTAAAATAACGAAACAAACCATAAGGCTTTCGGTTCCTGATTATGGATACCGTAATATCACTGGCCTTGATTTCATCTACCGTTTTTCCATAAGCCTTATATAAACTGGCATAGGCTGAAGTTTTATAAAAAGTGTCAATATCCAGACTGTCATCCGGTGATTTATATTCTAAAATATTATGCCCCAGAAACTGTGCTCCGATTTCATTATCAATTTGAACTTTTTCATTTTTCTTAATCACTAAAAGGTCAATCTCCAGAGGCTTAGTATTCAGGTTGTATTCTCTTTCGTAAATTAAATCCTGGCGATAGGCTGAAAGTTCCAGGTCGATCGCAGCGGCAAATCCCGGATGCCATTGAATGATTTTATCTGCCATGTATAAAATCTCCTTTTCTTATACCCCAATTATAGCATATCTGTGCTATTTTACAAGCACATCTACCAGCTTCTCAAGATTTCCTTTTATTTCCATTTATTTAAATAAAAGATTGCCCTATTAGCAGTTGCAATGAATTCCAGTGAATATCCAGAAAAATCTTTTGCCGTTTGTCCTGCTCACTGGCAATAAACCTGACAAAATTTACATCATCAATCACACTGAATATCATTAGAGTTACTGCTTCATTATATGCATAATACTATGGATAGGATTTTCCGGAAAAAATCATTTCCTAAAAAATAATATCGACACCCTGTCCCGTCCTCTGCGCATATTTTAGTCGCGAATTTTCTGGGTTTATCTAAAATTTTCTTTGTTTTAACATAAAAGTAAAAGGTAATAGGTAAAAAAGCAGAAAAAGTCAAATAAAAAAAGAGAGCAAAATAAAAACTCTGAAAATTATTTTTCAATAACTTTTACAGGCATTTAAAAATATGCTTCCATAATCCTTTCCAAATGTTTCTAAAATGATTTTTAAATAACCACTAAAAACAATCTTTAAACACATAAAATGAACACAATTTCTGCTATCTCTTTTTATGGATTTTGGGGTTTTTAATTTTAGGATTTTGGGACTTCTATTTGCAGCAAAATCATGAAAAATGAGTCAATTTTTTCATCGACTTATCCCACGAAAAATGCAGTAATTTCAAAGAAAAATTTCTTTAAAAAAAGTGCTTTTTTTGACATAAACATCCCACAGAAAGCGAACCCGAAATGCGTGGGGATGAAAATATTGGCATGGAAATTGCAGAGAGTGAAGTGGAAGAAACGGTCGAAGAAGGCAGTGCAGCTGTTGAAGATGAAACAAGCAAAGAGGATGAAGAAGAAACAGACGAGGAAGAAAAAGAAGAAGAACCTGATCGTCTGAGCGAACTGGAAATCCTACCGGGTAAAACAGCATATATTAATTTTTATTACACCATTGATCCGGAAATTGAAGGGATGAAAGACCAGGATATCAAGTTCGTCTTTGAGTGGATGCAGGAAAATAAGGACGGGAAAGAAGAAAAGCACAGAAAAGAAGAAGTTTTCGAGTATGCTGTAGACGCTTTAAACCTTCTTACCGTAACCACCGGCGGAGAAAAGGGCTGGGTTGAAGTTGGTAAGGAAGATGAAATGCTTCTCGAATTCGACTTAGGTCAGATGCGGGAAATCCTGGATGAAGCCGTAGAAGAAGAACTGGAAAAACATGAAGACGATGACGCAAGCGCATCTGAAGCAAGACGGGCAAGTGCTTCCGAAATCTTAGTTGGCTGGGATGAAGAAAACGGCAGCCGACCACTGGGGAAGAAAGATCCGGCAGTGATTAAGAAGCTGAAATGTGAAGTGGAAACCTTTGGGCTGAAGCTGAATAAGTTCAAAGCTGTTCCGGTGACGGATGATGATAATTATGGAACTTCTTTAAAATGTGATTTTCTAGTAAGCCGCAATAACCTTCCGGGAACCTATTATGGACGGGTGAAGGCATCCTATGAGATTAAGAACAGAACCTTCCATACTACGCAGGCATTTAAGGTGGTAGTAAAGCAGGAAACCGGAGAAATCGAACTGACCGGAAAGATTGGCGACAGTGAGATTATCATGAGTGGCCCGGCAAGTTCCTTCCCGAGGGCTGAGGAACTTTCACTGAAGGTATCTGAAGTTACTCAGGAACAGCAGGAGAAGGTTGATGAGGCTCTACAGAAGAAGGCAGAAGAAGGAACAGAGATTAATCAGTATAAGGCATTAGATATCAAGCTGATTGCCGATGGTGAAGAAACCGAACCTGAAGGCGATGTGCAGGTGAGATTTAAGAATGTTGAACTGGAGAATCCCGAAGAGAAGAAAGAAGCTGAGCAGGAGAAGGCTGAGGAACAGTCGATTGTGAAGAAGGCTGTAAGGAAGGTCATGTCACTGTTTGGAGTTAGGGATGATGAAGAAGAGAAGGTGGAGGCAGTTGCTGAAAACGAGGCAGAGGCTGAAACTGAAACCAAAGAATTTGAAGAAGTGAAGGCAGAAGGAAGTGAGGAAGCTGCTGGAATGGATGAAGAGAAGAAGGAGGAGGACGAAGAGAAAGAAGAATCGACAGGGACTGAGGAAACCGCAGAAGCCAACGAGAATATCAAAGTGCTCCATCTGGATGAAGATGCAGTAATCGCCAATGAGATGAAGAGCGAAGTGCAGGATAATGGCGATGTTGTGATGGATACAGATCATTTCTCGATTTATATTGTAGTTCAAATAGATGGAAATGGAGATTTAGAAACAATTCCACTTGAAATACAACATTGGGCAACCTTTAATAAATTCAAACTTGAAGGTGTTCGTTGGAAGGATGGCACAAGAACAGTAATACCTGTAGAGAAAAAAACAGGGGATGATGGAAAAGTATATTATAAAGAAATAGGTGGAAGCAATCAAATAATAAAAACTGAACAGATTGACTCTGGAGAATGGCTAATTCGATATGCAGAAGACGAGTCTATATCGAGAAAAAAAGGAGATAAATTACTTCAAGGATTAAACCGAGAAACTAATACTTATGACCAAGAAACAAAAGAATTATATGCCCCAGATCATATGGATTTAAAAAGAAGAACAGGTTATAAATATAGTAATCTTATTCAGGAATTTAGTAAAGTATCCTCTGGTGGAAATTATAAAGTTGTTGGTGTAAGTATATGGGATCCGAATAAAGAAAATGAAAAAGGCGAAAAAGGTGATTGGAGTGAAATAAAAACAGGCAAGGAAGAAAAAAAGGATGAAAATGGAAATGTAGTAAAAGATGACACTGGGAATCCAATATTGGAAGATATAGATGAAGAAATTTATCTCAATACAAGTGGAAACAAAATAAGGATTTATTATGAACCTACAAAAGCAATAGAAGTAAAAGGAGAGGTTAGTTTCCATGATTATAATGTTTCTATAAAAGCTAAAGGTCAACAGAACGTAGATAAACCATGGAGAAGTGATTATACAAAGAATGGTGACGGTATATTTACAACATCTCCTGATTATTCTAAAGTTGGATATCGTACTAATAATGTTGGTATTAATAATTTGAAATTATGGATGGATGATGATGGAAATTTAAAACATGATACAGAAAAGTTTGGAAATGAGCGAATTGGCGTAGGTATTTCTGCCTATTCTGAAGGCGGTGACGAGAGTAAGAGGGAGCCTGGGAACGCAAGTGCGACTCCAAAGGATATTGCCCATATATATCATTATCATCGAGATTTTCTTAGAGGAGGGACCCGTTTAGTTGCAAAAGGACTTATTGCACCTGAAGAGTTAACAGAAGTTTCTACAGGGGATTCAGAGGAAGATATTAGCTATGAAATAAAGCTTAAAACTGGAGTATTTGATCCTGGGCTTTTTTATCCTGATGATATTATAACAACAGAAAATTGTTATGAGTCCGATTCTAATCCTAATAAAACTGTTGATTATTACGCAAAAAAATATCTCACAGATTATGAATTGGGGTTCCAGCGTACAGGAGATACGTATGTTTTAGAAAATGTTTATAAAAAAGGCAATGCTACGCCAGTACTTTCCAATTTAAGCGAAATAAAACGATCCTATTCAAAGGGTAAGACTCAGCTATTCTCAAATTTATTCTGGCCATTAGATAATCTTAACTATGGTATATCAGGAGAAACAATGGATCCAATGTTTGGCGTAGATTATGGTTTTAACCCAAATGATGAACAAACTGGTGATGATCCATTATATCCTCTTGCCTCACTAAAATCTTCTAGTGACGGAATGGTTCAAAATACAGTAAAACATAACTGGTACTTTGGGATGCGATATGACTTTAACTTTACAGTTGGAGATTATACTGGTCCAATGGATTATTATTTCCGAGGCGACGATGATTTCTGGTTATATATTGATGGGGTATTAGTAAAAGATGTAGATCTTGGTGGTATCCACAATGCAAGAGGCGCGTATGTAGACATGCGTGATTGGATGGAGAGAAATAAAACGCAGTTAAAGAATGATAATGGGTTAAATACCAATCATACAATGACCGTATTCTTTATGGAACGTGGTGGTACGGGTTCTTGTTGTTATATGTCATTTACGCTTCCAAATGCCAGACCAAAGCCTACTCCTGGAACAGCTACAACAAAAGTAATTGTAAAAAAAGAATGGAAGGATAATGAGCCCACAAATACTCATCCTTCAATAAAAGTTCAATTATACCGCAGTAAAGAAAATCCTGGAAATTCAGATAAGTGGGATGATAAGTATGAAGCTTATGGTTCTCCAATGACATTAGATTCATCCAATAATTGGACTTATGAATGGACAGATCTTATTAAATTCAAAAAAAATGGAGAACCATTTGAGTATCGAATCAAAGAAGATACAAAAGTTGTTGATTATCTTGCTAGATATGATAACAGTTCAAATGGAACCACAAAAACATTTACAATTACTAATGTAAGTTCTATAAAAATTCCTGTTGAAAAAACATGGGAAAATGATGGTGATGGAACAGGTAAAAGACCAAAGGAAATTGAAGTCCAGCTTTATAGACAGTTAGATGGAGAGGAGGAAGAAGTAGTACCGATAAATGAAAAAAACAAAAATGAAAGTGGTAGAATCAAACTAACGGCTGAGAATGAATGGAAGTTTACTTGGGAATTGCCTCTTTATGTAAAGAAAAATGGAAACTGGAAAAAGGTTACTTATACAAAAGTTAAAGAAGTAGATGGCGAATGGTTATATAATTCAAGCGGATGGTATAAAGCTACAGTTACTGGTGATGAAAACCAAGGATTTACAATTACCAATACTTTTGAGGATAAGTTTCTTGTAAATGTACCAATTACCAAAGAATGTATTGATCTTGGAAATGGAAATGAAATTTTTGATTTTGAGGTTAAACAGATAAAAGTTGAAAAAGGTAATGATGACAATATAAATGCCTATGAATATGAGCCAGAAAATATTGGATTACCTAGTATGCCTATTAAAATTAATGTAGATAAAGATAATAATCCCAAGAAACAAGATTTTATTTTGGAATACAATGTAAATGATTTTCATGAATTGTCTATGCCTTGCTCTTTATACTATGAGATAAAAGAAAAACCAGGCAATGGTAATTTTATCTATGATACATCAACTTATATTGCAGAAGTTATAATAAGCAAAGATTCAAATGGAAAACTAAGAGCAGAGGTGGGAGATGTTTGGAAGAGTAATCCTAAAGTTGGGGAAGATGATTTTATAGAATTTTCTAAAGTTGGGAAAGATGACTTTATAAAATTTACAAATCGCAAAATAGTAAAATTAAAAATAACTAAAGATGTTGAAGACGGCGGTAATAAAAATTTTGAATTTTCATTTACTGCTAATATTAAACCAACGACTTCAACTGGTGGGACAGAATCTTTTACATTACCGGATTCAAACATTTCAAACCTATGGTATAGCACAGAAGGCAATAGTTTAGATAGCTTTCAATTTGTTAAGTTGAATGACGATGGTAGTATTGATGTTTCATTTAACTTAAAACATAATGAGAAAGTCATAATTCCTGTTCCAATTAGAAGCACGGTCAAAATTACAGAAAATAATGCAGCAGGCTATTATGTGAAATTTAGTGTTAATGGAAAGGAAAAACCAGACGGTAATGTGGTGGAAATTTCTGATATTGCTTCTGATGGTAATACAGTTAATGTAACCTGTACTAACAAACCGGGAGTAGTTCTCCCAGACACCGGTGGCCCTGGGCTTCTGATGATGAGCCGTTTGGGATGGATGTTACTGCTGTTAGCCTTGTTAATGGCAGGTATGGAAATCCAGTTCTACGGCGAACGGAGAAACAGGAAAGCAGCTACTGTACAAAGAGAAGACACCAGAGGTTTTGACCCAGATGATTATTGACACACTTAACTAATGTAATGCATACCTGCGGAGCAGGGACACCCGGTTCCGCAGGTGTACATAAAGAACCGCAGACGTTGTACAGAGTAATTTGTACACAGCTGAAAACAAATGAAGGGAGGCGGAGGGAAAAAGAGTATGAAAGGACATCCGAAAAGGATATTTGGATGTAGAATGAGCAGTTAGAAGTAATTTGTTTTACCCGGACGAAAGTCCAAACATCCCGAAAGGGAACACAGGTTATTGTGTGCTTGAAAAAACATAATTAACAAATAAAAAAGAAAGGAAGACTATTATGAAAAAGATGAAGAAATTATTAAGTATGTTGTTAGCTGTAGTTATGGTATTGGCTATGGCGGTACCGAGTTTTGCAGATGGAACTGATACACCCACTGTTCCAACAGGAAGTGGAAGTATTACTATTTCTAATGCAATAAAGGGAGAAAAGTATGGAGTTTATCAATTATTTACAGCAACTCGTCCCGAAGGAAATTCCAGCTTGATTGCATATTATGCAACAGAAACACAAAAAAACGCCATAAAAAGCTATGTTTATACGTTCGAAGAGGAAGAAAAAACTGTTACTATTAGTAATCCTTTTAAATTTAATGACACTCCAAATAGTGACGGCCTTTATAGTGTAGAATTGCAAGATGAATTAAAGGGTAAAGATAAGGAAAAAGAGATAACTAAGTATCTTCAAGGATTATATAACGATAAACCAGGACTGTTTATTCATTATACGGAATGGGAATGGGAATCAGCAGTTGATAGCGATATGTCCCATACATTTAACAACTTACCATATGGTTATTATTTTATAAAATGTGGAAATGGCGCTGTTGTAAGTATAACTTCTACAACTCCTAGTGCTAATATTATTGATAAGAATCAGAAGGGTCCTGGTGTTTTTACCAAGAAAATTATTCCTAATGACAAATTAAACGCAGAGGTGTCTGAAGCAGAGAAAAAAGAAGTAGATACTGCTAATTATACTGACACTGTAACTTATGAGGTAGTCGTTGATACAACTAATTATGATGGAGCAAAATCAATTGCAAATTATTATATTCAAGATACTCTACAAAAAGGTTTATCCTATGTGACTGTTACTAATGAAAATAATAAAAAAGTAGTAACTCCTATAGAAATTTATGTTAATTCTGTTGCTCCTACAAATAAAATTACTTATACTGGTGGTGAGGTAGTAGAAGATAGTGATACTGAACCACTTCTGCTTCAAGATGGAACTAGATTAGAGGGAGGCAGTCGTTTTAACATTACAATTCCATGGTCTACATTTAACAAAGAAACAAATGAAGCTACATTTTTAACAAATGCCAATTCTTCAGATAAACTTATTATCCGTTATCAGGTTAAAGTTAACGATAAAGCTACAATCGCAGAAAATGGAAATAAGAACTATGCTACCTATCAGCATGATACATGGGACCCTGAAAATCCAGATAAACCAAAAAATCCTGACCCTGAAAAATGGAAAGAGGAAAAAGAAACAACTGTTTACACTTATGCTTTAGCAATCAAAAAGACTGATGCAGAAGGTAAATCTTTAGCTGGAGCAACATTTACTGTAACTAATGGGGATGGCGTGAATGTTCAACTTAAAGAAACAGTAGCAGGAAGCGGTATATACGAATATGTTAGTGCAAATGTTGATGAGAACGCTACAGAAGTAGTATCTCCTGCTTCTGGACAGATTATTATTAAAGGTATCAAAGGTTTTGCAGAGAATGATTCTAAAGAATATACATTAACTGAAGTAAAAGCTCCAAATGGCTATAATTTATTAACAAGTCCTGTAAAACTTAAGCCAATAATTGCAACAAAATATAGTACGAAATATACGATAGAATATAAGAAAGATGCAGATGGCAAAGTAACAGTAACAACAACGAAGTTTGAAACTGATGCAAATGATCCTGATAAAGCACCAGATTTTAATGCTGAAGTAGCAGTTATTTTAGCTGGCGTAATTAATAATGCAGGCGCTCTTCTTCCCTCCACCGGTGGCATCGGTACAACCATCTTCTACGCAGCAGGTATCATCTTAATGGCAGGTGCAGTATTCTTCGTTGTTAGAAGAAAAAGAGCATAATCATTCTAACAAAACATATTAAGAAATAACACAAACCAACAACGACTAGATTACTGACAAAATAAAAACCTAAACATTAGACATGCAACTAACCCAACAAACCATAGAAAGGACAGAAAGCCCCCATGAAACGCATCATCATTAACATTTTCATCGGATTGATTTTCCTCACTGGTCTTTCTGTCCTTCTCTACCCTACAGTCAGCGATTACATCAATGAACTGCATTCCTCCCGGGCCATTGCCTCCTACGACAACACCGTTACGGAAATGGCTCCCGAGGATTATACCAAAGAACTGGAAGCGGCAGCCGCCTACAATGAATACCTTGCAAGTTTTCATAATCTGAGTGCAGCCGCAACAACAGAAGGCGAACGGGATGACAGCCCCTATAACGAGTTATTAAACATTGGCGGCAACGGCATCATCGGTGCCATCAAAATCCCCGTAGTAAAAATCAACCTCCCCATCTACCACGGCACAGACGAGTCTGTCCTCCAGGTAGCCTCCGGTCATTACCTGGGTTCTTCCCTCCCCATCGGCGGAGAAAGCACCCACGCAATTCTTACCGGACACCGCGGACTTCCTTCCGCAAAGCTTTTCACTGACCTGGACCGCTTAGAAGAGGGAGATACCTTTTACATCAAGGTTTTAGGAGAAATCCTGGAATATCAGATTGACCAGATTGAAATTGTCCTTCCCGAAGAGGTGGACGGCTTATCCATCACCCAGGGCGAGGACTATGTAACCTTAGTGACCTGCACTCCTTATGGCATTAACAGTCACCGGATGCTGATTCGCGGAACCCGTATTCCTTATGACGGCAACTACGATGCAGATGTAGAAACCAAGCCAGCCCCGGAAAACTCGGATGTACCCAAGGAAGAGCAGGGCAATGGATTCACGACGAAACAGTGGATTTGGTTTGGAGTTGCGGCATTTGGGGCAGCGATTGGCGCAGGACTTTTACTTCCGGGCAAGAAATCAGAAAAATCAGGAAAACCCGGCAAAAAAGATTCCGGCAAAAAAGACTCTGAAAGCAGCAGAACGGAGAAGAAAGAAGGTAGCCATGAAAAGGAAAACTAAGTTAAACAGGATGGCGGCTTTCCTGGCGGCAATGTTACTGACCGTCTTTAGTTTGTGCCAGGCCGCATTTGCTGCAGACACAAACGTAACCGTCAGTGAAGATGCAAATATCGATATGGATCGCCCCATGTCATTAAATATTACTATCGTCAGAAACACCGGAAATACAACCGAAGTTGCCACAGATAAAGTGGTAACGCTTCGACTTTATCAGGTAGGCAAATGGGACAGCAGTCAAAGTAAGTATGTGATGACCGAAGCCTTTGCCGATTCCGGAGTAGTTCTTGACTTAGATAAAGCAGGGGATATTCAAGAGGAAACCGAGGCCCTGAAAAAATATGCAACCGATAAAAATATCACCCCTCTGACCGAAGGGCGCACCAAGGATGGCAAATACAGCTTTACCGATTTGTCCATGGGACTTTATATGGTGTGGACACCTAATAAGGAGGAAGTAAAATCATTTGGTGACAATGCTCAAATGTTTTCCTTCTTAGTTACTCTTCCTCTGTGGGTAGATGACGAAGAAGCAAATATCAGCGGATGGGTATACGATGTAAATACATCATCCAAGTATAGAGAGCCTGATGGTCCTGAACCTGATAATCCCCCAGGAGGAAATAATCCCGGCGGCAACAACCCAGGAGGCGGAGGCCCGGGAAGGGACAGAACCCCCGACCGAGGAGGCCCGGGAACCCCAGGCGGCGGAACCCCGATTGACGATGAAGGAACACCATTAGGTCAGGGAGAAAATCCCCCTCTGGAAAATATCGATGATGAAGGCGTACCGTTAAGTGATAACCCCTTCCAGCAGATTATCGATGATGTGTTAGTTCCTCTAGGACTCTTACCGAAGACAGGCGACGGTTCTATCAGCTATGCTCCACTTTTAGCGTTAATGGGTGCCAGCGGATTATTAATCTTTGCGCTGATTCGGCGGAGGGTAAAGAAGGCGCACTAATAAAAAATGAATGTATATGGCTTTGTGAGAAAATTATTTTTTCCAAAGCCATTTTTACGTAGCTTTATTATAAAGCAAATTACTATGAATTACATTAAAAAATCTAGTTGGTTGAATCAAATTGTATCAAAGATTACGAATAATAAAGGAGAAAAAGGTTATGGATGAAATTACTACAGCTTTTCCAGAAAACTTGCCATCAACAGAACTTCTTGATTTTTCCAATTATTTAAATACTGTTTCTACTAAAATACCAGAATTAAATCTTTCTGTTTTACCAAGTGCTATTGCTGATTTTGCAAATATAATAATGGCATTTAGGCAGCAAAAAATAGATAAAGTTCAATTTAACAAAAAATGTAAAATAATAAATGATTGTTTTCAAATGCAATCTGACAATAAAAAGCTGGAATTAAAGGCTAATTACAGTAAAGAAATGAAAAAGCTTGAGGTTTATAAAACAACAAAATTAGCTGAATTAAATATTCAAAAAGAAACGGCCCTTTCAAAAATTGAAGAGTATAAAAATATACGGTATAAAGAAATAGAAAGTGAGGAAAGAAAAAAAATAATAGAATTAAAAACGAATTTTGAATTAAAACGCCAAGCCCAAGAAAATGATTTGAAAAAATTTCAAGAAAATCTAAAAGAAGAATCTCTTAAATTTAATGCTGTATATGGACAAATTCAAGAAAAAAACAAAAATAAAGAACTACTGTTAAAAGATATTCAAATATTATGTTCTTGTATAAGTAATAAATACAAAAAAGAAAAGGCGACAGAAGAGGATATGAAATATTATATAAATTTGATAAAGTTTCAAATCGATTTTTTTAAAGAAGAAAGTGACTTTATACATTCCATATGTAAAGTATTTTTTGGAGGTAATGATAATTGAAAAAAACAACAATTGAAGCATGGAATGAAATATTTAATATATATGAATGGTATAAGTCCGTAGAATTTATAGGTAATCCAAATCTCAATAGTTTATTTAAAATTTTTATTTTAATTTTTTTGTTTGTGCTGATAATTACATTATTTAAAAAAGAGCAGAAAGATAGTAACACAGAAATTCCTGCATCAAATAATGTTGTAAATTTGCCGGTTTCTCAAAATATAAATAATTGTATTTCAAGAGAAGATTTGAATTTTCAAATTGATAAAACTGATAAAGAAATTATTAAAGTTGTAGAGGACAACAAAAAATTAATTGCAGAAACTTTAGCAAAAGCAAACCAAGAAATCGACTTATCTTGGATGGAATCTTGTGAAAGAATATTAAAAATCTCTAACAATTTACAAAAAAACTTAAATTATTATGCACAAAGGAATTGTGAAATTTCAAAATTTCAATATTATACTCATTTGCATTTTCGTTCTATGATTGCAGCAGATATTGTATATAATGAGTATAAAAAAATAAAACAATCTTGTTTTGACATTAATAAAATTTTATACGGAAATAATTTAAAATTGAACAATTATAGAAAACAAATCAAAAAACAAAAATATGAATTAAAAAAAATCAAAGAATTTTATTATAGAAGAGTGACAGACTTGAATGACAAAACTGCTACGTTACGAGATAAAATTGGTAAAGAATGTGGAAAAAAAGGCTACGAGTGGTGGTTGGAACGAACACGCCACAAACGAGAAAATAGTAGCAAAAATATAAGAAAATGAAGGAGTATCATGTTTAAACATCATCATACTAAAGGTTTTTTCGTGGCTATAGATGGACCCAATGGCTCTGGAAAATCGACACTTGTAGAAGAAATTAAAGCTAAAATGGAATTGAAACAATTTGAAGTATATGTAACAAGAGAACCATCGGATAGCGAATTAGGAACTTCAACCAGAAATTTTTCCGAATTTTATTCAGGAAAAACTTTAGCTTGTTTAATTGCGGCTGATAGATATGAGCATATATTGACTGAAATTCTTCCAGAATTAAACAAAGGAAAAATAGTTATTACAGATAGATATATTTTATCTTCTTTAATTTTACAAAGGATGGATGATGTTGATACCTCCTTTATACTTGCCTTAAATTCAGAAATTATAAAGCCTGATTTACAGATAGCTATTTTTGCAGATGAAGCTGTTTTGCAAAAAAGACTCTCAACACGTGATATTCGTACAAGATTTGAAAAAGGGAATCAATCATATAATGAAATCCAATATATGAAAAAAGGAATATTAGAATTGCAAAAAAGAGAAATTGAAGTTTTACAAATAAACAACAATAATAATCTTGAAGAAAATGTCAAAAAAATAATTTCTTATCTTATTCAAAAGCAAAAAATAAATAAGGAATTATTTTATTAACTATAATAATGAAAAAGGGTGATAATTAATGATATTATCAGGAAGTAAAATAAAAGAAGAACTTGGAAAAGCAATAATAATTACTCCATTTGACATGGACAAACTAAACTCAAATAGTTATAACTTAACACTTGATAAAAAGCTTCTTGTATATGATAATAATATTTTGGATATGAAAAAAGATAATCCTATATCTGAAATCATTATACCTAATGAAGGCTTCATATTATATCCTAATCAATTATATTTAGGATCAACAGTTGAAAAAACATATACGTATAAATATATTCCTATATTAGAAGGGAGATCTTCAGTTGCTCGATTAGGATTATTTATACATATTACTGCTGGATTAGGAGAAGCTGGATTTGACGGAAATTGGACACTTGAGTTAAATTGTATAAAACCACTGAAGATCTATCCTAATATAGAAATATGCCAAATATACTTCAATGAAATTTTAGGTAATATAGATTTATGTAATAGTAAAAAATACCAAAAAAGTAATTGTGCTATGTCTAGTAAAATGTATATGGAATTCAAATAGAATTATATTGTATTGATAAGGAAGTATCTGCCAAATGAAAAAAATAATTGCTATTTCAGCAGGACAAACATACTCAAAAAAAGTCAATAATTTAATACGAGAAAAAATCAAATATTTAAACTATGGATTATTAGGTTTAGTTACAATTTTAAAACATTATGGTAATTTAGACATAACTATGTTCCAAGGAGAACAGTATTCGGCTGAAGGTATTTTTAAGTTAATAGAATCTTCCGGAATCAATATATATAATGATTGTGATTATTTTCTCCTTTCAATACCTAGTTATTATTCTGTATCATGGTGTAAAGAATTTTGTCGAATAGCAAAACTTAGATATGGAAAAAAATAATTGTTGGGGGAAGATGGGTTGTTGATAATCATTGTGATTGGATAAAGGAAAAATTAATTTACATTGATAAAATAATCGAGGGATTTGGCGAAAAAAAACTTGCAAAATATTTCGATTTAGTTGATTATTACAATATTGAAGAAGGGAATAAAAAATGTTTTGATTTTTTTGACTATAATCTTTTATTTAACTATCAAAAATATCAGCCCTGTATAGAGATTTCTAGAGGATGCGGTTCTGGATGTCAATTTTGTGCTGATAAAAACTTTAAACGAATAGCAAACAAATCTATTAAATTAGTATCTCATGAACTGGAAATTCTTGATCAGTTATATGATCATTATTCAATATATTTTCAAGCACCACATTTTATATTTGAAAAAGAATGGATAAATAATTTATATAAACTTATGAATAATAGAACAAATTGTAATTTCTGGAGATGTACTACACGTGTTGAAACAGTTCCTATAAGTATGTTAAATCAATTAAAAGAATCTGGCTTAAAAGTATTAGATATAGGATTAGAAAGTGCAAGTAAACAACAATTATTAAATATGCACAAAACCGTTTATCCAGAAAAATACCTTGAAATGGCAGAGAATCTTTTACTTGCATGTAAAGAAAACGATATTTGGGTTAAGTTTAATTTACTCCTATATGCAGGAGAAACTTTTGATACTATCAAAGAAACTACGAACTGGTTGCTAGAACATAAATCATTAATTAAATATGTTTCTGTGAGTAGCTTGGTTTATTATTATAATATGGATTCAATTTCAGAATTAATAAAATTAGGTGCAAGTATTCCATCTGGAGAATACATTGAAAACAATGGATATATAAATTTAAATCTTAGTCCAGAAATCAGTCATGAAACAGCATCATCTCTTTCTTATCAAATACCTAAATTAATTGCTAGTCAAAAAGACTTTTATGACATAAAAAACATTTCATATTTTGAAAATGGATATACATATAATCAATTTTTGCAGGATATCAAAAAATGTGATTTATCTACACTTCCATTTTATCTTAATGATGATTATAACCAAAAAGAGAAAGGGGTTAAAATATAATGGGACAACTTGGAAGACAAGATATTATTAATGAAAATCAAAGAGAAAATGGTCTTAAAATAATTCCTTTTAATAAAGATTATGATCTTAAAGCCGCTTCTTATGATATAACACCTACTATTATAGCTATGTCATCTAAACTAGGAATGCTTGAAACAGTATATCGTGAGAAGGGAAATATTACTAGATATTATGTATATGTGAAACCAAAAGATACAGCTTTAGTTATAAGTAACGAATATATTTCTGTTCCACCAAATATTGCTGGTTATGTAGTATCAAGAGTATCAAGAATATCTGATGGTTTTGGTCATGTAAGCACTAATATAGATCCTAATTGGGAGGGTGCACTTCTAATAGGATTAAGTAACCCAACACAAAAAGCAATTAAAGTACATGTAGGAGGAGAGAGAGGGATAACAACAAAAGCAGACGCATTAGCTACATTATCTTTTCATTATTTAGAAACCCCATCGAATAACCCTTTAGATGAAAATATTCGCGGTATGAGAATGGATCTTTTAGAAAACATAAAGTATACCGAACGTAAGGGATTAAAAGCATCAATTTCTAGAATTATACATTTTAAAAGATGCAAATATACGGATGCCTTTTTTGATTATATTGCACGTAATAATTTAGATAAAAATAATTGGGAAGAAATTGTTCAAACTCTTCGTGGTGTTTCTCAGGATGATACATTAACTCGATTTGTTGTAAAAGAAACTTTTATATGGCGTTGCATACATTGGATTGAAAATCATATAAATATTGTTATGATTATTATCATTATCATGCTTTTTATACTTTTAAAAAGTGGTATAATACCTGAAAATATAAGTAAAGAAATTTTAGATGGTTTTGATTTATATAATAGGATAAAAGTAAATTGAAATATTTAGTTAATTTAAAATCACAAAAGGCGTGCTCCTAACTTAGCTAATTTTATAGTAATCGAAAATAATTTACTGCCCTCATAAAGTTCGGCTAACAAAAAATCCACTGCTTCAACATCTTATAAAAGGAGAAAACATTATGGAAAAACGTTCCGAAGTTTTTATCAGTTCAACTTACGCAAATTTGAAAGACGAACGCAAGAAAGTCATGGAAGCTATTTTAGAGTGTGGCTGCTTTCCTTCAGGTATGGACAAGAATATAATTATGCCAAGCAAAAGGGAATATCTGTTTTAGTTTTTATAAAAAAAGATATTGAATCCATTCCCGCCAATAAGACTGATAGTGATAAAAACTTAAAGGATAAATTATTGTCCTTTATAGAAAAAGCTAAGGATAATCGATTAGTTACTTCTTGAAACGATCCAAATGAACTTAAATTACGTATTTTTCAGAGTTTACAAGCGGCATTTAAAGAACAGCCACGCACAGGATTAATACGCACCAATTCCTGGCCAGCCCCTATCCATTTCCTTGGATAAAGAACAAAAGGCCAATCTGAGGTATGGCTTTATTGACTGGAGCGAAAGCGATCATATTATGAAAATTCATTCAAAAGAAAAGGTTGACTGTACGTTCTGTCGTTATTGTATGAATAAATGTCCGAAAAATATAGCGATTCCAGATTATTTTAAATTATTGAACCGAATTAGTCAATTTGGAGAAGGACAACTTTCTATGGCAAGAAAGAGCTATATCCGTCGAACGCAGACATTTGGAAAGGCTTCGGATTGTATTTGTTGTGGGCAATGCGAAGAATGTTGTCCGCAGCATTTGCCGATTACAAAACACTTAATTGAAATAGCAAAAATGCTAGATAACTAAAACTTTTTTGCAAATGATTGTTTCAAGATTATAAGCTAAAATAGATATACTTCTATTTTCAAAAAGAACTGTAGAGTCACAAGTTCTTCACTGATTTAAAATCACAAAAAAATAACATTCCAAAGTAAAGTATGTTATGCTTAAGCTATCCAAACAAAAAATAAGCACACATGCCGGAATGTTATCTCTCCTGTAAAGAATAACACAGATTCCGACGGATTAGAATACTTATGCTGAACAGTCAAAAGTTCTTAAAATCGCCACAATATATAGTAGCTTGCATTTAAGATGGATGCGATATATAGTATAAAAACTGAGAACTTTTGACTCTCCAACTACATTTGGAACCTATCATAAATAAGCTTATATTTTTTCCAGAGCAGAATCGGCAAGTCGTTCCCCTAAGAATTCCGCCCCCATTAGTACTTAAGAAATATAAGCATTTGCTTTTTCTGAGGAAAGCCTATAATCTTCCATCAAAATTTCTTTAATCTCGACATCCTCAGTTCCTAATTTGCGCAATCGCGCTACTATCCGTAGTATAGATTGATTTTGTTCTTCTAAAAGTTTTTGTTTTTGCTCTTCTAAAAGTTTTTGTTTTTCTTCTTCTACACGTTTCTGTGTTCGTTCATCTACAATTTGACTGATTTCTGGTTCCATAATTTCCCATAATGCCTGGCACATACTCTCATCTCCTCTCAACTTTTTTACGATTTCTTTGTTCGCCTGCATGGCTACTTCCAGAACAGAATCAGCAAGCCGTCTGTCGAAGGATTCACTTAAGCCTTCAATCTTTTCCAGTAAACTTTTAATTTCCTGTTTTCCTAATTTGTCCGATAAGGATTTCAGCCATGTATGATATTTTGTATCTAATTCTTTTGTAACAATAATCTGGGTCGGGAATGGTACTTCATTTTTAATATAATAAATACCGAGATAAGGATTCGTTACTTTAATCTTATTATTCTCAAAATAATGAAAC
The DNA here is from genome assembly GCA_946553025.1 of uncultured Clostridium sp. Taxonomy (GTDB): domain Bacteria; phylum Bacillota; class Clostridia; order Lachnospirales; family Lachnospiraceae; genus Caccovicinus. Next base: position 21,798 of record CAMNRM010000072.1, read on the forward strand.
AGACCATAAGGCTTACTGTCCCTGATAATTGATATGGTAATCTCATTTGCCGGAATTTCATCTACCGTTTTTCCATAAGATTTATATAAACAGGCATAGGCAATAGTTTTGTAAAACGTATCAATATTCAGACTGTCATCCGGTGATTTGTATTCTAAAAGATTATATTTACGAAACTGTGCTCCAATTTTATTTTCAATTTGAACTTCTTCTTTTTTCTTTATCACCAAAAGGTCAATCACCAGAGGTTTGGTATTCAGGTTATATTCTCGTTCGTAAATTAAATCCTGCCGGTTTGCCGCAAATTCCAGGTCAATCGCTGCAGCAAAACCCGGATGCCATTGAATGATTTTATCCGCCATGTACAAAATCTCCTTTTCTTATACCCCAATTATAGCAGATCTGTGCCATTTTACAAGCACATCCACCAGTATTTCAAAATTTCCTTTTATTTCCATTTGCTTGAATGGAAGATTGCCTTATTAGCAGCTGCAAGGAATTGCAATGAATTCCAGTGAATATCCAGAAAAATCACATTATACTGATTCAAATACAAGGTTATTACAACTTTTTCGAGCCTCTGTCAAAGGCAGCTACATCAACTCCTGTATCTCCGAAAGTATAATTCTCTTATTTTCAGTCAAATACCGCAATAGCATTAATTCCGGCAATGGAAAAATCTTTTGCAGTTTGTCCTGCTCACTGGCAATAAACCTGACAAAATTTACATCATCAATCATACTGAATATCATCAGAGTTACTAACACCATTAGGCGGAGGTGAAAATCCTCCTACAGAAAATATCGATGATAAAGGCGTACCGTTAAGCGATAACCCCTTCCAGCAGATTATCGATGATGTGTTAGTTCCTCTAGGACTCTTACCCAAGACCGGGGACGGTTCCATCAGCTACACTCCCCTTTTGGCATTAATGGGTGCCAGCGGATTATTAATCTTTGCGCTGATTCGGCGGAGGATAAAGAAGGCACACTAAGATAAGCGGATTTATTCCGAGAAGATAAAAACATAATATACAAAAGAAAGCAAAGAAATCGAAAGAAAAGTACATAAGCTCTACAGGAGATTTTGCAGGCTTATGTGCATTTTTATTGCCGAAACATATTTTCTGATTTTTTACATTTCATACATTAGAACATTTTATAAATACTCTTCTGCTTCCTCCGAAGAAAGCTTATAATTGTTAATTAAAGATTCTTTGATTTTGGCATTATTAATTCCATATTCACGCAAAGTCAATACCATCTGCAATATCGATTGTTTTCGTTCTTCTAAAAGCTTTTGTTTTTGTTCTTCTAAAAGTTTTTGTTTTTGTTCTTCTAAAAGTTTTTGCTTTTCTTCTTCTACACGTTTCTGTGTTCGCTCGTT